>NZ_CP167068.1:1115000-1715000 GCF_051055405.1 Hominifimenecus sp. rT4P-3 | reverse complement strand
GCGGAACCGTTTATTCGTTCTACCAGTTTGAGTGGCCCATGAGCGATCGTATGACGGATACTGAGTGGCGTCAGATGATGGGGTACGCGCTCAACGAAAATAACGAGTACAGCAGGGAAAAACCCATTTCTCAGCCGGAATGGACCCAGGGGTATCGTGTGGCCAGCGAGTGGTAATGGAAAAAAATGAAAAAATGCAGTGAAGATTTCGCAAAGCGAAATAGCTGGATATTTGCAGGGATGGCGGCAGTAATTTTAACTGCTGCCTTCCTGTTTCTGCGAAAAGAGGGTATTCTGCTTCCCAGTTGGGCCTGCTGGCAAAATAGGCAGATTCAGACAGGCGAAGAAGGACCGGGAACAATTATACTTGAAAATCGTCGGGTAACGGTATCCAAACAGGGAGAAATCCTTTGGCAGTCTCCGGACGAGTGCCGGGTGCAGGATGTGTTGTGGTGCGATATTGACCGTGATCAGGAAATGGAAATGATACTGCTTTGCTGGCGGGTTGGGACCTATGGAAAGGCGAGGCCGTTCTGGGTAGAAGAGAAAGACAATGAAAAAGAGTGGTCCCAGCATATCGATATCTATGATTGGAGAGCGAATGAAAACAGGATGGCGCCTATCTGGATGGCATCGGATATTGGCGTGGATGCGGTAAAATGGGCCTATGACGATACGCGCAGATATTTGTTGATACAGGAAAGAGACGGAGATGTGAGCGGCTGGGCCTGGCTGCAGTGGGGCTTGGAATCGATCGAAACCAGCGTAAGTTTTGCGGCAGTCGGCGACAATCTGCTCCATGAGGCGATTTACCGCGAAGGACTAGCGCGGGGAAGCTTTGACTTTTTGTATGAGCATGTGAAACAGGAAATACAGGCGGCGGATGTTGCCGTGATCAATCAGGAAACCCCTCTGGTGGATGAGCCTGGAATGTATGGAGGCTATCCCAGCTTTGGGACTCCTTCGGAAGTGGCGGACGCCATTGCGGCGGCAGGTTTTGATGTGCTTACCTGTGCGACAAATCATGCGCTGGACCGTGGAATCCTGGGTGTGGATATGACAGTGAGCGCTTGTGAGAGCCGGAGGATTATGTGCCTTGGGATTCAATCCTCAAAGCAAACGGAGTACGAGCCGTACCAATTGCTGGAACGCAGAGGGATTCGTTTTGCTTTGCTAAATTATACGGATATCCTAAATGGACAGGCTATGCCAAAAGAGAATGCCTATGCGGTGCATACTCTTCAGGAAGAAACTGTGCGCTGCGATCTAAAACGTGCAAGGACTGACGCAGATGTGGTGATGGTATTTGTTCATTGGGGAACCGAGTATGAGGCGGAGCCGGATGAACAGCAGCAGAAATGGATGAATCTTTTTCTGGAACAAGGGGTGGACGTTGTGATTGGAACGCATCCACACGTGATTCAGCCATGGGAACTGTTGAAGGGGGAAGATGGCCGGGAAATGTTGGTCTATTATTCTCTGGGGAATTTTGTATCGGCGCAGGACCGCTCGGAGACCATGCTCGGTGGGATAGCTCGGTTTACGGCGACGCTTACCCTGGACGGCGTCAAGATTACCGATTATGGCATGGAATCGCTTGTGATGCACCAGGAGGCAGGGCAATATAGCGTTTATTTTCAAAAGGATTATACCGAAGAATTGGCAAAGCGTCATCGGCTGGCCTTGGATATGTAAAGATTGTTAAATTTTATTTGCGTTTTTTGTCTGCTTCTGATAGAATAAGAACGGGATTGACAAGGTTTTTTCCAACACGTATAATGAATCCCATAGAGAGAAAGTGAGGTGTTTCCTCTTGCAGCAAAAACAAATTTCAGCCGCTGTGATTAAGCGGCTTCCTAGATATTATCGTTACCTTTCTGATCTTCAAAGCGAGAGTGTGGAACGGATTTCCTCCGATGAGCTCAGTAAGCGGATGGGAGTAACCGCTTCTCAGATTCGTCAGGATTTGAATAATTTTGGCGGATTTGGACAGCAAGGTTATGGATATAATGTGGAGTATCTAAGGACAGAGATCGGGAAGATCTTAGGCCTTGATAAAATTCACAATATGATTATTATTGGCGGCGGTAACCTGGGAAAAGCGCTGGCCGGCTATTCAAATTTTGAGACCAAGGGATTTGTGATCAAAGGGATTTTTGATGCGAATCCAGAGTTGGTGGGTAAGAGAGTACGCGATATTAAAATCATGTCTATGGGAGTTCTGGAAAATTTCCTGAAAGAAAACGACATTGCGATTGTTACTTTGGCGATTCCACGGGATCAGGCGATCCAGGTGGCCAGGGAACTTTATAGCTATGGGGTTCGGGCCATTTGGAATTTCGCTCATGTAGATCTCAATCTGCCGGAGGACGCTTATGTGGAGAACGTGCATTTGTCGGAGAGCTTGATGCAGCTTTCCTATCGTTTGAATTCCAAGAAAAAGTAAGCTTACCGGTGCGGAGGATGTTATGCGTTTTTTAACAGATGGTTTGGAAATGAGGGGTATGGACCGCTATTCCATCGAAACCGTCGGAATTCCGTCAATTGTATTAATGGAGCATGCGGCGGCTGCCGCTGTGGAAGAGATGCGAGGGTGTCTGAACGGACAACCCTCGATTCTTATAGTGTGCGGAACCGGGAATAACGGCGCCGACGGTCTGGCCATGGCGAGAATGCTGGCCACCGAGGGACGGGAAGTTTCTGTGGCTGTGATTGGGAATCAGCAAAAAGCCACCGAAGAATGGCGGATTCAGGCGAAAATTTGTAAGCAGTTAAAGATTCCGTCCGTGCACGAGACGCTGACGGCAGAATATATTAAAAGTAAGCGGATTGGCGTTGTGGTGGACGGCTTGTTTGGCACGGGCCTTTCCCGTTTGGTGTCGGGTCTTTATCAGGAAGCGATGGATGCGATCAACCATTCGGGCGCTTTTGTAGTATCCATCGATATTCCCAGTGGTATTTCTGCAGACACAGGCGTGGTTTTAGGCTGCGCGGTAAAGGCAGACCTGACTGTGACCTTCCAGTGCGAAAAGCTGGGGATGGCACTGTATCCGGGAAAGGAATATTGCGGACGGGTTGTAGTTCGGGATATTGGGATTCCGGAGGTAAGCCGGCTGGCAGTGGCGCCAAAAGCGTTTACGATGGAGAAAGAGGATTTAGATCAGCTGCCGAAAAGGCCGGCGTATTCCAATAAAGGAACATTTGGCCGCGTGCTGGTCATTGCGGGAACAAAAAACATGGCTGGCGCGGCAGTGCTAAGTGGAAAGGCCGCCTATCGAAGCGGTACAGGCCTTGTCCGCATCTTGACTTCCGAAGAGAACCGGGTGATCTTGCAGACGGCTTTGCCGGAGGCGATTCTTACCACATACACAGAGGGAGAATTTCCGCTCGCTTTGTTGGAGGAGGCCTGCGACTGGGCGAAGGCGATTGTGATCGGTCCGGGACTTGGCATAAGTGACCGGACGACCAGCCTGCTTCGCTATGTATTGCAGTACCGGAAGGTTCCGGTGGTAGTGGACGCGGATGCTTTAAATACGATTGCCTTGCACCGGGAGATGCTTTCTAACCTGGGGCCGGATACGATCTTGACCCCTCATCTGGGAGAAATGTCGAGGCTGATTGGAACGCCGGTATCCCATATGGTAGTGGATTTGCCTGAAATCGCTCGTTCTTTTAGCGAAAAGACTGGGGCGGTGCTGGTTTTGAAAGATGCCTGTACACTGGTGGCGGAAGGACGGAGACGATTATACGTCAACACTTGTGGAAACTCCGGTATGGCGACTGGCGGCAGCGGAGATGTTCTATCTGGAATCATTGGCGGATTATTGGCCGCAGGAATGAAACCTTTTGACGCAGCTTCCTATGGTGTTTTAATGCACGGGCTGGCAGGCGATGCGGCGGCCTGTGAATGGGGCGAAAGAGCCATGATGGCCGGAGATATCGTACGGAGGATAGATTCTGTTCCTTTTAGGAACAGGAATGGTAATGGGGGATATGATGAGATATTGTGAACGGGTGGCTGCTCGGATTGATTTGGAAAAAATAAGTGGGAATCTGAAACGGATTCGAGAGCATCTGCCGGAGGCAGCAAAGGTCTGCGCGGTGGTAAAGGCAGACGGGTATGGCCATGGCGCCGTTGCAGTTGCTTCCTTTTTGGAGGGGAAAGCAGATTTTTTTGCGGTAGCCACCGTAAAAGAAGCGTTGGATCTTCGGGAAGCGGGAGTTCGGTCTCCGATTTTAATTTTGGGCTATGCGTGGCCGGAAGATTATGAAGAACTGATTCAAAATGAAATTCGGTTTACTGTGTTCAAGGAATCCGATGCCGAGGCGCTTGCAACATTGGGAAGACGTTTGGGAAAGCCCGCGTTGATTCATATTAAAGTGGATACAGGGATGCACCGTATC
Source organism: Hominifimenecus sp. rT4P-3 (assembly GCF_051055405.1). Taxonomy (GTDB): domain Bacteria; phylum Bacillota; class Clostridia; order Lachnospirales; family Lachnospiraceae; genus Pseudolachnospira. Next base: position 1,710,597 of record NZ_CP167068.1, on the reverse strand, counting down.
GGTTTTCCTTTGACAGACGAAGCCATAGAGATCGTACGTCGGATTCGTACCTTGGCCGGCGTCGAAGTGGAAGGTATTTTTACTCATTTTGCCAGGGCAGATGAGGCGGATAAAGCGTATACCAGAGAGCAGTTAGCCGCTTTTCAAGAATTTATCCGCCGGGTAGAGGCGGGAACGACGCCGATTCCGATTCATCACTGCGCAAACAGCGCGGCATCTATGGAACTTCCAGAGGCTGCGATGGATATGGTTCGAGTAGGGATTGCCATGTATGGACTGTATCCTTCCAAGGAAGTAGGCCGGGATATTTATCTGGAACCTGCATTGGAGATGAAAAGCCAGGTGGTTTATGTCAAAGATGTGGAGGCGGGAGAAGGAATCAGTTATAATCATATCCGACGGCTAGTGGAAAAGCGGCGGGTAGCAACCATACCGGTGGGATACGGCGACGGGTATCCGCGGCTTTTGTCGGATAAAGGCTATGTCTTGATTCGTGGAAAAAGGGCGCCGATTCTCGGACGGATTTGCATGGATCAATTTATGGTTGATGTGACGGAGATTCCGGGAGTATCCGAGGGAGATGAGGTGACGCTGGTTGGAAAAGACGGCAATGCAATAATTTTGGTAGAGGAATTGTCGGATTTGTGCGGCCGTTTCAACTATGAATTTGTATGTGGTTTGGAGCGGCGAATACCCAGAATCTATGTCTGATTTTTAAGAAAAAATGGAATAAACGTGGGATACATTGGAAATACTACAGGTAATCCATCCGTATGGAGAATGGAAAATGAAACATGGAGTGTGAACAATGTGATTATTCGACGAGGCGATGTTTTTTATGCAGACCTGCGTCCGGTTGTCGGTTCCGAACAAGGCGGCGTCCGGCCGGTTCTGATTATTCAGAACAACACAGGGAACAAGCACAGCCCTACGGTGATCTGTGCTGCAATTACCTCAAAGATGAATAAAGCGAAATTACCAACCCACGTAGAACTGGATGCTTACAACTGCAATATGGTAAGGGACTCGGTGGTCCTTTTAGAGCAGCTGCGGACCGTGGATAAGACGCGTTTGCGGGAAAAAGTTTGTCATCTGGATTCAGAATACCTGCACAAAGTGGATCAAGCCCTGCTGGTCAGCCTGGAGCTGGATACATAATCCACGTCAGGACTTGAAATGTGCGTTTTTTCATGATAAAATAATCTCAATTATTGCTGGTAATGTCCGGACAGTGTTTCTTCGGATGGGAGGAAACACTGTCTGAACGTGCGCCCGGCAGAACTAAGAATACAATAAGGCCGGCAGGCCAGAAGGAGAATCCATGTCAGGACATTCAAAGTTTGCTAATATTAAGCATAAAAAGGAAAAGAATGATGCGGCCAAGGGAAAAGTGTTTACCCGGATTGGCCGTGAAATTGCCGTTGCTGTAAAAGAAGGGGGAGCGGACCCTGCCAATAACAGCAAACTTCGCGATGTGATTGCGAAGGCCAAGGCAAACAATATGCCGAATGATACCATTGACCGCAGCATCAAAAAAGCTTCCGGCGATATGGGAAATGTGAATTACGTGACGGCTACATATGAAGGCTATGGCCCCAGCGGCACGGCGATTATTGTGGAAGCCCTGACCGATAATAAAAATCGGACGGCCTCCAATGTCCGCAATGCGTTCACCAAAGGCGGCGGGAACGTCGGAACCCAGGGCTGCGTATCGTTTATGTTTGATCAAAAGGGACAGATCCTGATTGACAAAGAAGAGTGCAGCATGGATTTTGACGAATTGATGATGACGGCATTGGATGCCGGCGCGGAAGACATCGCGGAGGAAGAGGACAGCTATGAAGTGTTCACCGCTCCGGATGATTTCAGCGCAGTACGCGAAGCTCTGGAAGCCGCAGGCATTCCTATGGTGGAGGCTGAGGTGACAATGATTCCTCAGACTTGGGTAGAGCTTGCAGATGAGCAGGATATCAAAATGATGAATCGAATCCTTGACCTGCTGGATGAAGACGACGACGTCCAAAACGTCTACCATAACTGGGACGAATAGAAGAGGGACGAGTAAATTATGATGAGAGCGGTAGATCTGGTTCTACCGCTCTCTTTCGAAACTAGGTATCGCAGGGGAGGGGAATTGATGGCGGAAGTGCAAAAACGCCGGTCGAAAGGGGAAACGCCGGTTAAGATAAAGAAGAAGAGCCGCATGGAGATTGCCTATGAAGAATTAAAACAGATGATCATGAGCAACCGTCTGAAAGCGGGAGAGATGATCGGAGAAAATTACCTGACGACTGTATTTCAGATGAGCCGGACTCCGATTCGGGAGGCAATCCGGCGCCTGGAAAGCGAAGGCCTGGTGGAAGTAAAAGATGGTGTGGGTACTTTTGTGACCGAGATTTCTTCGGAAGAGATCGCCGATGCTTATGAGGTCAGAAAATCATTGGAAATTCTAGCCATAAAAACTGCTGTTTTTGCCTTTTCCGAAAAGGAAATTCAGTCTTTGGAGGCACGTTTTTCCACTCTTTATCAGCGGGTCAAAAATGGAGACAATATAACCGTTGACGAATATGCGGACGCGGACTGGATGCTGCATGATCTCATTATTGTGAAAAGTAAAAACCGGTTTGTGAAGACAGCGATGGATGCCATTGGTATGAATTTGAAGCGCTATCAGTATATGTCGGTCAAAGCATTTCAAAATGTAGAAAAGTGCATGGAGGAACATCTGGAGATCATTCAGGGAATTCGGGAAAAAGATCCAGAAAAAGTAATTCAAATTTTGAACGTACATATTGAATTTTAGTTGACACAGGCGGGGAATTGGTATGAGCGTATTATCCTTCGGTTCGTTGAATATTGATTACGTGTATTCTGTAGACCACTTTGTGTCTCCAGGCGAAACATTGTCTGCGAAAGCCTTACATGTATATATCGGCGGAAAAGGTTTGAATCAGTCGATTGCGCTTGCCCGCACTGGGATATCCGTTTATCATGCGGGCGCAATCGGAACAGACGGAAGATTCCTGATAGAGGCATTGGAAAAGGCAGGCGTAAATACAGAATACGTAAGCGTATTGGACGATGTTCGTACTGGAAATGCAATTATTCAAAAGGACATCAAGGGCAATAATTGTATATTGTTATATGGAGGAGCGAATCAGGCCATTGAGCGGGCACAGATCGACAATGTATTTACCCATTTTACGCAAGCGGACTATCTGCTGATTCAAAATGAAATCAATCATCTGCCGTATATTGTGGAAAAGGCGAAAAATATTGGAATGAAAATTGTTCTAAATCCTTCGCCTATGGATGAAAAAATTTTTGCCTTACCATTGCATAAGATCGATTATTTCATTCTCAATGAGATCGAAGCATTTCAAATATTGGGAGAGGAATTTACAGAGGCGTATGATGGGAAACAATTGGCAGAGAAGCTAAGAAATCGATGGGAAGATGCCACGATTATTTTGACCATGGGGGGAAAGGGCTCCATATGCCTGAATCACACGGAATATATCGAACAACCCATCTATAAGGTTGAGGTTATGGATACGACGGCGGCAGGCGATACTTTTACCGGATATTTTTTGGGAAGTTTGTTGTCGGGCAAAACATTACGGGATTCTATGAATATGGCTGCGAAAGCTGCTGCCATTGCAGTAAGCAGGGAAGGGGCGGCGCCATCCATACCGTGTAAGGCAGAAGTTGAGGCATTGATTTATGTATAGGCAATGAGATGGCGATATTTGACGGAGAGCATGGGATAGTCCCTCATTTATTTAAATTTGGTAAAATTCTTTATGTGTATTTTTATTGGTTTTCTTTTTTGCTGACATGATAAAAATAAATCGCACGGATTAATAACCCTCCAAACCAGCCGATTGGAGCGGCTATCCAGATTCCATTATAACCAAGCTTTGTGCCAGACAAAAGAATAGCAACAGGCACTTGAAGACAGCACAGGGAACATACGGAAGCAATCATCGGCACAAATGATTTTCCATATCCCAAAAGCAATCCGTTTAATACCTGCATGGCTGCAAAGATAATATAAAAGGCAGGCACAATCTTCAGATAACTGTTACCAATATCCAAAACAGACGTATCCCTGTTGAATATTGACATAAATACAGACGGAAACATTACAATGACAACAGAAATACACGCTGATACTGCAATCCCCATAACCAATGCGTATTTCCCGCCTTTCAACACCCTGTCCTTCCTTTTTGCCCCTAAATTCTGGGCAGTAAAATTAGTCATAGCCTGCCCTAAGTTCAAGGCGGGCATTTCTGCAAAAGCATCTACCTTAGATGCGGCAGTATATGCCGCCATGCAATCCGTGCCAAACCCATTAATCAGAAACTGCAATGACATAAATCCCACACTCACAAATACTTGCTGTATCATGGCGGGCGTACCTATCTTCAAGCTCTTTTTTAATTCTGTCTTGTCAAGCTGTAAATGCAATACATTAATAAATAAGCTGCTATAATGTATTTTCATATATACCATACAAACGATAAATGACAAAAGCTGCGATAACACAGTCGCAAATGCCGCCCCTGCCACACCCATTCCGAATGCCTTAATGAACAATATATCAAGCACAATATTCAGAAGTGCTGCCACTATCAAAATATATGTAGGTGTTTTTGAATCCCCCATCCCGCGAAGGATATTTGTAAGCGCGTTATATGCAAACGTGGGGATAACGCCGATAAACATAATTTTAAGATATATATCAGCCGCTTCAAGCAAATCGGACGGCACCCGGAAGACAAGCAGAATCCGATAGGAAAAACATATGCCCAAAACAGCAATTATTAAACTGAGGCAAAAGCAGAAAGCAAATCCCGTATCCATAATTTTTTTCGTAGATTCCATGTCCTTACTGCCAAAATAACGCGAAACCAATATGCTTGCCCCCATTGAAATGCCCATAGAAAGGGCAATCAGCAGATAATGGATCTGAAAACTGAACCCTACCGCCGCCAGACATTCTTTCCCCAAAAAATTACCTACAATAACTGTATCAGCAAGATTATATAGTTGCTGGAATAGATTGCCGACCAAAATTGGCAGTGAAAATAAAAATATTGTCTTTAACTCATGTTCTCTCGTTAAATCCTTCATTTCGTAACCTCTTTCCTAATATAATTTATCCCTTTTTGTTACATGGTATTGTTTGCACACAATACATACAATACAGATTGTATTCTTGACTTTGTATGTTTTCAATGCTAACATTGTATGCAAGACAATTTTGAGCAGGGAGGGAAAAAGCTTGCCAGTTAATTCTTTTGAAAATTACCCAATGTCATGGATACCCGATAAAGAAAAATTAAAATCACCAATTTATATATCTATTGCGGAACTTTTGGAACAGGATATCCAAAGCGGCAAACTGGCTGGAAATACAAAACTGCCGCCCCAAAGAGAATTAGCAGACTTTCTTGATTTGAACCTAAGCACAATAACCCGTGCATTCAAGATTTGTGAAAATAAAGGGTTAATCTATGCCAATATAGGGCAAGGCACATTTGTATCCCCCAATGCCGCCATTCCTTCTTTACATAAAGCAGATAATAGGTGCGTAGAACTGGGCATAATCAGACCTTTTTACCAGTATAATAAGATTGTCGCTGATATTGCGCAAAAAACCATACAACGCAATACTGCCCAGTATCTTTTTGAATTTGACAGCATATCAGAATCTTACAAGCACAAACAGACCGCTATAAAATGGCTAAAATCTTTCCATATAGAAACAAAGCCTGAAAACATCATGCTAACGGCAGGAACACAAAATGCCCTGACAATTGTATTTTTGGCTCTTTTCCGCTCTGGAGATAAAATCCTGACTGATTCTTATACTTATTCCAATTTTATCGGCTTAGCCAGACAGTTCAATATCCAGTTGATATCAGTAGCCGCAGATAAGGATGGAATGATACCCGACCTAATGGAAAAGCAGTGCAGGATAATGGATATAAAAGGAATCTTCCTCATGCCGTCCTGCAATAATCCGACAGGAACTGTCATGTCAATGGAACGAAAAAGGAGAATTGCCAGTCTCATACAGCAATACCATCTGATTTTAATGGAAGATGACGCTTATGGATTTATTGCAAATGATACAGGGGAACCGATTCAGACATTGATACCAGATAACACTATTTACCTGCACAGCCTGTCAAAATCACTTTCAGCAGGCTTAAGATGCGCATATATGGTTATCCCTGATTGCTTAAGACAAATCTTTCTGGAAACGGCTAATAATGTAAATTTAAAAATACCGCTGCTTAACGCAGAAATTATAAGCGAATTAATTGCAAGCGGCAATGCAGACAGAATCATAGGGCAGAAAAAAAGACAGGCAAAAGAAAGGAACAAGATATATAAAAAATACTTTCCAGACAGCCTCTGCCCGAATGAATACAGCTTCTTCCAATGGCTGCCCCTGCCTGCCCATTATAACGGTTATCAGTTGGAAATGCAGGCAAAGGACAATGGCATTCATATCTTCTGTTCTGACCGTTTTACCGTTGGCAAATCTGAATCCACAGCTATAAGAATTGCAACTTGTTCCCCTGATTCCTTACAACAATTGGAAACAGGACTGAAAATCCTAAAACATTTGCTGAATAAGAATCAGCAATATATTTCACAAGCTAATTTCATAATATAGTTACTACCTTCGAAAGGCGGCAAAGAATGATATTCCTTGCCGCCAATTCTGATTATATAAAAATAATTTCTCTGTTCACAATTTCCCTCGCACAAGCCCTTATATTATCTATTTCTCCTGTCCACTCTATCCTTTAGCCGTTCCGTTATGCCCTGTGCCTGTTGTTTGGTTTCTGCGGGGTATCTGCAAGCAATGTATCAGCGGGCTTTAGCATCATCCTATAAAATATACAACGGTTCGTAATAAATGGAAGATGTATATATCTACAATGCAGAAAGAATAGATGAATACATCTAGGGCTTAAAATTGGGCAGATGGAAAAAGATGGGAGAAAGATGAAAATGAAAATAAAAGTAATAGAAAATCAAAAAATAAATAATAAAATACCTAGAAAAACATTCTATACAAAAGCTTGATTTAAAAACAAGAAAGACAACCAAAAAGTTATTGACAAACATGTATACATGTAATAAAATATCAACAACCAGTAATTGATAGAAAACAGAAATGATATGCGCCGGTTTACAAACGATAGCCGGCTGCTGAACAAATAACCGAAATCCTTGAAACCAAGCCAAAACAGAAAAAAGCAGAGAAAAGGAGGTTCTAGAAAGTGAAGAAAAAGGGATGGAAAGCATTTCTGAGGGCACTGGATGAAGGTTTTGAAGAGAAGATTGCGATGGTGGTTATGGTATTGATCGCAATTTTCATGGGGATGCAGGTGTGCGCAAGATACGTATTTAATTCCTCGCTGTCCTGGCCGGAAGAGATTTGCGTGTATATGCTGATCTGGATGGGCATGATTAGCCTCAGTTACTGTATCCGTAAAAATTCTTCTATCAAAGTGGAAATGTTGATCAATCTGTTTCCCATTAAGGTGAGACGGATCTTCCACATCTTGGAAGATGTCATTTCCATTGTGTTCTACGGCTTTTTGTGTATTCCGGCCTGGCAATTGCTTGGAAAAGCGATCCGGAGCGGACAGGTCAGCGCAGCGCTTCACCTGCCAATGTATTTTATCCAGATTGCACCGCTGATTGCATTTGCCCTCGCAGTAATCCGAAGCGTTCAGGATATTTATTTTAACGCGAAAGGATTTCACGAGAAGGCCCAAGAGGACGAGAGATAGGAGGAAAATGGAATGTCTATATTGATTCTGGTTCTATTTATTTTGTTGATCGTAATCTCGATACCTATCGCGACTTCCATGGGTATCGTGTCTGTCATTCCGGGACTTGCAGATTCTACATTTTCCGCGAATCCGGTCTATCTGCTCCGGGCGATTATCTCAGGCTTGGAAAGCGTTCCCTATCTGGCTATTCCGATGTTCATTCTCTCTGGAACCATTATGTCAAAGGGAGAGATATCCAAAAAGCTATTTGATTTTATTTCATATTTTATCGGTAAAAAAAGAGCGGGATTGCCCTGCGCGGTTATTATCACTTGTCTGTTTTTTGGCGCATTGTCCGGTTCCGCCACGGCGACGGTAGCGGCAGTAGGCAGTATGACGATTCCGATTTTGGTAGCGTTAAATTATGACAAAGTATTTTGTACCGCATTGGTAGCGGTTGCCGGTGGATTGGGGGTTATCATTCCTCCCAGCATTCCGATGATTGTCTATGCGACGGTAGCCGGCGAGTCGGTGGGCGATATGTTTATCGGAGGAATTTTACCGGGTATTCTGATCGCGGCATGTCTGATGATTTATACATATTATTACTGCCGAAAACACGGAGAAGATCGGGAAAAGATCAGCGAGACGGTGGATAAGATTCGCTCCAAGGGACTGGGAAAAGTCTTTATGCAAAGTTTCTGGGCGCTGTTGACGCCGGTCATCATTTTGGGCTCCATCTACGGTGGTTTGGCGACTCCCACAGAAGCGGCGGTTATCTCGGTATTCTACGCTTTGATTGTCAGCCTTTGTGTTTACAGGACCATGAGTGTAAAAGATATCGTTCCTGTTTTAAAAGAAAGTGTGTCTTACTGTCTGCCGGCGTTGTTTATCTTGGCGACTGCTTCGGCATTTGCCAGAGTCTTAGCGCTGCTGCAGGTACCTCAGAGTCTGGGACTTTGGATCGGAGACACCTTTGGCTCCAAAATCACAGTACTGTTAGCCATTAATATTTTCCTGCTGTTCTTAGGAATGGTGATGGATACCACTCCTGCGATTGTTATCGTAGCGCCGATTCTGGCGCCGATCGTGACGGCTCTTGGGGTGAACGGCGTTCATTTTGGAATCATTGTAGTGGTAAATTTGGCAATTGGCTTTGTGACGCCTCCGATTGGCACAAATCTATTTATTGCAAGCTCTGTCACCGGCGTAGAGGTTTTAGCAATTGCAAAGAAAGCGATTCCTTTCCTGCTGTTTTTCTTGGTGGCGTTGATGGTTGTTACTTTCGTACCAGCGCTTAGTACCTGTCTATTATAATATACCCGCGAAATGCGGAAAAAGGAGGATATTTATGAAGAAGCTTAGAAACATGATGGTAACGATGTTGGCTGTGACGATGGTGTTTTCTTTGACAGCCTGCGGGAGCGGTTCTTCGAATGCGACCACGGCGCCAGCGGGAACCAGCGCGGATAAAACTGAGGCGGCCGCTGGAACCACTGGTGCGGAAACCGAGGCAAAGGCTCCAAGCGGCGAGGCGGAGTATAATTTTAATATCTCTGTGGATGCCAGCGACGATGAAACGATTTCGAAATATGCCCAGAAACTGAAAGAGGAATTGGAAACCCGCAGCGAGGGTAGAATTTCCGCGACTGTTTACACCAATGGAACTTTGGGCGGCGACGATGAAGCCCTTCAGAGCTGTGCGGATGGTTCTCTTGCCGTTGTCCTTAGCACCACAGCTCCCCAGGTGAATTTTATGCCGGAGCTTGCGATGTTTGACCTGCCGAACCTGTTTACCGATATCAGCCAGTTCCGGGCGCTCTTTGATAATACGGAATTTGTAACGAAACTGAATGAGATCTATGACAAGGGCGGCTTTAAATTGTTGGGTATCGCCGACTCTGGTTTCCGTGTCATGAGCTCCAATATTAAGGTGGAAAAGCTGGATGACATGAAAGGAATTAAGATTCGTACGATGAAGAATTCCAATCATATTGCGATCTGGCAGGCTTACGGAGCAAATCCGACTCCGATGGCATTTGGCGAAGTTTATATCGGACTGCAGCAAAAGACCATCGACGCCCAGGAAAATCCCATCGAAGTTTTGGTTTCCTCGAAGTTCTATGAGCAGCAGAAATATGTGATTCAGACGAATCACCTGCCTCACGCCTGTGTTTGCCTGATGAGTGGAGACATTTACAGCGATCTTCCGGAAGATTTGCAAAAAGTTGTAGAGGAAGCGGGAACGGCGGCTACGGAGTATACCAGAGAGCTTTCCGATAAGCAGAATGCGGAACAGTTGGAATTCCTGAAAACGCAGGGAGTAGAAGTGGTAACGCTTTCCGACGAGGCGCTGGCTTCTTTGAAAGACGCCACTCAGTCGGTTTATGATATGATCAAGGATCAGATCGGTGAGGATATGATGAATCTGATGCTGAGCGCAGCAGGAAAATAATAGGAGGAAACATGCCATGTTTGACCACACGAAAAATAATGAAATCTTCGAGAGAGCCTATCGGTGCATTGCCGGTGGCGTACTGTCTAATTTTAAAAAGGAAAAGTATAGTGCGCCTGTCTTTGTGAAAAGTGCGGAAGGCTGCCATATTACAGACTTTGATGGAAATGTATACTATGATTTTTCTCTTTCTGCCGGCCCAGCAATTCTTGGTCACAGCAATCAGGAATACAAAGAAGCGCTGAAACGGGAAATTGACTTACTGTATACCAATGGGGACAGCCTGATCCAGATCGAGGCGGCGGAGAAGATTCAAGAGATCATGCCTGCAGCGGAGCTGGTTCGCTTTGCGGTTTCCGGCGCAGACGCAGTGTTCAATGCGGTCCGCGTGGCAAGAGCCTACACCGGCAAGAACATGTATGTAAAGTTCAAAGGTCAGTATAACGGCGGTTTGGATTATGTACTGGGAGGAATGACAGAAAATGAGTCTGACCCGATTGCCAGCGATGCGATTGACCCGAAGGATTATTACAGCGATATGTGCTATACGGAAGGGCGGGCGGCCCATGCTTTGGATGATTGCTTTCTGATCGAGTTCAATGATCTGGAAGGAATGAGGGAACTATTCCAAAAGCATGGCGATGAAATCGCCTGCGTTGTGATGGAACCGTCGGCGTTGAATATGAACGGTTGTGTTGCAGAACCGGGCTATATGCAGGGGGTTCGGGAACTTTGCGATCAGTACCATGTGGTGATGATCTATGACGAAACTTTGACTGGTTTCCGGGTAGCTCCCGGCGGCGCTGCGGAGTATTACGGCGTAGTTCCGGATATGAGCACCTTTGCAAAAGCAGTAGGAGGCGGCTTCCCCGTTGCATTGTATACAGGGAAAAAGGAAATCATGAATGTACTTGCCGATACGAGAGTATTGGGCGTAGGGACTTATAATGGACATCCGCTGGCAGCCGCGGCGATTCTGGAGACCATTCGTCAGCTCTATGCCAATGATGGAGAGGCGTTCCGTGAGATTCGCCGGATGACGGATATGTTAAAGGAAGGTTTGCTTGCAGCGGCGAAAAAAGCCGGTGTTTCGATGATCGTCCAAGGCGTACCGGGCGCGCTTTTCCCGGTATTTACGGAAAAAGAAAAGATTATCAATCACAAGGATGCTTTGGCTCATGCAGACTTTAAGAAGCATGGCCGTTTCATGGGATTGATGAAGGAGAGAGGAATTCTTCACAACAGCCGCCTGTGCATCAGCCCGGCGCATACGGAAGAAGATATTCGTTATTGCATCCGCCAAGCAGAGGAAGCTCTGGAGATTATGGCGAAGGAAGCCTAAGATAAGGCATATCCCAATAACGGTAGAGGGATAATATATTCGTAGAAATTCATGGAAGCGTTGCGACATGGTGCTATTTTTGGCCAGTTGTAACGCTTCTATCTTAATAGGATTAGGGTGTCAAAAGGTCTCTCTGGGAAACGTGTTGGAATATTTTGTAGAGTTTCGGAGCGAGTACTTCTAGGATTTCGTAAATTTGTGAAAAGCATTCACAAAAATAAGAAACTCGCTGCGCTCAGACAGTCTTATTTTTGTTCATAAGACAAATTTTCGAAATCGAAGAAGTACGAACGCTCCTGCAAATACAAAATATTCCAACACGTTTCCCAGAGAGACCTTTTCCCGCCTGAATCTTAATAGAAAATAGAGAGGAACGAGGTTTTTATGAACGTGGAATTCAAGAATGAGAATTTGACCTATAAAACAGGGGTACCAATTCCGGTAGACGTATATAACCGGATGCGTTTGGCTTTTGGATGGACAGAAATTGATCCTGCGCAGGTGGTACGGGGATTTCAAAATTCGGACCTATTGCTTTCTGTCTGGGACCAGGATCGGCCAGTGGGAACCGCGCGGACGGTTTCCGACGGCGGGTATATGGTTCTGATCGTAGATGTGATGGTGGATCCGGAGTACCAGGGACGTGGAATCGGACGTGAGTTCATGGAACGGATTCTGACTTATTACCGGGAACACACATTGCCGGAAGAGACGCGCATGATCAATTTAATGGCCGCTTTTGGAAAAGAAGGGTTCTATCAAAAATTTGGATTTGAAGAGAGACCGAATCCCACAGGAGGCGCAGGTATGGTTCTGTGGATGCGGCCCCAGCCTGTGTAGAGATGTATCGGTTTAGGAACGGAACCCTCATTCTAAGAATAACAAGATTTAGATGGATTTATATGGAATTCTACCATATACTGTTGGATTCAGAAAAATTTAAATACAAAGAATTTCGCAGAGCGAAATTCTCCGCCTGCGGCGGGGCAGCAAAGCTGCCATTTTCCTTTCCGCCGCAGTGCGATCTATAGCGGAGCGCTTTTTGTTCTATCGGAAATTCCTTAGGAATTTCCGATAGAACAAAATATTGCTTGCGGCCGTCCGCGCCTTAGAGTATAATTATCTTTTAGCAAATAGATAGCAATCAGAGGAAACCTTTCGATGAAAGGGCGGTTAGCAATGAAGAAAAAAATTGATTTTGTAAGGATTTTCTTCTGTTTTCTGGCGGCGCTTTTTTTAGCGTCCTGCTCATCCGAAGAGAGCGGAGAGCCGAGCGGAGAGTGGCTGGAATGGAAGGCACGACAGGAGGAAAGAAGTAAAAATGGAATACCAGAGACTTTGTTAGATGAGTCGCAGATGTTAGTCGGTGGCATTTATGTCGACGAACTTTATATTGGCGAAAGGACAGTAGCAGAAGCAAGGCAGTTATTAGAAAACGATAAGATAGACAGCGGTGAGATGGAAGTCGTGATTCGCTGGCAGGAACAGGAAGAAAAGACAACTTCGGGTAAGTTGGGGCTTCATTGGGATATTGATGAACTTCTAAAACGTGCCGTTCGCTTCGGCCAATTGGGGGGACCCTTAAGGCAATACCGTGATCAAAAGGATTTAGCTATAGGGACCTTGCATTTGGAATTGGTAAAAAGTCTGGAAGAAGAAACGCTATCCGGTTTTGTGGAGGAACTTGCTGCGAAGAGAGACATCGCGCCAGTCAACGCGACGATTGATTTTACCGGCGAGCTCAAGGTGTCGGAGAGTAAAACTGGATTTGCTACAAATCAAGAAGAGACCAAAGCGGCGATACGGGCGGCTGTACTGGAAGCATATGGGAATGTTACGGTGGATGCCGTGGTAGATGTAGCGGAACCCAAGTATTCGACGGAGCTGCTGCAGCAGATTAAGGATAATATGGGTTCTCATGTCACCCAGTATCATAAAGAGGGAAATCCTCGAAAAGAGCGGGATACCAATGTGGAGGTGGCCACCAAGAATATCGACGGAACGATCGTGCTGCCTGGAGAATCGGTTTCCGTCAGTGAATTGATGAAGCCAAGGACAGAGGAAAATGGCTATCGTACCGGAAGCCAGTATGAAAACGGCCAGGTGGTAGACGCGATTGGTGGCGGCGTATGCCAGGTGTCGTCTACTCTGTATAACGCTTTGTTGAAAGCGGAGATACAGATTGATGAGAGATATCCCCATTCGATGGTGGTTTCTTATTTGACTCCGGGCCGGGATGCGGCGATTGCCGACGGTCATAAGGATTTGGTTTTTACAAACGATAAAGACGTTCCCCTTTATATTTGGGGAGTGGCGGATGGAAACGAAGTTTCTTTTATTGTTTTCGGTAAGAAAGATGTGCCGGAAAACCGGACGATTTCTTTTGAAGTGGAAGAATTGTACCGGAAAGAGTCTGAAATCGAAGTGAAATACGATTCCAGCAAACCGACTGGTTATGAAGATTACGAAGGGACGAATTCTCCGGAACTCGATGTGGCGCTCTGGAAGATTATTAAAATTGATGGGGAGGAGACGGAGCGGATCAAGATGCACACCGATCACTATGAACCTTCTGTCCAGACGCACATTATAGGAACTGGGGGAGGAGAAGAAGGAGCTTCGTAGATTTGTTTGGAAATGATTCATGTTAAGAGGGGAAAAAGAAGAAGCGTATGAAAGCATGGAAATTGGCGGCAGCCATGGCTGGCGTAGTTTTATTTTTGGGTTCTTGTGGAACAGATCTGAATACTACGGGAGATTCCGCGGCGTCTACGCCGGCCAAAACGGAAGCAGGAACGACTACGGAGGCGGAGCAGGGGACGGAATTGGCAGACGGAGAATTGTCGTTGGAGGAAAAAAGCAAGGGATTAGCGCTGCAGGTTGTTTCCGGTGATTTTGCGTCTGTGACCGCGGAATTTAACGATACATTAAAATCTTCCTTAAGCGAGGCGGATTTTCAAACGGGCTGGGAACAGGTGGTGGTGCAGGCCGGTTCTTTTGAGGAGTACTATAAAACAGAAGTAGAGGAAAGCAGCAAGGTATATCATTGCATTCTAAAATTTGAAGAGAGAGGCGTTCGTCTTTCCTTTGGCTATGACGAGGAAGGAAAGGTGCAGAGTATCTGGACCGATTTTTATGCGATACCGCCAGAGTTGGTGGAAAACGATCGATGGAAGGAGCAGGAAATCTCGATTCCTTTTACCAGTAATGGGACGGAATATTCATTGACAGGAGTATTGACTTTGCCGACAGGCGTTAAAAAGCCTCCGATCGTAGTCTTGGTGCAGGGCTCAGGGCAGAGCGATTACAATGAATCGATCCAAGAAAATCGCCCTTTCCAGGATATCGCCTGGGGATTGGCGGAGAAAGGAATTGCCTCGATTCGTTATAATAAGCGTTATTATCAATTCCCGGCTCAGGCGCCGGATGCAATTACGGTTTCGGATGAGGTTTTAGACGACGCGGCAACCGCCATTTCTTTTGCCTCCCGTTTAGAGTCAGTGGAGAGCAGCCAGATATACTTGATTGGTCATAGCTTGGGAGGAATGTTAGCTCCGAAGATTACGAAGGAGAATGCGCAGGTGGCAGGCATGATTTCTTTGGCGGGAAGTCCGCGCCATTTGGCAGATATCGTATATGACCAAAATGTGGACGCCTTGAATCAGATGGAAAATATCAATGAGCTTCAAAAGCAGGCAAGTCTGGCGCAGTTAAAACAAATGATTGATCAAGTAAAGTCCGTTTCTGATCTTACGGATACGACGGCCTTGATCGGTCAGCCGGCCAGCTATTGGGCCAGTCTAAATGAGATCGATACGGCGGCTCTTGCAAAGGAGCTGACGGTTCCAATGCTGTTTTTGCAGGGGACGGCGGACTTCCAGGTAAAAGTGGATACGGATTTTGCCGCCTGGAAAGAGGCGTTGGAGGGGCATGAAAATGCTCATTTTCAAGTATATGATGGTTTGAATCACCTGTTTATGAAAACAAACGGGAAAACGGATATCAGCGAATACGACACGCAGGGCCATGTGGACCAGAAGGTCATCGACGATATTGCCGCCTTTATTCAGGAGAATGCCATACAATGAATCAATCAAAGGAGATAGAGGAGCGACTTCGTGAGCTTCCTCTCTGTCAGTATGAATTTCTGCCGGCGGATCAAGTGCCTTTTTCCGGGCGTGTTCGGGAGATTTGTAAGCGGGAGTGCAGCCGCTATGGAAAGAGCTGGTCCTGCCCGCCGGCTGTGGGAACGTGGGAAGAATGCCAAAGGCGAGCGCTGGCTTACCGAAGCGCCTTTGTGTTTTCGACAGTAGCGGAGGTAGAGGATACGGAAAATCTGGCGGAGATGCTGGCGACCAGGGGAGATCACGAGGCGGTGGTACGCCAGGTACGAGACGTGTTTCTTCAAGTATATGGGACATGTCTAACCTTATCTTCGGAATCCTGCGACGTTTGCCAAAACTGCGCTTATCCGGAAGCCTGTCGTCATCCGGAACGGATGCTGCCCTGTATCGAAAGCTACGGCGTGGTGGTTCCTTTACTTGCCGAACAGTGCGGCATGGAATTCTCCTTCGGCGCCGGTACTGTCACCTGGTTTGGCCTGATATTCTTTGATGAGAGAATGGCTGAGGGGAAAACTTTATGAAAAGAACCAAAGCGAAACGAGAAGATATTAATCTGGTTGCTATGAGGAAAATGACGGCTTTATTGGAGTGTCTTTCTTCTTATGGTTACAAGGATCACGAACTGGAAATTTATCTGGTTCGGTTATTGTTTTGCCTTTTTGCCAGTGATGCAGGGATTTTTCCGGAGGGAGCCTTTTATTCTTACTTGGAACAGGAAAATCCGGAGGGAGCTGAGCTTTCCGAGCGATTCGCATCTCTCTTTCACGCTTTGGATACGCCTCCCCAGGAACGGGAGAACCTGCCGGAAGACGTTTGTGTATTTCCCTATGTAAATGGTCCGCTTTTTGCCGAAGTTCTTCCTGTTTTACCCTTTGATAAAGCGTTTTTTGACCTGTTGACCAGCTGTCAAACGATTGACTGGAGAACCATTTCCCCAGCGATTTTTGGAGCAATGTTTCAGGAGATTATGAATCAGGAAAAACGGAGGGAATGGGGAACTTATTATACTTCAGAAGAAAATATTTTAAAACTAATTCAGCCTCTGTTTTTGAATGCTCTTTGGGAAGAGTTTCAAAATTGCCGCGGGCGTCGGAAACGGATGGAAGCATTCCACGAAAAACTGACAAGATTAAAATTTTTTGACCCGGCCTGTGGCTGTGGGAATTTTTTAATTGTGACTTACCGGGAGATTCGTAAGCTGGAGATGGCGGTCATCCGGGAGCTCTATGATACGTCCCAGAGAGTACTGGACGTCGGATACTACTGCCGGGTTCAAATCAGCCAGTTTTTTGGCATTGAGTATGAGCCTTTTCAGGCCCAGATTGCCCAGGTTGGCCTGTGGCTGACCGATCATCAGATGAATTTGGAAGCTGCTGATTTTTTTGGCATGTACTATGCCCGGATTCCTTTGATCCAGTCGGCGGCCATCGTCCAGGGGAACGCTCTGTCTATGGATTGGGAAAGCGTGACGCCGGACAAAGAAAATTTGTATATCATTGGAAATCCGCCTTTTGTGGGAGCCCGTTTGATGAATCCGGAGCAGAAACAGGACATGCGATTGGTGTTTTCCGGTTTACGGACGGCTGGAAATATGGATTATGTGACAGCTTGGTATCGAAAAGCCGCGGAATTTATGGCAGGAACCCATGTGCGGGCTGCCTTTGTCTCCACCAACAGCATCTGTCAGGGGGAGCAAGCGGGCTTGCTTTGGGATTGCCTGACCCATGATTTTGGCATGGAGATCGATTTTGCCTGGAAAACATTTGTCTGGAACAATGAAGCCAGAGGTCAGGCCAAGGTCCACTGTATTATCCTGGGTTTTTCAGCGGCAAATTCAGAAAAGAAGCAGTTGTTTGATGGGGACGCGGTACAAAACGTCCCCCATATCAACGCCTATCTGGCGTCCGCGCCGGATGTTTTTCTAAAAAATCGGAGAAAACCATTGTCGCCGGTTCCATCTATGATTTTCGGCAGTATGGCCAACGATGGAGGACATTTGCTTTTGGATGCAGAGCAGGCTGCGCTGCTTTTAGAAGCTCACCCGGAAGCGGTGGGATGGCTGCGCCGTTTTTATGGTTCGGTAGAGTATATTGAAGATCAGGAACGGTACTGTCTGTGGCTAAAAGGGGTAGAACCGGAACGCTATGAAGCGATACCGGAGATTCGGGAGCGAGTGGAAGCAGTCCGCCGATTCCGAAGCGTAAGCCCACGGGAGGCAACCAGGTCTTTGGCGGAGTCGCCGGCCCTTTTCGGTGAGATCCGTCAGCCGGAAGAAGGAAATTATATTTTGGTTCCCAGGGTATCTTCCCAAAATCGGCCTTATATTCCGATGGGATTTTTGCCTGCCACGGCGATTGCCAGCGACGCTGCGCTGATTGTGCCGGATGCCTCGGCCGTGCTATTTGGCGTGTTGAACTCTGCAATTCATATGGCCTGGGTGCGCGGGGTGGCCGGAAGGTTAAAAAGTGATTACCGGTATTCGGCGTCTATTGTCTATAATAACTTTCCTTTCCCTGAGATGGAAGGGCCGGCGTCGGAGGCTGTGGCCCATGCCGCGGAGGAACTGCTGCGGATTCAGGAAGGGCGTAAGGGAATCGACGGCGTCTGCTTGTATGGAGCCGATACTATGCCGGAAGAATTTTTAGCGGCTCACCGCAGGTTAGATTTGGCGGTAGATCGTTTGTACGGGGAAGAGTTTTCCGGAGAGCAGGAAAGGCTTTCTTATTTGTTTGAACGCTACCTTCAATTATCAAGAACGCATACGGTCAGGACGGTGTAAAGTTTACCTGGAGCTATAAGATAGCAGCAAAATCAGAGGGGGAATCGTATTTGGGACAGGTTCGTTTGGACAAACTTTTGGCGGACGCTGGTTATGGCACTCGCAGTCAAGTGCGCCAGCTGGTACGAAAAAAGCATGTTACGATCAATGGGGAACCAGCAAAAGGGCCGGAGCAGAAAATCGATGTGGACAAAGATCAGATCTTCTGCGAGGGAAAACCAGTTTTTTACGCGGCATATGAGTATTATATGCTGAATAAGCCTGCCGGAGTAGTCTCCGCAGTGACAGATAATAGAGATAAAACTGTAGTGGAACTGATCGAAGACCGTCAAAGAAGAGATCTGTTTCCGGTGGGACGTCTGGATAAAGATACCGAAGGGCTGCTTCTTATCACCAATGACGGCATTCTGGCAAACCGGCTGTTGACGCCTGGACGTCACGTGGAGAAGACCTATTATGCCGAGGTAGACGGTCCTGTTACGCAGATGGATATCAAACTTTTTGCGGAAGGCTTGGATATCGGGGAGGAGAGGCGGACTCTTCCGGCGGTTCTCATCGTGGAGGAGAGTGGAAATGCCTGCTCGAAGGTTCAGTTGACAATTACAGAAGGAAAATTTCATCAAGTGAAGCGGATGTTCCAGGCGGTTGGGCGGAGGGTCACTTTTTTGAAACGTTTGACCATGGGAAGTTTGACGTTGGATGAAGCTCTGGCGCCAGGAGAGTACCGGAAACTGACGGAGGGAGAAATTCTGGCTTTAAAGAAGCAGGGACTCTCCACTTAAGGCGTGTATGCTCTTGTTCATAGAAGATAATCTTATGAACGGAAATCAGGAGGTAAGCAGATGCAGTATACAAATCGATACCAATCCTCAATGGGCTCTATTACGCTGGCGAGCAATGGAGACGAATTAACCGGCCTGTGGTTTGATGGACAAAAATATTTTGCGGATACGTTGTCAAAGGAGTGGGAAGAACGGGAATTACCGATATTTCAGCAGACGCGAAAGTGGCTGGATATTTATTTTCGCGGGGAGGAGCCGGATTTTACCCCGCCGTTAAAGCTAGATAGTTCGCCGTTTCGGCTCTCGGTCTGGAAGATTTTGATGCAGATTCCATACGGGCAGCTTTTGACGTATGGAGAGATCGCGAAAAGGATTGCCGGAGAATTTGGCAGAGACCATATGTCCGCCCAGGCGGTGGGCGGCGCGGTTGGGCATAATCCCATCTCGATTATTGTTCCCTGTCACCGGGTCGTTGGCAGCAATGGCAGTTTGACTGGATACGCCGGAGGTATCGATAAGAAAATACAGCTGCTTACTTTGGAAAAAGTGAATATGGAACCGCTTTTTATGCCGAAAAAAGGGAGCGCACTGTGATTCTGTGCGCTCCCTTTTCTAAGTTTTAATCCCGAATCAGTTTCTTCAGATCTATGTAGAACCGAGGGTAGGAGATGCTGACGCAATCTTTTCGTGTGATCGTGATTTCCCCTTCGCAGTTTAAGGCGGCGATCGAGAAACTCATGGCGATACGGTGATCGTTGTGGCTGTCGATAACGGCTCCGTGGAGCGGACGGCCGCCATGAATAATCATACCATCGTCGGTTTCTTCAATATCCGCGCCCATGGCGCTTAAATTGTCCACGATAACCCGGATACGGTTGGACTCTTTTACCTTTAGTTCCGCCGCGTCGCGGATAATCGTAGTACCTTTTGCGAAGCAGGCCAGCACGGCGATCATCGGCAGCTCGTCGATCAGACGAGGGATAATTTCCCCTTCAATGGTAACGCCCTGTAATTCGGAATGGCGGACCACGATATCCGCACAGGGCTCTCCGCTGATTTTTAGATTCTCATAGGTGAGATTCGCTCCCATCTGTTTGCAGACAGTTAGGATGCCGTCCCGCGTATGGTTGATACCCACGTTCCGCAAAACAACTTCCGAGCCGGGAACGATCAGCGCCGCCGCCAAAAAATACGCGGCGGAGGAGATGTCTCCAGGCACGTCGATTTTTTGACCATATAGTTCTTTGACTCCCTGGACCGATGCAGTGGTTCCAGAAGAGGAGATTTTTGCTCCAAAGGCGCTCAGCATCAATTCCGTGTGGTTCCTGGAAAGAGCAGGCTCTGTGACGGAGGTATCCCCCTCGGCGTAAAGTCCGGCCAGTAAGATGGAGGATTTTACCTGAGCAGACGCTACCGGTGAATCATAGTGAATTCCCGTCAGCGGGCTGCCGGAGATGCGAAGCGGAACGCAATCATTTCCCAGGACGGACGTAATGTTCGCCCCCATCTGGGAGAGCGGCTTGATGATCCGGCGCATCGGGCGGGTTTTTAGAGAAGAATCTCCGACCATCGTAGATGTAAAGCTTTGAGCGGAAAGGATTCCGGACATGAGACGGGTGGTCGTACCGCTGTTGCCGCAGTCCAGAATTTGGCTGGGGGTTTTTAGACCGCGGAGTCCATTTCCATGAACCAGAATACGGTCGTGGGTTCCTTCAATCTCTACGCCCATTTTACTGAAACAAGCGATGGTAGACAAGCAGTCTGCACCGCGGAGAAAGTTATTGATTTCTGTGGTGCCGCTGGCAATGGCGCCGAGCATAACGCCACGGTGAGAAATCGATTTATCTCCGGGGACAATGATTTCCCCGTGGAGTCCTTTTTTAATATGATAAATCATAGGAATGTCCTCACAATCTGTAGCTATTCCGACTGGACGACGGGATAGTTAAAATCTCTTATGCGTCGTGGAATCGGCGCGTCTAATATACCGAGTATGATTTTAGCACGTTAATGCGCGAGCGTCAACACTTTTTTCTTACTTTTGTCCAGAAAAATTTCGAAATCTTATTGAAATTTCTTGTTATTTTTAGTAAAATATAAAAAGGGTATTCCAAAGTATCGAATACGAATAAGGAGGAGCTATATAATGAATGTTTACCAGACCAAACAAATCCGTAATGTAGCTGTGCTTGGCCACGGCGGCTGTGGAAAGACGACGATGGTAGAGGCCATGGCTTATATCACCGGCGTCACGAATCGTATGGGTAAAGTCTCCGATGGAAATACCATCAGCGATTTCGATAAAGAGGAAATCAAGCGTCAGTTCTCTATTAGCACCAGTGTAGTTCCCATTGAATATAACGGAATTAAGTTCAACTTCTTGGATACGCCTGGATACTTTGATTTTGTCGGCGAGGTGGAGGAAGCTATGAGCGTGGCCGGCGCGGCTGTCATCGTGGTGAACGCCAAGTCCGGTGTGGAAGTCGGCACGCAAAAAGCTTGGGAGCTTTGTAACAAATACAACCTGCCCCGCGTTATTTTTGTAACCAATATGGATGATGATAACGCCAGCTATAAAAACGTGGTAGCACATTTGCAGGTCCTTTATGGAAGCCGGATTGCTCCCTTCCATCTTCCCATCCGTGAAAATGAAAAATTCGTTGGCTTTGTCAACGTGGTAAATATGAAAGGCCGTCGGTTTACAGAAAAGAGCCAGTATACGGAGTGCGATATCCCGGATTATTCCATGGAAAACCTTGAAAAAGTACGGGAAGCCCTGATGGAAGCGGTGGCGGAGACCAATGAAGAGTACATGGATCGCTATTTCTCCGGAGAGGAATTCACCTACGATGAGATTCGCCAGGCTTTGAATCAGCATGTACGCAGCGGCGATATGGTTCCTGTTTTGGTCGGAACTGGTATCAATGGAAACGGATGCCAGATGCTTTTGGAAATTTTGGAGATGTACTGCCCTGGCCCTAACGATAACTTTGTCAGCGGCGTAAATACAAAGACGGGCGAAGGTTTTTCCGCAGATTACAATGAGGAAAAGCCGTTCTCCGCGAAGGTGTTTAAGACGATTGTCGATCCGTTTATCGGAAAATATTCCTTAATTAAAGTGTGTTCCGGTATGCTGAAAGCAGACAGCACCGTTTACAATGTCAGCCGTGAAACCGAAGAAAAGGTTGCTCGTCTGTACGTATTGCGCGGCAAAGAGGCGATCGAGGTAAAAGAGCTGCATTCCGGTGATATCGGAGCGATTGCCAAATTGGCGGTTACGGAGACCGGCGATACGCTGGCTACTAAGGAAGCGCCGATTTCCTATGACCGTCCGGACATTTCGCAGCCCTTTACGTATATGGCATATAAAGCGAAGAATAAAGGGGATGAGGACAAGATTGCCGGCGCTCTTTCGAAGTTGATGGAAGAGGATTTGACCTTAAAGAATGTCAATGACAAAGAGAACCGTCAGCTGCTTCTGTACGGAATTGGCGATCAACAGTTGGAGATCGTGGTCAGCAAGCTTTTGAGCCGCTATAAAGTAGAGATCGAACTGGCAAAGCCGAAGATGGCCTTCCGCGAGACGATCCGCGGTAAGGTAAAGGTACAGGGCAAGCATAAGAAACAGTCCGGCGGACATGGACAGTATGGCGACGTTACCATCGAGTTTGAACCCTCCGGCGATTTGGAGAAGCCTTACGTGTTTGAAGAGAAGATCGTCGGCGGCGTAGTGCCGAAGAATTACTTCCCTGCGGTGGAAAAGGGCATTCAGGAAATGGTTGTCAAGGGACCGTTGGCCGGTTATCCGATCGTGGGATTAAAAGCGACGCTGGTATTTGGTTCTTACCATCCAGTAGATTCTTCGGAGATGGCTTTCAAGTTAGCGACGATCTTAGCCGTGAAAAATGCTTTTGCCGATCCGGCCTCAAAACCGGTTCTCTTAGAGCCGATCGCCTCCTTGAAAGTGAAGGTTCCGGATAAGTTTACCGGCGACGTGATGGGCGATTTGAATAAGCGCCGCGGCCGCGTACTGGGAATGAACCCGGATCACAGTGGAAATCAGATTATCGAGGCCGATATTCCGATGTCTGAGTTGTTTGGGTACAACACGGATCTTCGTTCGATGACCGGCGGTATCGGAAGCTACGCTTATTCGTTCAGCCGCTATGAGCAGGCGCCGACCGATGTACAAGAGAAAGAAATCGCGGCCCGCGCGGCAGCGAAGGATGCGGAATAATAGAAAACATTGGAAACTGTTTATTCAACCGGCGTGACAGGTGTCACGCCGGTTGTGTTGCGCTCACATTTCGTTTAAAAAGCTGGCTGAATTCAATAGTTTTTCTGGAATTAGACTTGATAGCCACGAAAAATCGTGCTATACTAACGGCGGTCATGCGAAGCCGAACACCCATGCCGATAGGATTGCTTGGTTCGTTGCTTCGCAGGAATAGAAGGAGAAAATGATGAGAGCATTAGGGAAAAAATTAGGCGCCCTGGGGCTCGTCCTGCTTATGGCTGTCGGCACTGTAGCTTGCAGTGATTCCTCACAGACGCAGGCGGAGAATGCAGAGACGACAGCCGGTACCACGACGGCGCAGGCAGAAGCAGTTTCCACGGAAGCTGCTACGACAGCGGCGCAGATGAATGAAGACGGTGGAAAAGCGGTGATTACCGTAAATGATCAGGCGATTCCACTTAGCGTTGCCAAGTATTATGTGGACTATCAAAAGAGCGTTTACGAACAGTACTTTTCCAATTATAATGGTGGAGAGCAGTTAGATCAGAGCGAATGGTATCAGACGATTCCGGAAAAAGATCTGACTTATGCGCAGGAATTGCAGGAAAGCTGTAAAGATTTTCTGATCGATGGGGTTGTGGTGAGCGGACACGCGGCGGATTATCAGATTGTCCTGACCGAAGAAGAGGAGCAAGCCCTTGCGTCTCAGGCAGATCAACAGCTGCAGGGCTTAGGCGCGGAGAAAGCGGCTGCGTTCGGCTTGACCAAGGAGCATCTGGCAGAGTTCTTACGCCACAATCAGATCAGCAATCGGATTTACACGGAAGTGACTGAATCGTTTACTTGCGAGATCAGCGATGAGGAGGCCCGTACGGTTTCCTTTCAAATCTTTGCCATGTCGACTGAAGGCTCCGAGGTAGGAGGAGACGATCTTCCGACCATGGAAGAAGCAAAGGAAAAAGCAGAAGCAGCTTTAGCGAAAATCCAATCCGGCGAGACGCCTTCCGAGGCGGTAAAAGAGCTTGGAACAACGATAATTGACGATACCCTTTCCGTTGGTCAGTTTGACGACTCGGATGAGATGGCGGGGAAGATACTTGCGATGAAGACGGGAGATGTTTTGATCTATGAGAATCCGGAACATTTCACGCTTTATGGAATTTACTGCGTCGACGAAGATGACGCGGACGGACGGGAGAGCAGAAAGGAACAACTTCGACTGGAAAAGGCGGCGGTCCATTTCCAGGAGATGACGGCCCAGTGGAAGAAAGAAGCAAACGTCCTAGTAGATGAATCACTCTGGGGCCAGCTTGGCATATTTGAATCGTAACAGGAGGAAAAAGCAATGGGAGTACCTTATAATCATAGGGAAATCGAGAAAAAGTGGAGAAAGAATTGGGAAGAGCACCCAGTCAATGTAAACGACGGCAAGAAGCCAAAATATTACTGCCTGGATATGTTTCCCTATCCTTCCGGCAGCGGCCTTCATGTGGGCCACTGGAGAGGCTATGTAATCAGCGATGTTTGGAGCCGTTATAAATTGCTCCAGGGGCATTATATCGTTCATCCGATGGGATGGGATGCCTTCGGCCTTCCGGCAGAGAATTACGCCATTAAAATGGGCGTACATCCGGCAAAGTCCACGGAAGAAAATATCAAAAATATCAAGCGTCAGATCAATGAAATCGCGGCGCTCTATGACTGGGATATGGAAGTCAATACGACGGATCCGGAATTCTATAAATGGACCCAGTGGATTTTCGTAAAAATGTTTAAGGCCGGCCTGGCCTATGAAAAGGAGATGCCGATCAACTGGTGTCCTTCCTGTAAAACGGGCCTGGCCAATGAAGAGGTGGTTGGCGGTGTCTGCGAGCGCTGCGGTTCCCCGGTAACCAAGATGAATTTGAAGCAGTGGATGTTAAAGATCACCGCCTATGCCGATCGCCTGCTCAATGATTTGGATAAGCTGGATTGGCCGGAAAAAGTGAAAAAGATGCAGACCGACTGGATTGGAAAATCCTACGGCGCGGAGATCGACTTTGCGGTGGATGGCCGCGAGGATAAGATCCGCGTGTATACGACCCGTCCGGATACGCTGTACGGCGCTACCTTTATGGTGTTAGCACCGGAACATGCCCTGGCGGAGTCCTTGGCAACTCCGGAGCAGGCGGAAGATGTGAAAAAGTATATTTTCCAGGCTTCCCATAAATCCTCGGTAGATCGTCTGCAGGATAAGGAAAAGACCGGCGTCTTTACCGGCAGCTATGCCATCAATCCTTTGAACAATGCGAAGATTCCGATCTGGCTGTCCGATTATGTACTGGCAGACTATGGAACCGGTGCGATCATGTGCGTACCGGCCCACGACGACCGTGACTTTGAGTTCGCAAAGAAATTTGATATTCCGATCATCCAGGTAATCGCGAAGGATGGAAAGGAAAATCCGAATTTAACGGAAGCCTATACGGAAAGCGGTATCATGATCAATTCTGGCGAATGGACGGGTAGAAATTCGGAAGAATTGAAGAAGGAAGCTCCGCTGATTATGGAAGAGCGGGGAATCGGAAAGAAGACGGTAAACTATAAGCTGCGTGACTGGGTATTCAGCCGTCAGCGTTATTGGGGAGAGCCGATTCCGATTGTACACTGCCCGCACTGCGGAGCCGTTCCGGTTCCGGAAGATCAGCTGCCGCTGCTTCTGCCGGATGTGGAGTCCTACCAGCCGACCGGTACGGGAGAATCCCCTCTGGCTGCCATTGACGAGTGGGTAAATACGACTTGTCCTGTCTGCGGCGCTCCGGCCAAGAGAGAGACGAATACCATGCCTCAGTGGGCAGGTTCCTCCTGGTATTTCCTGCGCTATGTGGACAATAAGAATAAAGAAGCTTTGGTAGACCGGGAAGTGGCGGATAAGATGCTGCCGGTAGATATGTATATCGGCGGTGTGGAGCATGCGGTGCTGCACCTTCTGTATTCCCGTTTCTATACCAAGTTCTTATATGATATTGGCGTGGTTGGCTTTGACGAGCCTTTCCATAAGCTCTTTAACCAGGGCATGATTACCGGAAAGAACGGAATCAAGATGAGCAAATCCAAAGGAAATGTAGTCTCCCCCGACGATTTGGTACGGGATTACGGCTGCGATTCCCTTCGGTTATATGAACTCTTCGTTGGCCCGCCGGAGCTGGATTCCGAGTGGGATGAAAGAGGCATCGACGGTGTATACCGCTTTATCACCCGTTTCTGGAACCTGGTCATGAACAATAAAGATCAGTTGATTCCGGAATCCAAGGAGATGGTGAAACTTCGCCATAAGATGATTTACGACATTACAAACCGTTTGGAGAGCTTTAGCCTGAATACTGTGGTCAGCGGATTTATGGAATACAACAATAAGATGATCGATCTGGCCAAGAAGGAAGGCGGCATTGACCGGGAAACCTTGGAAACCGTGATCATCATGCTGGCTCCCTTTGCTCCTCATATTTCCGAGGAACTTTGGTCCCAGTTGGGGCATACCACCAGCGTATTCCATCAGGAAAACGGCTGGCCGAAATGCGACGAAGAGATGATGAAGGACGATGAAGTGGAAATCGCAGTTCAGATCAATGGGAAAACCAGAGCGATTGTGATGATTTCGGCGGATGCGTCCAAAGAGGAAGCAATCGCGGCCGGAAAAGAAGTGGTGGCTTCGAAACTGACAGGAACCATTGTAAAAGAGATTTACGTTCCAGGCCGGATTGTAAATATCGTGCAGAAATAATGGAATGAAAGATGGGGTAGTCCTTTCCTGTGGGGACTACCCCATTTCTTTGTTTTATGTCATATGTTGATAATAGAAAATCGCAAGTTCCGTTCGATTCCTAAGTTCCAATTTATCGAGCAGGGCGCTGAGATAATTTCTTACGGTTCCTTCGCTTAAGAACAGCGCATCCGCGATTTCACGGTTGTTTTTTCCTTCGGCAACAAGGCTGATGATCTCCTGTTCCCGTTTGCCCAATTCTAAGGAGCCGCTGTGAAATTCAGCTTTTCCGGAAATCAAGGAAGGAAGTTTGGTGACAATTTCCGTGCCAAATACATTCTGGCCTGATTCAACTGCTTTTAGAGCGGGGGCAAGCGCTTCAATATCCTGCTTAATCAGATAGCCCTTTGCACCGAGCATCAGCGCCTTTCGGATGTATTCGTCGTCGGAAAATGTGGTCAGAAAAAGAATTTTTGCATGGGGATCTTCTTTTAAAATTTGTTCTCCCGCATCTAGACCAGAGAGGCCGTTCATTTGAATATCCATCAAAAGAATATCGGGAGGATTTTGCCGGTATAGCGCGATCGCTTCCTCTCCACTGGAACCAACCGCGGTTACTGTGATCTCTGGGTCGGCCTGTAAGATCGTTTTTAGAGAAGCACAGACAAACGGATCGTCGTCAATGATGATGATTTTCATAGTCCCTCCTGTTTTTGGGTATCGAAATAAATAGGCGGAAGCCATGGCTGCTTTCAGTTTCAAAGATTCCATGGAAGGCTTCTACCCGTTCTCTAATATTGGATAAACCAATTCCCTGGGAACTGGAAGCATTTTTTATGGTTCCATTATCCTGAATAATCAGTTGGTAAAATGCCGGGTGCTCCAGCAGGCGAATCGAGGCCAAAGAAGCATTGCTGTGGCGGGCAATATTGGACAATGCTTCTTTTATAATGGCGACCAGACAATGCTGAACTTCCTGCGGAAGCTGTCTAGCGCTGTATTCCAGCGAGACTGGACAGAACGGAAAATCACGAATGAGAGTCTCAATCTGAGTGCGTAGATCAAATGCTTCGTCGTGGAGTCCATGGACGCTCCTGCGGATGTGGTCCATGGCGTCGGATAAGGTGGATTTGACGGCAGAGAGCTGCTCTGTCAGCTCTGCATTTTTCTTATATATGACTTCCAGCGCGCCCGTCTGAAGGAGAGCGCGGGTCAGAAGATGGCCGACGTTGTCATGGATTTCTCTGGCGATACGATTTCGTTCACTGAGAGTTGCCAGGCGGATTTCGTAATCCTGTTTTTCTAACAGTTCTTGATTCTTGTGTTTTAGAGAAAGTTCTTTTTCTTTAGTAAGGTCCTGCATCTGATGAAACTGAATCCGAAGCCCTTGCAGTTTTTCCGTTCTTTGTGCCAGCAGGATCGATAGAAAAGAAAGAAAAAGGCATGCGATTTCAGAAGCCGATATTCTTTCCATAAAGAGGCAGATCAGGGGAAGCAGCCAAATGAATCGAAAGATAGGCTTTTTCCTTTTTTGGCAGCAGTAGACAAGCACGGGTAAAAAGTACAGCCCAAAAGGGGTTATGCAGAACAGAAGGCATGCAAAAGAGCAAAGAACAGCCGCAGGAAATTCCGGGAGGATTTCTTCCAAGGAGACGACGGCAACGACGATTAAAAAAATGGGAATCAATTGTGCGGGGATTCCCTGTTTTTGTAGTATGAGCAAGCCGAGTATGAGAAGAATACATTTATCTATCAGCCGTTCCATCCGTTCTTTCCTCCTTTCTCTTTGATGTTAGTGTATCATATCTAAAACAAGGAAGAAAAGCCCTTTTTTTGCCTCCTTTTATTTTGTGACATTTGTCATAGTAGAAATGTGACAGCTGCCACTGGAAGCCGGAGCCTTTTCTTGATAAAATAAAGATACCTTCCAATGGTAAGAAAACAGGTCCTGACCGTGTTTGCCCTTGTCAATTGAAGGTATAAATTTAGAATAGAAATGAGGGAAAACGGATGATACAGGTGAAAAATCTGGTAAAGCGGTATGGAGAGCTGATTGCGCTCGATCACTTTTCTCTGGAAGTGCAGGACGGTGAGATTCTAGGGCTTTTGGGGCCCAATGGAAGCGGAAAAACAACGGCGATCCACTGCATCCTTTCTCTATTGACGTATGATAAGGGGGAGATTTCCCTGTTTGGGGAACCGATGACGCCCCGAAGCTTTGATTTGAAACGGCAAATCGGAGTGGTTCCTCAGGATGTGGCTGTTTTTCAGGAACTTACGGTTCAGGAAAATATTGACTATTTTTGCAGCTTATATGTACCGGAAAAAGAAACAAGAAAGAAGCTGGTGGAGGAAGCGATTCGTTTTGTCGAGTTGGATGAATTCCGAAAGTTTTTACCGGGCAAATTATCGGGAGGATTGCTTCGCCGGTTGAATATTGCCTGTGGAATCGTCCACCGTCCGAAGCTGATCTTTTTGGATGAGCCTACGGTGGCTGTAGATCCGCAGAGCCGAAATCGAATTTTGGAAGGGATTCGGGAGTTAAACAGGCAGGGCGCTACGATTGTTTATACCTCTCACTATATGGAAGAGGTGGAGCAGCTTTGTACCAGAATTGTGATCATGGATAAAGGACGCGAAGTGGCTACCGGCACAAAAGAAGAGCTAAAAGCGATGATCCGTGGAGGAGAGAAACTGACGGTGGAGACGGCAGGGCTGTCGGAGAGTCTGTTAGAAGACATTCGAAAGCTTCCGGGCATCCATCATGCCGCCTTTGACGGAGAACGTTTGACCGCACGTGGAGAAGGGGAAGGAAGCGCATTGTTAGCAGTTTTGGATTTGCTGCGGAAAAACAAAATTCCGGTAGGACGGATCTTTTCCGAACCGCCGACGTTAAACGATGTCTTTTTGGAAATTACCGGGAAAGAATTGAGGGACTGATCTATGATGAGGACGATCTATCGTGGACGGGTAATCGGCAGTCTGCGAAGTAAAGAGATGTTGATTTGGACTTGGATTTTTCCTCTTATGCTGGCTTCCCTGTTTTATTTTGCATTTTCGGAATTGGACAGCGCGGAGCAATGGAGCACAATTCCTGTTGGAATTGTAGAGGACAGCGCTTATCAAGAAAATATTGCCTTTTCTCAATTTATAGAGGTTTTATCCGGCGAGGAGGGACTGCTTTTGGCGGAAGGCGTAGATTCCGTGGAAGAGGGAAAAGAGCTTCTCCGTCAGGAAAAAGCGGAGGCGATCCTTTTTTTAGAGGATGGCACGCCAAAGATGTTAACCAGGGAAAACGGGTGGAATTCTTCGATTTTAAAAGGCGTGCTGGATCGGTATTGCCAGACAGAGGCTGCGATCCTTGATCTGATAAAAGAGAATCCGGAAAACCTGGAAAAAATTTCAGATTTGGTACAGACGGAGGTTTTAACAGAAGAGACTTCATTGACTTCAAATCCGCCGACAGAGACACTCGGATATTATTACGCCCTTCTTGCTATGGTTTGCTTATACGGCGGTTTTCAAGGGATGGAGAGTATCTATTCGATTCAGGCAAATCTTTCCGCCTTGGGAGCTAGACGCAGCCTAGCGCCAGTAAAAAAGTTCCAAATGGTATTTGTGGATCTTATGGGTGGCTTGACGGTTCATTTATTGGGATTGCTGATTTCATTAGCCTATATTCTCGGTATCTTGCGCGTGGATTTTGGAGACCGGCTGGGCTGGGTTGTATTGACTTGTCTGGTTGGAAGTATGGCCGGTATTTCGTTTGGGTCTTTGATTGGGGTATCTACCCGTATGAAAGAAACGGCAAAAACAGCAGTGGTAGTAGCGGCTAGTATGGTTTGCTGTTTTTTGGCCGGGCTGATGGTTTCCGGAATCAACTATCTTGTTGCAATACACATCCCGATTCTTTCTTGGCTGAATCCAGCGGCAAGGATATCCGATGCGTTTCGAGCGCTTTACTGTTATGATTCTCTCGGACCATATTTTGTGGATTTGGGCGTTCTCTTGGCGATCACCGTTCTGTTTTTTGCGGGAACCGCATTTTTCCTAAGGAGGCAGCGCTATGAAAGTATTTAAGGCTTGTATTCGAATTATGAAGCGGCGAAAAGCATCCTTTCTGGTATACTTGATTGTTTTTCTTGCGCTGGTGGTGGCAATGACGTCGTTCTCCGTTGATCGGTATACGACGGATTTCGAGACGAACCGCCCGGAATTTACTTTTATCAATCGGGACAAAGAGGGACCGATGCTGACGGGATTTTATCAGTATCTATTGAAATATGGCGAGGAGGTTCCCTTGGAAGATGATCAAAAAAGCCTCCAGGACGCTGCTTTTTTTCAGGCCAGCAGCTATATTGTGATTGTGCCGGAAGGATTTACAGAAACTGTTTTCAGCGATCATCCCATTCCTTTACAGAAGACGACTTTTCCAGATTCGGCAAAAGGCTATTACTTGGACAGTTTAGTAAACCAATATTGGAATCAACTGCGGATGATTCAAGGCGCCGCTCCTGGATTATCCGAAGAAGAGTTAGTGCAAAAAGCGTCGGAAAGTTTGGCAAAAACCGCGGAAGCGGAGCTCTTTAGGGAGGAGGGCGCAGCTCCGCCGGTTCCGGAAGTCTATCAGTTGTATTTCCAAATGCAGGGATATATTCTCATTGTGCTTGTACTTTTGGGGATATCCACGGTATTGATGGTCTTTCACCGGCCTTATATTCGGCTGCGAAATATGTGCAGTCCTATGCCGTCGGAAAAAATCACCGTTCAGATGACTTTGTATGGAATCGTGATTAGTATCATCGCCTGGTTGATTTTAACTGTCTTTGGGTTTCTGATATGGGGGCGGAGCTTGTCTGGCGTGGATGTCCGGCAGATCTTGCTGCTTTGCGGAAATAGTTTGATGTTTACCCTGACTTCAGCGGCAATCGCGGTTTTGGCCAGTTGTTTTATCCATGTGCCAAATCTTCAAAATGCAGTGGCAAATTTCCTTTCTTTAGGCTTGTGTTTTCTGGGAGGCGTATTTGTTCCATTGGAGTTATTTGGAGAGGGAATGTTAAAGATTGCTCGTTTTACGCCTACTTACTGGTACACTTCTGCAATCAAGGAAATCTGTACCGTGACGGATTTTACAACTGCTCGATTAGAACCGATCTGGCAGGCGATGGGAATCCAGTTTGGCTTTGCTGCGGCTCTGTTTTTGGTAACGCTTGCGGTACAAAAACAGAAAAATGCGACGGAGAAAGGGTTTGGCCAAAGCAGAACAGAATATGAGGCATGAGAAAACGGCAATATATTTTCTATCCTGTTACAGGCGGAGAATCTTGTAAAGCGAGATTCTCCGTTTTTCCATTGACTCCGATAGGATTTTGCTGTATAACGAAACAAGGAGTTTGGAAAATGGACGGGGGATGAACGAAAGATGAAAAAAAGCGGTTATGAGATGGATATGTGTACCGGTTCCCTATGGAAGAAGATTCTGGTATTTAGCGTGCCGCTGATGTTTTCCAATGTGCTGCAGATTTTGTTTAATATGGCGGATGTAGCTGTGGTAGGAAAATTTGCCGGGCCAAAATCCCTGGGCGCGGTTGGTTCTACTTCCATTTTGATTGCGCTTACCACGGGCATTATGCTGGGGATGTCAAGTGGAGTGAACGCTATAGCAGCGCTGCATATTGGAGCGAATGAAGAAGAAAAAGTAAGAAAAACCGTACATACTTCAATACTGATTTGCTTTTTCTTGGGCGTAATGATTTTGATCGCAGGGCTTTTGGGATCACGATCCGTGCTTTTGCTTATGAATACCAAAGACGAGTTGATCGAGGGCGCTGTTCTCTATCTTAAAATTTATCTCTTAGGATCTCCAGCATTGGCCTTGTACAATTATGGCAACGCGATTTTAAGCGCAGTAGGAGATACGCGCAGACCATTGATGTATCTGTGCATTGCCGGAGTTATCAACGTGATTTTAAATCTGTTCTTTGTGATTGTCTTGCGGATGGATGTTTTAGGAGTAGCGCTGGCAAGTATCATTTCACAGTATATTTCTGCATTTCTTGTACTTCGCTGTTTGATGAGAAGGAGAGAGGCTTACGGTTTGAGGATTTCTCAAATTCGGCTGAACCGGGAAATTGCCATGCGGGTTTTGCATATCGGCGTTCCTTCCGCGGTGCAATATTCTTTGTTTATGGTAGCGAATTTGTTTGTGCAGACAGCGGTCAATTCGTTCGACCATGTTGTGGTGGAGGGGAATGCCGCGGCACTCAATGCGGACAATTTGGTATACGAGATGATGGCGGCTTTTTATACGGCCTGTACCAGCTTTATTGCGCAAAATTACGGAGCGGGACAGAAGAAACGTATCCTACAGACCTATGGAATTACGACGTTGTATGCGTTTTCATTGGCGGCTGTTCTAGGAGGCCTTTTGGTACTATTCCGAGTTTCCTTCTTATCTTTGTTTACCAGCGATTCTCAGGTGATTCAGTATGGCGGTATCCGTATGGTGATTATGGGGCTGTCTTACAGCGTGTCCGCATTTATGGATAACGCGGTGTCGGCCGCCAGAGGAATTGGCAAAAGTGTCATCCCGACCATTTTGGTAATTTCAGGAACTCTGGTATTCCGGTTAGTGTGGATCTATACGATTTTTGCTTGGTTCCATACGCTGGAATCGCTGTATTTATTGTATATATTTGCGTGGATTTTTACTGCGCTTGTAGAGAACTTATACCTATTTTTCCAGTTCCGAAAAATACAGTTTATAAAAAATCAGCAGATAGGATGGCAATAGAAATATTTCTATTCCTCATCCAATACGCTTCGCAGTCCCACAACATCGTCTACCGGAAGAGAGAAGACGGCGGCATGCGCTTTTGTGTGCATACCGGCATTTTCTACAATCGTACGCATGATGTGATCTTTGTCCTGGCGTTTGGCTACGATATAGATAAAATCTTTTTCATCTGCAAGAGAAATTCCAAAAAACTTGGAAGAAAAGGGCGCGCCAGTGCCTTTGGCATGGACGACGGTGCCGCCGGCGGCATTTGCTTTGCGCGCAGCGTCCATGACAATATCGGAGCAGCCTCGTTCTGCAATCGTGATGATCAACGCAAAATTTTCTTCCTTCATATCGTTTCCCCCTTCGGATATATGGGACGTAATTTCTTGGTTTCCTAA
Source organism: Hominifimenecus sp. rT4P-3 (assembly GCF_051055405.1). GTDB lineage: Bacteria > Bacillota > Clostridia > Lachnospirales > Lachnospiraceae > Pseudolachnospira. Next base: position 1,676,152 of record NZ_CP167068.1, on the reverse strand, counting down.
TAAAAATTTTAGACTGGATGTTCCGGCGATACTACTCACCGGAATCGTCAGCGCAATGCCGCTGCCTGCGACGTTAATCCCCATCTCACTGACGAGCCCGCGGAGAACTCGTTCCTTGAGCTGCCCTGGAAGAAGACAGACCAGCATCAATTTTTCTGTTCGCTCCAATCCTAGGTACGCCAGCGTTTTACTCTGAGCCGTACCATGGCAAAGAGAGCCGAATAGAGCGCAGACCTCATGTCTGTTGAAGAATTCGGCGTAAGCTGAGATCTGTTCCCGACGAATGATGGTGGTTAAAAAATAGATATCCTTCATATGCGCCTTCTCCTAAAATTCGATGATATCGCTGTCTCCCGAAGACAGTGATTCCGGAGCGGAAGAGTCCTGCGTAACTTTGTTTCTGCCATCCCCAGAATTGCGGATAAAAAGTCCTAAAATTTGAATCGTAATGAGCGGCGTCATCGCTACCATTGCCACGACGCCAAAAGCATCTGTGGCAAGATCTCCGCCGATCGCCTGACAAACTCCCATAGCAAAAGGAAGCAGGAACGTGGCGGTCATGGGACCGCTGGCAACTCCGCCGGAGTCGAAGGCGATTGCCGTAAAAATAGGAGGTACAAAAAAGGTCAATACAGCCGCTAAAAGATAAAACGGAACCAAGATATAAAGAATCGGGATTCCGAGGATAATACGGAGCATGGCCAAGCTGACGGAGACCGCAACGCCAATGGAAAGGCTTGTGCTTAACGCCTTTTTGGGAATGGCGCCGGAGGTCATCTCATAAACCTGTTTATTCAATACATGGACGGCTGGTTCCGCCGCTACGATGAAATAACCGATAACGGCTCCGATCGGAATTACAATCCAGTTTTGGCCAAAAGCACCCAACTGCTGTCCCAGATAATTTCCAACGGGCATAAAACCGATGTTGACGCCAGTTAAAAAAAGCAAAAGGCCCAGCAGGGTATAGAAAAGCCCAACACATATCCGAATCATCTGGTTTTTATCGAGCCTTAACTTTAATATCTGAAAGGCAAGAAAAAATGCAAGGATCGGAAGCAAAGCTAAAATCACTTCATGAGCATACTCCGGAAGCGCACTCCAAAACAACGACCAAAGTTCCTTGGAATCCGCGGCGGATGGCAGGACAATCAGGGATTGATAGCCTCCGTCCGGGGTATAGAGAAATCCTAAAATCATAACGGCCAGGATTGGTCCGATAGAACAAAGGGCCACCAAGCCAAAGCTGTCATTTTCTGCATTGGAATCGCTTCGAGTCGAGGCGACACCGATACCAAGAGCCATGATAAAAGGTACGGTCATAGGACCTGTGGTAACGCCGCCGGAGTCAAAGGCAACTGCCAGGAAGTTCGAGGGAACAAAAGCTCCGATCAAAAAGACCAACAGGTAAAATCCGATGAGCAGGTAAGATAAGCGAATCCGCAGAAGAATTCGCAGCAAAGCAATGACCAAAAACGCTCCGACTCCCACGGCTACCGACCAGATGAGAGCGGCATTGGGCACATTGGGGACTTGCTCTGCCAATACCTGAAGATCAGGCTCCGTCACCGTAATGATGGTGCCGGCCAGAAAGCCGACTGCGATCACAAACCATAGCTTACGGGAACGTGTTAAAGCCGAACCAATGTGTTCTCCAATGGGGGTCATTGCCATGTCTGTCCCCAGGGTAAACAGTCCCATCCCTAAAACCAAAAATACTGCTCCCAAAATAAAAGCCAGCAGCAGATGATTGGGGACCGGAACAATCGTAAAGCAGAGCAGGAAAACGATTCCTGTGATTGGCAAGACAGAGCTTAGGGACTCCTTCACCTTCTCTACCAAAATGGTACGGCTATGTTTTAAGGTTCGTTTGGGGTGTTCAAGCATATCAATACCTCGTCGGTGAAGGACTACATTATCATAACATATCATAACAAAATAGTAAATGAAAAGCCAGTGCGCTAGGAAAGGTTTTTAGAACTTAGCAAAAAATTTATACGGAAACCATGTAGGGGAGAGGCAGTGCGATCCATAGAGGAGCGTTTTTTTATTTCATAGGAAATTTCGATGAAATTTCCTATGAAATAAAGAAGAAGGGCCGGTATGTACCGGCCCTCCCGTAAAGTTAGAAAAAAGATTTTGGGTGAAGATTAGTTAAACGATTGTTCCGTTCTTTCAATGATTTCATCCTGCAGGGCTTTGCTCAAATTCCGGAAGTGATCACTGTAACCAGCTACACGGACAATCAAATCCTTGTAGTCTTCCGGATTATTCTGCGCCTGAATCAGGGTCTCACGGTCGATGACATTGAACTGAATGTGGTGTCCATCCATATTGAAATAGGTACGAACTAAGTTCGCCATCTGATCAAGGCCTTCCTCACCGGCGACAACAGCCGGGGTGAATTTCTGATTGAGCAGCGTACCGCCAGTCTGAAGATGATCCATCTTCGCACAGGATTTCACAACAGCCGTAGGACCATTGATATCCGCGCCCTTTTCCGGGGAGATGCCTTCGGATACCGGCTTATGAGCCAGACGTCCGTTGGCGCTTGCGATCATCACGTCGCCGAAGTATACATGGCAGGTGGTGGGCAGCATGTTGATGCGGTAGGTGCCGCCTTTCATGTTGGGGCGTCCGGTTACGTTGGCACGATAGAACTCGAAGACGCTGCGCATAATATCGTCGGCGTAATCGTCGTCATTGCCGTATTTCGGAGTCTTATTGCGAACCAGATTCAGGATCCGGCTATCTTCTGCAAAGTTGGTTTCCAGTGCGTGAAGCAGTTCATCCATGGTGAATTTCTTTTCGTCGAAGACATTGTACTTCACGGCTGCCAGGCAGTCGGTAATGGTACCGATGCCAACGCCCTGCAGATAGTTGGTGTTGTAACGGGCGCCGCCTGCATTGTAGTCCTTGCCCTTGGAGATACAGTCGTTGGTAATGATGGACAGGAACGGAGCGGGCATATACTCGGCGTAAATCTTTTCGATGATGTTGCTTCCCATCAATTTAATATCAAGGAAGTATTTTACTTGCTTCTGGTAAGCTTCCCAGAGCTCTTCATAGGTCTTAAAATTCCGGGCGTCACCGGTATGCGGTCCCAACTGCTTTCCGGTCATCATATCTTTTCCGTCGAAGAGCGTCAGCTCGAAGATCTTCGGCAGGTTGAAATATCCGGTCAGAATATAAGCTTCATTTCCGAAGGCGCCGGTCTCTACACAGCCGCTGGTGCCGCCGCGTCTCGCATCTTCCAAGGTCTTTCCGGCATTTAACAGCTCCTGGACAATTGCTTCCGTATTGTAGAAGGCAGGCTGCCCCCAACCTTTCCGGGAAATCTCGCAGGCGCGCTTTAAGAATTTCTGCGGGGTCTTACGGCTGATCTGTACATTGGAGCTGGGCTGAAGCAGCCGCATCTCGTCCATGCAGTCTAAGATCAGATAGCTGACATCGTTTACACCATCTTGACCGTCGGGGGTGATGCCGCCGGTATTGAGGTTTGCAAAGTCTGTGTAAGTGCTGCTTTCCTTTAGGGTGATGCCGACCTTAGGCGGAGCAGGCTGATTGTTGAATTTCACCCACAGGCATTCCAGCAGTTCCAGAGCTTTTTCTTCATTCAGAGTACCGGCTTCCACATCTGCCTTGTAGAACGGATATACGTGCTGATCCAGACGGCCAGGGCTGTAGGCGTCCCAAGGATTCAGTTCGGTGGTAACGCCGAGGTGGGTGAACCAGTACATCTGGAGCGCCTGATGGAAGGTTTCCGGTTTGTGGGCCGGAACGACATCACAGTTATGGGCAATCAAGAGCAGATCTTGCTTTTTCTGCGGATCGTCGGTCTTTTCCGCCAGCTCTCTGGCATAAGCGGCATAACGCTCACCTAAAATCATGATCGCGTCGCAGCAGATGCTCATAGCGTTCAGTTCCGCTTTTTTATCCAAAGCTTCTTTATCTTCAAAAAAGTCCAGCTTCGCCAAGGCTTCTTTGATATCATTCTGATAATCCAGGTAGCCTTTCTGGTAAATCTTAATGGATCCAACCGTATGGCCAGGGCCGCGCTGCTCCATAAACTCAGTGAAAATACCAGCCTCATAGGCAGCTTTCCATTCCGGAGTCATGTTCTGCAGAATTTTGTGCCGAATAGAGCGGTTTTCCCAGTAAGGGATGATAACCTCTTCCTGGTATTTCAGGTCTTCTTCCTTTACCTTAAAGCTGATCAGGTCACGATCGTTCATAACGTGCAAGTCGTTTACCGTATGGCAGCATAACTCCGGGAAAGAAGGAGAGGCCTGAGGGGAATCGCCTTTTTCACCAACGATCAATTCGCCGTCGTTGATGCAAAGAGTCTTGTTGCTGAAATAATGTTTCAGCGCCAGAGCGCGCATTTCCGGAACAGATACCGAGCCTTCATACATTTTGTAAGCTTCGGTCATCAGGCGGGCGCGTTCCATGTCCAGATGAGCTTCTGTCTCTACACTTTGTTTGCGAAGTTTGCGGATACGTTCGTTCATTCCACGTTCTTCCATTGTTTTAACCTCCTATTTTAACATTTTGAAATCCATTCATAAGAAACATCTGTTTCAATTGTTCTAACTGTTCCTGGGGCGGCACCTTCAACTGTTCGTCGGCGTAGGTGCGGTCAAGATTTTCATATTTGCTCTTCCCGGTATTGTGGTAGGGAAGGAGATTGATTCCAACCGTTCGGATTTGATTTTCTTTCAAAAAATCAATGGTTTGTTTGATAAATTCTTCGGTGGCATTGACTCCCCGTACCAAAGGAATGCGGATGTTAATTTTTGCTCCGGCTTTGCTTAGAGCAATCAAATTATCCAGAATCAACCGATTGTCCGTACCGATGTACTTCTTATGTTCCTCTGGGTTGATCAATTTAATATCATAAAGGAATGTGTCGACATAGGGCAGTATCCGGGAGAAGTTTTCATAAGGCGCAAATCCGCAGGTATCGATGTCAATGCTATAACCCTTTCGATGCAATTTGCGGCACAACTCCTCTATGTAATCCATGTTTTGCACCATGACCTCGCCGCCAGAAAGGGTTATACCGCCGCCGGATTCTTCATAAAACATCCGATCTTTTTCCGCTTCCTTGATCAATTCGTCCATGGTGTATGTTTTGCCAATCAGCTCTCTGGCATTGACCGTACAAGAATCGACGCAGGCACCGCAGGCTGTGCAGCGCGTCCGCTCCATCTGGATACGGCCGTCTACTAGCAGATTCGCTCCCTTGGGGCAGGCTTTCACGCAGGCGCCGCAGCCGGTGCAGCGTTCGTGATAATACATTAACTCAATCTCATGGCGCTGGCTTTCGGGGTTATGGCACCACTGGCAGGAAAGAGGACATCCTTTGAAAAAAATGGTGGTGCGGATACCGGGGCCGTCATGGATTGAATACTTTTGGATATTAAAAACGTATGGTTGATTCAATCCCTTTCCTCCTCTCAAATAGACTGCGTTCTAGTCTTGATTCTATTCTACAATAAGTTGTTGAAAATATCAAGTGGATTCTGAAAGAAATTTAAAAAAATCCCCTTTACTTCCAAACTTTTCAATGTTATATTAGATATAGTATTCAAAAAAGGGGTAGCGCAGCCATGGCTCAGAAAGAAAGCACCAAAAATAAGATTGCCCGGATTGCTTGGAAGCTTTTCCATGAAAAGGGTTATGAAAATACGACGATTGACGAAATTATTGCAGAGTCTGGTACCTCTAAGGGCAGCTTTTATCACTATTATAGTGGGAAAGATGAGCTGTTGAGCACGTTATCCTCTATTTTTGACGCAAAATATGAAGAGTTGATTCAGACGATCGATCCGGATATGAACAGCTATGAAAAGCTGCTGTATTTATGCTGCGAGGTTCATCGGATGATTGAGGAGGAAATACCGATTGATCTTTTAGCGTCCATGTATGCTTCGCAGGTGATAAAAAAGGGTGATAAGCATTTAGTTGACCAAAATCGTTACTATTACCGGATCATCAACCAGTTGGTAGACGAAGGTCAGAGGCGGGGACAGATTACAAAAGATCTTCCATATTATGAGATTGCGCAGCTCTATATCATTTCGGAGCGGGCGTTGATCTATGATTATTGTATTTCGGATGGAGGTTACTCTCTGGAGGAGCGGACGAAGAAGATGATGCCGTTGATGTTCGGAGGGATTCAAACTGGGAAGTAAGATCAACTGGCGCATAAAGCAGCCGTGTCCGTGACTGTTTTATGCGCCGGTTTGTTTCAGGTAAGTATCAAAAAGTAGGAGGTTTAAATATGGAAAAAGTTTATCAGTCCATGAAATCAGCGGGGATTTTTAATCTTGTGATGGGGATCCTCGTGATTGTCGCAGGAGCGATTGTCGGCAGCTTTGCCATTGTGCATGGGGCGCTGCTGCTGCGCAGAAAAAATGAAATTACTTTTTAGTTTTATTTTTCATGGCGATCATGCGGGAAAGATTTCGGATCATGTCTATTTTTGAACGTTCTTCCGGCGTCATCTTTTGGGAGAGAACTTGAAGAATTAGATCCGTTTCGTTATCGCTAAAATCCATTCCGTTTTGTTCTGACGAAGAGGAAAGTCCCATCAAAAAAGGCAGCAGGGAATTCTTGTCCTTGCCGTTTACTTCGGACATCATTTTCATCAGATACTGCATCTTGTCGGCGCTGATATTTTGTAAAGACGGGTCGTTCTGCCAATTGTTGTTATTATCGCTCATTGTTCGTTACCTCGGGGGCTTTTGTTTTTAATATATGCAAGGACCTGCCGGGAAGATTCCCATATACTGTTAGTAGGGCGGAGATCCGGAAAGGGAACCGCCTGTATCACGTATTAGGAGGGAATTTTTTAATGAGAACAAAACTGATGATTGATGGCAATGCCGTATATGAAGTGGAAGAAGAGTGCCTGCGCCGGAAGAAAGCAAGCGTTTCGAAACCTGTACCAGGAGACCGAGACCGGTATGGACGCGACGATCGATCGAATAGACAGTAAAAAAGTGAGAAAGGGCGGATGCCAAAGTATTGGCATCCGCCCCTTTTTACAAAGCGCTTTTAAAAAAATTTCTTAGAAACCACCGCCGCAGCAGCACAGAAGCAACAGGATCCAGATAATGTTATCGCAGCCGTTACCGCAGCCATCGCCGCAGGAATTGCCGGAAAATCCGTTGCCGCCGCAGCAGCACAGCAGAAGAATCAGGAAGATCAAGTTGCATCCGCCAAATCCATTGCCACATCCAGAGTTGCATCCACCACCACAGTTCGTTGCTGTTAAATCACTCATTGTAAAAACCTCCAAGGTTCATTTTTTATATTGTATCCTATGAGGCGGGCTTGCCCTTGTTTCCGAAACTTTTACCAGCGTTTTTTTCACTTGTAAATGGACGGAATGCTGTTATACTATAGGTGACTGGTTGCGCCGAAGAATCGCGCAAAAGAGGGAGGATGTCGGATGAACCGGAGTTGGATTCGAAAAATTCAGGAATTGCTGGAACAGCGGCTGACCAAGGAAGAATTGCTGCGATTGTTTGGCGTGAGCCGTACAGAAATGCTGCACCGGCTGCGAACTCCGCATATTCGTCAAAAATTAAAGGAGATGTCGGAACTGTCCCAATACTCCTGCGCGTCTATTTTAGCGCTTTGCCAGGAATGTATGGAGAAACTGGCTCCGGAACCACCGGGAGGCTGGCTGCCGCTCTTACATCTTCATGGAAAACATATTCTTTATCCGGATAATTTTCCAGCGGTTTTAAAAGAAGATCAGGTAGCAGCCGCTCGCTTTTATCTGGAAGTTTTACGGATTTTTTTGGAAGATGAACCGGTTTCCTGTGGTTTTTCACCAATTTTACATTTTCATAAGGTAGAGAAGGACGAGTTGGCGACGACGGATAATGCCATCGAGCATCGTACTTTTTTAAAGGTGTGTCAGCGCACTTGGCTATTTGAGTTCATGCGGATTGCATCGGAGGCAACCCCGTTTCAAACGCTGGGACATATTGCCGGCGTCCATTATACCGCGATGCATGTCGCCAGGCAGCTTTCGAAACTTGGCATTGAGATTGATCTGCCTTTGATGTCCGCCGCAGCCATCGGTCATGATATCGGAAAATTTGGGTGTAAAGAGACGGAAAATAAGCGGGTTCCTTATCTTCACTATTACTATACGGATCTCTTTTTTAAGAGTAATCATATGCCGGTCATCGGGCATATTGCGGCGAATCATTCCACCTGGGATTTAGAACTGGAAAACCTATCGGTGGAATCATTGGTTTTAATCTATGCGGATTTTAGGGTCAAAAGTGTTTGGGAGAATGGGAAGGAACGCATTGTATTTTATACGTTAAAAGATTCCTTCGACGTTATCTTAAGCAAGCTGGACAATGTGGACGACGCCAAGCGGGAACGTTATCGCCGGGTATATGATAAACTGACGGATTTCGAGGAATATATGAAATCGCTGGGCGTAGTAACAGAATTGGACCGGGTTATGGAGAAAGCTTTGCCCCAGACGGATACGGCGCTTCTTTTTGGCGAACAAATTGTTCAAGCCTATAAATGGGAGGCGATTGCCCATAATATCCGTTTGATGCACGTGCTGAACGTGGAGAAAACATTCGCCAATATCTTAGAGGTAGCTCGAAGCGAGAAGGACTGGAAAAATATTCGTTCGTATCTCAATATTTTTCAAGAATACTATACCTACACAAGCCCTAAGCAGAAGCTTTTGATTATTTCTCTTCTCCAAGAACTATTGATGCATCGGGAAGGCGATATCAGGGCCCAGGCTGCCCAGCTGATGGGACGCTTAATCGTGGCTTATGATACGGACTACCGCAAGGAAATACCGGATGGCTGGCGGGCTTTTTTGCAGGAAACGTCCAGCCTGGAACTGTTTAAAAAATATTTCCACCTGGTATTGATTCCGGATCACAAGCTTACGGAACAGCACCGACGCTGGATGATGCATCAGATGGGCGAACTGGTGGAGTCTGCTCTGTGCGCGGCAAAGCCAGGCAAAAAACAGGCGTATTTGGATGTAGTATTGAATGCGTACCAGGATTTTGAACGAGATGACTTTACTGCGTTTACCATGATCAATGCCGTGCAGCGTTTCCCTTTTTCTTTGTGCAAAGAGGAGGATTTCCGGATTGTATTTTCTTTTGTCGAACATTTTGCAAAGAGAAAAAATACGGAGATCCAGGTGGCTGTGCTTCGATTGGCGTATTTTTGTTTGGCGCAAGATCAGGTTCGTCCCTTTGTGCGCGGGTGTTGCGAACGATTATTTCACTGCGTCCCATCCCGCCCGGTAATCAGCGTTCAATATCTGCGTTATCAGATCGGAAAGCGGTTAGGTTTTGACCGAGCGGAATTGACGATTTTGGAAGAATTTTCTTTTAGAAAAAGCATTATATCTGAAACTTTTTTGGAAAATTTGAAAACGGCGACGCCTTGGATTTGTAAAGAGATCAATATTGAGTTCCTGCTTTATCTGATAGAGCGGGGAAGGAATAATCAGCCTCTGCATTCCACAACACATCTGGCAAATTTGCTGATGGTAAGTGATTCCGACAATGTGCGCCACAGCGCAGGCCGTACATTGGTAGAAATGTCCTCCTATATTTCCAGGGATCAGTGTAATGAAGTAACCGTCGAACTGTTCCAGGGACTAGAAAATGGAAGTGAACAGTTCTCCAAAGATATTCCAGCCTATTTGGCGGAGATGATACTTCTGCTTCAGCCGGAGGAGGTAGAAGAGCATCTTTTAAATTTGGAACAGATGGTGATTCAGAATAATGAGAAGGTGGCGTGCGCCGCTCTCGATACGTTGGGACATTTGGTTCAAAAGTATCCTGTCTACCGGGAACGTTTTCACGAGACGAAGCGGATTTATCAGGATCGCCTAGGGCGAATGCTGGGTCTGATTTTAAAAGGAATGGCCAATTATCATGAACGGGTTGCCCAGGAAGCAGTTTATGTGCTGGGGGAATACCTCTTTGGTTCGCCGCTTTTGACCGTGGATGAAAAAAGCCAAGCGTTTCGTTTCTTTGCCAAAAAGGCGCTTCATATTGTGAAAGATCAACCGGAGAATCTGTTGAGCTTTTTGATTCATGCGGCTGCGCTGAATCAAATTTACCGTTTTCTTTCCGATTATCTGTTCCGGTACGGCAGTTTTCATATGTCAGAAAATGATAAAGTCGCCTTTTTTCCAGGGACATTTGATCCTTTCTCTCTTAGCCATAAGGGAATTGTTCAGGAGATTCGAAATCTTGGCTATGAGGTGTATCTTGCGATTGATGAATTCTCCTGGTCCAAGAAGACACAGCCCAAATTGATTTGCCGAAAGATCGCGGCCATGTCAGTGGCCGATGACAATGGGGTTTTCCTATTCCCAGATGATATTCCGATCAATATCGCGAATCCGGAAGATTTGAAACTTCTTCGGGAGGTATTTCCAGGGAAAGAACTTTCGATTGTAGTGGGGAGCGACGTGGTAGCCAACGCATCCGCCTATCGAAAGCCCGTTAGCGAGTATTCGATTCATCGGCTTCCGCATATCATTTTTCGCCGGAATATGGGAGACGACGAGCTGCGGAAAGAATATCCGGAGATTTTAGGCGGCGTGCGTCATCTGTCCCTGCCGAACTATTTGGAAGATATCAGTTCTACTCGTATTCGGGAGAGCATTGATCAAAATAGAGATATTTCTCAGTTGATTGACCCGGTGGTACAAAGTTATATATACGAAAACAGCTTGTATCTTCGGGAACCGCAGGATAAACCGGTAATTCGTTCGCAGGATTTGCACTGTGAGGTCATTCATCGTCTAACTTTGGAACTGGATCGAAAACTGCGTGGCGGACAATCGAAAAAGCGGAGGGAAAAGCATCATCCGGAAGAGATGGCGGTAGTATTATGGGATGAGTCTGAGGGACATGAACCATTGGCGTTCTGCCGTTTCCGTCCACTGGCATTGCGGGATATTATGGAAGAGTTTGGCGATCTGACGCTGGCCTCTAAAATTCGTGAGCTTGCAGGCGGAAAATTGCTTCTGATCTCAGAAATCCAGTCTTCCGTGGAATCGCGGAATTCCGTGTTAAAACAGTGGATTTTGACCGAGGCGTTAGCCTATGCGCTCTCGGAAGAATATACCTACTGTATCTATCATGGAAACGGGAAGGAAAAACGTGAGGAGGAACTTTTGAGACTGCAGGGCTTTCTCACGATGGAATGTGAGGGAGAAGACTTGGTCATGGCGGCGGCGCTCTATGCTCCGACGATTTTGACGGATAATATAGAGACGGTATTAAAGGACCCGTTCCAGCACGATCCGAAAGTAATGAAAGTGGTTTACCATGCCCATCGCCGGCTGCAGGAAGCATTGACGCAGTTTCGACCGGGCCATTTGGTATTGTCCTTTGATTCCCGCGTGATGTACAATCGGATGATCGATAAAATTGCCGAGGCAAATAATGTTCCCAACGTGCCTTCTGTTCCGCCCAAGCTGGGTGAAAAAATGTGCGTCCCTTTTGGCAAAATGTTCCGAAATTCCGCAGCGCCAAACACGGTAACAAAATCGCTTTATACGGAACGTGTATTTCATGAGGACATGAGTGGTTTTACGATTCAGGAGTACCCGAATTATTCGCCCCTTCGGACGCAGATTAAGATGATACACTCTTTCCGGAGAGATATCATATTGGTGGATGATTTGCTTCATAAAGGATATCGACTCCGGGAGATCGTTCCATTGCTGAAAGAGGGGAATCTTGATATTGATCGAATCTTAGTCGGTATCCTAACGGCTAGAGGGCGTGATCTGGCTCAGGCCAACGGATTGGCGGCGGATAGCGTATATTTTATTCCAAACGTCCATTCCTGGCTTGTGGCATCCACCATGTATCCGTTTATCGGAGGCGATAGCGTGGCTGGAAGCGACAACAACCCTTCTGGGCTGCTGCCCTCGGTGAATTTGATTTTGCCTTACGTTGCGCCGCTCTTTTTGATGAAAGATTCGCGCCTGGCAGCCTATCATTTGTCTTTTACTTGTTTGGAAAATGCACGGGATATTCTGAGAGTGTTGGAGGAAGAATATCAGCAGGAATTCGGGAGAAACTTGACGCTGAATCGTCTGAGCGAAGCGATTATTTCGCCTACTTGCCCGGATAAAGGAAAGCATGTACATTATGATGGAAACCTTCCTGCATCCAGCTATATAGAAAATGATATCCGACAGTTGGTACGGCTGCGAAACATTACCTGGGGAGAGAAAGAATGAAACGATTGAGCGATCTGTTCCAGCTGGGATTAGGAGAAGATATATTTCGAATCGGTAGTCTGGTGCAATTTGCATGGATGAAGAAAGAGAGAAAAACTCTCCATTTATTTGCCCTCGGCGACGTCGGAGGCACGCTTTTGACGGGACTCAAGCTTTTAGGCGGAGACCAAATAGAAGAGATCGGCATCTATGATATCCGGGAAACGATGGCTGCCCGATATGAAATGGAAATGAATCAGATCCGGGAGGGTGATATGCTCCGCCGTTTTCCGCCGGTCCGTGTGTTAAAACGCCAGGAACTTTTTCAATGCGATGTCTTTTTGTTCTGCGCGTCTCTCGGCGTACCGCCTGTAGAAGAATCCGTGGGGGATGTGCGGATGGCGCAGTATCAGGCGAACGCAGGATTGATACGGGAAATTGCGGGGGAGGCGGCAAAGGCGCGTTTTTCCGGATTGTTTGCGGTCATCTCAGACCCGGTAGATCCTTTGTGCCGGACTGCGGCGTCTGCTGGATTGGCGGCAGAGCAGATCAAAGGCTTTGGGCTCGGCGTGATGAACGCCCGCGCGGCTTATTATGCGGAGCGTGATTCTCGATTTTCTTCTTATTTGACGGAAGGGGCAGCTTTTGGTCCTCACGGGGAGGACTTGATTATTGCGAATAGTTTGTCCCACTATGATGATGCAGTTTCACGGGAATTGACCACCCTAACCTCATCGGCAAATCTTCGCGTGCGGGAACTTGGTTACAAGCCATATCTGGCGCCGGCGCTTTCTTCTGGAGCGCTTTCTATTTTGGCGGTTCTATCCGGACGGTGGCATTATAGCTCCAGCGCTTTCGGAGAAGTGTTTTTTGGGGCGAAAAATCGTTTGACGGAACATGGCATCGAGGTGGAAAATCCGAAATTACCGGATGAATTATTTGCCCGATTGGAGATTTCTTACCGGAATTTAAAGGAGTTGGATTGCCTATGAACCGAATCGAAATCATCTGTCCTGCGGAACATCCGGGATTGGTATCGCCGCGGTTGCGTGATATTCTAAGCCGTGCTTTAAAACCGGGCGGAGAGTATCGATGGCTGTTTCGAACAGAGGAGCTCACACAAATTTCTGCTTCGCGGCTGCTGTTTGTGATTTCTCTCGACGAGACAGGGACAAATTTAGAGTATACGCGGATGCTTGCCAAGATTCGCCGGAGTCCTCATCTGTTTGACGGCATGGTGGGCGGCGTGATTGTGGACGGCGTACACGAGATTTATACAAAATCTACGGCGCGAGACCTGGTTTTTGCAGCGAATCAAGCCGGCTGCATCTTTCCGGGAAAACCGTTGGTAGAGGCCACTGGTTCTTTGCAGAATTTCCGAATCCAGGCGAGAAACCAGGGAGTAGATTGGATGGAGGCGTATCGTCTCGCGGTAAAGGAGTTGGCGGTGCGGATTTGTTCTTATCAGGCGCCAAAATATGATCATCCAGAACTTTTGGTACTCCACGCCAGTCATTTTCATACGTCCAATACCTGGACTTTTTGGGAGATGGTGAAAAAAAATCTAACCGGTGTCGGCGTAAAAGAGATTTCTCTTCGAAATGGACAGATTTTTGACTGCACGGGCTGCCCTTATAAAATGTGTATGCATTTTAGCGAGAAGGGGAGTTGTTATTATGGCGGCGCCATGGTGGAAGAGGTTTATCCTGCCGTTCAAAACTGCAGCGGCCTTCTTTTGCTTTGTCCCAATTACAATGATTCCGTCAGCGCCAATATTGCAGCTTTTATCAACCGTTTGACCGCTCTTTTTCGGATCAAACCTTTCTATGAAAAATATATGTTTGGCATTGTGGTATCCGGATACAGCGGAGGTGATATCGTAGCAAGCCAATTGATCAGCAGCTTAAATATGAACAAGGCATTTTTGCTCCCCCCTCGTTTTGCCGTATTGGAAACGGCAAATGAGCCGGGCAGTATTCGGGAAATCCCGGAAATCGAGAAGCAGGCGGAGGCGTTTGCCACGCATATTGTTCAGGTATTTGCTGGAATAGGCGCGGAACCTCGGCTGCTGTCTTCTGCTGGTACTTGACAAGTGAACTTTTATTCTATATAATATAGCAAATCACTAACTTTTCGTTTTAAACCAGGGGTTGTACTGGTTTCGACGGGGGTTTAGAAGCTCGGATAGCCATCCGCGGACCGTGGCCGCGTATCAAAACGGAAAACTTAAATACAAACGCAGACGATCAGTTAGCGTACGCAGCCTAAGTGCTGCTGTCGGACTCCGGTTGCTCACAGCCGGAATCACCGGCATCATGAACTGTGAGGCACTGTTTCCCCTAAGCTTTGCCGGGAAATAAGTAGAAATGAAGCTACTAAAGGAAAGAGCCTGCTGCCGGGCGCTTTCCGGAGGGAATGAAAAAACGGCGGCTGTGATGGGAGAAATCTAAGTGGAAGGGTCTTCGGACAGGGGTTCGATTCCCCTCAGCTCCATAATAAAACCTGCGGTATTCCGCAGGTTTTATTTTTAAATTTCATAGGAAATCCCGACGGAATTCCTATGAAATTAAAAACGTTCCGCTAAGCGAAAGTCTTTTCTTATTTTAAATCCTCATTTTCCTTGATCGGTCGGTAGAAGGTAACTCCTTTTTTCCGGTAACGGGTAATAACCTCTTTCGCGCGCAGACGCCGCAAAAAGGCCGATATCGCGGTTTCTCTCCAGTATCGCCCGTCAGCATTCAGCACCTCCACAATCTCATACAATGCGAGATCATGATCGGCGGCCCATATGATATTCATGATAATACGTTCGCAGTCTGTCAGTCTCATAGGATATATTATATAATACAACCGCAGAGGTTAGAGCTGGTAATATATGGAAATAGAATAGGAATCACCTCGTGGAAATACGCTTTTGCCTGCGGTTAAAAAATGCACCGCGCTTGACGAAACTCCACTTTCCTAGTATAATTCCATCTAGCTGTGCATGTTGCATTTTCTTGATGCGGAAAGCGAGAGAACGCGGCATCAATCTGCAAAATTAAGAAATCACTAAGATTTTCTTCTGCGAAAATCCTGTTCCAATTGCTATGATGAATACATTGAATGCAGAAAGGTTGGAACTTTGGATGCGAAAGATGGGATGGACTTATTTTTTCATTCTGGCATTTGTTTTCCTGGGCGGCTGCGGCAGCAAAGGTCCGGTGGACGAAGCGCCTGCTACGATGGAAATCCCGACTACGGAGGCAATAGCGGAGGAAAGTTTAAGCACGGATTCTTCTGTTATGATACAGACAACAGAGGTAGAGCCGAAAGCCCCGGTATATACCGGCTTAATCAAAGAGCTCATAGTTCCCTGTGAATATGATTTGGATGGAAATGGCACCGCAGAGACGATAAACTATCAGGTTACCGATCCGAATGGAAAGGGATTTAACTTGAAAATCGGGGATGCGGAAATAGAAGGCAGCGGCGACAAGCTGACCGGAAAAATCTATGCAATGAGTATAGATGGGACGACGCTTCAGATTTTGGTGGAAGACCGAGGGTCGAATGCGGATGTTTATTCTCATGTATATGTGTACCAGCAGGACGAACTGGAGCCAGCCGGGGTTTTAAACGGGGTGATTACCTCCTACCGTGTACAGCCCGAAGAACGGTTGGTGACAGCGATCGGAGACAGCGAAGTTTTCCAGAGTTTTTATCTGGAACAAGACTTCACCCTGGTGAACGGAATTCTTACCGAAGTACCCAGGGAATTTTATCCGATGGGAAACGAAGTGACAGCACGAAAGGTGGTTCGCCTGACCGGAAACGCGTCGGGGAACGCTTATACGATGACGGTTGACGTTGGCGCCCGGCTAATTGTCCTTGGAACGGACAATCGGCAGTGGGTCTGCTTGCAGGACGTTGAAACCGGAGAGGAAGGCTGGCTTCAGGTTCCCATAGGGGAGTTCGGTCAAATCCTGGTGGATGGCAAATCGGAGTCTGCCCAGGATTACTTTGACGGACTGTATTATTTCGGGTGAGTGATTGAAACCTCGCCTAGAAAAACAGGAAGCAGGTGCAGAAATATGGAGAATTTGGAGAATCAGAAGGGCTTTTCTGCCTTTCTGAAGAGGAAAAACATTGTATTTTCAGCAAAACGATATGGGATTGACGCATTAGGGGCAATGGCCTTAGGGCTATTTGCCTCTTTGCTGATTGGGACCATTATCAAAACCATTGGACAAAATATCGGAGATTCTACGATTGACCTAGCGACGGCATCTTCGGTTGGCGTCCTGGATTATCTGGCAGTGAAGCTGGTGGCGATTGGCGGCTTTGCTACCGCTGTAACTGGCGCTGCCATGGCGGTAGCCATCGGAAACGCGCTGCAAGCGCCTCCCTTGGTACTGTTTTCTCTTGTAGCAGTGGGACAAGCCACCAATGACCTCGGCGGGGCCGGCGGACCTTTAGCCGTCTTGATTATTACGATTATCGCTGCTGAAGTGGGAAAGATGGTGTCAAAGGAAACCAAGATCGATCTGTTGGTGACGCCATTTGTTACGATTGTGGTAGGCGTTGTTTTAGCGATGCTGGTGGCGCCTGCGATCGGCAAGGGAGCAAGCTCAGTGGGCTACGCGATTATGTGGGCTACGGAACTGCAGCCATTTTTCATGGGGATTGTGGTCTCCGTGCTGGTCGGCATTGCGTTGACGCTTCCCATCAGTTCGGCGGCGATCTGTGCGACCTTTGGCCTCGTTGGCCTGGCGGGCGGCGCGGCGGTAGCCGGCTGCTGCGCTCAGATGGTCGGCTTTGCTGTGATGAGCTACCGGGAAAATGGACTTGGCGGCCTGGCGGCTCAAGGACTTGGTACATCGATGCTTCAGATTCCAAACATCTTAAAAAATTGGAAAATTTGGATTCCGCCGACCCTGGCCTCTGCGGTGACAGGACCATTGGCAACTTGTGTTTTTCAGTTGAAGATGAATGGAACGCCCGTATCATCCGGTATGGGTACCTGCGGTTTGGTCGGCCCCATCGGCGTTATTATGGGATGGGCCAATCCATCGGAACGAGCGTTGGCGCTCGGAGAGAGCGCGGTTACGCCGGGCGTAGTCGAGTGGGGCAGCCTTTTGCTGATTTCCATTGTACTGCCGGCTGTTTTGACCTGGCTGTTTGCATTGCCGCTGCGGAAAAATGGCTGGATTAAAGAAAATGATTTGAAATTGGATTTGGGCTGATTCACTTTTCGGCAGCCCCATGGAAGGGCGGATATGGGCAAACGAAACAGGCGGCAAGGCTTTGTGGTATTGCTTCTGTGTCTTTCACTGGTAACGGCAGCCTCCGGCTGTTCCCAGCGGAAAGAGTATCAGGAGTCCACGGTCTATGCGATGGATACCATTTTGACGTTTCAGGTTTTGACGGATTCCGACAGCGAGATATTTGACTTGCTGCGAAAGGAAGTCGATCAGGTAAATCTTATGCTCTCGGCAACCGATGCCAGCAGCGAATTGTATCGGCTGAATCAATCGGACGGGGAGCGTTTGGAGATCAGCGAGGATTTGGCGGATGTGATTGTTCGATGTCTTTCCGTAGCGAAAGAAACCGATGGAGCCTTGAACATCGCATTATATCCGGTGACTCAGGCTTGGGGATTTCCGAACGGCGACTACCATATCCCCAATGGGGAAATCCTAAAGGATCTGATGAAAAAGATCGACTGGAAAGAGATTCAGATAGAGCGAAATCAAATTCAGCTTTTGCCCGGAATGGCCCTTGACATGGGCGCTGTCGGCAAGGGATATCTGACAGACCGTTGCGTGGCAGTCTTGAAAGAACAACAAATTTCTTCCGCGCTTTTAAAACTAGGCGGAAATATCTATGCCTATGGAACGAGAGAAGATGGGAGCGCCTGGCGGATCGGAGTTCAGAAGCCATTTTCTGAGGAAGTGGCGGCCATTTTAACCGCAAAGGACGAGGCAATCGTTACCTCTGGGACATATCAGCGTTATTTTGAAAAGGATGGGAAAAAATATCATCATATTATCGATAGCGCGACTGGTTATCCCGCAGACAACGAATTGGAATCGGTGACGATTGTATCGGAAAGCGGCTTTCAGGCGGACGCTCTTTCCACCGCTTATTTTGTAATGGGGCTGGATGCTTCCATACAGGCTTGGAGACAAAAGGAAGACATCGGCGTGATCTGGATTTTAAAAGATGGCGCTATCTATTACACGGAAAACCTGGATGGAAGATTTACTGCCGCCGAGGGAACCGAGACATACATGGTTCGGCAGGAATGATTTTGGGGATAGGGATACCTCTCATTGTTATGGTAAATGATAGAATATATCCGTATCCCACGAAAAATAAAAATAATAAAAACGTGAATGAAGAAGACTCCCGCGTGCATAGGGTGATACAAACCTGTACGCGGGAGTTTTTTATGTTGGTTTTGCTTTTGATTTTGGCTGCTGGAATTTACTTTACCTGGGTTACCGGCGGCTTTCAGCTCTTTCATTTTCCTCTTTGGATGCGAAAAACCCTGGGAACTTGTTTCCGTAAGAATGAAGCAGACCAGGAAGGCGCCATGAGTCCCTGGCAGGCGCTTTGTACTTCTCTGGCTGCAACTATCGGCACCGGAAATATTGTCGGAGTGGCGACCGCTCTGGTCGCAGGCGGTCCAGGAACCATCTTTTGGATGTGGGTTTCCGCATTTTTTGGGATGATGACTGCCTATGCGGAGAAGGTGCTAGGGCACCTATATCGAAAGAAAAAGCCCGATGGAGGCTACCTTGGCGGTACGATGATGACGATGGAGAGGGGGCTTTCCAGCCGGCCCATGGGGTTGATCTACGCCTTTCTCTGTTTGTTGGTTTCTTTTGGCATGGGCAATATGACCCAGGCAAATTCCATTGCGCAGGCGCTGCAGGGAACTTGGAATATCTCGCCGATGGCAACGGCTCCTTTTCTGGCCTTTTTCATCTGGTTTTGTTGTAAGGGCGGTGGAAAGCGTATCGGTGCGATCACCGGCGTCTTAGTTCCTGTTATGTCTGTATTTTATATGGGCGGCGCGGTTTGGATTCTCTGGCATTTTCGAGATCAATTGGGCGCTGCGGTTCAGTTAATTCTATCCGACGCATTTTCCTTACGAGCTATGACAGTAGGGATTGCCCGCGGAGTCTTTTCCAATGAAGCGGGACTTGGCAGCTCGGTGATTGCACATGCTCAATCTACGGTAAAAGAACCAGTAGAGCAAGGTATGTGGGGGATTTTAGAGGTCTTCCTAGATACCATTGTGATGTGCACGGTAACTGGATTTGTTCTTTTGGTATCTGGCGTATGGAATACTGGTGTGGACGGCGCAGATATGACATTGGCGGCTTTTTCCAGCGTTTTTGGTGTTTTTGGCAGAAGCATTCTCACCATCAGTATTTTTTTCTTTGCTCTATCCACATTGGTTGGCTGGAGTTTTTTTGGCCTAGAATGCGTTTCTTATCTTTGCGGGGAAAAGGGAAAAGGAATCTATTTAGCGATCTTTTTTGGCATGACAGTCGTAGGCTGCCTTGGCGAACTGACGGATATCTGGAGGATCGCGGATATTTGTAATATGCTGCTTGCCATTCCCAATTTATTTTGCCTTTTTTGCCTTCGAAAGCAGGTAATCGCCTTGACCGATACTTATTTGGGTGTTAAACTGAGGAAAAAGTCCTGAGGGAGGAATGTGACATGATTCGTCATATCGTATCTTGGAATTTCAAACCAGAAATTTCAGAAGAAAAGAGAGTAGAAATTCGAGCGGCTCTAGCGGAAGCTTTTCCGACGTTGGTTGGGAAAATTCCTGGGCTTATTGCGGTTTCGGTTGGTATGCCTCCATTAGAAAGCAGCAATTGTGATCTGGCGCTTTACTGTGAGATGGAGGAAGAGAAGGATCTGATTATCTACCGGGATCATCCGGAGCATGTAAAGATTGCAGAGATTGTCCGTGCCAACTGTGAAGGGCGGCGCTGTGTGGATATCAAAGCATAAGGGATCCATCGTCTTTTTTTTGAAAAAATAGAGTCCCATTTTTTACCGGAAAATTGATAAGAATTTCCAGTGTATTTCCTTTCGGATCGAACATACTAGGAATGTACCTTACAAACAACGCCGCGAAACACAGCGGCAAAAAGATGAATTATGGAGGTGTATTACTATGTCTAGCAATTCTACTGGAAGAATCGAAGTTCCTGAAGCAAAGGAAGCTCTGGATCGTTTTAAAATGGAAGTAGCCGATGAGCTTGGCGTACCGCTGACCAACGGTTACAACGGAAACCTGACTTCTTACCAGAACGGCAGCGTTGGCGGTTATATGGTTAAGAAGATGATCGAGGCGCAGGAGAGACAGATGTCCGGTAAATCCGGCCGCTAATTAGAGCGCACCCGAAAAGAATGAAGAGAAGCAGCCTCTTTGACCTATCTTAAGGCCGAGGAGGCTGCTTCTTTATTCTATCCACTATGGAGCGCATTGCGACAGGGCGCAAGTCTTTTCGGGCGGCAGTATTCTGAATTTTTTTTAAAGTCCAGGGCAATCTCATTGACGAGTTTTCATGCCTATGATACACTAAATAACTGGAATGGGAAAGAAATACAAAGAGCAAAATAGGAATGAAATACAAGGAGCAAATGAGATGAAACTATTGACGATTGCAGTTCCTTGCTATAATTCAGAAGCCTATCTGGAAAAATGTGTCGATAGCCTTCTGCCGGGTGGGGAGCGGGTGGAGATTTTGCTTGTAAACGACGGCTCTTCGGACCGGACGGCGGAGATTGCCGACTCTTACGCGAAACAGTATCCATCGATCGTCCGCGTGATCCATCAGGAAAACAAAGGACATGGCGGAGCAGTAAATACCGGACTGAGGGAGGCTTCCGGGATTTATTTTAAGGTGGTGGATAGTGACGACAGCGTAAGTTTGGACGCTTATCATAAGATATTGGACACGTTGGAAAATTTGGTCTTGGATGGAAAAAGCGTAGATATGCTGATCAGCAATTACATCTACGATAAAGTGGGCGTCCGGAAAAAGAAAGTAATCAGTTACCGCCGCGCGTTTCCGCAAAATGAAGTTTTTACCTGGGATAAAGTTGGATTTCTTCACAAAGGACAGTATATCTTAATGCATTCGGTGATTTACCGTACCCGCGTTTTAAAAGAATGCGGCCTCAAACTGCCGGAACATACTTTTTATGTAGACAACCTGTTTGTCTATATTCCGCTTCCTTATGTGAAGAATTTATACTATATTGATGTGATTTTTTATCGCTATTTTATTGGCCGCGCCGATCAATCGGTCAACGAAGCCAATATGATTAAGCGGATTGATCAGCAGATCCGGGTGACGAAGGCTATCATCGATGCCTATTCTTTAAGAAAACTACCGGATAAAAAGCTGCGGAATTATATGAAAAGTTATATGGAGATCATGATGACGGTATCTTCTGTCTTTTTGATTTGCTCCGGCACACCGGAAAATCTGGCAAAGAAAGAAGAGTTATGGGCGTATCTGAAGACAAAAGATCCTCTATTATATCGGAAGATCCGCCGCGGGATTATGGGACAAACCATGAATTTACCAGGCCCTACAGGCAGAAAGATTTCCATTGCCGCTTACCGGGCTACCCAACATTTTTATGGTTTTAACTAAGATAAAGGAGATGTTTTATGCGCGTAATTGCAGGTACGGCCCGCCGATTGAATTTGGTGACGGCGCCAGGATTACAGACCAGACCGACAACCGATCGGATAAAAGAGACTCTGTTTAATATTTTGCAGCCAGAAATTCCCGGCTGTCGTTTTCTGGATCTATTTGCCGGCAGCGGCGGTATCGGAATCGAAGCGCTAAGCCGTGGGGCGAAGGAGGCTGTTTTTGTGGAAAATAACCGGAAAGCCGCAGCCTGCATCCAGCAGAACCTTTCCTTTACGCATCTATCTGAACAGGCACGTGTTCTGGAAACCGATGTGTTGACAGCGTTAGCCCGGTTAGAACGGGAAGGACAGGCATTCTCTGTGATTTTTTTAGACCCTCCTTATGATAAGGGATGGGAGCAAAAAGTTTTTTCCTTCCTTCACGATTCTTGTCTGACGGATGAGGATACGTTGATTGTGGTGGAAGAGAGCAACGAGACGGATTTTTCGTTTGCCGGAGAATATGGTTTTTCGATTGTCAGAGAAAAATGTTATAAAACAAATAAACATGTCTTTCTAAAAAGGGGAGAAGGATCACATCATGCATAACGTAAGAGAAAAGGTAGGAATTTATCCGGGGAGTTTTGACCCAGTTACCTTGGGACATCTGGATATCATCGAGCGTTCATCGAAAATGTTTGATAAATTAATTGTGGCAGTTTTGCACAACAAGAGCAAAAAAGCGTTGTTTTCGGTGGAAGAACGTGTTAAAATGATACAGAGTGTGACGGGCCATCTATGTAATGTAGAGGTGTCTTCTTTTGAAGGCTTGTCCGTAGATTTTGCCCGCTCGAAAGGGGCACATGTACTGGTCCGCGGACTTCGTGCGGTGACAGATTTTGAATATGAATTGCAGATGGCTCAGACGAACCGTGCGATGTGTCCGGAGATTGATACGATCTTTCTAACGACGGATCTGCGTTATGCTTATGTAAGTTCCAGCATCGTGAAAGAGGTCGCTTATTTTGATGGAAATATTGAGATGTTTGTACCGGCAGAAGTCGTGCCGTTGTTAAAAGAAAAATGGATGGAGGATAACCGAAAATGAGCAGAATTGAACAAATGATCGGTGAAATTGAAATGTATCTGGACAGTTGTAAGTCCCAGGCATTTTCCAATAGCAAAAGAATTGTAGTTGAAAAAGACGTCATTGATGAGATGCTTGTGGAACTGCGGCTGCGTACGCCAGAGGAAATCAAAAAATATCAAAAGATCATTGTCAATAAGGATGCCATCTTATCGGATGCGCAGGCTCATGCCGACGCTATTTTAGCAGAAGCTTCCCGCCAGACGGCTGAACTGGTCAATGAACATGAAATTATGCAGCAGGCTTACGCTCAGGCAGAGGAAATTGTGCAGCAGGCTCAAGCCCAGGCCCAAAAGATTTTAGACGACGCTGTGATCGAAGCAAATAGTATTCGGGACGGTTCTGTTCAGTATACGGACAGCCAGTTAGAACAGCTGGAGTCTATCTTAGCTCATGCCTTGGAAAATAGCCAATCCCGTTTTCAGTCTTTCCTGAATCAGTTGCAGGCCAGTTATGATGTCATTGTTTCCAACCGGAAAGAGTTAGCGCCCAGCCTTCCCGCAGGCGGAAGGAAGAATTCCGGTCCGGAAATTGATATTGCATTGGATAACAGCGGGAAAGAAGACTAAATACATAAGAAGTTTAAAGCGCCTGCCGTTTCGCGCCCTACAAATGGATAGGGGCGAGGAAGCAGGCACTTTTTCCGTATTGCTACCCTAGAAAATAAAGATAGCAATAACAAAGGGCAGCAGTTATGACGCCCAGGATAGCACGGGCAATCATATAAGGAAATAGCCGAATTCCGCTTCCTTTTAGGCATCCTCCAGTCTGTCCGACGCAGGAGAATCCACCGAAGGAAGCTAATCCAAAACAAATAGGAGCGGCTAAAAGTGTCGGCAGATGTTTGCTTCCCAATACCCCGGTTCCAGTCGTCATTTCACACAGGCCGAGAAAAACCGCCTGTGTCAGTTCCGGTAGAGGCAACAACGTGATCCAAGAAGCAAGAATGGAAAAGAGAAGGATATATCCGCCGATTTTTACCAGCGTTTCACAGCTATCTAAAAAACAGCGCTCAAAACTTTCCAAGGAAAGTGGGAGGATTGGTTCAGGTGTGGGGGCATTTTCCGGGGCTTTCGGAAGTATGAGGAGAGCGGCGAGGAACGCGGGAAGCAAGGCGCAGACAAGCAGCGGCAGCCCTCTGGAAATTCCTAAACATTGAATACCGATATAGCCGATTAAAAACATGGGGCTTGGCTGATTGCAAAAAATGACCATTTTTTGCCCCTCTGAGACAGAGATTCTTCCGCTTTTTACCAACGAAGAAGCCCATATAGCGCCCATCGGATAGCCGCAGAGAAATCCCATCAAAATTCCGCAGGTTCTAGGAGAAAAGTGATTCATCAAGCGGCTTTCTGCCATCAGTTTTGAGGCTAATATAAAAGGGAGCAGGACGGGCAGTACTTTTTGAAACCAAAGTAAAATTCCTGCGGAAGCCCCGGATATGGACAGCTCTGGAAAACAAAGCAATCCCAGAAAAAATAGTCCGAGAAATAGGAGTGAAAAAAGACGTTTCATACGGTTCCTTTTATGAATAATGTAAGACTGTTTTCGAGTACAATATATCCGAGAACAAAAGCAAATAGACCCTTATTATCAAAAATTCCAACTTAAGAAAGGAAGAGTATTATGGGTAAAACGTATCTTGAATTTTTCAAAGAGCTGTGCCGGATTCCTCATGGTTCCGGAAACACGAAGGCGATCAGCGATTACTGCGTCTCTTTTGCGAAAGCAAGAGGGCTGGCGGTAAGACAGGACGCGCTGGGAAATGTTGTGATTCGAAAAGCCGCTGCGCCTGGCCGGGAGTTGGAGGATGGTGTAATTTTGCAGGGGCATCTGGATATGGTTGCCGTCAAGGAGCCGGATCTTGACTTTGATTTTACGAAAGACCCGCTGCGACTGAAAACAGATGGTGATTATCTCTATGCGGAAGGAACCAGCCTTGGCGCAGACGATGGAATCGCGGTAGCCATGGCGTTAGCTGTTTTGGATTCCAATGAGATTTCCCATCCTCCGTTGGAATGTTTGTTTACGGTAGACGAAGAGATCGGTATGCTTGGTGCGGTAGATCTTGATATGAGCGATTTTACAGGCCGATATATGCTTAATATGGATTCCGATGAAGAAGGTTATGCTGTCGTCAGCTGTGCCGGCGGCTGCCGGGCGGAGGTTTGCGTTCCATTCGTTCGGGAAGCCAAAAAGAGTCAAGGCCTGCGAATCGAATTGACTGGCTTGACGGGAGGACATTCCGGTACGGAAATCCATAAGGGACGTGCCAATGCGAATTGTCTTCTGGCGGATATCCTGAAAGATCTGCCTGGAGAATTTTTCTTGTCGGATTTCCGCGGCGGTGCGGCGGATAATGCGATTGCGCCTTCGGCAGTGGCCGTGTTGGCAGTAAACGCAGATTTTCAGGCGGATGAATTTTTGAATCAGAAAAAGGCGCAGCTTCAAGCGGAATGGAGACAGTCCGATCCCAATCTGACGTTAGCCTGGGAAACACTGCCGGAGTCGGAGCTTTTGGTCATGAAAAAAGAGGATGGAGAGCGTCTGCTGCAACTTATGACAAAACTTCCCAACGGACCCTTGAAATATAGCGTGGAGATCCCGGATATGGTGGAACTTTCTACAAATTTGGGTATCGTTCACGTGGAAGAGGACGGCGCGCACCTGGTCATGGCTCCCCGCAGTGCGAGAAATGAGGACCGGGAAGAACTGAAGAAAGAAATCCAGAGTATCGCTCAAAATTATGGGGCTGTGGTTTCTTTCCAGGGAGAGTATCCCGGATGGCCTCTTAAGGCGAATTCCAAGCTGCAGCGTCTGGCATCCCAGGTATACCGGGAGCAGACCGGAAAAGAGCTGATTTTACAAGGCATTCATGCCGGTCTTGAGTGTGGTATTTTTAGTGAGAAACTTCCCAATTTGGATATTATTTCTTTCGGCGCGGAACTTTTAGATATTCATTCTACGAAAGAACGCTTGAGCCTTTCTTCTGCAGAACGGACTTGGAAATTCTTGCTTGGCATATTGGAAAAGATTTCGTAGTCCGTAAAGAACGGGGAAGCATAAAGGAGCAGATCGGTATGGAAATTCAAAAATGGCGGGAGATTTTATCGCCCTATGAGTTGGCGGTAGATGAACTAAAGCTAAAATTCACCTATATTATCAAGCAAAACAAAGCGGCTGGCCGCTATTCTCCGGTCGAGCAGGTGATTTGTCGGGTGAAGACGGTTTCCAGCATCTTAGATAAAGCGAAACGAAAGGGAATAGATCTTGCCAATATGGAAGAACAGATCACAGATATTGCCGGAGTTCGCTTGATCTGTCAATTTGTCGAAGATATCGACAAGGTGGTGAATATTATTCGTGAACGGCCGGATATGGAGGTCATGGAAGAAAACGACTATGTACACCACAGTAAGCCCAGCGGCTATCAAAGTTATCATATGGTAGTTCGCTATGAGGTCACGACGATTCATGGTCCGAAACTGGTACCGGTGGAAATTCAGATTCGGACCATGGCGATGAATTTTTGGGCTACCATTGAGCACAGCCTAAAATACAAGTACAGCGGAAATGTTCCGGAGCATATCAGCGAGCGGTTGATGGCGGCTGCACAGGCAGTTGTGAATTTAGACAAAGAGATGTCTATGATCCGGGAAGATATTATGATGGCACAGGACTTGTTCTTCAATAAAGCCCGCATTGTATCGGAAATTAAAAATAATATTCAGAACTTGTACAAATTTGAAAATCGAGACGCTATGATAAATATTCAAAACGAGTTTTTTGATCTATACCAGAATGGAACCCTGGAAGAGCTGGAAGAGTTTAACCGCCAGTTGGATTTGGTGGCAGCCCGTCAGGGAGTTCAGGAGTTATAATATGGAACTACCAAACGACTACCTGCGGAGGATGGAAGCGATGCTGGGAGCGGAATATTCCGATTACCTGGCATCTTTTTCCGATCAACGGGTAACCAGCCTCCGCACCAATACGCGAAAGATACAGCCGGAAGACTTGAAATCGCGATTGCCGTTCTTAGAAGAAGCGGTTCCCTGGGCTTCGGAGGGCTTTTATTTCCAGGAAGGCGTTCCATCAAAACATCCTTATTATTTTGCCGGGCTCTATTATCTTCAAGAAGCCAGCGCCATGTCGCCGGGGGCGATGCTGCCGATTGTTCCTGGCGACCGGGTCCTTGATCTGTGCGGCGCTCCTGGTGGAAAGGCGACTCATCTGGGAGCGCGGCTTGCCGGAACCGGCGTTTTGTTCGCCAATGATATCAGTGCGTCCAGGGCGCAGGCGATGGTAAAAAATTTAGAACTGTCTGGTATCGGCAACTGTTATGTGACGGCAGAAACGCCGGAAAAGCTTGCGGAAAATTTTCCTTCTTATTTTGATAAAATCTTGGTGGATGCTCCCTGTTCCGGGGAAGGGATGTTTCGAAGAGATCCGGCGATCATCAAAGACTGGATAGAGCGGGGTCCAGCCTACTATCAGCCCATCCAGCGTGAGATTTTAACTTCCGCGGTGAAGATGCTTCGGCCAGGCGGTATGCTGCTGTACTCCACGTGCACATTTTCCAAAGAGGAAGACGAGGACAATGTATCCTGGCTGCTTCACGATTTCCCGGAAATAAAATTACAGCCCATACCGCAGAGGCCTGGTATCTCTGAAGGGTTCCTTCCCGGCACAGGTAGAATCTGGCCGCACCGCGTTCGTGGGGAAGGACATTTCCTGGCGTTATTTCAAAAAGAGACAGCAGGGGAAGCCCGATTTTCAAAAGAGGCGGCGGTCCATGGACAACCCTTTTATCAGAAAAAAAGTCGTCCTTTTTCCGTGGCGGCGCCAGACTTCGCGCCGATTCTTTCTGGCGAGTGGGGGGAGAGGCCTGTGTGGGAGGAAAAGGGAAATCTTTATTTTCTTCCGCCGGAGGCTGAAAAGAAAGCAAGAATTCGCTATCTGCGTACCGGCCTATTTTTGGGAACTTGCAAGGACGGACGTTTTACGCCCTCACCAGCATTGGCATTGGTCCTAAAACCGGACGAATATCCAAATCGTGTGGATTTTTCTGCTTCGGATGAGAGAGCCATTCGTTATCTAAAGGGAGAAACCGTTACCTGCGAAGGAAGCTCCTGTGCGGGGGCGGACGGCTGGACCTTGGTCCTTTTCGACGGGTTCCCCCTAGGGTGGGCAAAACGAAACAAAACGACGCTAAAAAACAAGTATAATCCCGGATGGAGATGGCAATGAAGATACCAATGAAAGAAATCCAGGCGGTTCTCTTTGATCTGGACGGAACGCTAGTTGACTCGATGTGGATGTGGAGGGATATTGATATCGAATATCTGGGGCGGTATGGAATCTCTCTGCCAGATAATCTGCAAAAAGAGATAGAAGGGATGAGTTTTTCTGAAACCGCCGTTTATTTTAAAGAGACCTTTTCTCTGCCGGATACACTGGATGAGATCAAAGCCGAGTGGAATCGGATGGCCTATGAAAAATATCGGTATCAAGTACCAATCAAACCTTATGTGAGGGAGTTTCTTGACGCGCTTTTGGTCAGGCAGATTCCTATGGGAATCGCGACCAGCAATTCAAAAGAATTGGTACAAGCTGTGATCGACGGGCAGCATTTGGAACATTATTTTCATTCTATCCGAACGGCCTGTGAAGTGGCGGCGGGAAAACCGGCGCCGGATATCTATTTAAAGGTGGCGGAGGATCTAAATGCCGACCCGAAACAGTGCCTGGTATTTGAGGATGTACCGGCCGGCATTCTAGCTGGAAAAAACGCTGGCATGTGGGTGTGCTCCGTATATGACGCCTGGTCCGCAGACATGGAAGAAGAGAAACGGCGGCTGGCCGATGAAGCGATTATGGATTACAGTGAAATATTAAGGGATATGGAGGAAATGAAATGAGTAAAACAGTCAATCTTACCTGGAGAGGGCATTCCTGCTTCAAATTAGAACAGGACGGTTTTTCCATCGTA
The DNA here is from genome assembly GCF_051055405.1 of Hominifimenecus sp. rT4P-3. GTDB lineage: Bacteria > Bacillota > Clostridia > Lachnospirales > Lachnospiraceae > Pseudolachnospira. The sequence goes on along the minus strand of NZ_CP167068.1, from coordinate 1,647,096 downwards.
GTAGATCCTTATAAAGATGGAAAGGTGCCTGGTTTATCGGATCTGCGTGATACGGCAAATCGAATCATTTGCAGCCACAGCCATGACGATCACGGCTATGTGGAAGCAATTACCTATCAGGAGACCGAGCAGGAAAATCCCTTTCAATTGACGATGATCGCTTGCCCCCATGATGACGAAGGGGGAACAAAGCGCGGCATGAACATGATTCATGTTTTTGACAATGGGGAACTTCGTATTGCTCATTTTGGAGATATTGGCTGTCCGCTCAATGAAAAACAGAAAGAGATGCTGGGCAGTCTGGATGTCGTGATGGTTCCTGTCGGAGGATTTTACACGATGGAACCCGATGGGATTGAGGCGATGTTGGAAGAACTGAACCCGACAGTTGTGATTCCGATGCACTATCGCACCGAATCTTTTGGTTTTCCGGTGATTGGCACGCTGGACGATTTCTTGAAATACCGTTCGGACGTGGTGCGCTATGAGACAAACACCCTGCAGTTGACACCCGGAATGCCTCGTCAGACGGCAGTTTTAAAATACTTAGGATAAAAGGGGAGTGTTATGGATAAGGAGAACGAGGCAAGAGGCCGTTACGGCTACATTGACGCGCATCGAAAGAGCCAGCTTCTAAAAACAGTCGTCAGCGGTGCTATCGTTTTGGCGCTTTTGATTCTTGGCGTAATCATTTTTGGTACGAAGAAAAATTGGCTGATGATTCCGGCGATGCTAATGGTGATTCCAACCGCAAATTTTTTCGTGGGATTTGCAGCTTTTGCCAAATTTCGCACAGCGCCGAAAGAAAAGTATGAGATTCTGGGAAACTTTGAAAACCAGGATATGCTTCTGTCGGATTTGATTCTGGTGGACGCCAAGGGGAAGAGGATGCCGGTGGAGTTCGCCGTTGTCTATAAAAACGGCGTGGTGGCCTGGTCCTCCTACTGCGGGAAACGGTTCCGGCCGGAAGACGCGGAGATTCCCGTCAACGATGTGCTGAAGCGAAGAGGAATTCCCATGCGGATGAAACTTTTTTCCAATTGGGAGGAATTTTTGACGCGGATTGATCAGGTAGAGACCGCGGAGGGAGATTCGGAGCTTCGCCGTGTCGACTTGGCCAAAGAAGCGGTTATCTCCGTATCCATGTAGAGGAAACTTATGCAGGAAATTAAGATCAGTGAACGGGAAGCCGGCCAGCGTCTAGATAAGTTCCTCGGCAAATATCTGCGGGAAGCTGGAAGCGGATTCCTCTACAAAATGCTTCGCAAAAAGAATATTACTTTAAACGGAAAGCGGGCGGACGGCTCCGAGCGGCTTGCGGCAGGCGACTGCCTTCGTCTCTTTCTTTCCGATGAAACCATTCAAAAATTCCGCGGGGCGTCCGTACCGGAGGCGGTTCATAGGGCAGAGAAACTACCGATTCTCTATGAGGACGACCAGGTTTTGTTTTTCAACAAACCGGCGGGAATGCTCTCGCAAAAAGCAAAACCGGAGGATGTTTCTCTCTGTGAATATTTGATTTCCTATCTCGTAGAGAGCAAACAGATCACTGCGGAGGAACTGACTCGGTTTCGGCCTGGTATTTGTAACCGACTGGATCGAAATACCAGCGGAGCGGTCGCCGCAGGAAAGACTCTGGCGGGCCTTCAGGCTTTGTCAGAGCTTTTTCGTTCCCGAAACTTAGAAAAGTACTATTTGGCTCTGGTTCAGGGAACGGGAATGAATCCTGGAAAGATCGAAGGCTATCTGTTAAAAGATGAGAAAACCAATACCGTACAGATCGGAAAAAAAGAGCTTCCAAACAGCGCTTATATTGTTACCGCCTATGAACCGCTGGCAGAGGGAGCGAATGCAACGTTGTTAAAAGTACATTTGATCACGGGAAAAACACATCAAATTCGCGCCCATCTGGCATCGATTGGGCATCCGATTTTGGGAGACCGAAAATACGGGGAGGCTGCTAGCGCGATGACCGAACGCCTGCGGATCCGAAGGCAGATGCTGCACGCTTTTGAATTGGTTTTTCCGGAACAGATGCCGGAACTTCCGGCGCTTCAAGGTAAGTGCATCCACGCCCCCCTGCCGGAGGACTTTCAGGCGTGCGCAAAGAAGCTGGGAGTATTGCAAGGAGCACTATTTTAATGGGAACATGGGGAACGCGGGGCCTGCGGGGCTCCACTTTAGAGGAACTGATCAACCTTTCTCTCGAAAAATACCGGGACGCTCATCTAGCTCTCATTCAGAAGATCCCGACGCCGATCAAACCGATTACCATCGATCAGGAAAGCCGTCATATCACGTTGGCCTATTTTGATCAAAAAAGTACGGTGGACTATATTGGCGTCGTCCAGGGCGTTCCCGTCTGTTTTGATGCCAAGGAATGCCAGGAGGATACGATACCATTGGCGAACATCCATGAACATCAGCTTCGTTTTATGGAAGAGTTTGAACGTCAGCAAGGGATTGCTTTTTTCATTCTGCATTTAACTCATCGGGACGAAATCTATTATCTACCGTTGGCAGACGTAGAGCGTTTCTGGAAACGGGCGGAAGAAGGCGGAAGAAAGAGCTTTACCTATGAAGAACTTGACAAAAGTTTTCGGATTACCGGAAAAAATGGCTTGCCGGTCCATTTTCTGGAACAGCTTCAAAAAGATTTGCTGGAAAGAGATTGACATTTTTTCCGTTTTCTTGTATAATTCATCATGCTATCGAATTAGCACAGTAAAGTGAAAAGGGGAAACGACAGATGGTTCAGCTTCTTCACACTCCAGAAGGAGTGAAAGATTATTATAATGATGAATATGCCCGCAAGGAGGCATTGTGTCAGCGAATCCAGGAAACCTTTACCCGCTATGGATATCGGGGGATTCAAACGCCAACCTTTGAATATTTTGACATATTTAACGCGGAACGCGGGAGCGTGGCTTCCAGGGATATGTATAAACTGATTGACCGGGATGGGGAGACGTTGGTTCTGCGTCCAGACTTTACTCCGTCGATTGCCCGCTGCGCGGCGAAATACTATGGAAATGAGACGCTTCCGATCCGTTTTTGCTATCAGGGAAATACCTTTATCAATAATTCCAGCTATCAAGGGCGGTTAAAGGAGAGCACCCAAGCTGGCATTGAGTTGATCGGGGACGATTCTCTGGCTGCGGATGCCGAGGTGATTGCTTTGGCGGTGGATTGCTTAAAAGGCGCTGGTCTGACTGAGTTCCAGGTCGAGATTGGTCAGGTGGACTTTTTCAACGGGCTTTTCCAGGAAGCAAATTTAAAACAGGATACGATTGACTCTCTGCGGGAACTGATTGAAAATAAAAACTTTTTAGGCGTGGAAGAGCGGCTGATGGAAGAAAACTTGCCGGAAGAACTGACCGAGGCTTTTTTAGCGTTGCCGAAACTGTTTGGCTCTGCGGAGCAAGTATTTGGCGAAGCCCGTAAACTGACCCAAAACCCGACGTCCTTGGCAGCGGTAGATCGGCTGGAACAATTATATCAGTTATTGACCACCTACGGAGTCAGCGATTATATTACCTTTGATTTGGGGATGCTGGGAAACTACCAGTATTATACCGGGATTATTTTTAAGGGATATACGTACGGCACCGGGGACTATATTGTGACCGGAGGGCGTTATGACAATCTGATGGTTCAATTTGGAAAAGACGCTCCTTCCGTCGGATTTGGAATTTCTATGGATACCTTGATGTCTGCCATGCAGCGTCAAAAACTTTTAAGAGAACTCCCTTGGGAAGAGACCATGATCCTCTATGAGCCTTCGGAGTTATCCATGGCGATCGCTCTTGGAAGTCTTTACCGGAAAAATGGCCATAGCGTTTCCCTGACGGAGAAGAAGTCCTTGGCAGGGGAATATATGGAGTACGCCAAAGAGCATCGGATCAGCAGCATTTTACTTTTAACAGATAAGGCGCAGGCAATCACCGTGATTCAAACCAGAACCGGTGAGACCACATCCGTGCCGATTCCAAAGGAAATCCGGAGGGAAGAGAGATGAAATATATCACATTTGCCCTGGCAAAAGGGCGTCTGGCCAAGAAAGCAATGGCCATGTTAAAGGAAATTGGAATCACTTGCCAGGAGATGGAAGACCCGGATACTCGAAAATTGATTTTTACCAATGAGGAATTAAAACTGAAATTTTTCCTTTCCAAGGCTTCCGACGTACCGACCTACGTGGAATACGGCGCGGCGGATATCGGCATTGTGGGAAGGGATACGATCCTGGAAGAAGGCCGGAAGCTTTACGAGGTGCTGGACTTGGGGATTGGCCGGTGCAAGATGTGCGTGGCCGGACCTGCGGAAGCGGCAGAACTTTTAAATCATCATCAGTTGATTCGAGTTGCCACCAAATATCCGGCGATTGCTAAAGATTACTTTTATAATCGAAAACATCAGACCGTGGAGATCATCAAACTAAACGGTTCTGTGGAACTGGCGCCCATCGTGGGGCTGGCCGAGGTGATCGTCGATATCGTTGAGACCGGAGCGACGCTCAAAGAAAACGGCCTCATGGTGCTGGAAGAAATCTGCGACCTTTCCGCTAAAGTAGTGGTAAACCAGGTCAGCATGAAGATGGAAAATGAGAGAATCACGCAGATCATTCAGGCGTTGAAGGGAGTTCTGGCATGAGAATCGTAACATTGACAAAAGAGGCTCAGAGAGAAATCTTAACTAATCTGTTAAAACGGAGCACGACCAGTTATGGCTCCTATATGGAAGCGGTAAACGAAATTTTGGAGCGTGTCAGAGAAAAAGGCGACGAAGCCTTGTTTGCCTACACCACGCAATTTGACCATGTAACCTTGACGCCGGAGACCATCCGTGTCAGTGAGGCGGAGATCGAGGAAGCTTATCGCCAGGTGGACGAGCAGTTTTTGGGGATTCTGCGCCGGGCTGCGGACAATATCCGCGCATATCATCAAAGGCAAGTTCGAAATAGTTGGATTGATACCAGGGAAGACGGCGTTCTTTTGGGTCAGAAAATTACGCCTTTATCCAGCGTTGGCGTCTATGTGCCCGGCGGAAAGGCGGCCTATCCGTCTTCTGTGTTGATGAATATTATCCCGGCTAAAGTGGCGGGCGTAAAACGGATTGCCATGGTAACGCCTCCGGGAAAAGACGGCAAGGTAAATCCTCTTGTACTGGTAGCCGCCCATGAAGGCGGTGTGACAGAGATCTATAAAGTCGGAGGCGCCCAGGCGATCGGCGCGCTGGCCTATGGAACCGAGTCGATTCCAAAAGTAAGCAAGATCACTGGTCCCGGAAATATCTATGTTGCTCTCGCAAAAAGGGCGGTGTTTGGTTATGTTGGCCTGGATTCCATCGCAGGCCCCAGCGAAATTCTCGTATTGGCCGACGAGGGGGCAAATCCCCGCTACGTGGCGGCGGATCTCTTGTCCCAGGCAGAACACGATGAGATGGCATCCGCGATTTTAGTGACTACCTCGGAAGCATTGGCGAAAAAGGTCTCCGAGGAAGTGGATGGATTTTTAGAAAAAATGAGCCGCCGGGAGATTATCCAAAAATCTTTGGACCAGTTTGGCTATATTCTGTTGGCGGACAATATGGACGACGCAGTCAATACGGTCAACGAAATTGCCTCGGAACATCTGGAAATCATGACGAAAGACCCCTTTGCCGTGATGACGAGAATCCAGAATGCCGGCGCGATTTTCCTTGGCGAATACAGTTCGGAACCTCTGGGCGATTATTTTGCCGGCCCGAATCACGTTTTGCCCACCAATGGGACCGCAAAGTTTTTCTCTCCGTTGGGGGTGGACGATTTTATCAAAAAATCCAGCCTGATTTCTTATTCCAGGGAAGCTCTTTCGGCTATTTCCGCGGATATTCAGGAATTTGCCAAGGCGGAGCAGTTGACAGCTCACGCCAATTCGATTAAAGTAAGATTTGAAGAATAACAGCGAGTAAGAAAAATGCGGAACGTGTCCAATCATCGATCTGGACGGAAAGGAAGAAAACAATGCGTCAGGCTACGATTCATCGGAATACCAAAGAAACGCAAATTCAACTGACTCTCAATCTGGATGGAACCGGCGTGTGCCAGGCGAAGACCGGAATCGGTTTTCTGGACCATATGCTGGAGAATTTTGCCCGTCACGGTTTTTTTGATCTGGATGTCCAGGTGAAGGGCGATCTCCATGTGGATACCCATCATACGGTGGAGGATACGGGCATTGTGCTGGGAACGGCTATTGCGGAAGCGGTCGGAGACAAGAAAGGAATTCGGCGTTATGGTTCCATGATTCTTCCTATGGACGAGACCTTGGTTTTAACCGCGTTGGATTTATGCGGACGTCCTTCCTTTGTCTTTGAGGCGGAGTTTTCTGCAGAGCGGGTAGGGACATTTGAGACAGAAATGGTTCGCGAGTTTTTCTATGCCATTTCTTATACGGCGGGGATGAATCTCCACATGAAGCAAATGCATGGAGCGAATGCTCATCATATCATCGAAGCGTTTTTTAAATCCTTCGCCCGTGCTTTGGACGAAGCGACCAGCGTAGATCCGCGGATTGCGGATGTACTTTCAACGAAAGGAAGTTTATAAGATGCGGTTATATCCTGCGATTGATATCAAAGGCGGCCAGTGCGTCCGCTTACGTCAGGGACTTTTTGACGAAGTTCAGGTATATTCCAATTCACCGGCGGACGTGGCAGCCCTCTGGGAAAGCCAGGGAGCCAGATTTCTTCATCTGGTGGATTTAGACGGCGCGCTCGCCGGAAAACTGGTCAATGAAGCGGCCATCCGTGGGATCGTGGAAAGAGTCAACCTCCCTGTACAGTTGGGCGGCGGCGTCCGTACCATGGAAAATATAAAAGCATTATTAGAGACCGGTATTTTTCGGGTAATTATTGGCACCAAGGCGGTGGAGGAACCAGAGTTTGTCCGGCAGGCTGTCGAAACCTTTGGACCAGAGCATATCGTCGTTGGCATTGACGCTAAAGATGGGCTGGTGGCCACCAGGGGATGGGAGAGCGTCAGCACAGTTACGGCCCAGGAACTCTGCGCTCAGATGGAGGATTACGGCGTTCGTACCATCGTCTACACCGATATCTCCAAAGATGGAATGATGCAGGGGCCTAATGTAGCGATGACAAAGCTTCTGTCGGATCAAACTTCGATGGATATCATCGCTTCCGGCGGCGTTTCCTCGATGGCGGATCTGGACGCTGTGGCTGCGGCGGGAATCCACGGCGCCATTCTGGGGAAGGCCTTGTACGAGAAGAAAATTGATCTGGCGGAGGCAGTATCCCGCCTGGAAGGAGAGGGCAAATGAACATCAAAACGATCCTCCTGTCCGAGGACATTCAGGTAAACGATTATCGGGACGCCAGCGGAATTGTTGCTGTGGACGATTCCGCGGACGATGCGTCCCACGAAGCGAATCTGGATAAGCTGATTCATCTGACAAGGGAGCTTCCGGTTCCTTTTTTTGCCAAAGGGAATATTCAGACCCTGGAAGATGTAAAGAAATTTCTCTATGCCGGTGTGAAGAAAGTGATTCTGCTTCCGGAACAGGAGCAGTTAAAAATGGATACCGCGGCTCGTTTTGGAGAAGATAAACTGTTGGAATCGGTAGAAGCACTGACCGACCCGGAACCGGCTTTTGTCTGGAGCGATTTTAAATTGGGACCCGACGGCTTGATTCCAGTAGTGGTACAGGACGACAAGACCGATCAGGTTTTGATGGTTGCCTACATGAATGAGGAAGCATACAATCAGACCCTTGCCACCGGACGAATGACCTATTGGAGCCGGAGCCGGAACGAACTTTGGGAAAAAGGCGCCACCTCCGGCCACTATCAGTATGTAAAATCGTTAACATTGGATTGCGACCAGGATACCATCTTAGCCAAGGTGGCTCAGATCGGAGCCGCTTGTCATACGGGAAATAAGAGTTGTTTTTACCAGCCAATCCGAAAGGATGAATATGAAGAGGCCAACCCCTACAAGGTTTTTGAGGACGTTTATCAGGTCATTTTAGACCGCAAGAAACATCCCAAGGAGGGGTCTTATACCAATTACCTTTTTGACAAAGGCGTAGATAAGATCTGCAAAAAGATCGGGGAGGAAGCAACCGAGATCGTCATCGCGGCCAAAAATCCTAATCCGGAAGAGATCAAGTATGAGATTTCCGACTTCCTGTATCATGTCATGGTACTGATGGCGGAAAAGCAAGTGACTTGGAAGGATATTACGGAGGAATTGGCGAAACGGTAATCTTTTGCGGAGCGCTTTTGGTTCTAAGAAACAGGAGAAGCCTTTATGTTTAGAAGATTTGCATCGTACTATCGCCCCCATTGGAAACTATTTGCCTTTGATATGACATGCGCTTTCTTGGCGGCGGTCGGCGATTTGTTCTACCCGTTGATAGCAAAAAATATGATCAATGATTATGTCCCAAATCAGAATTTACGCTTGCTTCTGATTTGGGCTTCCGTTCTTCTGGGAATTTATGTATTGAAAGCGGTATTGACCTATATGGTTCAGTATTGGGGACATATCGTAGGTGTGCGGATTCAGGGCGACATGCGCGAGAAGATGTTCCGGCATCTTCAAAAGCTGCCTTTTGCCTTTTTTGATGAAAATAAGACCGGTACGATTATGTCAAGGATGATCAATGATCTGATGGACATTTCGGAGTTGGCTCATCACGGGCCGGAGGATTTGTTTATCTCTGCCATTCAATTGGTGGGGGCTTTCATTTTGCTTTGTACCATCAATATTCCTTTGACTTTGATCGTCTTTGCGGTTCTTCCCTTTATCGTGTATTTTGCCCAGAAGACCCGGCATATGATGAAAGACTCCTTCCGGGAAACCAGGGTGGAGATGGCGGAGATCAACGCCAATATCGAAACCGCCATCGCGGGGATACGCGTATCGCGTTCCTATACGGCGGATACCCATGAGACCGCCAAATTTATGAAGGCCAATCAGCGGTTTAAGAATGCCAGAGGAAGAGCGTACCGCTCCATGGGCGTGTTTTTTTCCGGCATGGGCTTTATGATGGACTTTTTATATCTTCTGGTGTTATTTGCCGGAGGTCTGTTCTTCTTCAAAAAGTGGATTAACACCGGTGAGTTTGCGGCGTATCTGCTCTATATTGCCATGTTTTTAAAGCCCATCCAAAAACTGGTCAATATCTTTGAGCAGCTTCAAAACGGCATTACCGGTTTTCAGCGGTATGAAGAAATCCTGGCGGAAAAGCCGGAGCTGGAAAGCCCCGATGCGGAAGTGGTGGACACCCTGCACGGAGAAATTGAATTTCAGCATGTGACGTTCCGCTATGAAAATTCAGACGCTTCCGAAGCGCATAAAGACGTTATCCATGACCTGTCCTTTCATCTGGATGCCGGGAAGATGGTGGCCTTCGTCGGTCCGTCCGGAGGCGGAAAGACCACGGTTTGCCATCTGATTCCGCGATTTTATGAGCTTCAGTCCGGTTCCATCACCATTGACGGCAAGGATATCCGGAATATTTCCCGGTATTCTCTGCGGAAAAATATCGGTATGGTAGCCCAGGATGTATTTATTTTTGACGGAACCATACGGGAAAATATTGCCTACGGCGACCTGGACGCCACGGAGGAACAAATTGTGGAGGCGGCCAAACGGGCCCAGATTCATGATTATATTTTGACTTTGGAAAACGGATATGATACTCAGGTGGGGGAACGGGGCGTCCGGCTTTCCGGCGGCCAGAAACAGCGTCTCTCCATCGCCCGGGCATTCTTAAAAAATCCGCCGATCTTGATTCTCGACGAGGCCACGTCAGCGTTGGATAATATGACGGAGATGCAGATTCAAGAGTCTCTGGAGGAACTAAGCAAAGGCCGTACCACCCTGGTGGTAGCCCACCGCCTGTCCACTATCAAAAATGCCGACGAGATTCTGGTCTTAACAGCCGGCGGAATTGAGGAGAGAGGCTCCCATGAGGAATTGCTGGCAAAGGGAGGCATCTACGCCAGCCTATATCAGTATACCCTTCGGTAGGAGCGCGCGCTTTCATCCCATTGTTTTCTAGAAATGGGGAGTATGACTTTTTGGAAGGAAAAGCAGGGCTCTATGTAAAAAAGTATCCGAAACCCTACAAAATATTCGGATACTTTTTACATGGTGATCTTTTGATTCCAAATAGCCGTGGAAATCATGCAAGCCGTACGGCATCCTTCATACGTTTTACGTACTCTTTCACATAAGGCACGCAGTCTTCGCCATGCTGGCCGCAAATCCGCACGATCGCGCTTCCAACGATTGCGCCGTCGGAGCAGGCTGCCATCTGTCTGGCCTGTTCCGGGCTGGAAATTCCAAAGCCCACGGCACAGGGGATGTCTTTTGTCTGTTTGACCAGTTGAATCATGGATGCAATATCCGTTGTGATCTCGGAGCGAACGCCAGTTACGCCAAGGGAGGAGACACAGTAGACAAAGCCTTCCGCCTGCGCCGCAATCTGTGAGATCCGCTCCTGGGAGGTCGGCGCAATCATGGAAATCAAAGAGATATCGTACTTGCGGCAGATTTCTTCAAATTCCCCTTTTTCCTCCAAGGGGACGTCCGGCAGAATCAAACCGTCCATTCCCAGTTCGGATGCGCTTTGAATAAAGCGTTCCGCGCCGTAGGAGAAAACAACATTGGCGTATGTCATAAATACCATCGGAATCTGAGAGTTTTGCCGGATTCGTTTTACCATATCAAAAATCCGGTCTGTGGTTGCGCCGCCGGAGAGGGCGCGGATATTGGCTTCCTGGATAACCGGGCCTTCCGCCGTGGGGTCCGAAAAGGGGATTCCCAGTTCAATCAAATCAGCCCCCGCTTCCTCCATCGCATAAACCAGCTGTTCTGTTACATCCAAAGACGGGTCGCCGCAGGTAATAAAAGGAATGAACGCTTTTCCATGGGAAAATGCACGTTGGATTTTATTCATAGAGATCCTCCCCTCTGTACCGGGCAATCGCGGCGCAGTCTTTATCGCCGCGTCCGGAAAGATTGATAACAAGAATTTGATCCTTTCGCATATCAGGCGCGATCTTTTTGGCATAGGCCACGGCATGGGCACTCTCAATGGCGGGGATAATTCCCTCCGTCCTTGCCAGATATTCAAAGGCTTCCACCGCTTCGTCATCCGTGACAGCTACATATTCCGCCCGGCCGATATCATGCAGATGCGCATGCTCCGGGCCGATGCCAGGATAATCCAACCCGGCAGAGATCGAGTAAACCGGCGCGATCTGTCCGTATTCATCTTGGCAGAAATAGGACTTCATCCCGTGGAAAATTCCCAGGCGTCCGGTCGCGATAGTGGCGGCAGTCTCAACGGTATCGATCCCCCGTCCGGCGGCCTCGCATCCAATCAAGCGCACGCTGGTATCCGGGATAAAATGGTAAAAAGCGCCGATGGCGTTGGAACCGCCGCCCACACAGGCGAGAACCGCATCGGGCAATTTCCCTTCTTTTTCCAGAATCTGCTCTTTGATTTCTTTGGAGATCACCGCCTGGAAATCGCGGACAATCGTCGGAAAGGGGTGGGGGCCCATACAGGAACCAAGGACATAGTGAGTATCGGAAATCCGATTGGTCCACTCCCGCATGGTTTCGGAAACCGCGTCTTTTAAAGTTCCGGTACCCGTACTGACCGGATGAACCGCTGCTCCTAAGAGGCGCATCCGGTAGACATTCAGCGCCTGCCGTTTGGTGTCTTCCTCCCCCATAAAGATCTCGCATTCCATGCCCATCAGAGCGGCGGCAGTAGCGGTAGCAACGCCGTGCTGGCCAGCGCCGGTCTCCGCGATGACACGGGTTTTACCCATCCGTTTGGCCAGAAGCACCTGGCCGAGCACATTATTGATTTTATGGGCTCCCGTGTGATTCAGATCCTCTCGCTTTAGATAAATTTTTGCTCCGCCCAGATCCTCGGTCATCCGCCCGGCAAAGTACAGACGAGAGGGGCGTCCAGCGTATTCCGCCAGAAGGGTATTTAATTCCTGCTGAAAGTCAGGATCGTCTTTATACTGGTTATAAGCCTTTTCCAGTTCGATGATTGCATTCATCAGGGTTTCCGGTATATATTGCCCTCCATGAATGCCAAAACGTCCGTTTGTCATATCGTATTACTCCTCACCGCGGCTGCCGCCGCTAAGATTTTTTCTCTGTCTTTGATGCCGTCTGTCTCCACTCCGCTGGAAAGATCCACGGCAAAGGGACGAACCCTTGCAATTGCCGCCGAGATGTTTTCCGGCCGCAGCCCCCCTGCCAGAAAAAAGGGGCGTTCTTTTTGGCCTTTTACCAACGACCAGTCAAAGGCGATTCCCGTTCCCCCGCTTCCGTGATCGAAGAGAAGGTAATCGGCCCGGCTTTGCATGGCAAGGGTCACGTCTTCCGGCTGGGCGATCGGGAAAGCTTTTATGATGGGAACGGATACCAATTCCCGCAGACGGTCGATCTCTTCCTCCGATTCGCCTCCATGGAGTTGAACCAGATCGACGATTCCTTCTCTTACAGCCTCTACAATCCGAGGAAGGGGAGCGTTTACAAAAACGCCAACCGCCTGGATTTCATGTGATAGCTGTTCTTTCAATCTTTGGGCTTCCCCAAGGGAGATGCTCCTTCTGCTTTTCGGTACTTCTAAAATGAAACCGGCATAGTCCGGCATGGCTTCATTGACAAATGCGATATCCTGTGGTCGGCGCAGGCCGCAGATTTTAATTTTGGTCATCCTTCACTCCCTCGAAGCTGGGAAAGCGCCGCCTTTTTATCCGTCTGCCGCATCAAAGTCTCCCCGATCAAAACGCCGTTGACCCCTGCCTGGCGGAGGCGTGCAATCTCTTCCGATGTCCGGATTCCGCTTTCCGATACGAATAACACCTCTGAAGGAACCAGGTTCCTCAGACGAAAGCTGGTGGACAGGTCTACCTCAAAGGTTTTCAGGTTCCGGTTGTTGACTCCGACGATGGCTGCGCCTGCCTTTAGGGCTCGCTCTACTTCCTCCTCATCGTGCGTCTCCACCAAAGCGGAAAGCCCCAGTTCTTTGGCCAACTGCTGATAGGAGGAGAGTTGGCCATCGTCTAAAATCGCACAGATCAAAAGGATGGCGGAAGCGCCGAGAGCTTTTGCCTGGTAGATCATATATTCATCCACGGTAAAGTCTTTCCGTAGTACTGGAATTTCGACGGTTTCCACAATTTCTTTCAGGTAGGAATCGCTGCCCTGGAACCAGAACGGTTCGGTTAGGCAGGAAATCGCCGCGGCGCCAGCCAACTGATACTCCTCGGCAATTTTTAAATAAGGGAAATCCGGAGCAATCACCCCTTTGGAGGGGGATGCCTTTTTTATCTCGCAGATAAAGTTTAGGCCAGGGGCGCTTAACGCTTGCTCCAACCGGAAAGGCGTCCCCTTGAAAGCGGCTTGTTCCGCGCAGTTTCTCAGCTCGGCAAGAGAAACGACTTTCTTTTCTGCTGCGACACGTTCCTTTGTTTTCTCAGCAATCGTTGCTAAAATATTCATTCTTTACAACTCTCCTGAATAAATTCTTCCAGTTTCTTTGCCGCCGCGCCGGTATCGATCAGCTGCTCGGCCAGGCGGACGCCTTCTTCCAACGTTTCTGCTTTTCCTGTAATATAGAGAGCGGCGCCAGCGTTGAGGCAGACGGCGCAGCGTTTGGCGGATCGGTCTTTTCCGTCTAAAATATTGCGCGTGATCAAAGCATTTTCTTCCGGCGTTCCCCCGGTCAGTTCTTCTTTGGAGCAGCGGGTATAGCCAAACTGCTCCGGCGTAATCGTGTAAGACTGGAACCATCCGTCTTTGATTTCACAGATACGGGTGGGCGCACTCATGGAGATCTCATCCAATTTGTCCTGGCCGTAAACGACCATGCCGCGGACAACACCTAACTTTGCCATAACCTGAGCCAATGGTTCCACCAAAGCTTCCTCATAGACTCCCATCAGCTCCATATTTGCCCCCGCTGGGTTGGAGAGCGGTCCAAGAATATTAAAGACCGTGCGGATTCCCAGTTCCCGGCGAATGGGGGCCACGTATTTCATAGCGATATGATAGTTCTGGGCAAACAGGAAACAAATACCGATGCTCTTTAACAGCTGGGCGCTCTTTTCCGGCGGCAGATTGATGGTGACGCCCAAGGCTTCCAACACATCCGCTGCGCCGCATTTGGAAGAAGCAGCGCGGTTTCCATGTTTTGCCACCGGCACGCCGCCGGCCGCGATGACAAGGGCGGAAGTCGTGGAAATATTAAAGGAATTGGCACCGTCGCCGCCGGTTCCGACGATCTCCAGCACATCCATGTCATGGAGTAATTTGATGCAATGGGCCCGCATTCCAGCAGCGGATGCGGTAATTTCATCGATGGTCTCGCCTTTTAGCGAAAGTGCGGTCAGATAGGCGGCCATCTGCACGTCGCTGGCCTTGCCTTCCATGATTTCATCCATTACCTGTTCTGCCTCCAAATAGGAGAGATCTTCTTTTTTCGAAAGTTTGATAATCGCTTCTTTAATCATGACGCTCCTCCTGGATTTTCTTTAAAAAGTTTTGAATGATGCGGCGGCCGTCCGGAGTCAACACGGATTCGGGATGAAACTGCATGCCATATATCTGCAACGATTCGCTTTCTACCGCCATAATTTCGCCATCCTCTGTTTTCGCGGTGACGCGCAGACAAGCAGGAACCGTTTTCGGATCGACAGCAAGGGAATGATAGCGGGCGGCAGGAAAGGGATTTTCCAGTCCACGAAACAGAACGCTGTCCGGTTCGGCATAGACAAGCGACGATTTCCCGTGCATCAACTGTTTGGCATAAGTAACTGTTGCTCCAAAGGCTTCGCAGATCGCCTGTTCTCCAAGACAAATGCCAAGGATGGGAATTTTCCCGGCAAAGGTACGAATCGCGGAAAGACAGATCCCTGCCTGATCCGGCCTGCCTGGGCCGGGAGAAATGACAAGGGCCTCCGGCTTTTTTTCTGCGATTTGTTCTAAGGTCAGCGCATCGTTTCGGACTACTTCAATATCCGGATATTCCGTTCCGATCAGCTGATAGAGATTGTAAACAAAGCTATCGTAATTATCGAGAAATAAAATCATATCCGCCCTCCTTCCGCTTCTTTTAATGCTTTTACCACTGCCATGGCTTTATTGCGGCATTCCGCAAATTCTTTTTCCGGAACGCTGTCGGCTACGATGCCGGCTCCGGACTGCACGCACACAGTTCCATTTTTCTTATAAGCCAGCCGAATGGAAATACAGGTATCCATATTTCCGGTAAAATCCAAATACCCAATGGCGCCGCCATAGATTCCGCGCCGGCGGCCTTCCAGCTCCTCGATGATCTCACAGGCCCGAAATTTGGGAGAGCCGGAGAGCGTTCCCGCCGGAAGAATCGCATCGATGGCATCCGCGGCGTCATGTTCCTTAGAAATCGTGCCGCGTACCGTAGAGCCCAAGTGCATTACATGGGAAAAGCGTTCTACGGAGCAATATTTTTCCACTTCCACGCTGCCCAGGATACTGATTTTTCCCAAGTCGTTTCTTCCCAGATCCACCAGCATGTTATGTTCCGCCAGTTCTTTTTCATCTCTTAAGAGTTCCTGCTCCAAGGCCTGATCTGCTTCCTGCGTCTTGCCTCGGGGCCTGGTGCCTGCCAAAGGGAAGGTGTGCAGAACGCCGTCTTGCAATTTCACCAGCGTTTCCGGTGAGGCCCCTGCCACCTCGATATCGTCGCTGGAAAAATAGAACATATAGGGGGAAGGATTGGTGGTGCGCAGGACGCGGTACGTATCAAAGAGATTTCCCTCCGCCTGGGCCTCCATAGGGTTGGAGAGCACTACCTGAAAAATATCGCCTTCCCGGATATATTGTTTCGCACGTTCTACCATAGAACAATAGTGTTCTTGGGAAAAGCAGGTTTTCAATTCCTCTTTCAGGTGGAGGGGGCGGAACGCCGCCTTAGCCCCGCTTTCTAAAAGGCGTTCCATGTCGTCCAGTTCGCTTTCCGCCTGACGGTAAGATTCTTCTAGATTTTCGGTGCTGACTCCAACGATCAAAAGCAGTTTCTGGCGGTAATGATCAAAGACCAGAACTTTATCAAAAAGCATGAGATCCACATCCCGGAAATCCGAAGGTTCCGGCATTCCCTTTTTTAGCCCAGGCTCCGCGTATTGAATATATTCATAGGAAAAGTATCCAACCAGGCCGCCGGTAAAGGGCGGCAATCCTTCGATACGAGGGCTTTTATATTCGGCCAAGATCTTTCGGATGGCTTCTTTCGGATGAGTCGTGTGGAATCGTTCCTCTGTTTTTTCTTCTTCCTCCTGGCCTTTTCGAATACAGAGAATACCGTCTGTACAGGTCAGTTCCAGCGAGGGCGCGTAACCAAGGAAAGAATACCTTCCCCATTGGTCATTTTTCTCCGCGCTTTCCAATAAGTAGCAGTGGCGGCTGGCCGCCCGCAAGGTACGCATTACCTCGATCGGAGTAAATCGGTCCGCGTAAAGTTCTCGGTAAATGGGAATTCTTTTGTAGTCTCCGGTGGAGGCAATCTTTCTTACCTCTTCTAAACCAAACTGCATCATATCCTCCTTCCTTGCGAAGACGGGAAAACAAGAATCGAAAATTTCCTATGAAACAAAAAACCCGTCCTCGACAGAAAAATTGTTCTGTCAAGGACGGGATCCATTCCCGCGGTGCCACCTTGATTCACGGTATGACCCGTGCCCTTAGCGAGATACCAACATATCTCCGGCAACTGACGTATGCCTTCACGTCGCAGAATACTCGGCAACTGCCTTTCCCTGCGCCCTCAGCGGTCCATTTAACAGATTGCATTTCGGCTCGGTTCTCAGCATCCCGAACTCTCTGTGCGCGCATCCCTGTTTTTATCTCCGCGTCAACGGTTTTTACCATCTAAAATTTTTTATTATCATAGCACCAGATGTTTTCTCTGTCAAGAATTTTTCTGATTTCCATGAAAATATTTTAGCCCTCTTTTTCGAATGGCGTCCCAGTATCGAATCCAGATCTTTGGGACAAAATATGGTTGGAATACAAAAATATGGATGGGAAGGTATAGAAAGATGCTGCAACAAAAAATAGAAACGATCACAGCTCGTGAAATTTTAGATTCCCGCGGAAACCCTACGGTGGAAGTGGAGGTTTTCCTGAGAGACGGAACCATGGGAAGAGGGGCGGTTCCAAGCGGCGCTTCCACGGGACAATTTGAAGCTTTGGAACTTCGGGACGGAGACTCCGGGCGATACGGGGGAAAGGGGGTAGAAAAGGCGGTAAAACATGTTCAGACGGAGTTGCGGGACACATTGACTGGTATGGATGCCTCGGATCTTCGGTTAATTGACCGCACGATGATCGCGGTGGATGGGAGCAGCGAGAAATCCCGGTTGGGAGCCAATGCCATCCTGGCCGTCTCCATCGCTTCGGCGAAAGCGGCGGCGGCTTCCCTGCATTTGCCGCTCTACCGGTTCCTTGGCGGAGCCTACGCCAATCGGATGCCCGTACCCATGATGAATATTTTAAATGGCGGAGCCCACGCCGCCAATAACCTGGATATACAAGAATTTATGATTATGCCCGTGGGCGCAAAATGCTTTCGGGACGGCTTGCGCTGGTGCGCGGAAACATTCCACGCGTTAGCTGCCATTTTGAAAGAACGGGGGCTGTCCGTATCGGTTGGCGATGAAGGCGGCTTTGCCCCGAATCTTTCCAGTGACGAGGAAGCGCTCGGTCTTATCTTAGAAGCCATTGTCCGCGCTGGTTATACGCCGGGAAAAGATTTTGTCCTTGCCTTGGATGCGGCCGCCAGCGAATGGAAGGGAAAAGAAACGGGAGAGTACCATCTGCCAAAGAGCGGACAGACGATTTCTTCCGCTGGATTGATCGAACACTGGCAGTTCCTTTGCGAAAGGTATCCCATTCAATCCTTGGAGGACGGATTGGACGAAGAAGACTGGGACGGATGGAATCGGTTGACTTCTGTTTTAGGAAACAAAATTCAATTGGTTGGAGACGATCTTTTTGTTACCAATACAAAACGTCTGGAAAAAGGAATTCGAGGTGGCTGCGGAAATTCGATTTTGATCAAATTAAATCAGATCGGAACGATTACAGAGACTCTGGAAGCGATTCAACTGGCTCATCGTGCCGGCTACACAGCGGTCACATCTCATCGGTCCGGAGAAACGGAAGATACAACCATTGCGGACCTTGCCGTGGCGTTTCATACAGGACAAATCAAAACGGGCGCGCCCAGCCGCGGAGAACGAACGGCAAAGTACAATCAGCTGCTGCGTATCGAAGAGGAACTGGGAGAAAACAGCGTATACGCGGGATGGGATGCTTTTTCCAGTACGATTGGCGCCAACCACTTGACAATTATTCTGTAAATGATATACTAAGACATATCAAGAAAGAAAACGCGAAGACAGGAAGAGTAAGATGAGGAACCATCCAGAGAGGAATACGAAACGGTGGAAGTATTCCATGGAGAATCATTGGAAGACCACCCTGGAGCGGCCCTAATCCGGCCCGGCCGACACCGTTACCGTCAAATGAGTGGTAGATTCTTACAATGAGGGTGGAACCGCGGTAGCTTTTATCGTCCCTGAGCAGCAAATATGCTGCTCAGGGATTTTTTATTATGAAAGCCCCGGACGGCGGCCATGAGCTAGGGGAGCAAGCTCCCCTAGCTCATGGACATCGGACGGGCTTTCATATAAAAAATTATGGAAGCTGCCCCTGACGATTGCGAGAACGCGAAGCGTGGAGCAATCCGTTTTTATCCCTTCCCTTGTCAGCGCATTTGAAAATTTAGGAGGAGAAAGATGAAAATTACATTGAAAGACGGAACCGTAAAAGAGTATCCGGAAGCAAAATCAGTGATTGACATTGCCTTTGATATCAGCGAAGGCTTGGCACGGGCCGCCTGTGCCGGAGAAGTGAATGGCGAAGTAGTAGACCTTCGAACCGTTCTCGATCAAGATTGTTCTCTCAATATTCTGACGGCAAAAGATCCGGAAGGACTCCGCGTGGTACGCCACACTTGCTCCCATGTATTGGCAGAAGCAGTAAAAAATCTGTTCCCAGAGGCAAAGCTTGCCATCGGCCCCGCCATTGACACGGGTTACTATTATGACTTTGAAGCAACGCCTTTTTCCAGGGAAGATCTGGACGCCATTGAAAAAGAGATGAAGAAAATCATCAAAAAAGGAGCAAAACTGGAACGTTTTACCCTGCCGCGGGAAGAAGCGATCAAAAAAATGGAAGAGCTCGGCGAGCCCTATAAGGTGGAACTGATTCGGGATCTTCCGGAGGATGCAGAGATTTCTTTCTATGACCAGGGAGATTTTGTCGACCTGTGCGCAGGCCCTCACCTGATGAGCACCAAGGGAATCAAGGCGTTTAAACTGACGTCCTCCTCCGGCGCTTATTGGAGAGGCGATTCCAATAAAGCGATGCTGCAAAGAATTTACGGCAGCGCTTTTGCCACCAAAGAAGAACTGAACGACTATTTGCAGTATCTGGAAGAGGTGAAAAAGCGGGATCACAATAAGTTAGGACGTGAGATGGAACTCTTTACCACCGTGGACGTGATCGGACAGGGATTGCCGCTGCTGATGCCCAAGGGCGCCAAGATCATCCAAACGCTTCAGAGATGGATTGAAGATGAGGAAGACAATCACTGGGGCTACATTCGCACGAAAACCCCGTTGATGGCAAAAAGCGACCTGTATAAGATTTCCGGTCACTGGGGTCATTACAAAGACGGTATGTTCGTGCTGGGAGATGAGGAAAAGGACAAAGAGGTTTTCGCCCTTCGTCCGATGACCTGCCCGTTCCAGTATTATGTATACAAGGCAAAGCAAAGATCTTACCGGGATCTGCCCCTTCGCTATAGCGAGACCTCCACGTTATTCCGTAACGAAGATTCCGGAGAAATGCACGGCCTGACGCGTGTCCGCCAGTTTACCATTTCCGAAGGACATCTGATTGTCCGGCCGGATCAGATGGTGGAAGAATTCAAAAAGTGCATTGCTCTGGCCAAGAAATGCCTGACGACCTTAGGACTGCAGGACGACGTTACCTATCATCTGTCGAAATGGGATCCGGACGATCGGGAGAAATACATCGGCGAACCCGAAGTTTGGGATCAGACCGAACAGCATATTCGGGACGTTTTGACGGAATTGGAGATTCCCTTTGTGGAAGACGTCGGTGAAGCTGCTTTTTATGGTCCCAAAGTGGATATCAACGCCAAGAACGTATATGGAAAAGAAGATACCATGATTACGATTCAATGGGACGCGTTGCTTGCGGAGCAGTTTGACATGTATTATATCGACCCGAATGGGGAGAAGGTACGGCCTTATATTATCCACCGGACCTCCCTTGGATGCTATGAGAGAACTTTGGCGTGGTTGATTGAAAAATACGCCGGTCTCTTCCCGACCTGGCTGTGTCCGGAACAGGTGCGCATTCTTCCCATTTCCGACAAATATTTGGATTATGCGAAACAGGTGGAACAAGCGCTTCAGACAAACGGCATTCTTTGCTCGGTGGATGAAAAATCGGAGAAAATCGGCTATAAGATTCGGGAAGCCCGGTTGGCAAAGGTTCCGTATATGCTGGTAGTAGGAGAAAAGGAAGAGGCGGAAAAGAAGGTATCGGTTCGGAGCCGCTTCCTAGGAGACGAAGGACAGAAAGATCTCCAAGAATTTATCGACGCAATCAGCAAGGAAATCCGGACAAAAGAGATTCGAAAAATCGAAGTACAGGACGAAAAATAGTGCAGAAAAGAGGGAGAATAGCTGTTTTTAGCGATTCTCCCCTTTTCTCTTCTATAGAAAATTACACCGGGATTTCCCATAGAAGATTTCACAAAGCGAAATTTTTGGTTGTCAAAAATCATTCATAATTGCGGACTAAAAATAAAGGCTTGATGGCAACGATTTCTTCATATTCCTCTTGCTCTACTACCACGCTGGAATTGAGAGCTTTTAAGTCTTGCTTTAAAAGCTTGAGCGCGTCTGCGATCGTATCGGCGCGTCCCTCAGCAAGAATATCCTCCATTCGTTTCAAAACGACTGGATGGGAATAGAACACAGGAACCGGAAATTCCGGATACTCTTTGATGTATGCTTCCATGGCTTTGATTGCCCGGTTCATGCGAGCATCCAGATGGCGTTTGTTGTTCTGAGCCGTAGGAAGCATACTCGCGCTTGAAAATAGGAAGATTGCCGCTAGGCCGAACAACAAGAAATAAACGCCAAACCCTGCTTTCGTAAGGAGTGCGTAGATCCCATAGATGAAAGCTGCTATCCCCAAAAGAGTAATGGCTAGAGCCCCCCATTTATAAGAGGGCTTACTTTTCTCATAGGCTCTTTGTCGTTTTGCGCAGGCGCTCAATTCGGTGGCTAATGCCATATTTTTGTTTAGATAAGACTCCCCTTGTTTTAGCACCTGAATATTTGCCTGCGCCATTGCGGAGATCGGTTCTTTTCGTTTGGATTTTTCTTTCTGCTCTTTTTCTAGCAGCCTCTTTTCCGCTTCCCTGCTGTGGAGCTTGATTTCTGGACGCGCCGTGTGCAGGTAGTTTAGGAGCTGGTCTACCTGTTCTTCATGCTTGAAATTGCATTGCTTCTCTTTGCCGTTATCATATTCTACGACCAGATAGGGGAGCGTTGCGAAAATTCCTTTTCCGGTAAAACCGCCTTTGCTCATGGCGATTCTCTTATAGATTCGGTTGACGGAAGCCAAGGGAATATAGTACCGGCGGTCCACATAGAAACTGTTCAGGTAGACAGCTTTTTTCCCTACGCCGCAGGGACCAAATTTTCGGCAATGTTTTTTATCCTCTGCCAGTTCTCCCTCCGGCAAGGCAGCGCTGCTTAATTTTTTAGGTAGAAAGATCAATCTGGTTGGCTCCTTTCAGAAAAAAGAATACTTCCTCGCAGGTTATTCCACTGCCTTCGGCTGTCTTCTGGTCGCCGCGATAAAAATACCGAGGAAAATAACCGCTAAGATCAATCCAGCCGGATAAGCGACGGCAGTTCCTAAATTCAGACATTCCTTGGCATAAAAGAAATAGGTCATAGAAACCGCGCTCATAAACGTGGCTGGCACCACAGTCAGCCAGTAATTCTTCTTTTCGCGGAACAAATACATGCTGGCCGTCCAGAGTACAATCATAGCCAGCGTCTGATTGGTCCAGCTGAAATATCTCCATACAATCGTATAGTCCAAATGACCGATGATCGCGCCAACTCCTAGAAGCGGGATGCAGAGCATCAGCCGTTTGCGATATTTGCTTTGATTGATTTGAAACCAGTCCGCCAATACCAGACGGGCGCTGCGAAAGGCCGTATCGCCGGAAGTAATCGGACAGACGATAACGCCGATCATCGCCAGAGCAACGCCGACGCCGCCCATGGTTTTTGCGCAGACATCATAAATGGCAGCCGACTGGCCGTTGGCCAAGATTGCTTCCAGACCCGTGCTTAGCCCGCCGGTGACCTCATATAGCGCGCATCCTGCCGCTGCCCAGATCAAAGCGATTACGCCTTCTGCAACCATGGCTCCGTAGAAAACAAAATGTCCTTGCTTCTCGGATTTCATACAGCGCGCCATCAAAGGGGATTGGGTGGAATGAAAGCCGGAGATGGCTCCACAGGCAACCGTAATAAACATGACGGACCATACGGGAGTCGCCTGAGGATGCATGTTGGAAAAATGATTCCAGATTTCCGGAATCGTAAATTCCGAATGGGTAAAGATACCAAACACTACGCCAACCGCCATGATAATTAAACATACGCCAAAGATTGGATAGATTCGCCCGATTACCTTATCGATGGAGATAAACGTAGCGATGAAATAGTAAGCCAGAATAATCCAAAGCCAGAATTCTGTGCTGGCCAAGATCCCCGTCACGTTTCCTTCCTTAAACAAGGTAACGATCAATCCTGCGGGGCCTACGGCAAAGACGGTGCCGACCATAACCAGAAGAACGATACTAAACACACGCATGACGTTTTTCATGAATCCGCCCAGGTAAATTCCACATACCTCGGAGATGGATGCCCCTTGATTTCGCTCAGAGAGCATACCGGAAAAATAGTCATGGACGCCTCCGGCAAAGATGGTGCCGAAGGTAATCCACAGGAACACAACCGGTCCCCAGAGGGCTCCTTGCATGGCGCCAAAAATCGGGCCAAGGCCTGCGATATTGAGCAGCTGTACCAAAAACAATTTCCATTGCGGCATGACCACATAGTCCACACCGTCGTTGATCTTGACGGCGGGCGTCTCTCTGTCGTCCGGGGCGAAGGTATTTTCTACGATTTTGCCATAGATGAAATACCCTCCGATTAAGAGTAGAAGACAAATGATGAAACTAATCATGACACTCGCTCCTCCTTTTGAGAGTTTATTAAGTTGTTTTTGGTTACCATTATATGCAGCAGCCTCCAAAGTGGAATCTATTTTCGAATGAAAAGTTCCTGCTGGCGCTATTGACAAAATCCTGCGGAAAGGAGTATACTAAAGTTTAGGTTAGCGGCTACTAACATATGGAAGCCGCTTATATGAGGAGCGATGGTTAGCTTGTGCTAACATCTCAAAAATGAAAGCAGCGATGGAAACGGAGCAGAAAATAAAAGGAAAGGATGTCGTTTTCATGTCAGAAAAAGAACGGAAATTTTTGGAAATTGTAGATTTGAAGAAGGGATTCGGCAGCGGAGATACCCGCCAGGAAGTACTCCGGGGAATTAATTTTTCGATAGCAAAGGGCGAATTCTGCGTGCTTTTGGGACCCTCCGGTTCCGGCAAATCCACATTGCTAAACATCATCGGAGGGATTGACGGCGCCGATTCCGGGTACATATCCATAAACGGCGACAAGCTTTCGGAGATGGATGAGAAAAAGCTGACACAGTACCGCAGAAAGCATCTGGGATATGTTTTCCAGATGTATAACCTCGTCGGAAATCTGAATGTAAAGGAAAATATCGAGGTCGGCGCATACCTTTCGCCCCGCCCCCTTGATATTGACGAGCTTCTAAGTACTCTTGGTCTTTACGAACATAGGCATAAGCTTCCGAATCAGCTTTCGGGTGGACAGCAGCAGCGCGTATCCATCGGCAGGGCCATCGTGAAAAATCCCGATATCCTTCTTTGCGATGAACCGACCGGAGCGCTTGATTACAGCACGTCAAAGGAGATATTAAAGCTGATTGAAGATATAAACAAAAAGTATGGGAATACGGTCATTATGGTTACGCACAATGAAGCGATCCGAAACATGGCGGATCATGTGGTGAAACTGCGCGACGGCAAAGTTCGCCATAATGACGTCAATACCAATAAAATTTCCGCAGCGAAACTGGAATGGTAGGAGGGGGACGATGAGGAATAAAAAGACGAAAAATCCCCTTATCCGCCGAATCCCCAAGGAACTAATCGGCGACTGGAAAAAATATCTTGTGGTGAGCCTGTTTCTGATCCTTACGATTGGCTTTGTCTCAGGAATGTATGTGGCAAATGGAAGCATGGAGACATCAGCCCATAATGGCAGGACAAAATATAAACGGGAGGACGGTCATTTTATATTGGGGAAGTCGGCGGATGAAGAGTTGATTCAAGCGCTTCCTGCAATGGTATATGAAAATTTTTTCAGGAATGAAACGGAGGACAATAACGGCGACGGGATAACCGACGGAACGGTCCGAGTGTATACCAGAAATGAGGATGTCAATCTGGCGTGTCTGATGGACGGGCGTTTTCCCGAATCGGAGAATGAAATCGCAATCGATCGGATGCATGCCGACAATGTAGGGGTGAAGACGGGAGATGCCATTACGGTGGGCGGCCAGACATACGAAGTTGTGGGATTACTCTCTTATGTCAATTACTATACGCTGCACGAGAAGAGTACCGATTTTATGTTTGACGCACTTAATTTTGATGTGGCGATGGTGACGGAGGAGGGCTTTGCGCGTTTGGGCAGCAGTATCCACTACAGCTATGCGTGGAAGTACCAGGAAGAGCCTGACGATGAAAAAGAAGAAAAAAGCCTTTCCGATGATTTCCTCAAAACCTTGCTTACACAGACATTCACAGCGGGCTTTGAGCTTCTGGATTATATGCCCGCTTATGCGAATCCGGCCATCCATTTTGCCACGGACGATATGGGCTCGGATAAGGCGATGGGCGGCGTCCTGCTGAATATCCTGATCGTGATTATTGCCTTTATCTTTGCGGTAACAATCAGCAACACCATGGTCAAAGAAGCATCGGTAATAGGAACCCTTCGGGCGTCGGGCTATCGCCGAGGAGAACTGATCCGGCATTATCTTTCTATGCCGATTATTGTCACCTTTGTTTCCGCAGTAGTAGGGAACCTGCTTGGGTATACGGTATTGAAAAAGGTTGTGGTATCCATGTACTATAACAGCTACAGCCTGCCCGCATATGAAACCATATGGAATCCCGAAGCGTTTCTTCGGACAACGCTGATTCCCGTGGCGCTCATGCTGGTTGTAAACCTGGTTGTTATTATCAAAATGATGGGACATACGCCGCTACAGTTTCTGCGCCATGACTTAAAGAAAACAAAGCGTAAAAAGGCTGTTCAGCTTCCAACGTGGAGATTTTTAAACCGCTTCCGACTCCGTATTATTTTGCAAAACATACCAAATTATCTCATTTTGTTTGTGGGAATTCTGTTTATTTCCACTATGCTTTCTATGGCGGTGGGCATGCCGGATACCCTTCAATTTTATAAGGACAATGCCAGGGATATGATGTTTTCCAACTATCAGTATGTACTGAAATCCTGCAAAGATGAGAGTGGGAATGCCATTGTCACGGAAAATGCCGATGCCGAAAAATTTTCCCTGACATCATTGCTGAGAAAGGGAGATTCCATCAACGAGGAAGTTTCGGTGTACGGAATTACGGACGGCAGCAAGTATGTGATGATTGACGGGCTGGATAAGCTGGGAGAAAATGAGGTCTATCTTTCATCCTCCTTTGCAGAAAAATACGGATTGTCCGTCGGCAGCAGTGTTTCCTTGGATGAAAAATACGAAAACAAAAGCTTTCCGTTTGAAGTGGCAGGAATTTACGATGGATGCATCAGCATGGCGGTTTTCATGCCGATACAGAATTACCGGCTGATCTTTGATTCGGCAGAGGGGGAATTTGACGGCTACCTATCCGATACAGAAATCACGGACATTGATAAAGAAGATATCGCTGCCGTCATTACGGAGCGGGATATTACGAAGATGTGCGATCAGCTGGATCATTCCATGGGTAGCTACATGAAATATTTCCAAATTCTGTGCATCCTTTTATCAGCGGCGCTCATCTATCTGCTCACCAAGATTATCATTGAGAAAAACGAAAAGGCAATTTCTATGACCAAGATTCTAGGCTATGAAAATAGGGAAATTGCAGGGCTGTATCTTCTGTCCACAACCATCGTCGTCGTAATTCTGGATGCTGCCAGTACCGTTCTCGGTTCCCTTGTTATGGCGCAGGCCTGGAAGGCAATCCTGGCGGGCTTCAGCGGATGGTTCCCGTTTCAGATTGCCCCAGCCGGTTATGCGAAGATATTTGTTTTTGTCCTGATTGGTTATCTGATCGTCATGTTTTTCGATTTCAGACGGATAAAAAAGATTCCGCTGGATGAAGCGCTTAAAAATATAGAATAAGAAAATTTAGAATCGTGATGGAGGTTATTTTCATGGTTAAGATTACCGTAGGTGTAGAAGGCATGGCCTGCGGCATGTGCGAGGCGCATGTCAACGAGGCCGTAAGGAATGCGTTTCCGGTGAAGAAAGTGACGAGTTCCCATACAAAAAAGCAGACGATTGTCCTTGCGGAGAAAGATATTCCGGAGCAAGAACTAAAAAAGGTGATTGCTGCAGCCGGTTATGACGTTGTATCGGTAGATTGTGAGCCTTATGAGAAGAAAGGGCTGTTTTCCGCATTCAAAGGGTGATGCCAGAAAAAATAACAAGACCTTTTGCAGGATATCGGAATGATACATTTTTGTAAAAATTCCTTTGAATTTTTCGTACAACGGGTGTATAATAAACAAGAACGTGTGGCATAAACTGCGTAAATCCAGTGATCTGCCATGCGTTTTTATGAAGAATGAGTTTATATAAATTCAGCGTGTAGCCATTGGCGTAAATCCAGCAGCCAAGGTTATACGCTGTTTTAATTTTATAGAAAATTCTTAAAAGGAGACAAAAATGGAAACAAAAAACAGTTCATTTTTATTGGAGGAGCCGGTCATACGGCTGATGGGAAAATATGCGGTTCCCTGCATTATTTCGCTCCTTGTGGGAGCGCTCTACAACATTGTTGACCAGATCTTCATTGCGAACGCCTCTTATCTCGGCTCTTATGGAAACGCTGCAAATACGGTGGTTTTTCCTCTGACCGTAATCGCTCTTGCCATCGCTGTCATGGTGGGGGACGGCTGCTGTGCGTTTGTGAGTCTGAGTCTTGGTAAAAGTAAGCCGCAGGATGCAGGTAGGAGCATGGGAAATTCTATACTGCTGACAATCGTTTTCAGTCTGGTGCTGTGCGCCGTTTACCTCATATGGGACAGCCAGATTATTGCTATGTTCGGAGGGACAGTGAATGAAGAGACTTTTCATCATTCAAAAGAATATTTCTTTTGGATTACCCTCGGCATTCCGTTTTATATGTTCGGGCAGGCAATGAACCCGGTGATCCGTGCGGACGGCAGCCCAAAGTTTGCAATGATTTCCACACTTGCAGGGGCGGCAGCCAACATTGTCCTTGATCCAATCTTTATTTTTGTGTTCCGTTGGGGCATGATGGGAGCAGCAGTGGCAACCGTGATTGGCCAGATTGTAACGGCGATTCTGGCCGTATGGTACCTGTGCCATACGAAAACAGTAAAATTGCGCAGGGAAGATTTTAAACTAAAAGGGGAAACGGTACGCCGGACGTTAGTTCTCGGTATTTGTAGCTTTCTGTCACAGATATCCCTTGTGGCGGCAATGGCCGCTATCAACAACATGATCCGGCGGTACGGGGCATTGGACGCTGTGTTCGGCCAAACGCAGTATGCTCAGATTCCCATGGCCGTGGTGGGGATTGTGATGAAGTTCTTCCAGATTGTCATATCCATTGTCGTCGGCATGGCAGCAGGATGTATTCCCATTGTTGGGTACAATATGGGGGCAGGGGCTAAAAAGAGGGTAAAAGAGCTTTTTACAAAACTGTTGGCAGCGGAAACGTTCGTTGGCATCCTAGCGTTTATCATTGTAGAGTTCTTTCCGACCTGGCTGATTGGCATCTTCGGCGCGTCGAACGAAAGTGTTTATTATACCGATTTTGCAATCCGGGCATTCCGCATCTATCTATGTATGGTGGTGTTTGCCTGTGTAAATAAGGCGGCGTTTATCTTCCTGCAGGCGATGGGGAAGGCAGCTGCGTCCACCATGCTCTCCATGGTCCGAGAGATTGTATTCGGTGTCGGGTTTGCGCTCCTTCTGCCGTGTTTTTATGGGCTGGATGGAGTCCTTTACTCCATGCCGGTATCGGATATTTTAACATTTATTATTTCTGCAGTTGTGATTGTCCTGACATATCGACAGCTGAATCGCAATTGATGTTTGAAAGCCCACCGCAAACGTGGTATAATAAATCGGTCTATTCACAGGACGATCGACGATTCAATCAACCCCGAGAGGAGAACTATAGTGGAATCACAAAGTAGAAATAACGCCGGATTATCGTGCGATATAGATAAAAATCCTGCAAAAAAAGCAAGAAAGTTGGCATTAAGCCACGAAATTTTAATGAATGTGGAGAAGCCAGCCCGCTATATCGGCGGTGAGGTGAACGCGGTCATGAAAGACCCTTCTAAGGTGGACGTCCGCTTCGCCATGTGTTTTCCGGACGTATATGAGATCGGTATGTCTCATCTAGGAATTCAAATTTTATACCATATGCTGAACTGCCGTCCGGATATCTGGTGCGAACGGGTGTATTCTCCTTGGTTTGACTTAGATCGGGTGATGCGAGAGCAGCATATTCCGCTCTTTGCTTTGGAATCCCAGGATCCGCTGCGAAGGTTTGATTTTCTTGGGATTACGATTCAGTATGAGATGTGCTATACCAATATTTTACAGGTTTTAGATCTGGCTCAAATCCCTCTTTTGGCAGCAGAGCGGGGGGAAGATCATCCGATTGTCATCGGCGGAGGCCCTTGCGCTTATAATCCGGAACCTTTGGCGGATTTTTTTGACCTGTTTTATATTGGAGAAGGGGAAAGCTCTTACTTTCCGCTGATTGATTTATATAAAGAGAATAAAGTGGCTGGAGGAAGCCGAAAAGAATTTTTGAAAAAAGCAGCAGCGATTCCAGGGATTTACGTGCCTTCCTTATATCAGCCGTCGTACCATGAGGATGGAACGATCGCTTCTTTTTGTCCGCTCGTTCCGGATGCGCCGGAAAAAGTCCGGAAAGTGATTGTTTCTGATTTAGATGAAACCTATTATCCGGAAAAACCGGTTGTGCCGTATATCAAGGCGACCCAGGATCGGGTGGTGTTAGAGATCATGCGCGGCTGCATCCGTGGATGCCGTTTTTGTCAGGCAGGCATGATTTACCGGCCGGTACGGCAAAAAAGCGTAGAAAAATTGCTGGATCTGGCAGAAAAAATGTTAGAAAGCAGCGGGCATGAAGAGATTTCGTTAAGTTCTCTCAGCTCCAGCGATTATACGGATATCGAACCTTTAATCAATGGACTAATCGAGGATTGCCGCAGACGGAAAGTGAATATTTCTTTGCCTTCCCTGCGAATCGACGCCTTTTCCTTAGACGTCATGAGTAAAATTCAGGATGTAAAAAAGAGCAGCCTGACCTTTGCGCCTGAGGGCGGAACCCAGCGGATCCGCGATGTCATCAACAAAGGGTTGACGGAAGACGAAATTTTAGAAGGAGCGGCGGAGGCCTTCCGTGGCGGATGGAATAAGGTAAAACTTTACTTTATGCTGGGACTGCCGACGGAGACAGAGGAAGATCAGCTGGGGATTGCAGAATTGGCGGAAAAAATTGCCAAACGGTACTATGAGGAGGTTCCAAAAGAAAAGCGAAACGGGAAGGTACAGATCACGGCCAGCGCATCCTTTTTTGTTCCGAAGCCTTTTACTCCGTTCCAGTGGGCGGTGATGGAATCCGAGGAAGAATATCTGCGCCGTGCCCGTCTGGTGAAAGACGCGTTCCGGGAACAACTCAACCGCAAATCCATGCATTTTCAGTATCACGAGGCGGATGTAACCGTATTGGAGGGCGTACTGGCCCGTGGAGACCGGAGAGTAGGAGCCGTTATCCTGGAAGCATATCATCTGGGCTGTCTTTATGACGCTTGGTCGGATTTCTTTGATCATGGAAAATGGAGCGAGGCATTCCAAAACACAGGGGTGAACCCGGATTTTTATACGATTCGGAAACGGGAGGCAGAGGAACAATTCCCTTGGGATTTTATTGATATCGGCGTGACCAAGCGTTTTCTTCGTAAAGAATGGGAAAAGGCCATGGAAGGCTCGGTAACGCCAAACTGCCGGGCTGCCTGCAGCGGCTGCGGCGCGTCTATCTTTGAAGGGGGAATCTGCCATGAAAATTAGAATCCGATTTGCCAAAAGAGGCCATCTGCGATACATCGGTCATCTGGACGTGATGCGCTACTTTCAAAAGGCTATGCGGCGGGCTCATGTAGATATCGGTTACTCACAGGGCTTTAGCCCTCATCAAATCATGTCCTTTGCCTCTCCTCTGGGAATAGGACTGACCTCAGAAGGCGAATATCTGGATATCGAAGTGTCGAATTGCGGCGCTTCCGCGGAGATGGTGCGGCGTTTAAATGAAGTGATGGTAGAAGAGATCGAGATTGTAAGCTTTCGAAAACTTCCCGATGAGGGAAAAAACAATGCCATGGCAACCATTGCCGCCGCGGACTATCTGGTATGCCTAAAAAAAGAGAACGCCCTTTCACGGGATACGGATCTCGCAGAGTGGAAACGGTTTTTAGATCAGGAGGAGATTTTACTTTTTCGAAAAACCAAGAAAAGAGAAGGTACGGACAATATCCGTCCTATGATTTTGCAGGCCGAATGGCAGGAGGATCAAAGCTTTTTTCTCCGGCTTTGCGCAGGAAGCTCTCAAAATCTAAAGCCGGAAGCGGTGATGGAAGCATTTTTTGCGTTTTTAGGAAAAGAATTTTCTTTATCCGCCCTGCAAATCCACCGTCTGGATTTATATGGCCAGAAAGATGGGCGCTATTTATCTTTGGAAGCCTTTGGAGAGGAGATTTTATGAGCAAATTGATCCTGACTAGGCTCTCCGAACGTATTGTCAGCGCGGTCTGGGATGGAAATGCCGTTATTTCTTTAAACTTATCTGGCAGAGAACCGCAGGCTTTGGTGGGAGATATCTATATTGGCCGGGTCAAGAACCTGGCGAAAAATATCAGCGCTGCTTTTATTGAAATTGCAGGAGGACAGATCTGTTATTGTAACCTTTCCCAAAAGCAAAAAATGCTGAAGCCCGGAGATGAATTTCCCGTCCAGGTAATTCGGGAAGCCGTAAAAACAAAAGACGCAGTGGTAAGCAGGGAACTAAATCTTCCTGGAAAATACATCGTTTTAGCGGAAAATGGCGGGCTGGTGTCTGTCTCGTCAAAAATCCTCAAAAAAAAGAGAAGAGAAGAACTGCAGGCTTTGGCGTCTCCCCATTGCGAGGGACAGGCAGGTTTTATTCTTAGAACCAACAGCGAAGACGCAGAGGATACGGAAATTCTTCGGGAAATCAGAGAGCTGCTTGCTCTTTGGCATGACATCCGAGAAAAAGCGGCATACCGTACCTGTTTTTCTAAGCTCTATGGAGGAATACCGGAATATCTCAAGCAGATTCAGGACCTTCCATCCAAGGAATTGACCGAGATTGTGACGGATCAAAGAGATCTGTTTCAGGAGGCGGAGACTTATCTGGCCGCACAGCAGTCGGAGGATGCGGGAAAACTTCGTTTTTACGAGGACCCTTTGTTGGCTTTGCCAAAACTTTATAGTTTGGAAACCGTATGGGAACGGGCGCTGCAAAAACGGGTATGGCTAAAATCCGGCGGATACCTGGTAATCGAACCTACGGAAGCCCTGACGGTCATTGATGTAAATACCGGTAAATATGACGGTCATAAAAATCGCGAGGAAACCTTTTTTAAGATTAACCGGGAGGCGGCAAAAGAAATTGCTTTTCAGCTGCGGCTTCGGAATCTATCTGGAATTATTATTGTGGATTTTATTGATATGGAGTCGGAAGACCATCGCAATCTTTTGATGCAGGAGTTGGGAGAACTGCTTCGAAAAGACCCGATTAAAGCGGTCTTGGTAGAAATGACGAAGCTGCATCTGGTGGAAATCACACGGAAAAAGGTCTGTAAGCCCATCTATGAACAGTAAAATCCATAAGTTTGGAGGAATCGCAAATGGCGAATTCATATCGGATAATCGATGAAAAAACCTGGAAAAGAGCTATGCACTGCATGGTTTTTAGAAACAGTGTCGAACCGGCGTTTTGTGTAACTTTTGAAGCAGACATTACGCGTTTTAAACGTATGGTGAAAGAGCAAGGACTTTCCTTTACTTTGGCTATGGTACATGCCATTTGTAAATGCGCCAATCAAGTGGAAGCCTTTCGCTATCGATTTCTAAATGGACAGATTGTATTATTTGACCAGGTGGATACCGCATTTACCTATCTGAATCAGGATACGGAATTGTTTAAGGTTGTTCAGGTTCCTATGATTGATGATTTGAGAGAATATTGCGAATTGGCATTAAAAACAGCAACAGAACAAAAAGAATATTTTACAGGACCATTGGGAAATGATGTGTTTCAATGTTCTCCTATGCCATGGGTCACATACACGCATATTTCCCATACGAATTCAGGCAAGAAAGAGAATGCAACGCCACTGTTTGATTGGGGTAAGTATTATGAAAAAGATGGAAAAATAATGATTCCGATTTCCGTACAGGCGCATCATTCCTTTGTGGACGGATTGCATGTTGGACAGTTTGTAGAAGCATTACAAAATTATTTTCAAACCTGTGAATCAAAGGCAAGTTGCTTTTCACAAGAGAAATAGAAACGTTGGAATTAAACCTTGACGCATAATCCTTTTTGTGCTACTATAAATGGGTATGTTTAGGCATACATTGCCGCACAATGAGGTTGACAAGATCCGCTGTGGCGGACACCGGAATTGGCGAGTATCGAGACAGGAGGTGCTTCTTATGTACGCAATTATTGCAACAGGCGGAAAACAGTACAAAGTTTCCGAAGGCGATGTCATCCGTGTAGAAAAACTGGATGTCGAAGCTGGACAGACCTATGAGTTCGACCGTGTTCTGGCTGTAAATGATGGCGAGCTGACCATCGGCAACCCTACGGTAGCCGGCGCGAAAGTAACCGCTACGGTTCAGAAACAGGGCCGCGGCAAGAAGGTTATCGTCTACAAGTATAAGAGAAAAACTGGCTACCATAAGAAAAATGGTCACAGACAGGCTTATACGGAACTGAAAATTGACGCGATTGCAAAATAATCATCTTGTGAGTTTTCCGATGAGTACAAGGAGGTGTAATTCATGGCTCATAAAAAAGGTGTAGGCTCTACCAAGAACGGAAGAGATTCCGAGGCGAAACGGTTAGGAGCGAAGAGAGCCGACGGACAGTTTGTGCTGGCCGGCAACATTCTTTACAGACAGCGTGGAACGAAGATTCATCCCGGCGTAAACGTAGGCCGTGGCGGCGACGACACTCTGTTCGCACTGGTGGACGGTGTCGTAAGATTTGAGAGAAAGGGCAGAGACAAGAAACAGGTTTCTGTATATCCCAAAGAGACTGCCGCTGAATAAGTTCAAGCGGACTGTCGCACAGAACGCACATATGCTGTCATCCTGAGAAGCCTGGCGGCGGAGGATTCCTAAGGATTCTTCCCGCCGCTTCCGGATGGCAGTTTTTGCGTTATAAGCGGCTATTATGGAATCAGAAAGGAATATTTATGTTTGCAGACAGTGCGAAAATTTTTATCAAGTCCGGTAAGGGTGGAGATGGTCATGTCAGCTTCCGCCGGGAACTTTACGTTCCGGATGGCGGCCCGGACGGCGGCGATGGCGGCCGCGGCGGCGACGTTATCTTTGAAGTGGACAAGGGACTGAATACACTCAATGATTTCCGTCATGTCCGCAAATATGTGGCCCAGCCCGGAGAGGAAGGCGGAAAACGCCGCTGCCACGGCAAGGATGGGGCCGATTGTATCGTCAAAGTACCGGAAGGAACGGTGATCAAAGACGCGGAAAGCGGGAAAGTCATCGCAGATATGTCCGGGGAGAATCAACGAGAAGTGATTTTAAAAGGAGGGCGCGGCGGTCAAGGCAATATGCACTATGCCACCGCTACCATGCAGGCGCCAAAGTATGCGCAGCCTGGACAGCCTGGACAGGAATTTTTTGTAATTTTAGAGTTAAAAGTGATCGCGGATGTAGGCTTGCTCGGCTTCCCCAATGTAGGAAAATCCACCTTGCTTTCCCGTGTTACCAATGCGACGCCGAAGATTGCCAATTATCATTTTACCACTCTGCATCCGAATCTTGGCGTGGTTGATCTTGGGGGCGGAGAAGGGTTTGTAATGGCGGATATCCCCGGATTAATCGAAGGAGCTTCCGAGGGGGTTGGTCTAGGCCATTCTTTCTTACGCCACCTAGAACGGACAAAACTGCTGATCCATCTGGTTGACGTTGCCAGTACCGAGGGCCGCGATCCACTGGAAGATATCCGTACGATCAATCAGGAACTGGCTTCCTATAAACCAGAATTAGCGGACCTTCCCCAGGTAATCGCAGCAAATAAAACGGACGCGATTTTTTTGGAAGATGGCGAAGAAAGCCCGGTGGAACGATTGAAACAGGAATTTGAACCAAAAGGGATTCGCGTATTTCCGATTTCCGCGGTCAGCGGAGAAGGATTAAAACCACTTTTATACTATGTGAATGAGAAACTGAAAACATTGGATTCCAAACCCGTTATTTTCGAAAAGGAATTTACGCCAGGCGAGCGGAAAGAGCAGCTTCCATTCGACGTCAGCCGTGCGGACGACGGGGCTTTTGTTGTGGAAGGTCCTCTGATCGATAAAATGCTTGGCTATACGAATCTGGAATCGGAGAAAGGCTTTGCTTTCTTCCAGAAATTTTTGAAAGACAGGGGCGTGTTGGCCAGATTGAAATCTGCCGGCATTGAGGAGGGCGACACGGTCCGTATGTACGGTTTGGAATTTGATTATTATGAATAGAGGATAAAACTATGACGAGTAAACAGAGAAGTTATCTGATGAAGTTGGCTTCCCCGTTGGATCCTGTTTTGCAGATCGGTAAATCCAGCTTGACGCCAGAAGTCACCGCGGCAGTGGACGAAGTTTTGGAAGCGAGAGAACTGGTTAAGCTGAATCTGCTGAAAAATTGCGCCGATGATGGGAGGGAAGTGGCGTCTGTGCTGGCAGAGCGTACCCATTCCCAGGTCGTTCAGGTGATCGGACGAAAAATCATCTTATACCGGGAATCAAAAACCAAAAAGAAAATTCTCCTTCCATAAAGGAGGAAAATATGGGAACAAAGCGGAAAGTGGGAATTTTGGGTGGAACCTTTGACCCGATTCACAATGCCCATCTGAAACTGGGCCAAGAAGCACTGCGGCTGTTTGGGTTGGAACAAATCGTGTTTATGCCAACCGGAAATTCCTATTTTAAGACTAGAAAAGGCCATGCCGTGACCGCGACTGAGGATCGAGCGGCGATGGTACGCCTGGCGATTGCCCCGGAAAAGAACTTTGTGTTTTCCGATCGGGAAATCACCCGTCCAGGCGAGACGTATACCGCCGACACACTGGCGGAGCTTGCCAAGGAACAGCCGGACACAGAATTTTATTTTATCGTGGGAGCCGACTCGATTCACCATATGGATACTTGGTACGCACCGGAGATCATTTTTCAAAATGCAACCATTTTGGCAGCAAATCGAAATGCTCAAGTTTCGGATGAAGAGTTGGCGCGCGATATCAAACGCCTGGAAAATGCTTATGGAGCACGGATTTTACCGTTGAATTTTGAAAGTCTGGACATTTCATCCAGTGAGATCAGACATCTTTTGGAATCCGGTATGCCTGAAATGATTCCAGTTCCGGCAGCGGTCCTTTCCTATATTCAAGAACATCATCTGTATTTAGAAGAAGGAGTAGAAGCCGGTGAATGAACAGGAAATCTGTCAAAAATTGCAGCATGTTTTAAAGCCGGAGCGTTATCAGCATACGCTGGGAGTGGCCGATACAGCGGTTTGTCTGGCAAAAGTTTATGGTGCTTCTCCCATTCAGGCCAGATTGGCCGGTTTACTTCATGACTGTGGAAAAGAAGCAGGAGATGCCTTGGGCCATGCTGCGGCCGGCGCCTGGTTAGCAGAGACGGAATATGGCATCACTGATTCAGAAATCTTATCGGCTATCCGTTTTCATACCACAGGGAAACCAGCCATGAGTCTTCTGGAAAAAATCATTTTTGTTGCTGACTATATTGAACCAGGAAGAGACCGGGCGCCACGCCTTTTGGAGCTGCGAAAGCTGGCTTATCAAGATCTCGATCAAACAGTCCTGCTGATCCTGGAAGACACCTTTGCCTATTTAAATCAAAAGCAGATTCCGATTGATGAACGTTCCCAAGCAACCTATCAGTATTACTTGAAAAGAAAGGAGCACCGAATGGACGATTCCAAGAAAATGACAGCCATTGCCTACGAGGCTTTAGATGAAAAAAAGGCGGCGGAGATTACGGTGATCGACATCACCAAGGTTTCTACGATTGCAGACTACTTTTTGATCACCAACGGAGAAAATTCCAGTCACGTGCAGGCTCTTGTGGAAAACGTACAAGAGAAAATGGGCAGAGCTGGTTATCCCTGCAAGTCTGTAGAAGGCTTCCGGGCTGCCAATTGGGTTTTATTGGATTATGGCGATATTGTCGTAAATGTATTTTCCAAGGAAGATCGAAGATTTTATGATCTGGAACGAATTTGGAGAGATGGTACCATCATCGAGAATGTAGAAGAGTGGCCGAAATGACTGTCACTGGATAAAACGATCAAAAAAGCCGTCAGAATGCAGCAATCGCTGTGATCTGGCGGCTTTCTATTTAAAAGGCAACTCCGTTAGAAATTCCTTTTAACCAAAGGGAGTAAGACATTCGCTCAATGAATCCTCATTCGAACCAGAGATACTACCTTCCCCAAAATACGACAATCCTGAACAATAATTGGGTCCATATAGTCATTTTCCGGCTGTAAACGAAAATGACCGCTTTCCCGATAAAAGCGCTTAATGGTTGCGGAATC
This sequence comes from Hominifimenecus sp. rT4P-3, assembly GCF_051055405.1. Taxonomy (GTDB): domain Bacteria; phylum Bacillota; class Clostridia; order Lachnospirales; family Lachnospiraceae; genus Pseudolachnospira. The sequence continues at coordinate 1,609,560 of NZ_CP167068.1, read as the reverse complement.
ATCCACCAGAACAGCTACTACCTCGCCGTTATGAGCGGTCTCCTGTTGACGGCAAATAACAGAATCCCCGTCAAGGATTCCCATATTTACCATGCTTTCTCCCTTTACGTTTAACATAAACAGATTTCCTTCCGGCACCATATCTGCCGGCATAGCAAAATAGTCCTGAATATTCTGCTCGGCAAAGATAGGTTCGCCGGCTGCCACCTGTCCGACAATCGGAATCTGAATCATCTCTCGCCGGGCCAAACTAAATTCATCGTCTATGATCTCAATTGCCCTTGGTTTCGTAGGGTCACGCCGAATATAACCATTTTTCTCCAACGTCGCTAAATGTGCATGGACGGAAGACGTCGATTTTAAATGGACCGCTTCGCAGATCTCGCGGACAGCAGGCGGATAACCCTTCTTTAAAGTCTCTCTTTTGATAAAATTTAAGACTTCTTCCTGCTTTGCTGATATTTTTCCATAAGCCATGTTACAATCCTCCCACTCAAATTAGTAGTATATTTTTCTGTTTTTCCTTCGTGATGAAACGGATATGACGCCTGGTAGGGACACCACTGTAAATGAAATCCAGCGGCTCCAAGCAGAGATTCTAATTCTTTTTTCAAGTATACCACAACTCTCAAAAAAATGCAAACGAATGTTCCGAAAAATTGTTCGGTATTTTTCTTGACAAAAGAACGAACGTGCGTTATACTAAAACCAACTTCAAACAAGCGTTCTGAACATTCGTTCAAGGAGAGGACCTATGAGAAAAGGAATCAAGATTATCATTTTTGTGCTCCTATTATTTTTCATTTTACTAGGCGGCGTTTTTGTCCAGGGAAAAGTTGTGGAAGCAAATTCCCCGGAGCAAGTCAAATATTATTCCGTTATAAAGTTAAAGTCTGGAGATAGCCTTTGGAGTATCGCACAAGCGCACTGCGGAGATCAGGAAGACATTCGCAGCTATATCCAAGAAATCAAAGCCATCAACCATATTGTAAATGAGCGCAGCCTAAAAGCAGGAAGCCCTTTAACGATATATTATTGGGATGAGGCCGGAAAATAACAGAGGTGAGAGAACACTGTATGAAATGAAGGGAGCATGAGATTTTTTTGTGCTTCCTTTTTTATTCAGTAAGATTCGGAGGGCAATAAGAAATGTTCCTGGGATTTTCCTGCAAAGAATTTCGCAAAGCAACCCTTTTGGCTTTTCCTAACATCTCTTCGCACAAAGAATCAGGAAATACGGTTTGGACTTGATATAATAGATTCACAGGAAAGGATGAAACGATGGATTGGATTACAGGCATTCAAAAGGCAATTGATTATGTAGAAGATCATCTGACAGACGAAATCGTATATGAGGAGATTGCCAAACGCGCATATTCCTCAAGCTTTCACTTTCAACGGATCTTTCATGTGATATGCGGTTTTACTTTGGGCGATTATATTCGGATTCGCAGGCTGTCTCTTGCCGGCAGAGAACTTGCAGAAAGCAATGCAAAGGTTATAGACATTGCATTGAAATACGGATATGATACCCCGGAAAGCTTTTCCCGCGCATTCACGAGATTCCACGGTTCTTCTCCCATACAGGTTAAAAATGGAGCTGCTGTAAAATCTTTTTCACGCCTTTCCGTAAAATTAGCATTAAGCGGAGGAACGATTATGGATTACAGAATGGAAACCAAAGAAGCGTTTGATTTGATCGTAAAAAAGAAACGCTTCCCGAAAAACACGGAGCTTACCACTGTCGAAATTACTGGTTTTTGGGCGGAGTGCAGCAAGGACGGCACGATTGACAAAATCATCCGCTATGCGGACGATAAGATATTCGGAAAAAATATTGTCGGCGTCAGTTTTGAATATGAGGGCGACGACAGCGAGTTCCCCTATGGCATCGGAGCGTCATACGGCGGAAACAAAATTACTGACCATGATCTGTCCGTCGTGTCCATTCCCGCACACACCTATGTTGTGTTTCAATGCGTCGGAAAGATGCCGGAAGCATTTCAGAAAACCTGTCAGTATATCTGCACGGAGTTTTTCCCCACAAGCGAGTATCAGCCGATCGGGCTGGAGTTTGAGGCATATCCGTCCCCCGATGTGCAAAATCCGGATTATACCTGTGAAATCTGGGTTGCAGTAGAGAAAAAGAAATAAGGAAGGATTCATGAAAAGGGCTTGATGATTTGTTATCAGGTCCTTTTTCATTGTAGAACGTACTAATATTTTTCCATGTTTTCAAAAAGAGCCTTCTCAAAATCGGTCAATCGAATTATAATTGACCTAACGGTCAACGGAGGGGTTGAAATGAACGATAAATTCTTTTCTCTGCCGAAAGAAAAACAACAGGCTATCATCAATGCCGGTTACCGTGTTTTTTCTCAGAACTCATATAAAAACAGTCCGATGAGTGAAATCGCAGATGCTGCCGGTATCAGTAAATCTCTGCTTTTTCATTACTTTCACAATAAAAAAGAATTCTATCTTTTTCTTTGGGATAACTGTGCGAAGACGACGATCGAGCTTCTTACAAAGTATGGATGTTACGATCAAAAGGGATTTTTTGAAAGTATGGAACGGGGAATGCGGGCAAAAATGGAGATTATTCGCCTGTATCCAGACATGAGCAAATTTACCATCAAGGCGTTCTATGAAACTGACGGAGACATCAGCGCAGCTATTCAGAAAAGCTACCATCATTATTTCAACTTAAAGGCAGATAAGGCGCGTATGAGTATGAATCCGGAACAGTTTATTCCTGGTCTGGATATTCCCATGATGTACCGCGAAATGTACTGGGCGAGTGAAGGATATCTTTGGGAAATGGCGCAGCGAAGAGATCTGGATTTTGATAAAATGGAAAAAGACTTTACAAAACTCATGGATTTCTGGAAAAGCGTTTATCTTCGGAAGGAGTAAGCATATATGGATGGGATAAAAACCGAAAAGCTGACGAAGTACTACGGAAAAGCCAGAGGAATTATCGACCTTGATCTTCAGGTCAAGGAAGGAGAGTTCTTCGGATTTATCGGGCCCAACGGCGCTGGTAAATCCACTACAATCCGTATACTGCTGGGATTGATTTCGCCTACCAGCGGCAGCGCGCAGATCGCGGGAATGGATATCAAAAAAGACAAGGAAGCAATATTGAAAAAGACTGGGTACTTGCCATCGGAGGCGATATTTTATTCTGGTATGCGCGTAAAAGAAATTTTAAAATTTTCCGCCGATTTGCGCAAAGTAGACTGCGCCAAAGAAGCGGAAACGCTCTGCGAACGTTTGCAATTGGACCCTTCACGAAAAGCAGATGAACTATCTTTCGGTAATCGTAAAAAGGTGGCGATTGTCTGCGCATTGCAGCATCGTCCGGAACTGCTGGTTCTCGATGAACCCACCGGCGGATTGGATCCGCTGATGCAAAGAGAATTCTTTACTATTTTGCAGGAAAGAAATCAAGAAGGAGCAACCGTCTTTCTTTCCAGTCATGTGCTGTCAGAGGTTCAGCATAATTGTACGCGTGCAGCAATCATACGCGACGGCAGTGTAATCGCCTGCGACAGCGTGGCGGCGCTTTCAAAAACCAATGCGAAGCGTATCCATGTTTGCGGCAGAGTAGACCTGACCTCCCTTGAGGGGATTCGTGACAGAAAAGATATGGGCGATACGGTCAGTTTTCTCTACAGCGGAGAGATGAACAGGCTGATGCAGACATTGGCGGATGGTCAGGTTTTCGATCTGTCTGTGTCCGAGCCGGATCTGGAGGAAATCTTTATGCACTACTATGAAAAGGAGAGTGGCGGCAAATGACCTTGGTGAAACATGAATGGAAACAGGGAAAACTCTCTTTTACGATCTGGACGGCAGCCATCGGACTATTTATGGCAATCTGTGTGTTTCTGTTCCCTGAAATGAAAGGACAGATGGACAGTGTCAGCGATCTGTTTGCTTCCATGGGATTTTTTACCGAAGCCTTTGGTATGGATCGTTTGAATTTTGGCACGCTGATCGGCTTTTATGCGGTTGAGTGCGGGAATATTCTCGGCTTGGGCGGCGCGTTTTTCGCTTCCCTCTGCGCAATCAACGCACTTTGTAAGGAAGAAGGAGACAAAACAGCAGAATTTCTTCTGACACATCCGGTAAAACGCAGTCATATCATTACGGAAAAGCTGATCGCTGTATGGATACAAATTACCGTTATGAACCTGCTGATCTATGCCGTTTCGGTCTCTTCGATATGGCTGATCGGCGAAACGGTTCCATGGAAAGAAATCCATCTTCTCCATGCGGCGTTTTATTTCCTTCAAATAGAACTGGCAGGTATTTGCTTTGGCCTTTCCGCATTTATGAGGAAAAGCAGTATCGGCGTTGGCCTTGGAATTGCCGCAATGATGTATTTTCTCAATCTGATTGCAAATATAGCGGAGACAGCAAAGTTTCTGAAATATATAACGCCTTTCGGTTATTGTGATAGTGCGGATATTATGGAAAATGGTTCTTTGAACGGCGCAATGCTTGCGATCGGAATGATATTTTGTGCTATCGGCATTGCGGCCGCTTACTTAAAATATACCAGAAAAGATATCCATGGATGAGCGGAAGAACACAGCTAAGATTCTGCTTCTGGATTTTCTCTCAATTTTACCACGTTTCTGGCCTGGCGCCGACGTTCGTCCTCCATGGCAGCATAGTGCTTCTTTGTGGTATTCACATCCGAATGGCCCAAAACATCCGCCACCAGATAAATATCGCCGGTTTCCCGGTACAAATTGGTGCCATAGGTACTCCGCAGTTTATGAGGAGTAATATTTTTCAGTGTCGTAACTGTCCGAGCATACTTTTTGACAAGGTTTTCTACGCTGCGAACGCTCATTCTTTTCTTCTGTATAGAGAGGAAAAATGCATCCTCGTGTCCCGTTGCCGGAATGATTTTTTTTCGTTCCTCATAGTAAAGCCGCAAGGCTTCCTCTACCTCGTCGCTGAAATAAATGATGACTTCCTTTCCGCCTTTTCGGTGGATATGGATTCCTGCATTTTTAAAATCCAGATCGTCGATATTTAATCCAATACATTCCGACACACGGATACCGGTTCCAAGAAAAAGCGTCATCATGGCCAAATCCCGAATCTTTGTCTTTTCGTGGAAGGCTTTCTGCTGCTTGGTCAGATTTTCCCCGGACTCCACCTGGTCTAAAAGAATCGCCACCTCATCAATGTCCAAGCGTATAATTTCCTTTTCGTGGATTTTCGGAAGCGTGACCAGGGCCGCCGGATTCGTCTGAATCATTTCCTTTTTGAAAAAGTAATTGTAAAAGGTCTTGAGAGAAGCCATTTTTCTGGTGATTCCACGTTCCTGGTTGACTCGTTCCATGTTCCGATTATCGGTACAATGATAAAATTTCAGATACTCCATATAGTCTTCCAGATCCAACGATTTGACTTCATCCAGCATTTCCACCGAAATTTCCGTAACAGTTTTCCCCTGAAAAGCTGGGAGATTTTGGATTAAAAATTCAAAAAAGACATGGAGATCATAAGCATACGCAATTCTTGTTCGAGAAGATGTCGTAGGTTCAATCCCTCGAAAAAACAGCCGTACAAAAGATGGGAGAGTAGCTGTCAGTTCCCGAAGCTTTAACGTATTCAAAATATCTACCTGTTCATGATAAGATCGTTGCCCGCTGCTCAATATTCCCGCCTCCCTTCATGACGTTTCGGCCAGCCGGAAAGCTCGCCGTTTAATACGGCGGTAAACATCCGTTCCTTACAGCCTGGGTTTTCTTTCGTTAATTGTTTGACAATCTGTTTGGTATATTCCCGGCGGGTATTTCCATCCGCTGGACAGGGATTTTTAAAAACAGGCAATTGAAATCGGTTTTTAAACCCAACAATATCCGCCTCGTCCACATACATCAACGGCCGGATGACTGTCAATTTCATGCGGTCCAAATAAGTGACCGGTGAAAAACAGTGAAAACGGCCTTCATAGATCAAAGACATTAACATGGTTTCCACCATATCGTCCTTATGATGTCCATAAGCAACCTTATTACAGCCTAAATCTACGGCGGCGCGGTTAAAAGCGCCTTTCCGAAGCTTTGCACAGAGACTGCAAGGGTTTTCTTCCTGGCGCGCCTCAAAGACGATAGAGGCGATTTCTGAATGCACGATGGTATAATTTATCCCTAAGTCCTTGCAAAGGGCCTCTATGGGAAGGATATTTTTGTCCATATCAGGAAATCCCAGATCCACCGTGACAGCCTCTAAAGTAAACGGCAAGGGATAAAATCGCTGCAAGCCATGTAAGGCATATAACAAGGTCAGGCTGTCTTTACCGCCGGAAATTCCGACAGCGATTTTATCGCCAGATTCGATCATATGAAATTCATCCACCGCCCGGCGAGTGACATTTAAAAGGCGCTGCATTTTCATAAGAGTAGAGTTCCTTTCCAAAGCATGCATAAATTCCAAGTGCTTATAGGGGTAATGGAAGGCAAATACGGATATTGTCCAAAAAGAGAGTACCGCTTCTATCGACCCATAACTATTCGCAAAAGAAAAGTTTAACGAATAGTTATGGGTATTATAACCCCCAAAAAGTATTTTGTCAATGATTTTCCTCTTTTTTACCGCATTCCATAAATACATATTTCTTGAGTTTTCGTTTCCGGTCTTTGATCCACGCAGCCATTTCTCAGACAATCTTTTTGCTTTGTACCTTTTGGCACTCCCAGGGATTTGCTTGCATAATTTCTCTTTTTATGATAAACTGATGTACAGTTCGTAACAAAAAGGAGGTTGCGGCAGTATAATAGAATATGGAAAAGCGCCATGTACCTTTTCACGGACGGATAAAAAGAAAAGGTTAACGAGGGGAAGAGATTATCGAAATATTCGGCGGGTACTCTTCCATGCCGCTCCGGGCGTGTGATGTATTTTGAAATATGCGGGCAACTGCAAAACAACCAAAATGCAACCGGAGCAGTCTTTTTTGTGTACCGCTTTTCAGTATACATCAGGGACTTTATCTTATCGGAAATTGATTGATTTTAAGGAGAAAAATAAAATATGTGTGGAATTATCGGTTATACCGGGCCGCTGCAGGCACGGGATGTTGTGTTGCAAGGACTTCGTCAGTTGGAATACCGGGGCTATGACAGTGCGGGAATGGCGCTTTTAACGGACGATGGCGACTTTTATCTTCGGAAAAAGGTCGGTCAGGTATCTGCTTTAGAAGCCGTTTGCGAGCCTGGAATTCCCTCTCATTGTGGTATCGGCCACACCCGTTGGGCCACTCACGGCGGCGTGACAGATGCGAATGCACATCCCCATGCAGTTGGAAAAGTGATTCTGCTTCACAATGGAATCATTGAAAATTATCATACCATCAGCCGCCAATTCGGCTTTGAAGGTCTGGCCACGTCTGAGACGGACACGGAAGTCGCCGCCCAGCTCATCGATTATTACTATGGGCAGACCCAGGACCCCTACGAAGCGATCCGCAAAGCAATCCATATCATTGACGGTTCCTATGCGTTTTGCATTTTATTTACGGATATTCCAGGTACGATCTATGCAATCCGCAATGTAAGCCCGCTGGTAGCCGCTACATCTGATCAAGGTTCTTTTATTGCCTCCGACGTGACGGCCTTAATTCCCTATACAAAAAGATATTTTGCCGTTCCGGAACAGCATATCCTGACCATTACTGAGGATGCGATTCGTGTGGAAACCATGGAGGGCGAAATCATTCATCCGGATATGCTCGAAGTCACCTGGGACGTGGAGGCGGCTCAAAAGGGCGGATATCCCCATTTCATGCTGAAAGAAATCCACGAACAGCCGGAAGTATTCCGCAAGACGGTTACGCCCCGCTTAAGGGATGGCTTGCCAAATTTTGACGCGGAAGGAATTCCGGACTCAATTTTTGAAGAATGCAAATCCATTCAGGTGATTGCCTGCGGTACGGCAATGTATGCCGGAATGGTTGGCCGCGCGATCATCGAGATGCAGTTGCGGATTCCGGTTACGGTTTCTATTGCTTCTGAGTTCCGTTACGACACGCCGTTGATTGATGAGAGCACATTGGTAATTGTGGTCTCCCAGTCCGGCGAAACCATCGACACCCTGGCTGCTCTTCGTCTGGCAAAGGAATGTGGCGCCAAGGTTCTGTCCATCGTCAATGTAAAAGGCTCTACAATCGCCAGAGAAAGCGACTACGTACTGTATACCCATGCGGGCCCTGAAATCGCGGTAGCAAGTACAAAAGCATATATGGTGCAGCTTTCCGTCTTCTATCTGATCGCCGCGCGTATGATGCTGGTTCGTGGAAAAAATCAGGAAGAAGTTCGCGCCTTTATTTCCAATCTGACGGCTGCCGCAGATATGATTGAAAATGCTTTGGAGCAGGAAGAAACCCTGCGCAAACAAGCGGAAAAAATGGCATTTTCCAAGGATGCTTTCTATATTGGGCGCGGACTGGATTATGCTTTTTCCCTAGAAGGAGCGTTAAAATTAAAAGAGATCTCCTACATCCATGCAGAGGCTTATGCCGCCGGTGAATTGAAACATGGAACGATTGCCTTGATCGAACCTGGCGTTCCGGTGATTGCCCTGGCGACTCAGGATAAAATTTTCAATAAGACGATTTCCAATATTCGTGAAGTAAAGGCTCGCGGCGCTTATGTCATTCTCATTACCAAGCAAGGAGCATCTGTGTCGGATGAAGTCTGTGATATCCATCTGGAAATTCCAGTGGAGGATGACCGCTTTACGGTATTCCCATGCGCGGTTCTCTGGCAGCTTCTCGCCTACTATACGGCATATGTAAAAGGGTTCGATATGGATAAACCCAGAAACCTGGCAAAGTCCGTCACAGTGGAGTGATTTTTCAGATATGTGTGTAACGGATAAAGAACACCTTTCAGTATGAACAAAGAGGAGGTATTCCAAGATGGAAATGCCTCCTCTTTGTTCATACTTTTTTCTACCGATTACGCAGAAAATACAGATCGTTAAAGAATGTAAAGTGTGACAGCGATCACTGGAACTGCTGCCAAAAGGAGCAGCTTCATAACAGACGACGCTCTTCCACTCTCAAACTCCCGCATCTTCTTTTGTTGTACTTCTTCCAAAAAACAAACTTCCTTTCTTTCCGAAAAACCAGAGACACATGTTGCGCCCCTTCCAAGCATTACAGCACTTGGGGTTTCTTACTTCCTACAATACCGGTTCAAAAATCATCCTGCAGGCAAGCCGGCATCGGATTTCCAGTTGACCGGTATTATTAAACTATCAAAAAACTGTGAAAATCCGGTGAAAGAAATCCTAAGATTTCTCCACCGGATCATGTTGTTTCATCATGGGACTGCCTGCAATCGAAGGCAATGGCTACTTAGCACTATTCTCCTTATCCTTCGCCTTTAAAAACTCCAAAATAATGTGTACTGCGCCATCCACACCGGTCAATGTACTATTCAGGCAAAGATCATAACTCCCCGCGCTTCCCCATTTTTTATTGGAGTAGTAATTATAGTAATTGGCCCGTTTCTTATCGGTTTTCGCAATCAGATCCATCGCCTTATCCTTTGCCATGTGGAACGTCTCTGCTACACGATTGACTTTATCCTCCATATTTCCACAGATAAAGACGCTAGTCACATTGGGAAACGAAGCGAGAGCATAATCTGCACACCGGCCAACGATAACACAGGATTCTTTCTTCGCCAATTTCTGAATCGTATCAAACTGAGCTAAGAATACTTTCTGGTTCAACGGTACGTCCATATAACCAGATATAGGCTGCCCCATTCCATGGGTATCCATCACCAATGAATAGAAAAAACTATTGACTGGCTTTTCATCCTGCTTTTCAAAAACTTCTGGGCATAGCCCGCTTTCCTTCGATGCGAGTGCAATGAGTTCCTTATCATAAAAGTTAATTCCGAGCGTCTCCGCTAACTTCTCTCCGATCTCTCTTCCGGAACTGCCAAACTCTCTTCCTATTGTGATGACGCGGTTTCCTTGCATACAGAAGTCACTCCTTTCTGTCTAGTGTTGACAATAACCATATAAAATATATTATGTATTATATCAGACTTTTTTATGGTTTTCAATAAAAAATCAAAAAAAGAAGACGATAACCTAAGATATCTTAACGATTTCAAGGTAAAATTTCCAGTAAATGTTGAAAATATTCCGGGAGCGGCGCTTCTTTTTCCAAGTATACTTCTGTCCGCGGATGAATCAATCCTAAAACACCTGCATGCAATGTCTGTCCTGTCAAAGAATAGGGAGACTTCCGAGCGCCATAAAGCGGGTCTCCAAGCAGGGGATGCTGCAAATACGTCATATGAACGCGAATCTGGTGTGTTCTGCCAGTTTCCAACCGGCATTCAATATATGTATATTGGGAAAAGCGCTTTATCACACGGTAATGCGTGACCGCTGGTTTTCCATTTACCGGTTCTACAGCCATTTTTAAACGATTCGTCCGACTGCGGCCAATGGGCTGATCAACCGTTCCCTCATCCTCATCGATTACTCCATGAACAATGGCCCGATACCTTCTGGTAATGGTGTGTTCCGCCAACTGTTTCGCCACATGATTATGAGAAAAGTCATTTTTACAGACCACCAAAAGACCGGTCGTATCCCGGTCAATCCGGTGGACAATCCCCGGACGCTGCACTCCATTGATTCCAGACAAACTATTTCCACAATGATACAAAAGACCATTTACCAGCGTGCCATTTGGATGTCCAGGCGCTGGATGAACCACCATTCCCTTGGGCTTATTCACAAAAAGAAGATCCTCGTCCTCATAGACAATATCCAAAGGAAGAGGCTCCGGTTCCACATCCAGAGGCTCTGGTTCTGGAAGATCAAGTGAGATTTCTTCTCCTCCTTTTAAGCGGTAATTGCTTTTCACCGTTCGCCCGTTGACGAAAACTCTATCTTCTCTGATCAATTTCTGCAGGTAAGAACGCGACAGCTCCTCGAAATTGTTGGAGAGCCAGGCATCCAGACGCTGCCCTGCCGCCCATTCATCTGCTGTCAGAAGTTCCGTGCTCATTCTGCATTCTCCTTATGCGATTCCTGCTCTCCGCTCTCTTCCGTCACTCCACGCTCTTTTTTCTTTAATAAGTTCCAATCTTCATCCTTATAATAAAAAACAAGCAAAATGGCCGCTAAAATCGTGCCTACGGTTACATAACAATCCGCCACGTTGAACGTGGGAAAATCAATTAACTTAAAATATAAAAAATCGATTACATACCCCAAACGTACCCGATCAATCATATTTCCCAGCGCGCCAGCTTCCAGCACCACACAGAGAATTGAAAGGGGAAGAAAATGTTTTGTTCTTGGCAGCTTCACAAAAAAGTATAGAAGGGCGGCCATAATCGCCACCGTCATCACCAGAAAAATCCAACGTTGATTTTGAAAAATACCAAAGGCTGCACCCCGATTTGTAATAAATTGCAATTCAAATACGCCGTCCCAGACGACGATATTGGGCTGACCCTGCAGGTGAGCCAGCGCCAGATACTTTGTCCACTGATCCAGTCCGGTCAAAGCAAGAACGCCTAAAATTGCCCAGAGAAATCGTTTCATAAAGGTTATTTCCTTTCTATACACAGAAAGCCATTCCAAAGGCGGCAGGCCTAGAGAATGGCTTTCCCATTTTTCATTCGATAGGAAATCCGTCGGACTTTCTATCAAAATTGAATCAAAGATCAAGACTTAAGGTAGCTGCGCTCTCCCTGCCGCTGATTACATCCTGAAAATCACCGGACAGCTCAATGCTGCTTGGAGTCACGATAAATATGTAATTTGAAATTTTCTGTAGATTTCCATTCATCGAGTAGCATGCGCCAGAGGTAAAATCAATAATTCTCTGCGCCAAATCCACATGAACGCCTTCCATATTGATCACAACTGCACGGCCGCTGAGAAGAATATCGCAAACTTCCCTCGCATCATCAATGGACGCAGGTTTTACCATACAGACTTCCATGTTGCTTCGAGAACGCATCGGAACCACATTGTTTGCTGCGGAAGAACGTTTTACACGCAGCGGTCTCTGCTCCCGCTCTACCGGCGGCATATCCATATCGTCCTCTTCACGAGCAAGCTTTTTCTTTCGGTTAAATCGGGACGACGGAAGCTCTTCTTCTTCAAATTCGTCTTCCAGGTCAAAATCATCTTCCTCGTCGTAATCGTCGTCGTTCAGCTTCATAGAATTCAGGAATTTATCAATAATATTTGCCATCTCATCCATCTCCCGCTTTATTTCGGTTTCGTCATACCTTTACTATTATCATATTTTTTTTGTTTTCTGTCAACTGAAAAATACTTGAAATTTGAAAAAAACCACGGCCATTTAATATAAGATATCTCCTTCTACTGCCAGACGGCTATCCAATAAAATATGGTCATAAACCGCGATTCCATAATCCGTTCCTTTTTCTACGATTAAGTATTCTTCGTTTTCATCCATGACCTCAATCTGTTTAAATACGGCATATCCTTTATTCACATTGTAAACCCCTTTTAGCGCAGCCCGCTCTCCCAGCGTATAGCGATCGTTGCTGTCCGGTTTCACCAGCGTCAGCCCACCTTCCAGCTCATAGGGATCTAAGTAATAAACATCCTGGGTCGCATAGTAAACCGTTGGCTGGATCATCTCTACCGAGGTACCTTCCGCAGAATAGGATTCTTTATTAAAGATGATGCCGTCCTCTGTTTCGGTTCCATAGCCGATTGGAACGGTGTAAAACTCTTTCTCCAGGACAGAGGACTTCGGAATCTTTAATCCTTCTTTCACGGAATTGTGGATCTCCACTTCCAGATAACGCTGGTCTGCAAACTGGACCATGAAACGGCTAAGATCCATTTTTCCATAAGAACCGTTATCCGCTCCAGCGATAACAGAGAAACTTACGGTAGTGGAAAGACCTTTTTCCGGAAAGGTAACGTCTAAAGATTTTACATCTCGATAAGCCGCCGCCTCTTCTTCTGTTAAAGGAATCAAAATCGACCAAACTTCCGAAGTGATCGTTTTATAGACAGGAGCTCCGCTTTCCACCGCCTGGCTGCTGCGGATATCCGTTCGTTCGTATTTACTTTTGTCAAAGGCACTGGCGTCGACCGAGGCGGCGTCAAAACCCTCAAATCCATCTGTATAGTATTCAATCACACCGCTCTTTTCCGCCGGAACTGTCCGGAAAAATCTAGTGTCAATTCCTAACCCTTCTAGATCCTCTAGAGAGTTGGTACTAACGAAACTAAGCAGCTTATTATCAATGGTATATTTCAAATCATAAACATCTACAAATTGTTCGTTTTGATAAGAAAGATTAAAATTTGCCAGACTCCGTTTCAGATCAGAGAGATTGTCGTGAGACAATTTGCTGCTATCCGACGCATTGGAGGTAAGCATTTCCGTAAATTGTCCGTTTTCATCCAGAGAGTACACCACGGAATTGACCGACGCGCGATTTCCTTCTCGGATATAAAAATTGACGTATCCTGCCGCCTGTGCGGTCGTCACTTCTTCGGTTCGGAGAATCAATCCCGTATAGGTAGAATCCTTTACCAACGCAACTTCTCGTCCCACTTCATAGAATTGGACTTTATCCCGAACCATATAAGCGATGACGCTATAGGCTAAATAGATAAAAATGAATGCGAAGATCAGAAAACCAATATTGACGGATTTTGGTTTTCGATATCGAATCACTTTAGAATTTTTCTTCGCCATTCGTTCGCCTCTCTTTCATTGGGATTTTTTACCAACATAAAATATTTTTCAGCGGGAATCCTAACTGCAAAGCATGGAAGGAGGTATTTGCGCATGAAAGGGTTAGATTATACAATCCTGACAATCGCTATCATTGGAGCCATCAACTGGGGACTGATCGGAATTTTCCGTTTCGATCTGGTAGCCACCCTATTTGGCAGCATGTCCTGGTTAAGCCGGGTAATTTACATTGCCGTTGGTCTAGCAGGACTGTATCTCATCAGTCTATACGGACGGGTTCGTCAGAACTCTTCCGAATCGTAAGTAAAATCCGAAAGATTGGGGCGCCTTGTATAGGCGCCCCTTCCTTTTTTCTTATGTAGAGCAAAATTACAGTGCAATGATGGTGCGCTCCTGAGCATTCTGAGGCAAATTTTCCTTATCCTCAGATACGCTTAAGGTAAAGGTGATCTTATATTTTTTGCAGATTTTCTCCAGCTCATCAATCGCTTTTTCTATTTCATTGCCGTTCAGATGGGATAAAGTTAAGAAGCTGTCCAAATATACCTGCTCCAAATCGTAATCCTGAGAAATAAGCCCGCAAACAAATCCTAAAAACGCCTCATACGAACAAACGGGATACTCCGACATATCAATCAGGCGAATTCTGCGATTCAGCTCGTGCATATGCTGAGAATTCTTATCCAGGTAAACGATACTGCCATGCGCATCTTTGATAGCCGTATTCGCTTTTTCCAGAAGATACTTGGTTTTTCCTTTTCCTTTCCTACCCGCGATAATCTGAACCATGCTATTTCCTCCTTGCGTTGTGATATAAATTACTATAAAATAAATTTCTTTTATTCATTATATTACACATTTCTGAAAAGTACAAGTAGAGATTTACCAATCCAAGGCTTCGTCTCTTCTCTGCAAGCCGATATTTAAGACAACTCCCATCCCCATAAAGATACTGAGAAGAGAACTGACGCCGGCGCTGATAAAGGGAAGCGGCAATCCAGTGTTTGGCAAAAGCTTCGTCGCAACGCCGATATTGACAAAGGTCTGAAACGCCAGCTGGGCGGCAATTCCTGTACAAATCAGCCGACCGGCCAAGTCCTTCGCCCTGGATGCAATCCGCAGGCATTCAAAAACCAGGAACGCCATCAGAGCAATCAGAACCACGCTGCCGATAAACCCCAATTCTTCCCCAATCACCGCAAATATAAAATCACAGTTTTCTTCCGACAAAAAATTGCCGTTTTTTACTGACTCGAAACTGGTCGTATTCAAGCCTTTTCCATGCAGCTGTCCGGATGCAATCGCCAGTACTGAATTGTCCTGCTGAACCGTCAATCCAAGAGGCTTAAACCGATCCGGATAGAGCCAGGAAAGCACCCGGTTAATCTGATAGAGATTGATCAACGTCTGATCTGGCTGCATAGCGATATAAAGCACCACGCCTACTGCCGGAACCGCTATGCCAATCGCTCCGAGTATCCACTTATAACTGATCTTAGCCGTATAAATAATAGCAAGAAAGATAAAGACAGTTACCAATGTAGTGGATAAGTCCGGTTCTTTATAAATCAGTACAGCCGGAATGGCAAATAAAACGAGGCTCCCGCCGACCACAAGCGGATGGCTGACCCTTTCCTGATTCTTCCAAAAGAACCAGGAGAACACCAAAGTCAGGCCAATTTTGGCAAATTCTGACGGCTGAATTTGAAACCCTGCAATGGACATCCAACGAACCGCATTGTTTGCAGAAACACCGACGCCAGGAACAAAAATCAGTCCCAGCAGTCCCAAAACACCAAGGTAAATGATCGGGGTGAATTTTAAAATGAAGTGGTAGTCGATCAACGATAAAATAACCATCGCTGTTCCACCCGCACAAAAACCGATGATCTGCTTCCGTATGGTTCCAGTTCGGTCCGCGTCATTTATCATCGCACTATTTAAAACCAAAATTCCAATTGTACAAAGTGCGATAATAATAAGCACAATTCGGAAATTATATTTCTTTAGCTTATAATCCCTTAGACGAAACATTCTTATCCCTCGTATTATTTTCCTCTTCCGAACAATCTGGACCAAAATCCTTTTGTCTCACTATAATCCGGAAAAGGAAGCTCTTCTCCCATGATCCGCCGGACAATATTTTCATAAGCCTGTCCAGCCAATCCTCCGCTTTCTAATAGCGGGACGCCTTGATTCGTAGCCAGGATTACCTGTTCGTCATCTGGAATCACGCCAATCAGCGGAACGCCCAAAAGATCCACCACATCCTCGGCGGACATCATCTCGCCCCGGCGTACCATATCGGGACGAAGGCGGTTGATAATCAAATGGTTCCGATGAATCCCGCCTGCTTCCAGCAATCCTAAAATTCGATCGGCATCCCGAATCGCCGATACTTCCGGCGTTGTCACAATGAGCGCCCGATCCGCTGCGGCAATCGCATTTTGAAAACCACGCTCAATACCAGCCGGACAATCCAAGATAATATAATCATAATCCTGTCTCAGATCATCGACCAATTTTACCATCTGTTCCGGCGTAACCGCCGTCTTGTCTCTCGTTTGCGCCGAGGGAAGCAGATAGAGCCCCGGTGTCTGACGATCTTTGATCAGAGCCTGATTCAGGCGGCAATTTCCTTCCACCACGTCGACCAGATTGTAGACAATCCGATTTTCAAGCCCTAAAACCACATCCAGATTCCGTAATCCGATATCCGTGTCAATCATTACAACAGATTTTTCTCTTTTGGCTAAGCCGGTACCTATGCTGGCGGAGGATGTTGTTTTTCCTACGCCGCCTTTTCCTGAGGTAATAACGATTACTTCACTCATATACTTACCTCCACATTAATTTCCCATCTATGATTATCACCGCGGATGGTGTTAATCGCTTACATAGTTTGTACTGGACTCCGCCTTTCGTTCCAGAATTTCCTCTAAAGTAACCTCATTGTAATAAAGCCGGTAGACATCGCTGGCCAATTCCACGGCACGAGCCGATGTATAGCCGTATGGAATCGTGACCGTTACGCCGATCTCCGGATTCTCATAGGGCGCATAGCTAATAAAGTTTGCATGGTTCGGGCGCAGTTTATTTTCTTCCGCCGTTCCCGTCTTTCCCGCTGCAACCACAGAAGCCTTAAAGGAGCGATGGGCAGATGTGCTGGTATCGTTTAAAACCTGATACATCCCCTCATGCACCGTATTCCAGGTGGAAGCCGCAAAATCTGTGGTATTCGCGATCGTAGGCTCGTATTTTTTGACCACATTCCCTTCCGTATCTGTAATTTCATCTAACAGCGTCAGATTGTAGACAGTCCCACTGTTAGCCAACGCGTTCAGATAGCGGGCTAATTGTACATTGGAGAACAGATGCGTACCCTGTCCAATGGCGGACGGTACCGGAGCCGTATCGGAAATATGAGGCTCTTTCTCCCGGATTTCGATTCCCGATTTGGAATCCAAGCCAAAGGCCGTTGCAAATTTCTGAATAGCGGAAAGTCCAAGGGGTTCATTGTAATTATCTTCGCTGTCTTTGGAAAGCCGGAACCCCATCTCTGAAAAGTAATAGTTACAGGACCCCCGAATCGCCCCGACCATATCCAATGGTCCATGGGGATTTCCCGTCGAAGACATATACCAGCAATATAAGTTCAGTCCCACTTCTGTGAACACACCTTGCGTATCAATCAAATCTTCCGCCTTCACCACGCCGGATTCCAGAGCCGCCACAGCCGTAATCGGCTTAAAAACGGAACCGGGAGCAGTCTGGGCTTGCGTCGCTCCATTGTAAAGGGGCGAGGACAAGTCGTTGGTCAGTTTATAGTAATATTCGGAATCCACGGTTCCTGACAGCTTATTATTGTCATAGCTGGGGTAAGAAACCACCGCGATCACAGCGCCTGTCTTGACATCGGTTACCGTTACTGCGGCCGAATGCGGATCTAAAGCCAGCTGAGCTGGTGTCAATTCCAAATTGTGGATTTTATCTTTGATAAAATGATACGCCGCGCTCAGCGTTTGGTTTTCAAGGGACGCGACATCCTCTTCTTTTTTTTCTAATACGCCCTGGTCCATCAAGGCTAAACAGAGATCGCATCCGGTAATCGCGTCGTCCATGATCAGATTCTGATATACCTTTTTGCTGAACTTGGGACTGTTCTTCGCCAAGTCTTCAATTGCATCCACCAGTACCCGGTAAGTCTCTTCCGAACTGGTATATTTGCTGTCCAACGACAGCTTCGATACGTCAATCCAGTTTTTCGACAGGGCATACTGCAAAAATTCTTTTAAACTGATGGTCTCGTCGGTTTTATAGGCAATATAGGTCTTATCCGCCGTATCAATCTTATCCTTCAGCAGGTATCCCGCGTCGTCCAAAATCGTATAGACATAACTCATATAAACCTGCATGAAGCGTTCGCCATCTTCCTTGTCCGCATCCAATTGCTTATACGGCGTCGGATGATCGCTTAAAAGCTCCGACTTCAAGGTGGCTAAAATACGGCTCTGTCCATTCTGGAACGCCTGGTGAATCCTCTTTTCCGCCGGGCTTGCATCATCAGCGGAAAAATGCTTGATATCCAGGATATTGTTATTGATAAATTGGAAATACACGTCGTAGATGGACAGACGTCTGTCGCTGCTGCTCATCTTTGTGGTAACATGAAATTTCCCCTCGTACAGTTTTTCCTCCAGGATACCAGCCAGACGCTGCTCAATCATATGGTAAATCCCTATAGTCAGGTCTTTATCAATGGTTAGATGTACGTCGTTTCCCGTCACAGGATCTGTTTCACTGCTGATTTCCAGTACATGGCCTAGGCTGTCCAAATACATAGTGCGTTCGCCTTTGATGCCCTGCAGTTCCTGCTCCATGGTCTCTTCAATACCACTCTGGCCCACCACATCCCCAAGGCTGTAGCGTTCTTTTCCGGCAGCCTCGTTTAAATGATCGATCTGATCGGTACTAGCTTTTCCCGTATAGCCAAGCACCTGGGCAAAATATTCGCTGTCGTTGTACACCCTTACGTAATCTTCCTCGATGGCCACGCCTTTCAGGCGGTCCGAGTGCTCCAAAATATCCGACATCGTAGTCATCTGAACGTCCGATGCAATCGTAATGGAGCGATAGCGCTGGAACGCATTGGCTGCCAGGGAATACCGAATATTGATCAGCTTTAAAGCCGTCTCATCGTCCAGGGAATACATCTCCTCCGGCTTCTTTTTGGCATTTTTGTATCCGATGCCATACTTTTGGTAGAGATAGTCAAAGACTCCTCTGGCAGAGATATTCTCATCTGTTTTTTCTGTGGTGTCTTCCAGCAGCTCGTCTACAGACTTCAAGCCATACATATCCCTTAGGAAACGCAGGCGCGCCGAATCGGAAACAGTAAACTGAAAGTCCCCATTATCATCAAGAATAACTGGAACCTCCGTGTGAATCGTCTCCTCATATTTGTCTAAGATAGCGATCAAATCCAACAGCATCAGATTTTTCGCATAACCGTCGCTGTAAGCTCCGGTATCCGTCAAAGTAACGGTATAAACCAATTGATTGTAAGCCAAAAGATTTCCATTCCGGTCAAAAATATTTCCCCGCGTACTGGGAAGACTGATGGTCTTCTGCGTTCTCTGAGTAATATACTCTTCCTGCTTGTCCGCGCCTTCCACAATTTGAAGCTGAAACAACTTCATAATCAGAGCGGCAAACATGACAAGAAACAGAAGCGATAGCGGGAACAACCGGGATGTCGCCATCTTTTTTAATTTATAGCCAATGTATTCCAAGATATCTCTAAACAAACTTCTTCGCACTCCTCTTTTCAAATTGAGCGAATTTGGTGTTCAAAAATCGCAGGAAGCGGTAGAGCACCAAGGTTAAAAGTACGGTGTATACGATTTCCGGCAGGATAACTTTTTGCAGATAGCGAAAAAAGCTCATCTTGCCTCTCATCAGGAAATCGAAAAAATAGATAATGATATTAAAAATAAAATCGCTGAGGATACATATTACCACCGGCATGTTAATAAATTCTGTATAGAAAACCTGACCCAGCAGGCCGTTTCCATAACCGATCACCAGATAGACTAACGCATAAAAGCCAAGGGTCTCTCCAAAAAAAGAATCTAGGAGCAGGCCGCTGACAAAGCCGATCAGCATCCCATCGGTTTTTCCCCGAAGGAAGCCGAATGTAAATGTAATAATCAGCAGAATGTTCGGTACAGTTCCAATTAAATTGGAGGCCGCAAACAAATTATTCTGCACCATAAGCGATGCGATGATGATTCCAAGATAAAATAGTACACGTTTCCAGGTCAATTGGTATCCCCCGTTTCTTTCAGGGTAGTAATCACCAGCACAGAATCCAAATGGGCGAAATCCACAACGGGAATCAGGTATCCGGATTTCGTCAGATTATTGGAGCCAACCTCTAACCCGTCGGCATAGCCAATCAAAATCCCCGGCAGATATTCGCTGCTGGTGTTGGATGTAACAATCTTGTAGCCATTTTCTACATCGGCATCCTTGCCGATATGCTGCAGCAAAAGACGCCCTTCGTCGTACAACAGCAGATCCCCAGTCACAATGCAGGAATCCTGCGATAGCTGCGCCATAGCTCCAACGCTCCGTCCATCGTCGATGATCGTACTGATGGTGGCCGTGTGGGTCTCCACTGAGGTCACGATTCCGACTAAACCGCCGTCCGCAATCACATTCATAGATACCTGAATGCCGTCTGCGCTCCCTTTGTCAATTTTTACAGTTCGATACCAGTTACCGGAATTTTTGCTGATAATATGGGCCCCCGTGGTTTCATAATCCGGATACTGCTCTTTCATGTCAAGGAGCTCCTGGTATTTTTCAAGTTCGGACAGCCTCAGCTGATAACGGGTCGTATCCTCCCGAAGCTGCGCTACTTCTTCCAACAAAAGCTCGTTTTCATCCTGGATTCGCTTTAATTCGGACAGGCGCTCCGCCTCGCCGAATACATAACTGCCCACTTGATTCAATCCTTTTTGCATCGGCATCAACACCGTGTTAATTCCATTCCTCAGGGCATTATTGACAGAACTGCTGACGGAGCTGACGATAATGAGTAGCAAACAAACCGCCATCAAGAAAAAAAAGATATGTTTTGATTCTATATGAAAATGAGACTTTTTTTTCATTAAATATAACCCCGTTCTTTAAAGCTAAGATAACAATTATCCCCAATAATAATATGATCTAACATAGGAATCGACAGAAGGTCGCCTGCCTCCCGCATCCGCTTGGTCAACCGAATATCCTCCATGCTGGGCGTCGGATCTCCGCTTGGATGATTGTGGAGCAAAACCACATAAACCGCTTCCTGATGTATCGCTTCCAAAAACACTTCCCGCGGCGTAACGAGAGACGCATTGACCGTTCCGCGGGAAATGATCGTTTCCCGAATCAGATGTCCCTTTGTATCAAACATCGCAACCACCATCTCTTCCTGCTTCTGGTGGCGCAGGTCTTCCATAAAATACTGTGCAATGGCATGGGGAGCCGATAGTTCCAGCCCCTTCTTTGCCGATGCTTTTGCAATCCGGCGTGCAAGTTCCCCAATGCACTGAAGCTGCACTGCCTTTACCGGTCCAATGCCGGGAAGCTTGATAAGTTCGGTAAAAGGGAGACGTACTGCGGCCGCAAGACCGCTCTCCTCTCCCTTTCTCCCCAATAGCTTCTGTGCCAGTGACAGGACAGTTTGTCCTTTCGTACCGCTGCGCAGCACCACTGCCAAAAGCTCCGCGTCACTTAATATCTCCGGTCCGGCGGTCCTGCACTTTTCATAGGGCCGTTCGCTCACCGGTAATTCTTTCATCGTAATGGTTTCTTCCTGGATTTCACACATAGGCGTTCTCACTCACGCCAATTCCCCATCCATTTCCGCCGTTTTGTTTAACTTAGATTCTATCACAGTTTAAACCCGGCGTCCACCAATTTCTGTAAAGACATTAAAATTCCATATTTTGCATGGTACCAGGTAATACCTCCCTGGAAAAAGACCGTGTAAGGAGGGCGCAGCGGTCCGTCTGCCGAAAGTTCAATGGAAGACCCTTGTACAAAGGCTCCCGCGGCCATAATCACCTCATCGTCATAGCCAGGCATTGCCCAAGGTTCCGGCGTCACATAGCTGTCCACCGGGGCAGCGGATTGAATCCCTAAGCAAAATGCCTTTAAACGCTCCGGCGTGTCTAAATTGATGGCCTGGATGATATCGTACCGCGGCGTAGCCGCAGCCGGATGCACAGAAAATCCCAAACGCTCATAAAGACTAGCGGCAAAAATCGCCCCTTTCTCCGCGCCAGCCGTCACGGTAGGAGCCAAAAAGAATCCCTGATAAAACGCCGGATTTGTTCCGAGACTGGCTCCCACTTCTCGGCCAAGGCCCGGAGAAGTCAGCCGTCTAGCAGCCTGTTCCACGCAATCTTTTCTCCCGCAGATATATCCGCCTGCCGGGGCCAGACCGCCTCCCGGATTCTTAATCAAAGAACCGACGATCATATCGGCGCCCAAGTCGGAAGGCTCTTTTCTTTGGACAAATTCGCCGTAACAGTTATCCACCATACAGATAATATCTGGTTTACATTTTTTTACAAAAGCAATCAATTCCCCAATCTGCTCTACGGAAAGCGTTGGACGGGACGCATATCCCTTCGAACGCTGAATCGTAACCAATTTTGTCTTTTCATGGATTGCCTTTGCGATATTTTCATAATCAAAACCGCCGTCCGGCAGCAAGTCCACCTGCCGGTAAGTAACGCCATATTCTTTTAAAGAGCCTAAAGATTCCCGGATTCCGATCACTTCTTCCAGCGTATCGTAGGGTTTTCCCACCGGGGAAAGCAGTTCATCGCCAGGCCGCAGATTGGAGGAAAGCGCCAGATTTAACGCATGGGTTCCACAGGTAATCTGCGAACGCACCAGCGCATCCTCCGTATGGAAGGTATCTGCATAGACCTTTTCCAGGGTATCTCTTCCGTCGTCATTGTAGCCATAACCGGTCGTCGCGGCAAAATGCGTCTCGCTGACCCGGTTTTTTCGCATAGCAGCCAATACTTTTAGCTGATTGTATTCGGCAATTTCATCAATCCGCGCAAAACGAGAAGCCAGTTCGGAAAGAACTTCCTCTCCCAAATCCAGCACCTTGCTGGAAATTCCACAGGCTTCATACATCCGCCTAGTCTCTGCATCCATTTGTTTCATCAATCAGAATTCCTCGATTCCTGCATATTTGTAAGATGGCCTTTAACAGCGCCTCTTCGTTTTCATATTCCTGTCGATTTAACCAAATCACATCCTGCTCCCGTTTAAACCAGGTGATCTGACGTTTCGCAAAATGGCGGGTATCCCTTTTGATCTTTTCTACTGCTTCCGGAAGGGAAATCTCCCCGTCCAGATGTTCTAAAAGTTCTTTATAGCCAAGGCCTTGCATGGAAACCATCGAGCGGGTGCATCCCATCTCTTTTAATCGTTGTACTTCCTCCAATAACCCACTCGCCATCATCTGATCCACGCGCTGATCGATGCGCTGGTAGAGCTCGCTTCTTTCCCGATTCAGGACAAAATAAACAAAATGGTACGGCGATTCCCGCTTTTTTTCCCTCTCATTATGAACAGAAATCGGCTCTCCGGTATAATGAAAATATTCCAGGGCGCGGATCGTCCGTTTCACATTATGGGCGTGAATCTCCGTGGCGGCAACTGGATCTACACGGACCAATTCATCGTGAAGAAACTCCGCTCCTTTTTCTTCCGCCAAACGTTCCAATTCTTTTCGATAGGAAGGATTTCCGCCTGTTTCTGTAAAATCAATATCCTTGATCAAAGCCTGGATATAAAAGCCGGTTCCGCCTGCAATCACGGGGATATTTCCCCTCGTCCAAATCTCTTCCATCGCAGATTTGGCCGCCCGCTGAAATTCGACCACATGGAATTCTTCCCAAGGCTCATAGCAGTCAATCAGGTGATGCCGCACCCCTCTCATTTCCTCCGGCCGGATTTTTGCGGAACCAATATCCATATGCCGGTAGACCTGCATGGAATCCGCGCTGATGATTTCACCGCGGACAGATAAGGCAAGTTCGATGGAAAGATCGGTTTTTCCCACGGCGGTAGGCCCGGTTAGAATAATGACCGGTTTTTTCATGATACTACCCTCTTAAACTTCTTTTCCAGTTCATATTTCGTCATGGAAATGATGGTTGGCCGTCCATGGGGACAAGTGTACGGCTGTTCCAACTGCATCAGTTCATCAATCAATGCTTCCGCTTCCTTCAAAGAGAGACGATTATTTCCTTTTACCGCCGCCTTACATGACATCAGCGCGACTTTTTCCTCCACCAAATTTAACCGTTGACGGCCGGATTCATCCGCCAAGCTATCGAGCAGTTCCATCAGCAAATCTTCTCTGGCCAGGCCAAACAGATTGCCCGGCACTCCATAAACCGCATACTCTTTTCCGCCAAAAGGTTCGATCTCAAAGCCTAATTTTCGGAACTGATCGCCATATTCGGAAAGGATGGCTTCCTCCCTGGCGCTTAAGGTCAGCACGATCGGCGGATTCATCTGCTGGCAGGTGAATTCTTTCTCCGCCAGAGAACGCATGGTTCTCTCAAAGAGTACCTTTTCATGGGCGGCATGCTGGTCAATCATCAAAAATTCTTCCCGGTACTGCACCAGCCAGTAGGTATCGAAAAGCTGGCCGATCATCCGGTATTCCGCCCGCGCCTCGCGGGTCAATATTTTTTCCTCAAAGAGTTCCATCTGCTTGGGAGCGGACGCCTCTGGAACGGCAGGTTCCAAAATTGGCTGTTTTTTCGTATCCAGTTCTCCGGATTTTCTCATTTCCCGCTGCATCAATTCGATGGTGGAAGGTTCCCTGGGAATTTCCCTCGCGCTTGGCGTCTCCTTCCCATCCTTCTTAAAATACTGGGGAGACTCCCGGATCAGAGAGGGCATATCCTCCTTTGGCCTTTCCTTTCGCCCCTCCGCTTGTGTTCCTTTGAAGGAGGCGGAAGCCGCCTGACGAGTTCGCTCAAAGGGCTCCGGTCCTCGTTCCCTGGTTTTTCCTACGTCCCCATTTTCAAAAATCACGTCTTTTTTCGGTTCGTCTAACGTGACTCTTGGAATCAGTTCTTTCCCTTCCAGGGCATTCCGAATCGTCTCATAGACGGTTTGATAAACCAATTCTTCATTGCGAAACCGCAATTCCATCTTCGTCGGATGTACATTGACATCCAGCCAGGTAGGCTCAATGGTAAAATGAAGAACCGTAAACGGATATTTATGCTGCATGACAAAACCAGCATAAGCGTTTTCGATGGCTTTGGTGATCAGGTTGCTTTTGATATATCTTCCGTTGATAAAATAATTTTCATAGGAACGGTTCCCACGGGAAATCAAAGGTTTCCCCAAAAAACCTCTGATTCCAACGCAGCCGTCTTCGCTCCAGGCCTCCGCTGGAATCAATTCCGAGGTGATCTCCCGTCCGTAGACGGTATAAACAATGTCCTTTAACTTATGATTTCCTGCCGTATGGAGCCGATTCTGTCCATTCATCAAAAAACGGAAGGAAATCTCCGGGTGCGAAAGAGCAATTCGTTCAGCCAGGTTGCTGATATAGCTCCCCTCTGTCTGAGCGGTTTTTAGAAATTTCCGCCGAGCCGGCGTATTGTAAAACAGATTTCTCACCACGATGGTGGTCCCGCCTGGCGCGCCGATCTCCTCCAAAGACTTTTCTTCCCCGCCCTCGATCACATACCGGCTTCCGGTCAGCTGCTCCTCCGTTTTGGTGATCAGTTCAACCTGGGCTACCGCCGCGATACTGGACAGAGCCTCTCCCCGAAACCCCAGAGACGAGACTGTCATCAGATCTTCCACCCGTTTAATCTTGCTGGTCGAATGGCGCAGGAAAGCCAGCGGAATATCTTCCTTCGGAATTCCGCTCCCGTTATCGGTCACGCGGATAAAGGAGATGCCTCCCTCTTTGATCTCCACGGTGATCGCCGTCGCTCCTGCGTCAATCGCATTTTCCAGCAACTCCTTCACCACCGAAGAAGGCCGCTCAATCACCTCACCCGCCGCAATCTGATTAATCGTCGAAGAATCCAATAACTGAATCTGTCCCATCCTATGTCCTTTCTTCGGGAGAGCTGGTCCCCCTCGCCTTCTACCACCGGTTCTTCAGCTGATTCTGCCACCGATACAGCATATTCAGCGCGTCGATCGGCGTCATATTTCCCAATTCCAACTGTTCCATTTCCTTCAGGATATCATCTTCCTTTACCGCGTCGAACAAGGTCATCTGATACATGTCCACCTCGTCGGGCTTGGGAATTGGTTTAAAAGTAGAACCGCTTTTTGCATGGGCGGCAATCTCCTTGGTTCTCGCTGTGATATCCGCCTCGGAAAGTTCCTGCACCAGCTCTTTGGCCCTCTCGATGACAGCCTCCGGCACGCCGGCCAGCTTGGCCACCTGAATCCCATAACTCTTATCCGCGCCGCCTTTTACAATTTTCCGCAGGAACACAATGGTATCACCCTGTTCTTTTACGGCAATGCAGTAATTGTTGACTCCATTGATACAGCCTTCCAGCTCCGTCAGTTCATGGTAATGAGTGGCAAACAAAGTTTTCGCCCCAAGAATTTTCGTATTGCTGATATATTCCACCACCGCCCAGGCGATGGAAAGCCCATCAAAGGTACTGGTACCGCGGCCAATCTCATCCAGAATCAACAGACTGTTTTTGGTGGCATTTCGTAAAATGTTGGCCACCTCGGTCATTTCCACCATAAACGTGCTTTGTCCGGACGCCAGATCGTCGGAAGCGCCAACACGGGTAAAAATTCGATCGCATATCCCCACGTTGGCAGAGTCCGCCGGCACAAAGGAACCGATCTGCGCCATCAGCACGATCAACGCCACCTGCCGCATATATGTGGATTTTCCAGCCATGTTCGGGCCGGTGATGATGGAAATTCGGTTGCTGTGATTGTCCAGATACACGTCATTGGCGATAAAGAGATCATCCCGAAGCATCTGTTCCACCACCGGGTGGCGGCCATTTTTGATATCGATAATGCCCTTTTCGTTGATCGAAGGGCGCACATACTGCTGCCGGTAGGCCACCAGCGCAAGGGAGGCCAATACGTCGATCTCAGCGACTGCTTTTGCGCTGTCCTGAATACGGACCACCTCAGCGGCCACTTTATCCCTTACCTCACAGAAAAGGTCATATTCCAGCACAAACAGCTTGTCCTCCGCGCCCAAAATAATGTCTTCCAACTCTTTTAACTTTTGGGTCGTATAGCGTTCCGCATTGCTCAGCGTCTGTTTGCGGATATAGTCCTCCGGCACTAGATTTTTAAAGGAGTTCGTCACTTCCAGATAATAACCGAACACTTTATTGTAGCGGATGCGCAGATTTTTGATTCCGGTACGCTCTTTTTCGTCCAATTCCAGCTGCGCCAGCCAATTTTTCCCTTCGGTTTTTGCATGGCGAAGCTTATCGGCTTCCTCCGAATAGCCTTCCTGGATGATTCCGCCTTCCCGGATGGTAACCGGAGGCTCTTCCAGAATCGCCCGGTCGATTAACTCAGCGATATCTTCCAGAGAATCCAATCGTTCGCAGAGTTCCTTTAAAAGCGGCGTCTTCACATCTTTCAGCAGCTGCTTAATGTGAGGAAGCATCTGAAGCGAATGTTTAAAGGCAACCAGATCTCTCGGATTTGCCGTACGGTAAGAAATCCGCCCCAAAAGCCGTTCCAAATCATAGATCGGATTTAAGTATTCCCGCAATTCTTCCCGTAAGATCAGATCCGAATTTAACGCCTCGATGGCGTCCTGCCTGCGCAAAATCTCCTTTTTATCAATCAGCGGCTGTTCCAGATAGCTGCGCAGCATCCGGGCCCCCATGGCCGTTTTCGTCTTATCTAAAACACCCAGCAGCGAACCCCTCTTCTGTTTCTCCCGAAGGGTCTCCGTCAGTTCCAGATTCCGTCTGGTAGAGGTATCGATCATCATATAACGGCCCGGCTGATAGGGCTGGATGCGGGTCAAATGACTGAGATTATTCTTCTGAGTTTCCAAAAGGTAGCGCAGTACGGCTCCCGCCGCCACCGTGCCGATCTCATAGTCGCTGATGCCAAGCCCCTGCAAGGAGGTGACAGAAAAATGATCTTTCAAGGCCTGCCGGCAGGTATCGTCGTTAAAATACGTATTATCCAACGCCGACATGGTGATATGAAGGCGTCCCCGAAGGTCTGCGGGGTCTACGCCGCTCATATAAAAGGCTTCATTGCAGATGATCTCCGCCGGCATAAACTTGTTGATTTCATCCAGCAGAGCCCGTACCGAGTCCACTTCCGTCACAAAGAAATCGCCGGTGCTGACATCGGACGTAGCGATGCCGAAAATCTTATCCAGATAGACGATACACATCAAATAATTGTTCCTGGATTCATCCAAAGCCTGCGCGCTCATATTGGTGCCAGGCGTCACAATCCGAACGACTTCCCGTTTTACCAATCCTTTGGCAGATTTCGGGTCCTCCATCTGCTCGGCGATGGCAACCTTATATCCCTTTTCCACCAAACGATTGAGATACGTTTCTACTGCGTGATGGGGGATCCCGCACATCGGCGCCCGCTCCGGGAGGCCGCAGTCTTTTCCTGTCAATGTCAATTCCAACTCTTTGGAAACCGTCTTGGCATCGTCAAAAAACATCTCATAGAAATCGCCGAGCCGGTAAAAAAGGATGCAGTCCGGATGCTGCTCCTTGGTCTCCAAATAGTGCTGCATCATTGGTGAAAGCATTTATTCTTCCATCCTTCCCATATAGTAAAAGCCTTTTGCTTCTGTTAACCGTACCGATACCAACTTCCCGATCAGAGACGCGTCTCCCGGAAAATGTACCATCAAATTATTGCTCAGACGCCCGGTGACGCAGGCGGTATCATGGGTATCGATTCCTTCTACAAGGGCCGTCTGCACGGTTCCCGTATCCCTGCCGCAAAGCTCCCCTGCAATTTTCTGTACCTCCGCCAACAACCGATCAAACCGAGGCTGCACCACATCAAGGGGGACCTGTTCTTCCATGGCGGCGGCTGGAGTACCTGTACGCTTGGAATAAATAAAGGTAAACGCACTGTCATAGCGCACTTTTCTTACCACATCCATGGTTTCTTCAAAGTCTTCTTCCGTTTCTCCCGGAAAACCGACAATGATATCCGTGGTCAAAGAGATATCTGGGATTGCTTTCTTGATTTTTTCTACCAAGGCCAGATACTGTTCTTTTGTATATTTCCGGTTCATCTGATGAAGAATCCGGGTGCTGCCCGACTGAAGAGGCAGATGCAGATGGCGGCAGATTTTCTTTGACTTTGCCATCACGGCAATCAGCTCATCGGACAAATCCTTCGGGTGCGACGTCATAAAGCGGATGCGCTCTAAGCCTTCGATCGCTTCCACCTGTTCCAAAAGTG
This sequence comes from Hominifimenecus sp. rT4P-3, assembly GCF_051055405.1. Classification (GTDB taxonomy): domain Bacteria; phylum Bacillota; class Clostridia; order Lachnospirales; family Lachnospiraceae; genus Pseudolachnospira. Next base: position 1,580,285 of record NZ_CP167068.1, on the reverse strand, counting down.
CGGCGAAGGTGATGGGATGCGCCAAATTTTTTCCATAAGAATTGACGTTTTGTCCCAACAGCATTACCTCGACCACTCCGTCCGCTACCAAACTCCGAATCTCCCGCAGAATATCCTCCGGCTCCCGACTTCTCTCCCGTCCCCTGACATAGGGAACGATACAGTAGCTGCAAAAATTATTGCAGCCGAACATGATATTGACTCCGGATTTAAACGGGTACTTGCGTTCCACGGGAAGATCTTCCACGATTCGCTCGGTCCCCTCCCAGATCTCCACAATCTGTTTTCCCTCCGTCAAACGACGATATAAAAGCTCCGCCAGACGAAAAATATTGTGGGTGCCAAAAACAATATCCACAAACCGATAGCTGGTTTGTATTTTTTCTACCACATCCTTTTCCTGCATCATACAGCCGCACAGGGCAATGATTTTTCGGGGATTTTTTTTCTTCAGGCTATTGAGATGACCGAGGCGTCCATATACCCGGAGATTGGCGTTTTCCCGCACGGTACAGGTGTTATACAGGACGAAATCCGCTTCCTCGCTCTCGCTTTCCTCAAAACCAATTTCCTTTAAAATCCCCAGCAGCTTTTCGGAATCGCGGGCGTTCATTTGGCAGCCAAAAGTACAGATACACGCGGTCAGGGGACGCCCCAGCTCCTGGGCCTGTGCTTTCAAGAGAGTTTTTATCTCGTCCATATAGTATTGCTGCCGTAACGTTTCCTCGGTTTTCTTCCGAAATCCTTTTTCCGTCACAATCTGTTCCATGGGCAAATCGGTTTCTTCCGTCGGAACAGCGTCGCATAACTGGCATTCATAAGCTAGTCCCCATACCCTATGACCGGGATGGGCCGCCAAATACCGGTCGTAATACCCACCGCCATATCCCACACGATGGCCGCTGTAATCAAAGGCCACGCCTGGGGCCAAAAAGAGACCGGTTTCATCCTCCACACGCGGGCATTCCGCCTTTGGTTCTCGGATTCCAAAACTCCCCGGTTCTAAATCTTCCTCCGAACGGATCACATAAAAATCCATGGTCTCTCCCTCTACTCGAGGAGCCGCCACGGTTTTTCCCTGTTTCCAGGCGTCCGCTAAAATTTCCGCCGTTGAAATTTCCTGCTTTGCATCTATGTAGACAAAAAGAGTCTGGGTTTCCCGGTACTCCGGACTAGTCAATACAAACTCCGTCATCCGGCGGGAGGCTTCCCTCTGCGCTTCGGCGTCCATGGCCAATCGGCGGCTTTTGCATTCCGTTCTGATTTCCTGTTTTGATTTCATCATCCTTTGCCTCAGCTTTTCTTTCCTTTTTGCCCATATTTTTCGCCAAGATCTACCAACCTTCCATCTGGATACTGAATTTTGGTATGATCCAAAGTACCGCGTAAATTTTCCCGAATTGCCTGGATATATTCTTTTCTCAGGCGTTCCTGCTCTTCGCTTTCTTCCGGCGTTAACGTCCCAGCCTTTTTCTTTCTATATAATTCATTAATCCGTTCAATATCTTTCATGTCCATGGCTGATACCTCCTAATCAGTTCTTCTGCAATTCGGATACCATCGGCAGCAGCCGACGTGATCCCACCGGCATACCCGGCCCCTTCCCCACAGGGAAACAACCCTTTTATCTGGCTTTCCAGATGCTCGTCCCGCTCGATTCGTACCGGGGAAGACGTTCGGCTCTCCACTCCGGAAAAGACCGCATCCGGCCGATCAAAACCCTCTATTTTCTTTCCGAATTCCTCCATTGCCGAAAGCAGGCTGGCAGAAATTTGTTCCGGCAAAACACGGCGCAAATCGGCAAAGGCAGTATCGCCGCAGCAATCCGGCTCAATATCGCCAAAGGTTTGGCTGACTTTTCCCTCCCGAAAATCGGCTAGGAGCTGTACGGGAATCTTACCGCCGCCGGCCTGATAAGCGGCTTCCTCCAGCCTTCTCTGAAACCGAACGCCGGCCAGCGGCCCATTGTCCGGATAATCGTTCCTTGTCACTGTGACAATCAGCGCCGAGTTGGCATTTCGCCCATCCCGTGCCGCCCGGCTCATGCCGTTTACTGCCAAGCGCCCTTCCTCGGAGGATGCATTCACCACCTGGCCGCCTGGACACATGCAAAAGGAATATACGCCGCGTCCAAACGGAGTTTGAGCCGTCAATTTATAGTCAGCGACAGGAAGTCCCTCTCTCTCGTCGGTTCCATACTGGGCGACCCGAATCATCTTCTGCGGATGCTCGATTCGAAGACCTACGGCAAAATCTTTCGCCCGCATCGGCACGTTCCGCTTCTCCAATACGGAAAACGTATCCCTGGCCGAATGACCGATGGCCAAAATCACACTCTCCGCCGGAAGTTCCTGTAAGCTGCCGTCCCGAAGGACCGATAACCCCTGCAAAACGCCGTCCCGAATTTGAAAATCCGTCACCTTGGTATGAAACCATACCTCCCCGCCTGCCGCCAAAATCCGCTCCCGCAGGCTTTTTACCACATCCCGCAGCACATCCGTTCCAATATGCGGTTTATTCCAGTAGAGAATCGCCGGGTCTGCCCCAGCCTCCACAAAAGTAGATAGGACATGGAAGATCCTGCCTTTCGCATCTTTCACCTGGGTATTTAGCTTGCCGTCGGAAAAGGTTCCCGCTCCTCCTTCTCCAAATTGGACGTTCGACTCCACGTCAAGAGAGCCTCCGCCCCAAAAACGTTCTACATCCCGGCTTCTTTCTTCCACTGGCGCGCCGCGTTCCAGAAGAATCGGGCAATATCCGTTCTCTGCTAAAAGCAGAGCGGCAAATAAACCGGCCGGCCCCGCTCCGATCACAATCGGCCGGCGTTTCATCGGTTCGCTCCCATGGGAAGGAACCTGGTAAGTTCTGGGGATGCCCCTGCTTACTTTATTGCTGCGGCATTTTTTTAAGATTTTTTCTTCGTTGGCCAGGGAAGCCTCCACCGTATACACATAGCGGAGATCTTCTTTTTTCCTGGCATCGAGCGATAATTTCCGGATCGATAATTCCTCTTTCCGGCAAAAAATCCCTTCCTTTTTCACCGCCTGCAAAAGATCTTCTTTTTTATGTTCGATCGGTAGTTTTATGTTTGAAATCTGTATCATCGATTGTTTTCTATTCCTCCGGCCGCGGCTCTTCCGGCTAAGAATCCCGTCGTCCATGCCCATTGCAGATTGTATCCACCGCAGATCCCATCGACATCCAAAATCTCTCCAGCCAGATAAAGTCCTGGAACAAGCAGAGATTCGCAGGTTCCTTCCCGGATCTCATCGAGAGGAATGCCGCCCGCCGTAACCTGGGCGGATAAAAAGCCAGTGGTTCCCGTAATCGAAACCGTAAGGCTTTTGCATTGGAGCAAAAGTTTTTCTATTTTTTTATCTGGAATCTCTTTCCAGGTATCCTGCAAAGAAATTCCCGCCGCCGACAAAAGCGCGCTGGAAAGCTTGTCCGGAAGCATTCCATTTAGAAAAAGAGCACTGCTCCATTCCGGGTGAAGACTGCGGCGAAGAAAGATTTCTTCCCTCAGTTCCTCGCTGGTAAACTCTGGGAAAAAGTCTAATACCGCCTTCACGTCCCGCTTCGCCGCCACTGCCTTTGCGGCCTGGCGGCTGACTTGAAAGGCTGGAATCCCAGACAGGCCATAGTCGGTTATCTGAATCTCCCCGGTATCTTCCGCCAAAAGGACTTCTCCCGAATAAATTTGAATCCGGGCCTGCGTCCGCACCCCAGAGGCTTTCCGGAAAGGAAATCCCGCTGCGGTTAGCTGTACCAGCGCAGGCGCTACCGGAATAATGCGATGGCCAAGCCGTTCCGCCAAAAGCAGTCCTCTGCCATCGGAGCCAGTTTTTGGCGCCACAATCCCGCCGGACGCCAAAATCACAGTATCCGAGGAAAATTCACCGTTTGAAGTAGAAACTTGAAATCCAGATGCTTCCGGACGGATATCCGTCACTTTTTGATTGTACAAAAAGCGGACGGAAAGTTCCTTTGCGCGAGCGAAAAGAGCGGCCCACACAGAAGCCGCCTGCTCACTTCTTGGATAGAGATATCCGCCTTTGTCACGGACCAAAACTCCTAGCTTTCGGAAAAAATCAATCGTTTCCTCTACTCCAAATAAAGAAAGAAACGGCATGATTTTCTCTGGATGTTCCGAGTGGAAACATTCTGCCGTCATATGGCGATTGGTAAAGTTGCATTTCCCGTTTCCCGTGACAAGAAGCTTTCTCCCCGTCCGTTCCCCGGCTTCTAGGACTGTCACCGACGCTCCGCTTTCCGAAGCAGAAATGGCAGACATAAGCCCTGCGGCTCCGCCGCCAATGACCAGCACTGTCTTCATGGCCGTCACCTCCTGCAACTTATTATTCTACCATTTTTCTGTCAGATTCGTCAACTTGTTATCGACTCCAAATAGTGATACAATTCCTCCTCATCCGGTACTGAAATCCCTTCCTCAAGCTCTTTTCGATCAGATTCTGATAAATCCTCCGGCAAAATCGGGATCTTTTTGTAAATGGTTCGCTCATCCGGATGGTAAACCAAAATCCCCTCATCTGTCAGCACAATCCAAAACATCGGCGCTGAAGTAGGTGTCTCTTCCTCCGTAGACGATACGGTAGCTTCCGCCGCCATCAGTTCATCCGGCAGACTCGCCTTGACCCAAGCATGGGTTTCCGGAGGCGTCCACTCCCGAAAAATCACGGTCTCTTCCGGCATTTCCGGCGCGCGATACTCAAAAGCAATGAGAGAAAAACAAAATACTAAAATCAGAAAAAAACAGATACTATACTTTTTCATAGGCCAAACTCCTCCTCGTATAGTATCTGTCAATTTTTTCTTTTTTAAACTTAACGAAGCAAATGAAGCCGGCGGAACACTGCAATCATCGTTCGTCCCTTGGGAAAACTCATCAGATCCACTTCATCCAGCCCCTTGGTTAACAACAAAATCACCACATAGACGACGACTGCAACGATCACGGCAACCAATACGGCCAGCCAGTTTACGCCTGCCAATTGATAGACGAGGCGGTAGGCCAGATAAGTACAAATCCCCATCACAACCGAAGAAAAAAGCGGCGCGGCAAAGGTCTTTAACACCTCCTGGCGGTAATGAAGAATTCGCTTAATGCTTAGGTTATTTAAGATACACATACAAAGGGCAAAGAAAATATTTGCGTAGACCACGCCATAGATATCCAGTTTAAATCCCCAAAGCAGGACTGCCAGCAAAATCACATGCAGTGCCAAAGAGATAAGAGCATTCTTTACTGGAATCCAGATACTGCCAATCCCCTGCAAAATAGAATTTGTGATGGTGGACAACGAATAAAACAGCACAGCAGTAGATCCCACGGTCATCATCTTCGCTGCCGAATCATTGTTTCCAGAAAACAATAAATTCATAATAGGAGCCGCCAGTACCGTCAAGCCCATCATAGATGGAAAGGCGATCACCATATTAAAGCGAATGGCCGTACCTGTTTTATAAACCACTTCCGTACGATTTTTCTTCGCCACTGCGCCGGATAACGCTGGAATAATAGAAGAAGCCAGCGAGGAGGCAATAGCTACCGGTACATGGACCAAAAGATTGTATTTGCTGCTGTATACGCCCCAGATCGCTGTATAATCCGCGTCCAAATAAGCGGCATAGATCGCCTGGTCCACCAATGTGCTGATCTGATAGACCGTCGTGCTGACCAATACCGGCACGATTGTCAACACTAGAACCTTGGCGACGTGGCTATAGGATTCCAGCCTTCGATGCTGGTCCTTGCGGCATTGAATCCGCTCTACCCGCCGGAATAAGACAAAGACCAGAATGCAAAACAGGAGCGCCGTCAAGGCTCCGGCGCCTGTGCCAATGGTACCGCCCGCCGCACCGTAAGAAGGGCCGAAAAATTCATTTCCGGGCGTATCCTTTGCCGTTCCCATCCGAAACAGCAGCCAACCGGCCAGTACGCTGATCCCCGCATTGATAATTTGCTCCGCCACCTGGGAGACAGCCGTTGGAATCATGGTACTATGGCCCTGGAAATAGCCTCGGAATACGCCAAGAAACGCCATAATCAGAATCGTCGGCGCCAGCGTTTTGATAGCAAATGACGCTTCCGGCATCCCCATCAATGTTCCGGCGAAAAAGTCCGCTCCAAAATAAGTAACCGCGCATCCGATTACGCCAGAAATTGTAGCAAAGCCAATCGCCCCCAGGAAAACCCTGCGGGCGTTGCGGTATTGGCCAACGCTGAGTCTTGCAGCCACCAGGCGGGAAACCGCCAGAGGAAGGCTGTAGGAAGAGATCATCAGCAAAATATTATAGATGGAGAAGGCGGTCGAATAGACCCCCATCCCCTTCTCTCCGATGGTATTGGTCAACGGAATCCGGTACACCATTCCAATAATACGTACCAAGATCCCGGCAGCTGCCAAAATCGTTCCTTGTACCAGGAAACTTGAGGCTTTGCTCTTCTTCTTTTTCTTGTTCATCTTACTCCACTGTGATTTCTCCGGTCATTTTCGGTAGTACGATACAAACCCAAGTTTTCCCCGGATTCAACTGGATTTCCTGTCCACTGGCATCATAGTAATGGGTGTTATCCCAGTATTCCTCTTTCGACCAGGTGATCGGCTCGGCTTTTCCGTTTGTGATAAACATGCCGGTCCCTTCCCCAGTCGTAAAAATATTCTTCGTATCCTTATCCCACTCCAGCTCAAAATCGCAATATTGAACCAGGATATTCTTTACCGCGACCTGCTGATTGTTCTCCTGATCGATATGGGCTTCCCCATAAGCATAGCGGTAATACAGCTGATCGTCGCTATGGTATTCGAACCACGGCTGATTCTGCTTATAGCCGATGGTCACCTTGTTGGCGGCGGTTCCATTCGGAAGCTGATTCGGCGCGCTCTCTTTGGCAAATTGGAATTTGTAATCAAAATCATTGCGCACTTCCGTGCGAATTCCCAACTTCTCAATTCGAGTATTGATCTTTTCCGGATTGGAGAAGGTACGGTGTCCCTTCGCATGGTCATCTACCTCATAGGTGGCCGGGTAGCCGCGGTCCGTCACGCCGTCAATGTCGTCGCAGTGTTCGGTATCTTCCAGATAAGGAAGCGCAATATCGCTGTGACCATGATGGAAAAAGATCGCGTCAAATTCATAGGCAATGCCCGGATGATACCGTCTTGCGCTCCGCATACCGCCAAAACGAGACAGTTCACTGTAATCCTGAATGATCATTTCCAGACGTACTTCGTTTGCCTCGATCGGAGTCTCATAGACCACGTCCGCCGAAGAAATACCATTTTGCGGCATCGCTTTTTTCTCATTGTCAATCATAACGGCAAGGGGTCTTCTGGTACCAACCTCCGTAGTCACCGGCAGACCGGTCAAATAGCTGTACATCATCCCTTCCGGTAATTCACTGGCCGTCGTCTCCGGCGGCGCAGGCATCGTTACGGAAGCCATGGTGCCGGCTTGTGCCGTCGTGGTCGGCGCCTCCGTGGTCTCCTCCTGTTTTTTCGAACATCCGGCTAAAGCAGCCAAAGCGCAGGCAGTTGCCAGCGTCAGGCTAAGCATTTTCAGGTTTCGTTTTTTCATGATGAAATTCCCCCATTTCCTTTTACGGACATAAGCCCGCTTCGGCTGTATCTTTCCTTACCGGGTAATTCCCAGCTTGTCCAATACTTCTCGTTGTTTCTGTTCCATCTGCTCCCGCTCTTTCTCGGTCTCATGGTCGTAACCCATCAGATGAAACATACTATGTGCGATCAGAAACGCCAGTTCCCGCTCTTCGCTATGGCCGTAGGCTTCCGCCTGGGCCCGCACTTTCTGAACAGATACCGCGATATCCCCTAACATCAGTTCCCCGGTACCGGGATCAAAACAAAAATCCGCTTCCGGCGTCTCCAAATTGGAAAAATCGCCGGGACGGTCATATTCCACCATCGGAAAAGACAGAACGTCGGTGGTATTGTCAATAAATCGGAATTTGGAATTAATCTTTCGAATCTCTTCGTCGTCCGTCAAAAGGACGTTTACCTCCGCCTCATAAGGACAGTTCTCATAGGCAAGCGCTTCGCAGACCACCTTTTCGATAATTTCCTGATAAGGCAGATCCAGCTTATCCTCCGACTCGTATTCCACATCGATCGTCATAGAACTCCTCCCTCATCTCCGTTCCGTACTGCGCGGCGACCGGCTTTGCAGCTGACGTCGGCGCGAATGGTCTCGTTTTTCCCGGTACTGTTCCTTCTTTTCATAATTTTCGTAAGCCTCTACGATTTTTTGTACCAGGGGATGGCGGACCACATCCTTATTGCTGAGATGAATCATCGCGATATCATCCACATCCTTCAGCACCTTCATCGCTACGTCCAGTCCCGATACTGTACCGGCCGGAAGGTCTTTCTGAGTGACATCGCCGGTAATCACCACCTTGGAGCCAAAGCCAATCCGGGTTAAAAACATCTTCATCTGAGCCGGGGTGGTATTCTGAGCTTCATCTAAAATGATATAAGCGTTGTCCAATGTGCGCCCGCGCATATAGGCGAGAGGCGCGACCTCAATCAATCCTTTTTCATAATTATGCTGGTAGGATTCCGCTCCCATAATCTGATAAAGAGCGTCATAAAGGGGCCGCAGATACGGATCAATCTTGCTTTGCAAGTCTCCGGGCAAAAAGCCCAATTTCTCTCCGGCTTCGATGGCCGGCCGGGTTAAAATCATCCGGCTGACTTCATTATTTTTAAATGCCTGAATCGCCATGGCCATGGCCAGATACGTCTTTCCTGTTCCGGCAGGTCCAAGGCCAAAGCAGATCATTTTTTCACGGATCGCGTCCACATACTGCTTCTGTCCCAGAGTCTTCGGCTTGATGGGCTTTCCGGCAATGGTCCGGCAGATAATATCCCTGTCAATGGCAAGAATCTGATCTTCCTTTTCCTCAAAAGAAAGAGAAAGGGCATAATCTACATTCTGCTCGGTAATCACATTCCCACGCCGCGCCAGCTCCAAAAGGTTTTTCAGCACGCTTTCGGCTTTTTTCGCCATCGGTTCCGGTCCGATCAATTTCATCGAATCGTCTCTTGGAATCAGGGATACCCGAAGCGTGCGCTCTACTTTTTTTAAATAGACGTCCAGCTGGCCGCAAACCGCCTGCATGTATTCCGCTGGAATATCTATGGTCATTTCCATAATACTCAAATCGCATTGACTCCTTTTATGTCGCTATCTGTTATTTTACCATTTTTTTTCGGTTTTTGAACCCCTTTTTTTCTGAAATCACCAGAAAGTGGAAAATATCTTTTAAAACACTTCTGAGCCAAAAGGCATCAAAGCCAACTTTGCCAATTTAAAGTGCTGGATACCAAAAGGAATTCCCACAATCGTGACGCACCACAAAATTCCCAGAACCGCCGACTCAATCGCTAACACAAGTCCGGAAACGATCAGCCAAATCAAATTCAACAAAAAAGAACCGGCTCCGCCTCCATACCGAACTTCTTTTCCAAAAGGAAAAAAGCACAGGGAGGCAAATTTAAAGCACTGCATTCCCACTGGAATTCCAACAATGGTAACGCACCACAAACAACCGGCGAGACACCAACTGAGACCGCTGACACAGCCGCCAAACAAAAACCATAACAAATTTCCAAGACATCCCATATCTTCCCCTCCGAAACAAAATCAAATTTTCTTTGGACAGGACTAGTGTTGCATAAAATGGTACTCTTGTCAAATAAAGTATTTCCGATTCTTTTCAAAAGTATTTCTTAAGCTAGGATTCTTCCGCATCCTCCTCGCCCGGCAGCGTCTCGCCTTCCGGCAAAGCCTCCAAGGGACTTTCCTGTCCCAACGGACCTTCTAAAGTGACCGTGCCGGTCACAGTCAATTGAAATGGTTCTTCTAATATCTGCAGCTGTTTTTCTACCACTGTAAACCCTTCTTCTTTCCACAATGCCTCTTGCTCGAAAAAGGCCTCTTCCGCTTTTTTTTGCTGTTCTTCTTTCGTTAGTTTTCTCAGTTCTGTCTCATAGGTATACTCAAAGGTAGATTCTAATGTGAGCGGTAATAAAAAATTATCAAAAAGACACGGTGTGTGATATTCGGTAATCCGATACTGCATCTCCCCTGCCTGAGGACCTCCCCCAACTGCCGCCCGGTTTCCAAAAACATTGAAAGCTAGTCCTTTCAGACGGGTTTTCGTCACACGGCGGGTTTCCTCAAAAATCGACCGCTGCCAGGTATACGGGACTTCCGTCCTCGCTACAATCGTTCCGTCCGCAGGCACCTCCTCATATCCAATGGTTTCTCCACTGTCCCCGATCAAAGGAATTCTCCCGGAAATCAAAACCTGTCCCTGCGTAACCGTGTCGCCAGCCGTCGCTTTTGGAACACCCGATCGGGTAATAATTTCCGTAATGACTCCATCTTTATCGGCCACCACATCTTTTGGCGTTAAATCTTTCTCCGGAGCTTTTAAAAGGCCAAAATTTTCCTTTACTTGAATTTTCAGCTTAACGCCGGAAATCTGAGCGGAGACCCAAGTAATATTGGTATATTCATTCCGAAGCGCCTTTTCAATCTCCTCACAGACGATAGAATCCATCCGCATGCCATAATGGATCCCATTTTCTTTTAAAAAGCTGCGGATAATATCGTCTGTATAGTGTCCGTTTCCTTCCACTTGTACATCCCACAAAAATAGGGAAGCCGCGTAGAGAAGGCCAATCGCCAAAAGAAAGCCCGCTGCAAAAGCCTTGCGCTTTCTTTGACGAAACAAAAAGAAAGGAAGGCCTATTTTCCGCTGAATTCGGAGGGTTGCCTTCGCTTTTTTTGCCAGACGCCTGGCTTTTCGGTATTCTGGCAAGCTCATGATGCATTCATAACCTTCCCCAGTTTTCTTTAGTTCACGCAAAACAAATCCATTTCCAGCGCATAGATTTAGAAATCGTTCTGGAGACAACCCACTGACGCGCACCAGCACTCGTCCCCGAAACCAATCGATTATTTTTCGGAACATAGACCTTACCTTTCTGCATATTGAATCGAACAGATTTTTCCGGTAATTTTCATCTCTTCTTTTGTATAATAGGCAGCTTGCAGTCCCTCTCCTTCGACAACCACCAGGCCTGTCTGGGTAATCACTTCTACTCTCCGGTCCGTCAGGCTGCGCATACTTCGATAGTTTTCAATGATTGCCTCACGACTGCCGGTACAGGTCAGCACGGCAGACTGCATTAGGAGCTTATCTCCGATAGAATTCTCCCGACTCACGAGCGGCTCCTTCCCCTTTTGTTTCTATCAGTGTATGCAAAGGAAAGAAGAGAAAGAACCGGAAAGACTATCAGAAAAAGCCCGGAGCATGACAGGCTCGCCGTCATAAACTCCGGGCTATATTCATTACTTTCTATATGAAGAGGGGCCGTTTATCCCTCGATGGCAATATATTTCTTTTCCTCCATTTGAGGCTTCTTCTTTTCAGCTCTCGGGATACTCAGCTTTAATACTCCGTTTTCATACTTTGCATGGATATCTTCCTGCTTTACCTCTTCGCCAACATAGAAAGATCTGCTCATACTGCCTACATAGCGTTCTCTGCGGACAAATTTCCCCGTTTTTTCTTCCTTTTCTTCTTTGTCAAGGCCCTTCGCCGCAGTAACCATCAGGTACCCGTCTTTCAGTTCCAAAGAAAGTTCCTCTTTTTTGAATCCGGGCAAGTCCATATCTACTTCATAATGATCGTCATGTTCCTGCACATCCGTTTTCATCATGTTTGCCGCACGGCGTCCATAGAGGTTTCTCTGTGCCCTCTGCATAAACCGGTCGTCAAATGCTGGGAAATTGAAAAAGCCGTCAAATAAATCATCAAATAAATTTTCTCTAAAAATACTAGGTGTCATCATATATCATCGCTCCTTTTCTTATTATAATAATTTGTCAACTGGAACTGGGGATGATTGGGAAGAATGCAGAACCCGTACGTGTTCTTTTCTTTCCTCTTCCTTTGTTCTATTTGTATTATAGCGTTATTATTAGCACTCGTCAATAGTGAGTGCTAATAATTTTATAAACTTTTTGTAATTGTTTTCTTATGTTTTTCAATTCCCGTATTATACTATGCTTTTTCTAATTTTTTCCATTTTTAAACATTGAAAAAGGACGGTTCTATGGAACCGTCCCTTGCTACTAATCGTTTTAGTTGTACTTACGCTTTCTAGCCGCTTCAGACTTTTTCTTACGTCTGACACTAGGCTTCTCGTAATGCTCTCTTTTACGAATCTCCTGCTGGATGCCATCCTTCGCACAGTTTCTCTTGAATCTGCGGAGAGCGCTGTCCAACGTTTCATTTTCTTTTACGATTACGTTTGCCATGACTCACACCTAACCTCCCTCCAGTTGTAAAATTGTGCAACTGTTTGGGTACTTTTTAGCACACTCTAAATTATATCATATTATTTCATTTCGTCAACAAAAAAATACGAAGAAATCGAAAATTCTTGTTGGATTATATCCAAGAAGAATACTCTTCTAAAATAAAGTTGGAAATACTTACAATGGCAGCATTCCTGTAACAACTAGAAACAGCGTCATCAACACACTGAAGCCATAGACAGGAAGTAAAGAATACTTCAAATGATCTCTCATCTCCACGCCGGCCAGACCCAAGGCCAGATAGGGAGCAGCGTTGAAAAGACTGAGATTTGCGCTGATAACCCCAGTTGCAAACACAGCTCCAAGCACCTGAATCGGTGTAAAGCCAAAGCTTACCACCATAGGAATTACCGCCGGCAGAACAACAGAATTCTTTGCTCCGCCAATTGTAATGGAAAGAAGCATGCTAAACAGACAAAGGATCACCGGCAGATGGGCTAAAAAGGCAGTGGAGGTATTGGCAACCATCCAGCTGGCAAGCTCGCCCATAGCGCCTGTTCCCTGGTTCACTCCGACCAGCACGCCGACTCCCAGCATCGTAAACGCCATTTCCAGAGCCATAGGAGCCTGTTTCTTTACATAGTCCCTCTGTTTTTTAATGTCACGGAAATTGACGACTAAAAGCACTCCGTAGGCGAGGCCAAAGGCAAAATTCGTCTTAATCCAGCCGCCCAGCAAAGACACCATTAACACAAGAGTCACGATCCCGTCCAAAATGGCCACCCATTTCCCCATCGGGAAATACAGAGGCTTATGGATTTCCTGTTTCATCTCATCAAATTCACTCTGACTCATTCCAGCGCCGCGGCGTTTTTCAAATATAGCCAAAGGAATACAAAGGATAAACAGTGCAGCCAGAGAAAAGATCAAAAGAGGAACCAACCAGAGAAAGACGTCATAAACCTCCACTCCAACATAGGCTGCCGCCTCACACAAACCAGGCGCCCAAGGAAGCAGGCACAGAATGCCGGAGGCAAGGCTTTCTACCAATAACAAGGCTTCCGGGCGAATTTTTTGCTTTTCATAGATCGGCCGCATGGTCGGAATTGTGCAGAGTGCCGTGGTGGCGCCGGATCCATCTAGCTGGGTTAAAACGCCGATCAAGGCGGTAGCCCACATAGTGCCAACCACACTGTTTCCCAGAAAACGAATGACCAACCGAATCAATGCCTGAAATACGCCCGCCTCATGAAGTATTCCAAAATAGAGGACGGCAAAGACCATCAAAAACAGAGTGCCTGAGATGGATTTCAGCCCGTCCCCGATAAAGCCATTAATCTGAGCCGGAGAAAACCCCATAATCAGACAAGCGGTGATCGGAACCACGCTGAAAATAACTCCAGGACTGCTGATTCCCCGAAATAAGAGCACGATAATGGCTGCCATCATAATCAAAGTGATGATACTATTCCATGACATCTTTTGCACCTTCCCTTGCCGTTTTATAATCTTAAGATATCATAAAATTTATTCGCTTTATCTACAATGGATAGTTTGCACAAGAACGACATCCATCAAATAGGCAACTATTGACTCTCCTCTTTGGAAAACACCTCGGCGGCAAAGGCGGCAATCTCCCGCCTCACATCGTTGCGCCTCCCATAATACAGAAGATGATTGGCTTCCTGGTAAAATACGGCTTTCGCATTTTCAATTACCGCAATTGGCTGGATAGTCTTTCCTATCGGCACCATTGCGTCTTTTATACCGACGAGAAGAAGGACAGGGAAATGAATGGAAGAAAGCGCCTCCAATACTTCCTCATCCGTTTTCAGCCATGGCAGCGTGATGCCAGGTTGAATTTTCATTTCCTCCGGCGTCATCTGGATTTTCATATCGTAAAATTTTTCTGCCTTCTGCAAAAACTCTTCCTTTAGCTCCGGATCATCTGCAAATTTCTGGGAAAAATAAAGAATCCGTTGCCGATGATATCTTGCCAACTGTTCCATAGCAGCTTTGCTTCCCACCGCGTCAATCGTATATTTCCGGCTGGGAGAACTATTTCCGATGCTGCGGGAATGAGGGCCGGCTGCCAAACCCACAAAGGCAATCAAAAGCTCCGGATGACGCAGACAGAGATGCCAGCCAACTCCGCCTCCGTCCGAGGCGCCTGTGTAGAGAAAGCGGCGAATCCCCTTTGCGGCGGCAAAGTCCGCAACGTCGTCGGCCCAGACATCATACCAGCTCTCGCCATATCCCTCTTCCACATGGGCAGACTGTCCATATCCACGCATCTGAATCGCATAAACGTGATAGCCTTCCTCCGCCAAATCATAGGGCCATCCCTTCCTGTCCGGATCCAGATGCTGCATAGATGACAGAATATAACGATTTCCCGCTCCAAATTCCTCGTAATATAGAGTTGTGTCCTTTAATTCTAAAAACATTTCCATTCCTCCATTTCGGATTCGCCCCGCAACTACCGCGCAGCCTCGCAAATTCAAAAGGACAATCTGCACAATCCCGTTGAAATCTGCCGAAAGATCTGATATTCTTATGCTACAACAAAGAAAGGGGGGATCTTCCTGTTTACATTTTCTATATTAACGCAAAACTTTTCCGACTGTCAGCTTCGAGTCGTTCTCCCTTCGGAAGATAGTCTTCCTGTCAAAAATATACAAATGCTCTCCGATGAGACGCCTCCCACAGAGGAACATACGGTTTATATTGGTTCTGCAGAAACTGCCGCAGGGCTGATGGCGAAAGGAAAACTTCCTTCCCGAACCATGCTTTTACTGTCCGGAGATCAACCGGAGCTAGAAGAACCGCTCCGCCGGAACGATATCGCCTGTTTTTTCTGCCGCTGTTCCCTACAGGAGATTCTTAACCGGGCCAATAGCTGCTTTTTTGAATTCTCCAAATGGATCAACCGGCTTTACCTCTTAGCCTGCCGCAGCAAGGATGCCCAGCCACTCCTGGATGAGGCTGCCCTGCGTCTTCATGTTCCGCTTTTTCTCTTAAATAGCGGCTATCGACTGATTGCTTCCAATGTGGACTATGCCTTTGAGAACGCTTATATGCAGCAGCTGCTTTCCTTTGGCTATCTGTCTGCCGACAGTATCGATACCTTCCTGCACTCCCCGCTTCCAGGACGGAAAACCGCAGCTTCTCCCCAAGATGTCTATGAAGCGCTGCTGGAACCCAACAGTTACGGAATTCTCGCTCAGTTAAAATATCGAACCAATACCTTTGGCCGCCTGCTGGTCTTCACAGAAGCAAACGAAAGAGACGCTGTGCTTTTTGATTATGTGAAGATCCTAGTTTCTTTGATTCGAGAACATTCTTTAATCAATAACCGTGAACAGTTTGAGTCCGACACTGAGTTCTCTGCTTTGATCGGGGATCTCATTGAGCGTAAAATTTCCGGTGAAGAGGAGTTGAACAGCCGTCTATTCCGTCTGCCCGTGCTCCCGCCCTCCTATTACACCTGCATTGTCGTCTGTTTTGAACCAAACCAAAAGGCTTTGCCTACCGGCCTGATTCTTCATGCGCTGTCAGAAATTTTCCCGCTGAGCCAAACCGCAGTCTACCAGGGAGACCTGATCCTTCTGGCCAAGACACAAAAAGGCATTTGGGAAGTCTCTTTTGACAAAGAACGGCTGCAAAAACTGCTGGAACGCCATCATGCCTATGCTTCCATCGGGAATCAATCTTCTTTTATTTCTTCGATCCGCCCGATCTATCTTCAAACAAAGGAAGCCATCGCCCTTGGCCGTGCGCTCAGCAGCGATCCCAGACAACGGCTGTTCTATTACGACGATTATACGACCTACCACCTGATTGATCTGTGCCAGAGGTTCGGTTATGACTTTCATGAAAATAATCTCATTTATCTCTGTACGCCGAAGTATACCATACTAAAACGGCACGATATTGAGGAAAAGGACAATCTATGCGAAATCCTTGAGGTGTATATACAGAATAACTGCAATACAACAAAAACAGCCAAAGATTTATATCTGCACCGAAACACTGTCATCAACAAAATTAGCCGGATCGAGGAGATCATCGGCCGCAGCCTGGACGATTGGAATTTGCAAATGATGCTGATGCTCTCTTCCATGGTGTTAAAATATGCGGAAAAGTACAGGAAGGAGGACCTTCTGCATCCGGTTAAGAAATACTCTCCAGCTCCCGGCGAGACCTGATCTGATTTCCTATTCTATCGGTATTTCACAGAAAATACAAGATGTTATTCCGACTTTTTTTCCATAATCTTTTGATTTATGAATCCTGCCCATTGGCAGGATTTTCTTTTTGGGCAGAGCGTCTATTGTAATTGTCTGCGATACGATATAGATTTCTTCAAAATAAGTCTTTTACAAGAAGACCAAAAAGGAGGAAGGATGGAGACAAATAAAATTTCCAAGTTCGGACAATACGAAGGCTACTCGGAACCAATCTATGAATCCAGAAAACGGCTGAGCCGCTATGTGACCCTAAAGGACGGCACCCGCCTGGCAGCCGACATCTATCTCCCTGTCCACGGAGAGAAAACAGCGGGACCTCTTCCGGTGATTTTGCACTACACCCCCTACCCCCGCCGGAAATACACCGGCCGGATAGTGGACGGCGAACCAGAAACCGTGACTACCGAGAGCATCGGCCTACTGCCGTTGACCGCCTACGGCTACGTGCTCGTCATCGCCGAGCCCCGAGGAACCGGCGCCTCATTTGGCGTACGCCAAGTTGTGAATTCCCGCCAGGAGGCAAAGGATGGGGCGGAGCTGGTGGAGTGGCTTGCCGCAGAACCGTTCTGCAACGGTAAGGTGGGGACTGTCGGCCTCTCTTACCATGGCCAGACACAGCTGGAAATTCTTTCCCAGCGTCCAAAGCATCTCTCAGCCGCCTTCATCGGCCAGACAGATTTCAATCGGTATGACGGCTGGGTCCGAGGAGGGATTCCACGCGCCTACGGAAGGAACCCCGACGTTATCTGGGCGGAAGCTCCGGACGAGCGAAACCGTCAGATCGAGGAGGCTGCTGCCGAAACCGTGCCGGTGGATGAGGACCCGGAAAAGCTGCTCCTGAGGCAAGCCTTGCGGGAGCATATAAAAAATGGACTTCAGCTGACTATCCAGAAGGAACTCATCTATCGGGATAGCTGCAGCGATGCTTTTGGAGGAGAAATTTGGAAAAATCTCAGTGCCAGTACTTATCTGGAGGAGATCAATGCCTCCGGTGTCCCAGTCTATCTGGCCGGCGGCTGTTTCGATGTATTCCGCCGTGACACCTTTATTATGTACCAGAATCTAACGCTCCCGAAAAAGCTGGCCTTTGGCCCCTGGTACCACGTCGGAAAACGGGAGGACCCGGAATGGCAGCCGGAAATCCTCCGCTGGTTTGATTTCTGGATGAAGGGGATTCCAAACGGGGTGATGGAGGAGCCGCCCATGCATCTTCGAGAAGCCTGCTTTAACTTCGAAAAGAAGACATTCTGCAAAGAGGGTACTGGATTTTATCGGTCCGCTGTCTCATGGCCGGTGTCCGAGGGGAAGCGTACGCGCTTTTATCCGGCATCCGGATCCTCCTTGTCTGGTTCCTGCTTTGATGACGGGATCTTGTCCGAGGCTCTCGCCCCGCCTGAGGAGCTGGTCTATTCCGCTGTCTATGGTATCAAGAGCGACGTGGAGACCATGTTTACCACCAGGGAGGACGGCATGGGCGTGGATCAAAAGGGGCTTACCTACAGCACGGCGCCGATGAAGGCTGATTTTACTCTAGCCGGCCATCCGGTGGCTCACATCGCTCTTGCCCTGGAACCAACGCTTTCCGGAAAGGCGTTTACCGATATAGATGTGTTCCTGACCCTCAGCGACTATGACCCGAAAACCGGCTTGGCATTTCAGTTCAGCGATGGACATCTGCGCGCCTCCCTGCGGGAGACGAAGGAAGCTCCTTATGATTTTCTGGGGCTGCCCTGGCATCCCTGCACGAAAAACTCGGTAAAGCCTCTGGTGCCGGGAGTCCGCTGCGACTTCGTCATTGACCTGATGCCGGTTTCCTACCGAATACCAGCCGGGCACTGCCTGCGTCTTACACTCTCCCATTCCATGGACCGGATGTATTATCTGGGACGGGAGGATTATGAGTCGAATCCTGACTGTGAATCCCCAAAAGTCCGTCTTTTTCTGGGAGGACGGGATACCACCTACCTAGAAATCCCGGATATCTATGAAAAATAGGCCTCGAATCCAGAGGTCCAGATCTGCCTAAATTTACAAAATGGTTTCTGTGCAAGTTGTCTATTGTCGAAATAGAAACAAAAATTTATGATACAGATACTAAATGAAAAGATGGAGGAGAAAACTATGTCAGTCAATGTCATCATTACCCTTATCATGCTGCTGGCAATCATCGTGCTGATTTTCAAATCACCGGCCAGTCCAGGCGTGATCATGACCGGAGTTCCGATCATTGCCGCCCTTTTAATGGGATTCGGCCTGAAAGAGGTGAATGGATTCATCGGAAATGGTTTAAAGTCCGTTTCCGGAACCTTGTTCCTCATGGTATTTGCAGTACTGTATTTCGGAATCCTGACCGAAGCAGGTATCTTTAAAGCTCTGATTAAATTTATTATGCGGTTCCTTGGAAACAGTATTCTGGGTTCCATGCTGGTAACGGCTGTTCTGGCCATGGCGAGTCAGCTCAGCGGATCCGGCGCCACCTGCGCGCTCTGTACGCTGCCCACCATGCGTCCGGTTTTTGAAAAGCAAAAGATTCGGATGCCTGCTCTGCTTTTGATTCAGAGCATTGCATCGGGCGTTATTTGTCTGATGCCTTGGGCTCCGGGAATCAATGAAGCGTCCTCCTATGTCGGCGTTGACGTTTATGATGTATTCCTGTTCCTGCGTCCGCTGATCATTTTCAGCATTATCTGTGTTCTGCTGCTCTGCATCCCCGTCTCTATCATCGAAAAGAAAAAGGGCGCTGGTATGAGCAAAGAAGAGTTTGATCAGTTGAAACAAGAGCTGAATCAGCCTCTGGAATTGCCTTTTGGAAAAGGTATTGCTATCTTTGACGGTGTGTTTACCGTAATTCTTCTGGTCGCTTTGCTGGCCGGCAAAGTCAGCTCGAATCTTGGATTTGCTTTCGGATATGTTGTCCTGCTGATGGTCAACTATCATTCCGCTAAGGAACGTGGCGAATACCTGAAGCGCCACTCTTCCCAGGCAATGAATATGGCGTTTACCATGCTCGGTGTTGCCGTACTGGTTGGCGTAAACCAGGGAACCGAAGCCCTGAACGAATTGGCAAATCTGATTGCAGGTACCTCAAACGCCAGCCTTCTGGCTCATCTTCCGTTTGTTCTCTGCATCCTCAGTATGCTTCTGTCCATTACGATCGGCGGAACCAAGAACTCTGTGGTGCTTCCTGCTATCATTCCGATTGTCACCAGCTTGAATCTGGGCTTTACGCCTGTTCAGGTTATGGGCGCCATCTTTGCAACCGGTGTCATCAGCGCCAATCTGAATCTGTTTAACGCCTCCCCTTATCTGGCTTTAAGCTTAGCCGGCGGCGTTGAAATGAAAGATCATTTGAAATATTCTCTGGTACCGATTTATGGTTTCAGCCTTTTGATGCTGGCCTTTATGGTCGTAACCGGAATGCTCCCGATCTGATAGGAAAGGAATGAGATTTTTATGAGCAACACTGCAGTTGTGACTGCTCCCTGTGGGACAATAGAAGGATTTCAGGGAAATGAAAGCGTTTTCACCTTTTTAAATATCCCCTTTGCCAGGGCGAAGCGCTGGCAGCTTCCCGAACTGCTTTCTCCTTTTTCAGAAACCTTGGAGGCAAAAGCCTATGGCCCTGCTCCGATTCAAGCAGAACCAGATCCCTTTTTTGCCAAGAGAAACGGGGATTTTCTCAACGTCCCCACATCGGAAGACTGCCTGAACTTGAATATTTGGACAGCAGACCTGAAAACGCCAAAGAAAGCCGTTTTATTCTGGGTATACGGCGGAGCTTATATCGTGGGCTATAATTATAAAAGGCTCAATCTGCCGGAAAAATTGGTGAAAGCCCACCCGGAGTTGATCGTTGTAGCGCCTAACTATCGCTTAGGAGTTCTAGGAAGCCTGAACCTGAGCAGTTTGGATCCAGATGGATCCTACAAATACAGCAACAATCTGGCGCTTCTCGATCTGATTGCCGCTTTAAAGTGGACCAATAAAAATATCCAGGCCTTTGGAGGCGATCCGGACAATGTCACCCTATACGGCCATTCTGCCGGTTCTAATGCAATCAGTCATTTATTGGTGATCCCTGAGGCAGAGGACTATTTTCAGAAAGCCATTTGCCAAAGCTCTTACATGACGGATCTGGGTACCGTTGCTCTGGATACCAGCGAGGAAATTAGCCGTAAATTCTTTGAATTGGCTGGCGTATCGAGCTTGGAAGAAGCCTTGAAGCTGTCTACAGATCAGATTCTGGAGGCTCAAAAGAAGCTCTTCGGCTTCCGCTATGGCGGCAGCAAAGCAAGCAAACTCTTTTCCCCGGTTCAGGATGAATGGACCGTCAGCAAGGAAGCATTCAAACGTTTGGTAAACGGAGAATTTAAAGTCCAGGCCTTAATGATCGGCGGCAGCGAAGGGGAATACGATCAGATGTTTCTAAAGATGGACGAAGCGGAAACCAAAATCGCTGTCATTCAGAAGAATCAGGATAAGCAGGTCACAGAATCCGACGTAGAGCAATTCCGCAGCCTGCATCCAGAACTGACGCCAAAAGAGGCTTATATGACGGTTCATAATCAGTTGGGCCTGCGTCTAGGCGGCGAATGGATTGGACGCGCTTGCTGTTCTCACATCCCGGTTTATGAGTTTGCCTTCTGCCTCCGTGATCCCAAAGAGGGATGGCGCGCCCTTCATGGAGCTCCCTGCAATTACGTCTTTGGAAATCTGATTCCAGAGGGAGCGCCAAAGCATCTCTCCTCTCAGATGATGGACGTGTGGGCCGCTTTTGCCACAACGGGGGATCCCAATACCCCCTCCATTCCTCAATGGCCGAAATATGAGTCAGATGGCGCCGTTATGACGATTGGGGAACAGTGGGAATTGGAATTGGAATATTGGAAAAAAGATTTTGATTTTTGGAAAGACCGCTTTGCAGAGAACGAATGGATGTAGGAAGCAGACAATCTAAAGGAATTTCCTATGAAATAAAAAAGGGATTGACAATACATTTGCCAATCCCTTTTTCCTTTTATTTTTCTTAATTTTTTTCATTCCCTTAACCTACTTGGCTTGCCACGGTCTCCAGCGCTTTTGCCAAAGCATTGTCGATTCCGGAGGGATTTTTTCCTCCCGCCTGAGCCATGCCAGGCCGGCCGCCGCCGCCGCCGCCAACTTCGCCTGCAATCGCCTTGATCAAATTGCCGGCATGGGCGCCCTTCTTTTGAGCTTCCTCGGTAGCCATAGCGATCAGGTTGACCTTTCCGTCTTTCGAGGACGCCAGAACGACAACCCCTTGGCCCAGTTTTTCTTTTAGCTGGTCGCCAAGGTTTCTCAATTCGTTCATGTCCACCCCTTCCAGCTTCGATGCCAGAACTTTTAAGCCAGAGATCTCCTGAACCTGGTTCATCACATCGCCGAGAGCGTCTTTCGCCATCTGGTTCTTTAACTTTTCATTCTCCGACTGAAGGGCTTTTAGTTCCTCGTTCATCTGATGAATCCGCGCTTCCAAATTGGCTGGTGTGGATTTTGCCATCTGCGCCGCTTGATTGAAACGCTTTTCCATCTCCGCATAGTAGGCCAGCAATCCGGTCGAAGTCAGCGCTTCGATCCGGCGCACGCCAGCCGCCACGCCAGATTCCGAGATGATCTTAAAGCAGTTGATATCGCCGGTATTTTTTACATGGGTTCCTCCGCAAAGTTCTGTGGAAAAATCCCCCATGGATACAACTCGCACTTCATCGCCATATTTTTCACCAAACAATGCCATCGCGCCGGTCTTTTTGGCCTCTTCCAAACTCATAATCTGAGTGTTCACTTCCAAATCCGCCAAAATCTCCTCGGTTACGATCTTTTCTACCTTTTCCAACTCTTCCGGCGTCATGGCAGTAAAATGGGTAAAGTCAAAACGAAGCCGCTCCGCATCCACGTAAGAACCAGCCTGCTCTACATGACTGCCGAGAGTCATCCGGAGCGCTTTTTGCAGCAGATGGGTCGCACTATGATTTTTTCCGGCAGCCTGGCGCTTCCCTGCATCAACGGTTAAATGAACCAAATCGCCCAGTTTCAACATACCGGAAACCACTTTGCCTACATGGCCGATCTTCCCGCCGGGAAGTTTGATGGTATCTTCCACTTCAAAAGTACTGCCATCGGCCAGGGTAATCACGCCGGTATCCGCCTGCTGACCTCCGCTGGTAGCATAAAATGGAGTTTCTTTTGTCAGAATCGTACCAGTCTGTCCGTCGGTTAACGCTTGTACTAACTCTTCCTCCGTAGTCAGAACCACGATTTCCGAATCGTCTTCCAGCCGGTCATATCCGGTGAATACGGAAGTCAGGGTCGGATCGATGGACTGATAAATCGTCACGTCCGCTCCCATATAATTGGTCGTCTTTCTGGCAGCGCGGGCCTTTTCTTTCTGCTCTTTCATGGAAGCGGCAAAACCATCCTCATCCACATCAAAGCCCTTTTCCTCCAAGATTTCTTTGGTCAAATCCAAAGGAAAGCCATAGGTATCATACAGTTTAAAAGCATCGCCGCCGGAAAGCGTTTTCTTTCCTTCGCTCACCATAGCGGATTCCATCTCCGCTAAAATAGAAAGGCCCTGGTCGATCGTCTTATTAAACTTCTCTTCTTCTTCGTTAATTACATTGAAGATAAAAACTTCCTTTTCTGCCAACTCCGGATATCCGTCCCTCGATACCTCAATCACTTTCTTGCTGAGGGTAGTAAGGAACTTGCCTTCAATGCCAAGCAGACGGCCATGACGGGCCGCACGGCGCAGCAAACGGCGAAGCACATAGCCACGCCCTTCATTCGAAGGCAGAATGCCATCGGAAACCATAAACGTAACGGAACGGATATGATCGGTGATCAAACGCAGCGAAATGTCTGTCTCATGGTTTTCATTGTATTTCACATGGGCCAGCTCACAGACCTGATCCAGCAGAGCGCGGATCGTATCCACATTAAAGATGGAATCCACATCCTGTACGACCACAGCCAAACGCTCCAGTCCCATACCGGTATCAATGTTCTTTTTTTCCAATTCCACATAATTGCCCTTGCCGTCGCCGTCAAACTGGGTGAACACATCGTTCCATACTTCCATATAGCGGTCGCATTCACATCCCACCGTACAGCCAGGCTTTCCGCAGCCATACTTTTCTCCCCGGTCGTAATAGATCTCCGAGCAAGGGCCGCAGGGACCGGCGCCGTGCTCCCAGAAGTTGTCCTCTTTTCCAAAACGGAAAATCCGCTCTGCTGGAATACCGATCTCCTTATTCCAGATCTCAAAAGCTTCGTCGTCCTCCTCATATACCGAAGGGTACAGACGCTCCGGGTCAAGGCCAACCACCTCGGTTAAGAATTCCCAAGACCAGGCCAAAGCTTCCCGTTTGAAATAGTCGCCGAAAGAAAAGTTTCCAAGCATCTCAAAAAACGTGCCGTGACGGGCAGTCTTTCCTACATTCTCGATATCGCCCGTGCGGATGCACTTCTGGCAGGTGGCCATTCTGGTGCATGGCGGCACTTCCTGCCCGGTAAAATAAGGCTTTAAAGGAGCCATGCCTGCCGGAATCAGCAGAACGCTATTGTCATTATGAGGAATCAAGGAATAACTGCTCTTACACAGATGTCCTTTGCTGGCGAAAAAGTCCAAAAACATTTTTCGGAGTTCGTTTACACCGTATTTTTTCACGAGTTTGCCTCCTAAGTCGTATATTTTCTGATCCGTTCGAATGCCGGGAAACCTACGGAATCCCGGCATAACAACTAGCTTTTATGTTATCATAAGTGGTTTCATTTCGCAAGGGAAATTTCGGTCAATCTCCCAACGCTTTTGTCTTCCACTTTCCGATCCGATAACAAATGGCTGTAATGATCGCGCCCAGCACCCAGGAGATCAGAAGCGATACAAATACGCATTCGCTCCGTCCAAAAGGCAGCTCTTCCGTTCTCGTCATCCAGGAAATCCCATAAGCAATCGGGATACGGATCGCTACGGTCGTCGCCAGGGAAATCCACATGGGCGTCATGGAGTCGCCCGCGCCCCTCATTACTCCGGATAAACTCTGGGTTACCGCCATGGCAATGTAGCCTGCCGCTAAAATTCCCATCATATATCGGCTTAAGTCTACCAACTCCGCCGTGTCCGTAAAAATGCCCATCAATCCTTTTCCAAAAATCAGGATTAAGGCGGTGATCGCCGTAGATACCCCTACGGCAATCAACGTTCCCTGCTTTGCCCCTTGCTGAACCCGGTCATACCGCCGTGCGCCGACATTTTGTCCCGCGTAGGTGGTCATGGCCGTTCCAAAAGAAAAGTTTGGCATCATCGCAAAGCCATCCACACGCATCACAATGACATTGGCGGCGATAAACATCTCGCCAAAGCGGTTGGAAAGAGACTGGACCAAAATCATAGCCATCGAGAGAATCATCTGCGTCAATCCAGAAGGAAGACCTAGACGAATAATGGTCCCCGTATGCTTGCGCATGGGCCTCAGGTATTTTAACTTCAAATCAAAAATATCTTTCATACGTGCCAGCTTTAAAATGCAAAGCACAGAGGAAACTGCCTGCGCGATCACCGTCGCCAAAGCCACGCCGGCAACTTCCATATGGAACTCGGTCACAAATAAAATATCGAGCACGATATTTAAAACTGTAGCGACCAGCAAGTAAAGAAGCGCGGATATGGAATCGCCCAATCCACGCAAAATGCCGCTTAGAATATTGTAGTAAGCCATCCCGGCAATTCCCACAAAAATAATTACCAGATAGGATACACACCAATCAATCAGCGTGTCCGGCGTATGCAGAAGTTTTAAAATCGGCCTGGACACCAGAGGAGCCACTACCATCAAAATAAGAGAAGAAATCGCTGTCAGCGTAATACAGCAGCCGATGGTCCGAGAAAGCTCTTCTCTGTTTTTGGCTCCAAAATACTGGGAAACCATAATTCCGGCTCCCACGGAAATTCCGATAAATAAAACCAAGAGCAGATTTAAAATCGGTCCTGCGCTTCCCACAGCCGCCAGGGCGTTGTCGCCGACATATTGACCGACAACAATGCTGTCTACCGTATTATAAAGCTGTTGCGCGATATTTCCCACTAACATCGGAATCATAAATGCCACAATTTTTTTCCAGGGGGTTCCCTGTGTCATATCTGTTGGGGCAAATAAAAGTTTTCGTTTTTTACACATATGTAACATTTCCTCCTAAAACACAAAAAGGGTAACGTAGGATATACTAACAGTTTTTAAAATTTTTTTCCAGTGTTTCTTTTACTTTTTTTGAAATCTGCAATCTTCTCTGCAATTTCATTGTAATCCCGCTCAAACAATTCTTCGCAGATCTGTCTTTTCAGCGTAGCCTCTTCTACCTCTTCCAAGATCTTTCCGATAACAAAGCGCTTACTCTGTCTTTGATACTTTGCCAGCCCATTTTGTTCTTGGATATGCGCTAATTCCGGCCTCCATAAAAATCCTAACTGTCTCTTTTGGTCAATGGCCTTGGGATTTGGCTGTATCTTCCGGTAGTAATAAAAATCTGCTTTTCCATCGATTTCTTCAATTGTGATGATCCCCCACCAATCCGGGACATGCTCTGCAATATGGGCGGCATGGGAAGTCCCAACGGCTACGATATTATAGTCAAAAAAAGAATTGTAGTCCCGAACCTGACGCGCTAATCGTTCATAGGTATCCGCATCGCTTTTGATCTCAATCCCGACAAGCGCATTCTCCATAACCATCAGCACGTCCGCCCTTGATCTTCCGATGGTTTTTTCTTCGATGATGCGGACTTTTCCAAAGGTCTCATCCAAAAATTCAAATAAAGGCTCCCGTATCTCTTTGTCCTTTAGCATAACACTTCCTCTTATATTAAGAAAGAATTTCCCATGAAAAAAATACCGCCTATCCAAAATGCAAGATAAGCGGCTTTCCCCGGATGTTCTGTCCTCGATTATACGATTCCCTTTTCCTGCTCCAGCTCTCGCAAGGCCAAAATGGTCTTCTGGATTACCTCTTCCAGGGTACTTCCCATCATTTCCACACCATTTTGGATGACTTCCCTTGAACAACCGGCCGCAAAACTGGGAGTCTTAAATTTCTTTTTGACAGATTTCACTTCCAAATCCATCATGCTCTTCGACGGACGCATGATGGCCACCGCTCCGATCAATCCCGTCAGCTCGTCTACTGCGTAGAGAACTTTCTCCATGGGATGTTCTGGCTTTATATCTACGGTCAAACCATATCCATGACTTGCCGTTCCATGAATAATTTCCTCGTCTACTCCGGCCTCTCGCATAATCTCCTGGGATTTTACACAGTGCTCCTCCGGATACATCTCAAAATCCAAATCATGAAGCAGGCCGACGATTCCCCAAAACGCAACTTCTTCCGGGTCATAGCCCAGATCTTTTGCCCAGTACTTCATCACAGCTTCCACTACCTGGGCATGTTTCAAATGAAATTCATCTTTATTGTATTTTGTAAGCAATTCCCAAGCCTGCTCTCTTGTCATCGATGTTTTCATAGTTCCTCCTCTTCTAAATCCTTCCTTTTTATTGTCCAGAATCCTTTCGCCCTTCCTGGAAATCTACAATCAAAGACTTCAACTCTTCCGCTGTCTTTGCCATGGGTGCAGTCGTCGCTTCTCTCATTTCCCACTCATCCCGAAATCCCCAAAGAACGCCAATAAAGTCCACTCCGGTATTTTCCGCCGTTTCGATGTCCGTCGGAGAATCTCCCACATAAATCACTTCTTCCGGCTTTACCTGCAGCAAATCCATACAACGGAGCAGGTTATCCGGCGCGGGCTTTTTTTGAAAACCTTCCCGATCTCCCACCGCTGCATCCAGACAGCCGAAAAGCAGATGCCGGCATAGTTTCTGGACTAGCAGTTCAAATTTATTGGAAACCACGGCTAAAAGAAACCCTCGTTCCTTCAACTCTTCTAAAAGCGCTAAAATGCCGGGGTAGGGAACCGTTTGATCCACCATGTGTTCGGAATAATAAGAACGAAATTCGCTCAGACACCTGGCTTCTTCCTCCGGGGAAGTTCCTTCCGGAACCGCCCGGTGAATCAGCATCGGGACGCCGTTTCCCACAAAACGCCGTACATTCTCCAATGAATGCTCCGGAAATCCATGACTTCGCATCGCAGCATTGGCGGCAGAAGTCAAATCTCCTAGGGAATTCAGAAGGGTTCCATCCAGATCAAAGATTACCGCCCGTTTCATCCAGCTTTTACCTCTTTTCTATGATATTCCAGGGTCCACCTGGAGCGGCCCCTCGTCAGCGGCTCCCGTAGCCAGAGAATCGCATCTTTCATTTTCCGGATGACCCGCATGGCCCTTGACCCAGTTCCAAGTGATTCGGTGGGGAGCCGCCGCGGCTAAAAGCCGTTCCCAGAGATCAATATTCTTTACTTCATTGTTTCGCCCCTTCCGCCAGTTTGCCTTTTTCCAACCATCAATCCAATGCTGGTTAAACGCATTTACCAGATAGGAGGAATCAGAAAAAAGGTCTACAACGCAGGGACGATTCAAGGCTTCCAAAGCCGCAATAGCCGCCATCAGCTCCATCCGGTTATTAGTCGTCCGGACAAAACCTCCGGAAAGTTCTTTTTCAAATAACTGGCCGTTCCCATTGGTATATTGGATTACCGCGCCATAACCTCCGGGGCCGTCAGGATTTCCCCTGGCAGCCCCGTCGGTAAATATCTTTACATACATAAGGTTCTCCATCAAGCCAAAGCCAAAGCAATTTCCATCATCTCGCGGAAGGAGGTTTGTCGTTCTTCTGCGGACAATGCCTCTCCTGAATAGAGATGATCCGAGATCGTCAAAATGCAGAGAGCCTTTTTCCCGGCATAAGCCGCATTCATGTAGAGAGCGGCCGCCTCCATCTCAATACAGGTTACTCCCATCCGTTTCCAGGCGTCGTTGAAACCATCGTCCGCCGTATAGAAGGTATCTGAAGAAAGAATATTCCCCACAACCGTATGGGTTCCCTGGGCTTCCGCAGCCTCTACAGCCTTTCGGAGAAGGCCAAAATCCGCAATGGGAGCAAAGGTGCCAGGCAAGTGATATTGAGACGCATAATTGGAGTTGGTACAGGCCCCCATGCCAATCACTACATCTCTCAGTTTCACCGCGTCAGATAAGCCGCCTGCCGACCCGATTCGAATAATATTATCCACATCATAGAAATGATAGAGTTCATAGGAATAGATTCCGATGGAGGGCATTCCCATGCCGCTTCCCATGACAGAAACTGTCTTTCCCTGATACGTGCCCGTATACCCAAACATATTTCGAACGGCATTAAATTGCACCGGATTTTCCAGATATGTTTCCGCGATAAATTTTGCCCGAAGCGGATCGCCGGGCATCAATACGGTTTTCGCGATGCTGCCTGCCGCCGCTGCATTGTGAGGAGTTGGTATAGCCATTTATTCTTCTCCTTTACTTGTCTATTTTCCTGCGCATATCTGCGATAACTTGCCGACTTACTGCAGGTATGGATTTAATCCTAGTTTATCACAGGATAGCGAAGGGTTCAACCAAAATCAACCATCCAATTTTTTTGTATAATTTCCGTATATCTGCACGCGCTCATTGACCACAAAAAAGGCTTCCGGATCATAGCGGGAAACAATATGGTGCAGTTGGTTTACTTCATATTTTGAAACTAAGATATAGAGCACTTCCGCTTTCTTCCCTGTATAAGCTCCCTCCGCGGGCATTACGGTAATACCACGGCCCATGGTCCGCATGATTTCATCTTTCATTGCCTTGTCAAAATTTTTCGTAATCACACGCACTTCCACATCAATGTTCTGGGTATGGATTTTGTCAATCGCTAGAGAACTGGCAACCGCCGCAATAATGGAATAAAGAACCACCTTGATGTCGAAAAAGAACAGACAGCACAAATATACCACTAGATTAATCCCTAAATTAAACCGGCCGATGCTGAAATCTTTCTTTTTCCGAATGACCATCAAGCCAACCATCTCCGATCCGCCTGCCGACGTTCCCGCCCGCAGAACTAAACCGACGCCATATCCGGCCAGATATCCTCCGATGATACAAGAAGCTAAAGCATCCTCGCCAAATAAAGGGGACGTGGGAATCGGAACCATGGAAAAAAGCACGGTCATCAACGTTGTACAGATCAAACTGCTAAAAAAGAAGCGTTTTCCAATATTTCGGTAAGCAAAAATGTAGATTGGAATATTGAAGAGGTACAAAATAATCCCGGCAAAATCAAAGCTTCCGAAGGGAATCTGAAAGATATCGATCACCAAAGTTCGAATCAGCTGGCTGATTCCCATCAAACCTCCGGTATAAAAGCCATAAGGAACAATAAAAAGGTTGATTCCTACTACATAGAGCAATGTTCCAACGCCCATCCAGCCCCAGTTTTTCGTGCTCATTAACTTCATACGTTCTCCTTTTCTTCCTCCCGCCGAGCGCTTCTGGCCGTACAGATTTTAAGGCCACCCCTTAGAAGCGATCTGTCTTCATTATAGGGACGGCTCATAGTCCTGTCAACCCGGTAGAAAAAAGTATAAACACCAGAACACGAATGCCAGCATTTCATAGATTTTTCTTTTCTAAATACTCTTCCAAGCAAAGTCCCTGCTCATACATCTCTGTCGCGGCTTCAACACCAACATATCGGTAATGCCACACTTCTTCCGCCGTACCCGTAAGATTGGTTTTACTGCCAGGATAGCGGAAAATAAATCCATATTTATAACTGTTTTCTTGAAGCCAAACATAAAGATCGTAGGTGGCTCCATTGATGTCTACTGCAAATCCCAACTGATGTTCACTGTATCCTGGAACCGCAACCCATTGTTCTGCTTGCCGGACGGCTTCCTCATCTGAATATCCTTCTCGTTTATATTTAGCAATTTTTTCGTCATACAGCTCTTGCTGTTTTTCTTGCGTCCGGTATCCGGATACTACCTTAGGCAATTGATACCAGTTTCCCTCTTTTGCGGCTTCCAGCATTTCCATGAGTGGCTCGTAAATACGCTCATCAACCATTTCTCCACCAGCAACCTCCACAAGGTTTATCTCATAGTCGTCTGGAATAGGGTGCTCTTTATTTACCAAGGTCAAATTCCATTCCGGATTCTTACCGGAAGCTTGTAAATTACTCTTTTGTGTTTTACTCTCTGGTACGCCATTGCTTCTCGTCATACCCGGTTGACGATCCGTAGGACGGACTGACAAAACCTTTTCAGAAGCGCTGTTGCTTATAACGAAAAAAAGAACGGTTGTAATAAGAATGAAACCAAAAACAAAAATGATCATTTTATGCGTCCATCTTTTTTGTCCTCGCCTGTTTCTTTGCCCGTGCTGAATGTTTCTTTTGTCCATAAATCTATTTGCTCCCTTCTTTGGACAAAAAAATGTCCCTTTATTGTAATGATTCTACCGTAAAAAGACATTGTAAACTTTATGATTGAATTACTTAATTCCTAAGATAATCCTAAACGAGTCTTAATGCACAGGCAATGAAACAAAAAAATCCGCAGGCCTTTATTTGCCCACGGATTTTTTACTCATCCCCTTACAGAACAATACAGATCATCCCATTGCTGTTCGTATTTACAATCTTCTGAAGCGCTTTTTGCAGTTTCTGCTGGCAGTCCTCACTCATACCCGACGTCTTTGACTGGATACCGTCGCCAACGATCTGCCCAATGGACTTGCCAAAAATATTGGTATCCCAAATTCCTTCTTCGCTCTGATTTTCCGCATCTTTTATGTATTGAACCAGATCGCCGGCCTGCTCTTCGCTTCCGACCAGAGGAGAGATCTCCGTCTGGATTTCCGCCTGAATCATATGAATCGAGGGTGCCGAAGCCCGCATCCGAACTCCAAATTTACTTCCCTGCTTGACGATTTCCGGTTCTTCCAGCTTAATTTCACTGCGCCCCGGAATCACGATGCCATATCCCTTGTAACGGACCTCTTCCATAGCCCCCTGAATCCGGTCATATTCTTCCCGTTTTCCGGAAAGTTCTTTTAACGTGCGGATCAACTGCTGTTCTCCGTCAATGGGAATCCCTGCAAATTCGCTGAGTATCCGATAATAACATCCAGCCTCCGCGTTTATATCATAGTGGACGCTGCCATCTGACATCGATACATCTTTGACCGCGATACCAAGAATATCTTCATCGGAGATCTCCGGGCAAGAGCCCGCTACATCCCCCATTTCCGTCACTTTGTCTAAAATATCCCGGCAGTATCCAGTCACTTTTTGTTTCAAGGGATGGGAAATCGGAAGTAATTCCATCCATTTCGGAATATGGAATGCCAGCATTGCCACAGGGAATTCCAACAACACGGCCTCCAATATCTTCTTAATATCCTCCGCCTTTAATTGCTCACAGCTGACCGGCAGCACTGGAACGCCGTATTTTTCCAATAGGGAGGCAGCCAGAGAAGCAGTTTCTTCCGAATAAGGCTTCGAAGAATTCAAAAGCACCACAAAAGGTTTTCCCAGTTCCTTTAACTCACGGACTGTTTTTTCCTCTGCATTTAGATAAGCCTCCCGCGGCAACTCGCCAAAAGAGCCGTCGGTAGTTACCACGATACCAATGGTGGAATGATCGGCAATTACCTTCCTGGTTCCGATCTCCGCCGCCTTTGTAAATGGAATCTCATAGTCAAACCAGGGTGTCCGGACCATCCGTTCTTCGCCGTTTTCTTCATGGCCCGCCGCTCCCTCCGCCATATATCCAACGCAGTCGATGAGACGCACCTTCGCCTGAATCTCTCCCTCAATTTTAACGGCAGCCCCATCCTTTGGGATAAATTTAGGCTCTGTGGTCATAATCGTCCGCCCCGCGGCGCTCTGCGGCATCTGATCTCTGGTCCGCTCGCGCTCTGGTTCGTCCTCCATGGACGGAAGCACAAGCAATTCCATAAACCGCTTGATAAATGTGGACTTTCCCGTCCGTACCGGCCCGACCACTCCGATATAGATTTCCCCGCCGGTCCGAGCCTGTATATCTTTATAAACGTGAAAACTGTCCATACAAAACCCCCCTCATATATACTGGTATAAATATATACGGGAGGGGGGATGTCTATGCCTTTTTTCTTTATCTATTAGGAGAAATCTCTTTCAAAATTTCCCAATTTTTTACTCTTCACTGTCGCCGTATATCAGACGATCAATAAACGTACTGTCATCCGCAAAACTTAGCCGGGCGATCAAGATCAATAACTCATCCCCCGATTCAATTACGGTATCGCCCTTGGGGGTTAACGTCCGGCCTTCGCGGATAATAGAAGCCACCAGACAATTTTTATGCCAAGGAATATCCCGGATCGCCCGCCCTTCTGCCGGACTTCCCACCGGTACAATATACGATGTCAAAAGCTTTTCCGCTCCTTCTTCCACTTCCGGCGGTTGAGGCTGCTTTGCCAAAATCCGTTCCAAAAGCGTCGCATAGATCGGAGGGTTCCCAAGCAAATTCGCGACCAGATAAGAAATCATGCTGACTACCACGATATCAATGAGGCTCGTCATGCTTCCCGTCATCTCCGCAATCAAAACAATTCCTGTGATGGGAGCACGGACAATGGAAGCAAAAATGCCTGCCATGGCCAAAATAATAAACTTTTGTATCAAATCTTCTGGAAGTCCCAGCAGAGGAACCACAATACTGCCAAAGATCGCGCCAATATAAGACCCTAAAATCAGAAGCGGAAAGAAAATCCCACCTGGCGCCCCAGAGCCAAAGCTGACCACGGAAAACAAGAACTTCGCCAGAAGCAGTAAAACTAGCACAGAAAGACCTGGTATTTGCTCCGCCGTCAGCAATTCTACCATAGCATGACCGCCGCCCAGTACTTCCGGCAGATAAACGGCCAATACGCCGGCTATCAAAAAAGGAATCATTACCTTTACCGGCTGCGGAATTTTTTTCAGACGTCCGAACCAGTCCTGTCCCTTAACCATGACGAGGTTGTATACCACTCCAGCCACACCCAAAAGAATACCGAGAATCACCAGTAACCAATAGTTTTTCAAATTCATTACCGGACTCTCATAGGAAAAAATCGTGGACTGGCCAAATACCAGCTTGGAAAGGTAGTCCGCTACCACCGCGGCCACCAATCCCATGGCCAAAACCCGCCGGTCGAACGTCCGATGAATTTCCTCTAAGACAAATAAAATCCCTGCTAACGGTGCATTAAAAGCAGCGGCAAGCCCAGCCCCAGCGCCGCAGGAAATCAGATTGCGTTCCATCGTGCCATCCAGCCGAAACTCCTTCGCAATCCCTTTGGCGGCCATGGCGCCCAACTGAATGGAAGGGCCTTCTCGCCCCAAAGACAGTCCGCCTAGAATTGCCAGAGAGCCTCCAGAAATCTTTGCCAGCAACACTCTCCACCAAACCGGATTCAGATGACCCCGCATCTCGCCGGATACTTGAGGAATCCCGCTGCCCGCCGACATCGGTTCCCATTTTGCAATGAGCCCAACAATAAGCCCCAGAGGAATCAAACAGAGAAACCATCCTCCTATGCGAAGCGGATTCCCTGAAATCCAATGTACCACAAAAAATAGCGCGTCCTCGGCTTTTCCCAAAAGAAGCCGATAAAAAATAGCAACCAGGCCGGCCAAAAGGCCGACCTGAAGTCCATAGAACACATACCGCAAGCCATCCGTTCGTTTTTGTTCCACCTGCTTTAACGTGCTCACATGCTTATCGTTTTTCATTCTCCCATCCCTTGTTCGTTTTTTCTGCTCTTGTCTCTTCTTATGCCTTCGGCGTGAGCGAAATAAGATGCACATCCTCCATCCAGCTATAAGCCGTAGTATAAGCGCCCGCGTAAGACCCTGCCTCGATCTTTCCAATATGGAAAAGAGTAGCTCTCTGCCGCTGATAATAAGGGACCTCTAGCCCCAAGGCTAAAACGCGATCATAGCATTGCTGATAAAGGCTCCTTCTCGCCGCAAAATCACTCGTCCGTTCCGCCTCTGCAATCAAATTGTCGATATCTCCATGGGCGCCATAATAATTGTAACCGTTCCCACTGTGATAGCAAGCAAAAAGATCCGGCTCCATCCCAACCACACGCTCTGCGCACCAGAGTTCCTGAGCGCCGGACGCCATCTGATTGTTAAAGTCATCGCTGTCATCCAAAGCGACTATTTCTAATCCCATTCCCACTGTATTTAGCGTCTCGTTAGCCCGATTTAAAAGCGCAGTCATCGGATTATCCCCGGAAAAATAAGGGGGCACTAGAATTTGATAGGTTAACTTCGCGCCCTCCGGAGCCGCGGTAAACATCCCCGTCGCTTCATCATAGGTAAAGCCGGCCAGCCTCAACTGTTCCTTGGCCGCCTCCACCGCAGCGCTCGTTCTCGCCTCCGGCGTCATATCCGCAGTGAAAATCGGACTGCCATCTGTTTTCAAGGAATACGCTTCCTTAAACCCTTCCTGCCCTTCCGTTAAAACCGTCCAGGAACCGTCTAACGCCGGGTACTGAAGAACTTTTGCAGATTCCCCTAGAGAACTGCTCATTTCCGCCCGATTTGCCGCTAAGACGAGCGCCAGCGCCGTGCGGAGCGCAACGCTCTGCTCCGAATCAAGCTCCGCTCCCACTTTGATCGCCGAAGCGTTCATGCCGATATAACTATAATAAGGTACGCCAGCCAGCACAGCGTCCCAGACCTCCCCTGCTCCCGCCTGCGTCAACGTGGAAGACGTGAGGCTGGACACCGCCAGATCAATCTTTCCCTGCATCACAGAGGCGGCTCGAATCTCTTCCTCCACGTTCTTTACCTGAACGTAGGGTGTGGCCGGGACTCCCTTATAATAAAATGGATTTGCTTCCAAGTATACCGTATCATTTTCCAGCTTTACAAACTGGTAAGGGCCGGCTCCCATCGGCGCCGCTGCTTTTGCTTTGATTCCAAACAGTTCGAGATCACCCCGCAAAAAGCCGAACCGATTCTCGTCGTAATTGTAACTGGCCGATTCCCCATAGTAATCCAAAGACAATACCGGCACGTCAAACAATTGGTAGATTTTCTGCTGATCATAACCAGAAACCGAGATGGTCACCGTTAAACCGTCTACCTTCCGGATTCCCTCAATGTTCGGCACTTCCGTGCCGCCCGCCGCCTGCATTTTTCCATTTAGCAGGAAATTGTAGGTGATATCGTGAACTTTCGCATCAAAATACGTCGGATCTCCCTGATAGTTTTTCGCCAGATGCGTATAGTTCATCCCGTACAGATTCACCGTATCGTTGACAATATCGTCAAAGCTCTTCCCTTCCGCATTGTAAGCGCTGTCAACAGAGGCGGTATACAAGGTGATAAAAAATGCCTCTGCGGATTCTCCGTAGCCCCGCTCCCGATACTTTTCCCAATTCGCCTCGCACCAGGCGCGCTCTTCCTGAAGTACCGGCCTTGTAATACTTTCTATAATCGTATTTTTCAGTTCCTCACTAGGGGCTTCCAAGGCAGCGGAAATTTCTTCGCCGCTTACCGATACCCCGGGAGCCGCGGAGTTGTTTTTCTGGTATGCCTCCACGCCAAGGATTCCCAGCGCCTTTATCGGCAGATTGCCATCATAGGAAGCATCGCAGAGTACGTAATACGTGAAAATGATATCGTCAGCCGTCATGGCCGTCCCATCGGAAAAGTACACACCATCCTTTAGCTTTACCGTATAGGTGGTGATATTGGACGCCTCGTCATAGGCCTCGGAAATATCTGCCAGCCCTGTATAAGAATAATCTTTTCCCTTGTAGTTTAAAGTTGCGCCGGACGCCGCATTGGCAACGACAGAACCATCTCTGGCCAAAGTCAAAAGCTTTGCCTGCGTCAAATCCACTACCGTTTGATCGCCTTCCGCCGAAACATACAGCGGCATAAATAACTGTTGAAACTCCCCGGAACCGACGATTAAAGTCTGATCCTCGATCGGTACCGCCGCCGTGGTAGGCGCTTCTGTGGTAGGTGCCTCTGTCACAGCCTCCGTCGCCTCCGCGCTCTCTCCGGCCTCTCCCGTATCCTCTTTGCAGCCTGCCAAAATCCCCATACACATCGTAAAAGCCATCAGCCAGGCAACCATCTTTCGTAATTTCATGAAAAAACTCCTTTCGCTGTTTACTCCCAGGGTAGGCTTGGATGTTCAATCCGTTTATCTCGAAGCATCAAATCTTCTACTGCCTGCGCCGCAGGTTTTCCCTCAAATAAAATTTGGTTTACCTGTTCCACAATGGGCATGGTCACTTGGTATTTCTCCGCCAGCGCTCTGGCGGCCTTTGCGGAGTAAACGCCTTCCACGACCATCTTGACTTCTTTCATAGCCTCTTCCATGGTATATCCCTTCCCCATCAGGATACCGGCTCTTCGGTTACGGCTGTGCATACTGGCGCAGGTTACAATCAGATCGCCAATACCGGAAAGTCCGTAAAGGGTCTCCACCTTGGCACCCATAGCTATGCCCAGACGGACAATCTCCGTCATACCTCTCGTGATCAAGGCAGCTTTCGTATTATCCCCATATCCCAGGCCGTCTGCAATGCCAGCAGCCAGTGCAATTACATTTTTTAAAGCTCCGCCCAGTTCGATTCCCAGCACGTCCGGGCTGGTGTAGACACGAAACACCGGACTCATAAATATATTTTGGATCGTCTCTGCTGTCTTTTGGGTCGTCGCCCCCGCTACGCAAGTGGTAGGAATCCCCCGGCTGACTTCCTCCGCATGGCTGGGACCGGAAAGCACCGCCACATCCGCCTGTGGAATTTCTTCCGCAATTTGATCCCGAAGCGTCGCCAACGTCCCCTCTTCAATTCCCTTTGCCACATTGACGATAATCTGTCCTTCCTTGATATAAGGTTTCATGCGTCTCGCCGTAGCACGGGTATAAACGGAAGCTACCGACAATACCATCAGATCCGCCTCCCTTGTGGCTTCCTCTAAATCGTCGGTAAAACAAAGTCCTTCCGGCATCTTTACGCCTGGCAAATTTTTATGTTCCTTGGTCTTACGAAGCATCTCTATCTCTGCCGGTACTGCTGACCAAACAGTGACCGAATGTCCGTTATTATGTAATAAAATAGAAATCCCTAGTCCCCAGGTCCCTGCGCCAAATACGCTGATTTTTGCCATACTTTACTCCTTCTTTTTCGATCCGAATTTATTTTCAGTTCCCTTTTTCAGCCGCACTAAATTAGCCCGGTGGCGCCAGAAAGCCAACGCCGCCCACAAAAACACAACCACATAGGATTCCGGCAAATACGACGCGTCCAATCCCAGATTTCCCGTCTGCCCTAAGATCACCCAAAGCAGGAAAAACAGTGTGACTACCGTAAGAGATCCTACGGAAACATACCTGGTTACCAATACAATTCCAACGAAGGCAACGAGGCAAACCAAAGTGATCCGCCAATCCAGCATCAGAATAATCCCCGCTGTAACCGCAATCCCTTTTCCTCCCTTAAAGTTCAGGTAAAAGGGATAGTTATGGCCTAATACCGCACCAAACCCGGCATAAAGCATCCACAGCAGACTTTTTCCCTCATGCAGCGCGCCTCCGCCCAGGATAAAATGGGCAACCAAGGTCGCAATCACTACTTTCAGCACGTCGCCCAAAAAAACAATGGCTCCCGCTTTCTTTCCCAAAACGCGAAGAGCGTTGGTCGTGCCGGAATTTCCGCTTCCGTACTGCCGAATATCAATCCCGTTCATCCGTCCATACAGATAACCGGTCTGAAATAATCCGCAAATATAACCAATCGCAAGACAAAGAATCCGTTCCATCCTATTTCTCTTTCCTCTCCCGTATGATAAATTTCAGCGAAGTCCCACGGAAACCAAAGGCCTCGCGAATCTTATTTTCAATATATCTTGTATAAGAAAAATGCATCAGCGCCTTATCATTGACAAAAATCACAAAGGTCGGCGGTTTTACCCCTACCTGGGTAATATAATAAAGCTTCAGCCGTTTTCCCTTATCGGAAGGCGGCTGCTGCATGGCTACCGCCTCGGTCATAATCTCATTTAGAACTCCGGTAGCCACACGCATGGATTGATTGGCCAGAATCATATCCACGTACTCAAACAGCTTACCGACACGCTGCCCGGTTTCCGCCGAGATAAACAAAATCTCTGCGTAAGGCAGGAAGGATAACACTTCCCGAATCCGGTTGCTCTGTTCCTTCATGGTCTTGTCGTTTTTTTCGATCAGATCCCATTTATTTACCACAATCAGGATTCCTTTTCCCCGATCATGGGCGATACCTGCGATCTTTGCATCCTGCTCGCTGATTCCCTCGGCAGCGTCGATAACCATCAGAACCACGTCCGCCCGCTCCACCGCGCTGACGGCACGGATAATACTGTAACGCTCGATTTCCTCTTTAATTTTACTCTTTCTGCGCAGCCCCGCCGTATCAATCAACACATATTCCTTTTTATGATATCTCACGGTAGTGTCAATCGCATCTCTGGTTGTGCCAGCCACATCGGAGACAATCACCCGATTTTCTCCGACCATCCGGTTTACAATGGAAGATTTTCCCACATTGGGTTTGCCCACAATGGCAATCCGGGGACGGTCGTCCTCCGTCTCTTCCAAATCTGGATTCTGAAAATGCTCTGTTACCACATCAAGCAAGTCTCCGATTCCAAGCCGGGAAGCCGCGGAAATCGGAACTGGATCTCCGATTCCCAAATTATAAAATTCATAGACGTCCGGCATATATTTTTCAAAGCTATCCACTTTATTTACCACAAGAATCACCGGCTTCCCCGATTTGCGGAGCATGTCGGCCACCTTGGAATCCGCGTCCACCAGCCCCTGACGAACATCGGTCAAAAACAAAATCACATCCGCGGTCTCGATGGCGATCTCCGCCTGCTCCCGCATCTGCTTTAGAATGATGTCTTGGCTGTCCGGTTCGATGCCTCCCGTATCAATCAAGGTATAATTATAATTTAGCCAGGTGCAGTCGGCATAAATGCGATCTCTCGTAACGCCCGGCGTATCCTGCACAATAGAGATGCGCTCTCCGGCCAAGACGTTAAAAAGCGTCGATTTCCCCACATTTGGTCGGCCTACCACGGCCACAATCGGTCTACTCATCTTTTACTCCTTACATTCATATCCGGGGTAATTCAAATCTCGAACATTCCCCCGCCCTAAAAAAGCCGCCAGTACATCGGCTCCGCTCGATTTTACTATATTCACGGATACTTGTAAAGCCTCCTGAACCTCAGAAACCGTCACATCATCCAGAAAAACTTCCTCTCCGCTCCGCAGCATGGTCACCGGCAAAAGAAGCCTGTCTCCCAGCGGTTTTCCCGCCAACTGTGCGATCAGATCTTGCCCCGTGACAAGTCCCGCCACCGTAATCTCATGGCCAAAAAAATCATTGTTCACTGGATAAACCTGTATGTTTAATCCAGGAAATTTCGTTTCAGTCAGCCGGGCCAACCGTTCGATATAAGGCGCCGCCAGCCGCCCCGTGGCCACAGATACGGTTTCGTAAAACGCTGCGCCGTCTTCCGCTTCCAATGCCGCAGTAAACTCCTCCCAAAGGAGCCGCATGGCTCCAACGCCGTTTTCCAACTGCAAATATCCATCGTAACGATCTTCTTCCGGAAGTTCCCGGCCAGCTAAAATATAAAATTCATCGCTGGCATGAATAAAA
Source organism: Hominifimenecus sp. rT4P-3 (assembly GCF_051055405.1). Taxonomy (GTDB): domain Bacteria; phylum Bacillota; class Clostridia; order Lachnospirales; family Lachnospiraceae; genus Pseudolachnospira. The sequence goes on along the minus strand of NZ_CP167068.1, from coordinate 1,539,947 downwards.
TGAATTCCCGCTTCGCCATATATTTTTTTCTGCCACTTCTCCACAAGCTCAATTGTCTCTTCCGCCTCCTTCGCCGTAACAGAACGCAAAAGAGGCAAGCCCTCCCGGAACCGTGTCAAACCTACGGGAACAACCGAAACGCTCCTCATATAGGGAAGATAAGCGGTCAACTTCTCAATGGTCGCATCCAGTTCTTCCCCATCGTTGTATCCAGGGCAAAGCACGATCTGCCCGTTCATCTCCAATCCAGCTTTATACAGCCGTTCCAGCTTCTTCAACGCTTCCCCGGCAAAACGGTTATGGAGCATCTCACAGCGAAGTTCCGGATTCATGGTGTGGATCGATATATTGATCGGCTCCATCCGATAGCGAATCAGCCGTTCCAGATCCGACTCATCCAGGTTTGTCAACGTAATATAATTTCCCTGCAAAAAGGAAAGGCGCGCGTCATCATCTTTAAAATAAAGAGTATCCCGCATCCCCTTTGGCATCTGATCGATGAAACAAAACACACATCGGTTCCGGCAAGAGCGGTACTCATCCATCAAACCGTTATCAAAAACGATTCCCAGATCTTCCTCTTCGTCTTTTTCAATCTCATAGAGAATCTCTTCTCCGTCCTGCTTTCGAATGAGAAGCTCCACATATTCGTCCCGGCACAAAAATTCATAGTCAAAGACGTCCTCTAGCTGCTGGTCATTCACAGCTAAAACAAAATCACCGGGAACCAGCTCCAATTCTTCTCCGATTGAACCTGAGCGTATCTCCCGAATCCGGTGCTCTTTGGTTTTCATGAGTACCTCCTATTCCAGGTTTTATTCTAGCATACATCCAACGGATTTGCAAATACGAGCAACAAGGAATTTCCTATTGAAGAAGAAAAACGCCGTAGTTTTCCACCACGGCGTTTTTCTTCCTTGCTCTATTCTGATTTCTCACGGCTGATTCACAATTCCAACAAAAAGCGGCATGCCCGCTTCGCTGGTGATGGCAAATAAAAATGGACGGTTCAACACAAAATCCACCTCATCGTCCGGCGGCATGCCGGCCCCGGAGACCGCCATAACCGTATAGGCAGCAGCCGTACATCCCTGTTCATCGATCATCACCCGCGCCGCATGCTTGGCCTGGGAGACAAAAATTTTATCCGTATCCGAAGTCATCGGAGAAAAATCAGAAATATCCGGATCAAATACATTCGCGATTCCTAATTTCTTCAATCCGGAAATCAAATCCATATCCGACGCCACATCAAATTTAGGAAGCGCCAGGTTTACGATCAGATGCTTCTGATTCTCCGATTTTTCCTGGGATAAAAAGAGCTGTTGAACTGCCTCGCTGGAAAGCAGGCTTTCCGGTGAAACTCCCTCGTCCGGCAGAATCAGCCACATATTTCCACTTTCTTCCAGCCTCAAAGGCACTGCGGCAAAACCTTCTCCCCAATAGTAATTCCGTTCGCCGTTTTGATGCATAAAATCACAGGTTACATCCTTATCCGGAGCATGGAAGACATCTTCCTTTGTATTTCCTTCCGAAAACTCCCAGTCCCACTTGGCCTGAAAATAAATGGTAGAAGCCAAAGCCAAAATCGTAGAGGAATCGAGCTGCATCCCCGACGCCTGCTCTTTTAACAACCCTCCGGTCTGATCGTTCAGCCAAGTCTGCAGCGCCTGATTCAAGGCATCGCTTCCCATCTCTCCCTGAAAAGAAGAAGCATAGTACTGTTTTGCCAAGATATCCATGGTGGACTGGCGGAAAGCGATATCCTGATTTAGCCACAAAGAATTGGCAAGAAGGCTTGTCACTGCTCCGTCTCTGCAGTAATTGGCGTTCCAAACCGAGGAAACCTGGGAGCGAAGCGTCTCGATGCTATCCGCGCCTATCGCCTCTAAAATCTGTTCTCTGCTCTCCCCGTCCGTCAATTCAGCCAGCATACTGAGGGCCAGATATACATTGAGCGGAGAATAGATTTTATTTTCGCCTTCTGCTCCAGACAAAAACTGCGGAATCGTCTTTGCAAAAAAGGAATCCAAATGTTCGTCATATCCCTCCGGTTGATTTAACTGAGCGTCCCGGTCTGCTTTCCACTTATCGTAAACAACCCGAAAGCCCTCATCGTCAAAATCACCGGTTCTCTTATCCACAAAATCCATCTCATTGGGATAAGTCGCCATCTCTGGATAGCTTGCCTCTGCAATCGCGGCTGCATAGACGGTTTTCATTCCCTGCCCATTCTCTTCCTGCTTCCAAAAGATGCTGGTAAGGACGATGCAAAAACAAGCCGCGGCCACGCCCCACCATCCCCATCGAATCTTCCTCCGCTTCTTTCCTTTTTCCGCACGCTCCAGTAATTCGTCATCCGCACCGCCGATTGCTTCAAAGAGTTCCTCTTTTTTCACCATCCATAACCCTCCTTTTCCAGATATTCCTTTAGTTTTTTTCTGGTTCGGGACAATATCGTCAAAACGTTCCCTGGCTTTAAATCATAAAATTCACCAATCTCCGCGACAGACTCCACATAGAAATATCTTTGAAGAAATACATCGCATTCTCTTGGAGGAAGTGTGTGCAAAAATCGATTCACACATTCCGCCAATTCTCTTGCCAAAGTCTCCCCTTCCACATCAAAAGGGGAAGAAATACAGTCTCCCAACTCTTCTAAAGCCGCCGCGATCTCTCCTTCTCCCCGCTTCTTCGCTGTTTTCGCCTTATAGCAGTCAAAGGATAGATTTCTGGTAATCCTTGCTAAAAATAAACGCAGCCGATCCGGACGTTTGGGCGGCATCGAATTCCAAGCCCGCATCCAGGTATCGTTGACGCATTCCTCCGAGTCCTGTACATTGGACAAAATATGATTTGCAATGGAAAAGCAGTATGCGCCATACTTCGCATTGGTTTCCTGTATCGCGTTTTCCTCCCTCATCCAATACAGTTTGACGATCTGATCGTCCTCCATCCGCTCCCTCCTCTCCTTGTTAAAAGGTTCCTATATAAAAAGACGACAATCCAGCGCTTTTCTAACACGAAAATCTTTTTTCTGGGGTTAAGTGAGAGAAACGCACTTGCGTTTCCACGCCTAAAATGGTATAAATGTTAGCAGAGAATATCAATCGGAGGGTTTTTCATGGCAAAAGATTACACATTTAAAAATACCATTCCTCTCGCGCCTTTAAAAATCATCGCAATGGAAAATTGCGGCGATCTTGGCAAGAAAGTAGATGAATACATTGTTTCCTTTCGGAAAAATGACAAAGAAATCCTAAAAGCCCGCGAGAACAATATCGAATTCCGCGGCTATGACCGCGACTCCTATCTGGCGCACGTTTCCTGCCCACGTTTCGGTTCCGGAGAAGCCAAAGGCACGATCAGTGAATCTGTCCGCGGGGCCGACGTCTTTATTATAACGGATGTGATCAATTATAGCATCACTTATTCGATGTACGGAAAAGAGCATCTGATGTCGCCGGACGATCACTACCAGGATTTAAAGCGTATCATTTCCGCCGCTCTGCCTACTGCCCGCCGGGTCAACGTGGTGATGCCGTTCCTCTATGAAAGCCGCCAGCACAAACGTACCCAACGGGAATCCTTGGACTGCGCTATCGCGCTGGAAGAACTGGCAAATATGGGAGTCGCCAATATCATCACCTACGACGCCCATGATCCTCGCGTACAAAATGCGATCCCGCTTCACGATTTTGACAGCTTTTCCGCTGTATATCAGTTTATGAAAACCCTTCTGCATGCAGATAAAACCTTAACCATCGATAAAAACTCCCTGATGGTTATCAGCCCGGATGAGGGCGCCATGGGACGAGCCGTCTACTTGGCCAATAACCTGGGAGTTGATATGGGAATGTTTTATAAACGCCGTGATTATTCCAAAATTGTCAATGGAAAAAATCCTATTGTCGCCCATGAATTCTTAGGTTCCGACGTGGAGGGAAAAGATGTTATCATCATCGACGATATGATCGCTTCCGGCGACAGCATGTTGGACACGGCCAAGGAGCTGAAACGCCGGAAAGCAAAAAAGGTTATCGTCTGCTGTACTTTTGGTCTGTTTACCTCCGGATTCGATCATTTTGACGAGGCCTATCAAAACGGCGATTTTGACTATGTGATCACTACAAACCTGAACTACCGAAAACCGGAATTACTGGAAAAACCCTGGTACCGGGAAGCGGATATGTCAAAGTATGTGGCAACCATTATCAACACGCTGAACCATGACGTCGCCACCTCCGGCGTGATGTCTCCTACGGAAAAGGTTCAGCGTCTGATCAATCGCTATAAAGACGACGATCTGTAATTGGATGCTAGGGTCAAAAGGTCATGGCTCAGCATGCTCGTATGCTGAGTCATGACTTTGGGACCCGCAAAAACATGAAAAAGTAGCCCGATAGGGCGGATTTTGAATGTTTTTCGGAGCGCGAGAGCATGAAATGCGGAGCGTTCCGGAAGCATCCAGGCGGAAAAGATTATGGCTCGGCATGTTTGCATGCCGGGCCATGACTTTGGGACCCGCAAAACTTTCACCCCCAGCATCGTAATATCTTTTTTTCTAATTCCTGATGCGGCCGCAGTATGTCCGATTGATATACATTGATATGCTGGATATCCGTACTGCGGTCCGTAAAGGCCGGAAACAGAAAACCACAGACAGGCTCGCCTGGTTCCTGATCAGCGACCTGCGGACTGATGGTGCCGATTAGAAATTGATAAACCTCCTCGGATTCTCCCTGATATTCTTTATCCTTTCCCTTTAACGGAACGTCATAGCTGCCGTGATACAAAAAGATGGCGTAAGGACCTTCCGCTTGATAATGCTCCATAACCAAGTCGTAAAAGGTATCCATCATCGCGTCGTTTTTCAGTCCCACGTTCCGCAGAGACATCAGAAGCGTCCACATGCTGGCCTGCGGCTGATCGCCCCGCTCAAACCGATACTGTTTCAGATTTTCATTGGTCTTGGCAAAGGGAATCTTCTTTGCAAACTCTAGATTTTTTTCTCGTTCTGACACTCGAAGCTTCTGGAAATTGATATTAAAGCTTCCGTCAAATTCTCCGTCCGCATCCACATAGCAGCCTGCCACACGCGTCAGGCAATTTCGCGACACCGTCATCCGACGAGTCAATTCCAACATATCTTCCCGGTTAATCATGTCCATACCTCACCACTCTTTCTTTTGATAAATATGGAGAGAAAGCAAAAAGGAAACAATCAGCATTGCCGGAAAGATCACCACACACAGTTTCCATCCGGTCGCCGTGAACCATGCAAAAAAAACAGATAGGTCGGGAAACATTCCCTGTTTCTCTAACATCATAAAAAGCACGGCTGGAACCATAATCACAACCATCGATACAATTCGTCCACGATCCGCGCCGAACCGATAAACGATTGGAAAAAGGACTGAGTTATAGACCACAACAATCGCAATACTGGGAATTGCTGTCTCCATAATTGCTCCCATGTCGATCTGTCCGCCAGCGGTTGCAAACAGGATCGTCACCGCCGTACCGCCGCCGATCCCAATCACACAGCAGACTAACATCAAAAGAAACTTCTCAGCAACCATCATAGTCGCATTTACTGGCATCGTCAAGGCGAAAACATCCCATTGGTCCTTTTCATCCAATCCAAGCACGGTAACGGGAATCATCATCGCAATCAGCACAATCACAAAGGTTAGAAGCGCTCCCTCTCCATTGGTAAAAGACATGACCCCATAGATCAAGAAAACAACCACAAAGATTTTTAATGATTTGGTAAGGCTATAGAAATCTTTTAACAGTAATCCAATCATCTCGCATCCTCCTTACTGAGATACAGCAAAATATCCTCCATAGAAGCCGCCGGTACTTCCCGGTGAAGAATGTGGGAAACCTTCTCCCGCCCGCGGACGAGAAGCGTGGTATTAAAAGCGCTTGTGCGCGAGCCTGCAATCCACTCTTTCGGCACCCTCTCGGCTTCTTCTTTTCCACAGACAGCCATGCCGTAGGTATCCTTTAAAATATCCTTCTCTTCCATAAATACCAGCTTCCCCTGGTGGATAAAGGCTACATAATCCGCCACTTTTTCTATATCGCTGATGATATGGGAAGAGAGTAAAATCGTATGCGACTCTTCCTGAAGAAACTCTAAAAAGATATCTAAGATCTCATCTCTTACCACAGGGTCCAAACCGCTGGTCGCCTCGTCCAATAGAAGTAACTCTGAATGATGACATAAGGCGCCTGCAATGGCCAGTTTCATCTGCATCCCTCTGGATAAATCCTTCACCCGTTTCCCACCGTCTAGGCGGAACTGTTTCATCAACTGGGTAAAATAAACGTCGTCCCAAGTGCTATACATGGTTCGGAACAGCTTTTCCACCTGACTGACTTTTAACTCTTTCGGTAAATGACATCCATCAAATACAACCCCGATCTTTTCTTTTCCTTTTCTGGATAGATTCCGACTGTCCTCTCCCAGCACGGTGATACTCCCTTCATCCGGGTGCACCAGGTCCAGCATTGCTTTGATGGTCGTCGTCTTTCCGGCTCCGTTTTCCCCGACAAATCCAACGATGGTCCCGGTAGGAATCTCCAAATTCAAGTTTTCCAAAACAAAGCCATCATACCGTTTTGTTACATTTTTGCAGCTGACCGCAGCATTCATTTTACATCCTCCTCCAATAAAACATGTAGGATTTCCCAGAACTCTTCCTGGGAAAGACCAATGGCCTTTCCGCAAGCCACCGCCTTTTGCAGATATTCTTCCACCTGGCGAAGACGCTCTTCGCGGACAAAATCCAAATTTTTTTCCGCTACAAAACTGCCTTTTCCCGGCACTGTTACAAGAAATCCGTCCCGTTCCAGTTCTTCATAGGCCCTTTTCGTTGTGATAACGCTGATGCGAAGTTCTTTCGCAAGCAGCCGAATCGACGGCACTCCCGCCCCTGGTTCCAATTCGCCGTTTAGAATCATCGCCTTAATCTGCTCGGCAATTTGTTCGTAAATCGGCTTTCCACTGGAATTGCTGATCACAATATTCATTTATTTCCTCCGGAGTTCCCAATGCGCATTCTGTATATATACTGTATGTACAGTATATACTCATGATACACCTTTGTCAACTGTTTTTTTCTGCCAGGTTTAAACGTCAGAAGCGTTAGGTACAAAAAAGATGTCGGAATATTTTGTATTTGCAGGAGCATTAGTACTTCTTCAATTCCGGGAATTTGTCTTATAAACAAAAATAAGACTGTTTGAGCGCAGCGAGTTTCTTATTTTTGTTTATGCTTTTCACAAATTACCGGAATTCTAGAAGTACTTGCTCCGAAACTCTACAAAATATTCCGACATCTTTTTGTATCTAAAATTTCTGACACTTAAGCCTTCTCCGCTTACCTCCCCTTTCTTACACCAATCAAAATCAAAACACTGACTCCCATCAAAATCGGGTAAAAGGTATAAGGGATAATCTGAACCGGCGATAAACCTGCTTTCTCCGCCGCCAATAGCATCTGCGCGCCGTAAGGAATCAACCCTTGGGTCACAGAGGCAAAAATATCCAAAAGGGAGGCCGTACGCCGGGGCGTAATCTCGTATTCCGCGCTAATTTCCTTTGCGATCGGCCCCGCCATGACAATAGCAACCGTATTGTTTGCCGTCACTAAATCCACCAGTACCGCCAGCAAAGCGACTCCATACTCTCCACCTGTTTTCCCATGAGTCCGAGCCCGAATTACCCGAATCAGATAGGTTATCCCACCATTTTTCTTAATCAGAGATACAATACAAGCCACAATAATCGAGATCACGGTAATATCATACATCTCCACAATCCCCGATTTCATCACTGTAAACATTTCACTGGCGGCAATGGTTCCCGTAGCCATACCTACCACCAAAGATAAAACTGTCCCGCTGATTAACACAACAAACACATTGATTCCAATCAAGGCGCCAATGAGCACCACCAGATAAGGAAGCACCTGAACAAGCTGGTAGCTATGAGTCTCCTGAAGCTGATAGTCCCCTCCGCTTCCCAAAATCACATATAAAATCAAAGAAAGGATCGCGGCGGGAAGCACCATAAGAAAATTCTCCCGAAACTTGTCCTTCATCTCGCACCCCTGGGTCCGTACCGCAGCAATCGTCGTGTCTGAAATCATCGATAAGTTGTCCCCAAACATGGCGCCGCTCATCACTGCGCCGATACAGATTGCCATGGGAAATCCTGTTTTTTCACTGATGCCCACCGCAATTGGCGCCAGCGCCGCAATGGTTCCCATGCTAGTTCCCATAGAAATCGAAATAAAGCAGCCAATGACCATCAAGCCCATGACCGCCACGCCCGTCGGCAATATGGAAAGCCCCAGATAAACGGTACTATCCGCGCCCCCAGCAGCTGTAACCGTCCCGGAAAAAGCGCCGGCGGCCAAAAAAATCAGACACATCGTAATAATGTTGTCGTCCCCTACCCCCTCGGCTACAATATGGAGCTTCTCAGAAAAACTCAAATCCCGATTCTGTAAAAAAGCCACCAAAAGCGCAATCAGAAATGCTACAATGGCCGGCATAGCATAGAAATCACCGGAAATCAAACTTACGCCCAAAAACAGTACCAGAAATACGCCGATCGGCAGCAAAGCGGATGCCCGGCCTTCCCGTTCTTTTTCCATCTCCATGTTCCCCTCTCATTTTCACAGCTCCCGCTGCTTTTTCACCTTTTCTTCTGCTTATTTATTTTGTTTCATTATGTACTCATCATAGCAGTAACGCATAATATCTTTTCTAGTGACAATCCCGATAAATGCGCCTCGGTCATCCACCACCGGCACAAAATTCTGTCCCATTGCCACAAATACCATATCTTCAATTTTTGCGTTTATATTGACCGGCTCATAATCCCGACGGCGCTTCACATCCAGAATCGGTATTTCTTCTGCATTTTTCACGCTGAGATCATACTGATTTTTCACTGCCCAAAGCAGATCGCCTTCGGTCACCGTGCCCACATAATGACCGTGCTTATCTAACATTGGAATACAAGTATAGCGATGATGCTCCATCTTTTCCAGGACTTGACGAACCGTCATATCTTCCGTCAGATACGCCACGTCATTTTTCGGAGTCAGAAAAAATAAAATGTTCACAGACTCAAATGCCTCCTTAATTTCGTTTCCCTCATGGTTCTCATTCCAGTAAAAATGCCGACATATCTTCGACCGTGTCCCGAATAAAGTCTGCGCCCGCGGCTTCCAGTTCTCCCTCTTCCGCATATCCAATTCTTACGCCAAGAGAAGCAATCCCGCAGGCTTTTGCTCCGACAACATCGTGTTTTCGATCTCCGATCATTAGCGTCTGCCGCTTCTGTTCTTCTGTCAGTTTCAAACGGCAAAACACCTCCTGAATCACCGCTTCTTTTGTGTTGCGTGTCTCATCCATACTACTTCCCACTACCTCGTCAAAATACCCGATCAACCCATACTTTTCTAAAATTTTGCGAGCAAAAGGTTCCGGCTTTGAAGTAGCCAACGCCACCACTTTTCCAGCGGCCTTTAACGCTTTTAGCATCTCAGGGATTCCCGGCAAAACCCGGTTTTCAAATATCCCGATCGCTTGAAAGCGCTCCCGATACTTCGCTAAAGCAGCCTTAGCCTGTTCCCGGGTAAAGTCATAGTACTCCATAAAAGAATCCACTAACGGCGGTCCAATAAAACAAGTCAGCCGGTTCAAATCCGGCTCATCCACGTTCAGCGCATGAAGAGCATATTGCACGCTTTTTGTAATCCCCTCTTTTGGGTCCGTCAGCGTACCGTCCAGATCAAACAGTAAATATTTGAAACTCATTCCCATCCTCCAGCGTCTTCCAAAGAAAGACTCCATCTTCCAACGTCATATAACTGTGCGGACTGTCCTCTTTTGGAATCGACACCGAACCCGGATTTAAAATCATAATCTCTTCCACGGCGCGACAGATTGGCACATGGGTATGGCCATGAAGCAAAATATCTCCTGCTTTCAAAGGCGGGAGATGGTTTTCATGGAAGATATGGCCATGAGTAGCAAAAACCATGCGATTTCCCAAATCCAGAATACAGGAATCCGCCAAAATCGGAAACTCCAATACCATCTGATCCACTTCACAATCACAGTTTCCGCGAACACACAAAAGCTCGTCTTTTTTCTCATTCAGCAGAGTGATTACCTCTTTGGGTTCATATTCTCTGGGAAGATCGTTCCGCGGCCCATGATAAAGAATATCACCCAGCAAAAGCAACTTGTCCGCCTGTTCTCTCTGATAGGCTTCCAGCATCTTTCGACAGTAAAAAGCTGACCCATGCAGGTCGGAAGCAATCATATATTTCATATGCAAATCCTTTCTGTGTTCTACTACTGTTTGCGATCCCGCGGAAACAGCACTAGTATTTCTATTGTTAACTATTTTTATATTTCAGTTGACATTATTCTCAAAAACCTCTATAATCAATTCAACGTCCTCACTGACGATCAAAAAGGAGGTTATCCCATGAAATCACAGCAAAGACTGTACTCTCTGATCCTGGCAGCTCTCATCGCCGCCATCACCTGCATTTTGGCTCCCTTCGCAATCCCTCTCCCGATGACGCCAGTGCCGATATCTCTGACCAATCTCGTCATCTTCTTTTCCCTCTACCTCATCGGTTGGAAATGGAGCCTGGTCAGCTATGGCGTCTATATTCTCCTTGGTCTGATCGGACTTCCTGTTTTCTCCGGATTTTCCGGTGGTCTCGGCAAAGCCGCCGGTCCAACCGGCGGTTATCTAATCGGTTTTTTCTTTCTGATTATTATTGCTGGAATCGTGATCGAAAAATATCCGGCTCGACCATTTGGGTGTGCAATTGGCATGGTTTTGGGAATGGCAGCCGCCTATGCGTTTGGAACAGCTTGGCTTTCTTATCAGTTAAAGCTGACCTTCTGGGCAGGGCTGATGACCGGTGTATTCCCATATTTAATCGGAGATGCGCTGAAAATCGCGGCCGCACTTTTACTTGGACCTACGCTTCAGCGGGCAGTCAAACGCCTCCCAGTAAAACAGTCTATCCAAAAGCAGTAAACTAAATTTCTTCTTTTTCTATCTCTTCGTCTCCTAATCTCTCGGAAGCGTCTTCCTCTTCCAAGGACTCCTCTGTTTCAGAAGCATTCTCTTCTTCCAAAGACTCCTTTGTTCCGGAAACGTCTTCTTTTTCCAAGGAGGCTTCTGGGACAGATGAGTCCTGGTCTCCTTCATTATTTAAAGTCCGATCCGTCCCCTTCTTTCCCGCCACGAGAAATATCAACACACCCAATGCCAAAATGAAAAGAGAAATAAACTGAGATGTCGAAAGGCTTCCCAGCTCGCCGCGGGGATCGTTTCGCAATCCCTCAAGGAAGAAACGGCCCACACTATAAAGAATCAGATACATTCCTCCCACCTGACCATCCTTCTTCGCCTTTTTGGCAAACCACACCAGGACAAAAAAGTGTAGGAAATTTGCAGCGCTTGAAATCAGCTGGGTCGGAATCAGAGAAACACCAGTCGGCGCCTGGCAGGCCTCCACCGCTGGAAAAACAATATGAAGCCACCCGCTGGTCTCCTTTCCATAGCAGCATCCTGCCATCAGGCATCCCAACCGCCCAAACCCCTGCGCCAACGCGATCGAGGGCATGAACAAATCGAAATATCGAACGAAACTCAGCTTTTTCATATGGCAATAGAGCCATCCGCCGGCAATTCCGCCGATAATCCCTCCATACACGACAAAGCCTTCTCCGATATTTTTCCAAAGCGCCGGGTTTTCTAAAAATGCTGGAAGCTCTACGATGATATAAAGAAGTTTGGCTCCAAGGATTCCGAAAATAGCGCAGCAAATTCCAAGATTGAATCCTTTATCACCATCTAGGCCGTATTTCGGAGCTCTGCGCTGCATGACCCAAAATGCCGCCAAAACTCCGATTGCAATCATCAGGCCATAACTATAAAAATTTAACTTCCCTATGGAAAACAGTATTGGTCTCATTTTTATCCCATCACTTTCCGATATTCATCTGGCTTCCAGTTCATTCTTCTACAAGCCAATCTCAGGTCAAATTATATCATACATCCCAAGGGAAAGAAAGCATTTCTTTTCCAGGCGCTTATGCGGTCTCCTCAAATTGGGAATTATACAGCCCGGCATAAAAGCCATTTTTCTTCATCAACTCTTCGTGATTCCCCTGTTCGACGATGTCTCCATCTTTCATGACCAGGATTAAATCCGCATCTCGAATGGTCGAAAGACGATGGGCAATCACAAAGCTAGTGCGGCCTTTCATCAAATTGTCCATCGCTTTTTGGATAAGCTGCTCCGTTCTTGTGTCGACGGAGCTGGTCGCTTCGTCTAAAATGAGAATTCGGTTATCCGCAAGAATTGCCCTGGCAATGGTAAGAAGCTGTTTCTGCCCCTGCGACACATTGCTGGCCTCCTCATTCAGCTCCATCTGATAGCCGCCCGGAAGCGTCTGGATAAAACGATGGGCATGGGCGGCCTTCGCCGCTGCAATCACCTCTTCGTCCGTAGCGTCAAGCCGGCCGTAGCGGATATTTTCCATGATCGTTCCTTTAAAAAGCCAGGTATCCTGCAATACCATACCAAATGCTTCCCGAAGTTTCGTCCGTTCAAAATCCTTTACATCATAACCATCAATCAAGATTCGGCCGCGATTGACATCATAAAAACGCATCAGCAGCTTTACCATCGTTGTTTTTCCCGCGCCGGTAGGCCCAACAATCGCAATTTTCTTTCCAGGCGCAATCTCTTCGCTGAAATCGTGAATGATCATTTTATCCGGCGTATAACCAAACTGCACATGCTCAAAGGTAACCGAGCCTTGAAGTTTTTCCATCGGCACCGGGCAGCCCTCTCCCTGAGATTCTTCCTTTTCTGCCAGGAATTCAAATACGCGTTCCGCAGCGGCCGCCATGGATTGGAGCATATTGGATACCTGAGCCAATTGGTTTACCGGCTGGGTAAACTGACGGACATACTGGATAAACGATTGAATATCTCCTACCTCGATGGTTCCGCGGACCGCTAAAACACCGCCAAGGATCGCTACCGCCACATACCCAAGATTCCCAACAAACATCATCAGCGGCTGCATCAAGCCAGAAAGAAATTGGGATTTCCAAGCGGATTCATAGAGCGCCTCATTGGTCTCGTCAAACTCCTGAATCACCCGTTCCTGCCGGTTAAAAGCCGTCACAACATTCTGTCCACCAAAGGTTTCTTCGATCTGCCCATTGATCGTTCCGAGAGAGCTCTGCTGCTTTACAAAGTACTTTTGAGAACGTTTGACAATATTCATCACCAAAATAGCAGAAATCGGCAGAATCAAAAGCGCGATCAAAGTCATCCAAACGCTGATCGAAAGCATCATGACCAGCACGCCCAGCATGGTCGTGATCGATGTAATCAACTGGGTAATGCTCTGATTTAAGCTCTGCCCCAGCGTGTCTACATCGTTCGTGACCCGAGAAAGAACCTCTCCGTGGGGACGGCTTTCAAAGTAACCAAGAGGCATCCGGCTGATTTTTTCGGAAATTTCCTTTCTCATCCGGTAAGTAACCTTCTGGGATATTCCGGTCATAATCCAGCCTTGTAAAAAACTAAGCGCCGCGCTGATGATATAAAGCCCCAGCAAAAACAGCAAGATTTTTCCGATCTTATCAAAGGCGATTCCCCCTAGTCCAGATACCTTTGACGTTAAACCTTCAAATACAACCGTCGTGGCTTTCCCCAGGATTTTGGGACCCACTACGTTGAAAACCGTACTGCCTACCGCAAAAATCAATACAGCCAAAACCGCAAATTTATAACGCCCAATATAAGCAATAAGCTTTCCTATGGTTCCTTTAAAATCTTTCGGTTTTTCACCTGAGCCATGGGGACCTCTTCCCATCGGTCCTCTTGGCCGGACCGGCCTTGCTTGTTGTTCACTCATGAGAAGCGCCTCCTTTCTTTATGCCTTCCAATTCCGCCTCGGAAAGCTGGCTTTTTGCAATCTGCCGGTACGTCTCGCAGGACTGAATCAGTTCTTCATGGGTTCCGATTCCGGCCACTTTTCCTTCATCCAGAACGATAATTTGCTCCGCGTGGAGAATCGTGCTGATTCGCTGCGCGACAATCAGCAGCGTACTGTCAGATACTTTTTCTTTTAGCGCGGTCCGAAGCGCTGTGTCCGTCTTATAATCCAGGGCAGAAAAACTATCGTCAAACAGATAGACCTTTGGCGCTTTAGCCACTGCCCTGGCGATGGAAAGCCGCTGCTTTTGACCGCCAGACACGTTGTTTCCCCCCTGGGAGATAAACGTCTTATACCCTTCCGGCTTTGCGTCGATGAACTCCGTCGCCTGAGCGATGGACGCCGCCTGTTCCATCACCGCATCCTCTGCCTCCGGGCAGCCGTAACGGATATTGCTGGCAATACTCCCGGAAAACAGGATCGCTTTCTGGGGTACATAGCCAAGCCGCTCCCGCAGTTCTTTGCGGTCCATCTGGCGGATATCCACGCCGTCCAGCAAAATCGCTCCTTCCGTGACATCGTAGAGCCGCGGAATCAAATTTACCAAAGTAGATTTTCCGCTGCCGGTACTTCCAATAATTGCTGTCGTCTCGCCCGGCTTGGCAGTAAAACTAATATGCTCCAACACAGCTTCTTCCGCATTGGGATAGTGGAAAGAAACGTCGCGAAATTCCAGAATACCTTGATTTTGTTCCGGCAATACGGTCTCCTCGGCATCCTGAATGCTGGACGTCGTACTCAGCACCTCCTGAATCCGATTTGCCGCCACAATCGCCCTCGGCAGCATAATCGACATCATCGTCAACATCAAGAAGGACATGATAATCTGCATCGTATAAGTGATAAACGCCATCAGATCGCCAACCTGAAGTTTCCCTAGATCAATGTGGTGCGCGCCGACCCATACGATCAGCACAGTCACGCCGTTCATCACAAACATCATTGCCGGCATCATAAATGTCATCACCCGATTGGTGAACAGCATGGTCTTGGTCAAATCCCGGTTGGCGCCGTCAAACCGTTCTTCCTCATATCGCTCACGGCTAAACGCCCGGATAACGGGAAGTCCGGTCAGAATCTCTCTGGTCACCAAGTTAAGGCGGTCCACCAAAGTCTGCATCTTCTTAAAATTCGGCATAGCGATAGAAGTGAGGAACAAAACAATCCCGACTACTACGACGACCGCCAGAGCAATAACCCAAGTCATAGAGGTATTGGTCTGCATCACGCGGAAAACCCCTCCGATTCCAATAATAGGAGCATAGAGGACCATGCGCAGCAGAATCATCACCACCATTTGGACCTGCTGTACGTCATTGGTGCTGCGAGTAATCAACGACGCCGTAGAAAATTGATCCATCTCTGCATTGGAAAAAGAAACTACTTTTCGGAACACCTGGCCTCGGACGTTCTTTCCAATCGAGGCTGCTACTTTGGAAGCACAAAAGCTGATCGACACAGAGACTGCCAACATCACCAGCGCCAGCCCCATCATCTTCGCTCCCGTTCTCCACATGTAGGAACTCTGAACCGCTTCCAGATCAACCCCACAGATTTCCGCCTCTGTCTTCACCCAGGAAAGCGCAATCTGATTTACCATCGATTCTCCCAGTTCCTGAATCTGCGCTTTCCCCTGCTCTCGCATGGCCATAGCGCCTTCCTCTGAAAGGGAAGAAATCTGATCTCCCAGAGAAGATCGAAGAAGGATTGGGAGTGAAAAAATCGTATCCGCCTTTTCCCACTCGCTCTCTTTTTCGCCGGTAAAGCGGCAAACTTCCCCGTCCTCGATATAGAGGGATTCCACATAGGAAATCTCCTCCTCGGTCATAAACCGTTCCAGTTCCTTTAATTCATTGTACCGGATTACCGAGGGCGTCCCATGTTCGATTCCTTGGTACTGAATACCAATATCGACAATATCCGACGTATAGGCCGGCAGCGTCAAATCACAGTACGCCTGGACGACCAGCAATACAACGACCAAACATACTGTCTTCCAGTATGGCTGGACAAACTTTAAAATACTTTTCATATTGATCCCTTCTTTAACTCATCTTCCAATAAAACTGCCAGCTTTTTCAGCAAACGGGTCAGTTCCTCCGTATCCTCTTTTCCCATCCGCGCCATCAAGCGGAAAGACACCTCATCCATATGTGTCTTGGCTTTCTCCAAGATTGCTTCGCCGGCGTCGGAAAGGGCAATATAGGTCACACGCCGGTCCGCGGGATCGGATAAACGTACAATATACCTCTTTTCTTCCACGCTCCGCAGCATCTTCGAAGCGGCCGGGTTGGTAATTTCCAATTCAAAAGCCAACTCAGAAACAGCAATTCCGGGTACGGATTTTCCCTCCTGTTTTTTCTGACAAAGAAATCGTTTTATCGTTGCAAGCATAAAAAACTCGCCTGGCGGAAGACCTTCTCCAAAATTTAGATACCGCCGCAGGCTATGAAACTGTTGTGTTACACGTATTAACTCCTCCATCTGATGATCTTCTATTTTTCTCATAGTTCCTTCTCTCCTAATTATTAACCTCATCCAATATTTTCCATGGTTAATTATTTATCCATTATAATTTTTTTATTCCCATTGTCAATAGGAGAATTCATAACATTTTGTAAAAAAAGAGTAAAGCCCTTCCTTTCTTATAAAGTAAAAAAATCTCGCAAAGCGAGATTTTCTATCACAAGTCATTTCTTTCGAGGCAAATTTTCGCGGATTAACGCCGTACCTGACATTCGTCCACTTTAATATCAACAAGAATAATGTCTTCTCCAATCTGGCGCACCTGACAAAAAGGAATGACAAATTCGCTGTCGCGCCCCAGAAAGCCGCAAAATTGAGCTGGTCCCGGTACAATCAAAGCGAGAATCTGTCCATTGCAAATGTCAAAATCCAAATCAGCCACAAACCCCAGGCGCCTGCAGTCGCAGACATTGATGACCTCCTTTTCCTGCAAGTCGCAAATCCGCATACGGAACCCCCAAAAGAATCTTTCTATTATCGTATGCAGATCACGCCGCCTTGGTGCATCCCTCTCTCAATTTTTACGCCTGATCTCTAATCGAGTAGGAGGCGGTGACTAGCCGCCGTCCTCTCACAGCACCGGACATACGGTTCTCGTATCCGGCGCTTTCAATAGTTGACGTGCACTGACTGATAGGCGGTGGCTAAATCATAAAAGCCACTGTTTATCAGTCTTTCTTTTGTCATTGCCATATTTATGGCAACTGTATGTGTGGTGAACCAATAGCCTCGGCGACTGTTTCCCGCCTGCCATGCCAAATCCTTCTCCAACCCCATCTTGATTAGGTTTCGCACTTTTGTCTTTGGTTTCTTCCATTGTTTCCATATACACATACGTATTCTGTGATAGAGCCATCCGTTAATGTCATCTATGTTGTTCTTCATGCTCGCTATTCCGTAATAGTTTAGCCATCCCCTCGCAAATACCTTGATTTTCTCAAGGCTTGGCTTAATGGACTGTACCGATTTACGGGAAGATAAATCTTTCAGCTTCGTCTTAAACTTCTTCCATGACTTTGCATGAACCCGGACATAAATGCCGCTCCCGTTCCTTCCCAATGCAAAACCAAGAAACTTAAAATTTCGGATTGCAAACACGCTCACAGTGCGACTTTTCTCCCGGTTGACTGTTAATTTCAGCTTTTCCTCAAGGTACTTTGTACTGCTTTCCAAAAGTCTTTCTGATGCCCGTTTGCTCTTTGCGAGAAGCACAATGTCATCTGCATATCGAACGCACGGAACACCTCTATTTAAGAACTCCTGGTCGAACTCGTTGAGGTAGATATTCGCTAGTAACGGAGATAAATTTCCTCCCTGTGGCGAGCCTTCCTCTGTGTCGATGACCACTCCGTTCTCCATTATTCCACTTTTCAGGTAGCGTTTAATCAGCTGTATTACACGCTCGTCCTTTACATTCTTCCGCAAAAGATTGATAAGTATTTCGTGGTTGATTGTGTCGAAGTATTTCGATAAGTCCAGGACTACCGCAAATGTACAGCCCTGCTCTGCATACTCTTTCACTTTTAGTATCGCTTCTTTTGCGCTTCTGTTCGGGCGGTACCCGAAACTGCCGTCCGCAAACAATGGCTCATAGATTGGCACTAACTGTTGCATTATTGCCTGTTGGAGTGTTCGGTCTATCACGGTTGGTATGCCAAGCTTTCGCACACCACCTTCCGGTTTCGGAATCTCAACACGTCTCACTGGAGACGGAGTGTACTTCCCCCTGTAAATCCGGTCGGTCAGCTCCTGTTGATGTTCCTTTAGGTACGGAAGCGCTTCCTCGACAGTCATCCCATCGATTCCTGGCGCCCCCTTGTTTGCCTTCACTCTCTTATACGCTCTGTTGACGTTATCCTTATGTAGTATCGCTTCCAAGAGCTTTGGCTGTGCACTGTCTCTTTCTTTCCATATCCGATTGAATGACCTTGACGCTTCCGCATACCCTTCGTGTTCCGCACTGTCTCTTTGCGGACAGCCATTGTTTTCCAAGTTTTCTGTCATATACAGTCATTCCTCCTTTCCCGGTCATACTCAAGACTCCCACTGATTCGGTCCTTCATGAAAAAAAAAACTTCACTACTATGACCTCTGCTGACTTCTGTGCGTTCAGCATTGCCTTAAGCAATGGTTACCTCTTTCAAGGCATACCGCACAGACCTCCCCAGGTACCACACGTTTCCTCCTCTCCATCCATCTGCCTCATTTATCATGCATGATTCCGTGTAGTTATTGGGCTTCGACTTGGTAAGCAGCCTTACCCTCATGCATAACCTCATATGTGATTTCTGTTCGTCAGACCAGAGATTTGCCCGCGGGTTAGTAGGTTCCCCACATCCGGCTTCCTTCAGATTCCACCTCACGATGGACACCCTTGCCTTCGGCTATATCCTTCCCACTACCGGGCGGATTCGGGACTTTAACCCGTTAGAAACGTGCGCCGCTGGGCGCACTTACAGAAAACGACCTGCCAGTCGGTAACCGGCAGATCGTTCATATTGTTTTACATCGGGCCATATTGGATGATCTGGGCCACGATCAGCAAAGCCGATCCGGTAATGACCCACATCAGAAAGACCTTCCACATGTACTTCATCCAGTTGGTATACGGCACATTTGCTACGGCCAGATTTCCCATCAACGCCGAAGCAGTTGGAAGAATATAGTTACAGAATCCGTCGCCGAAATTGAACGCCAAAACAGCGGTCTGGCGGGTCATCCCTACCATATCGGCGATCGGGGTAAAGATCGGCATAACCGCCGTTGCCTGGCCGGTTCCGGAACCGATAAAGATGTTTACGATGATGTTTGCAATAAACATGGCCGGAGCCGAAAGAAACGCCGGTACGTGGGATAACGCCGTACCCATCGCATACACGATCGTGTCCATCACATGGGCGGCATCTAAAACCACTCCCACCGCGCGGGACACACCGACGATCAGGCAGACGCCGATCATTTTCTTTGCGCCTTCGGTGTAAAGTTCGCAGATCTTACTGGCGCTGTAACCAGATACAATACCCGCGATCACACCTTCGCACAGGAATACCATACTAATCTGATCCATGCCCCAGGATAATTTCAGGCAGCCAAAGACCATCACCGCCAAGGAACCCAGAACCGTTGCGATAACCAAAATCTTCCGGAGATCCAGTTTGCCCATGGAATCCAGATCGGCATTTCCTTCGATGGAAAATCCCTCCGTCCGGCTTAGTTCATACATCGGACTAAGCGCGGGATTCGCCTTTACCCGTCGGGCATAGCGAACCAGGAAAATATCGGTCACGATCATGAAAACCCCAAAGCAGACAAAACGGAACACAATACCGGAATAAAGAGGAAGGCCCGCGATTTCCTGTGCAATTACTGTCGTGGTAGCATTGAGAGTACCGGTCGAAAAGCCGATGGCGCCGCCCAAGACCACCAGAGAGACGCCTAAGATCGCGTCAAATCCCATGGAGATCGCCATCATTACAATAATGGGCGTAAAGCCGATGAAGGTAACCACCGACTGGGAGGTGGCAATCAAGCCAAAAATCAGGGTCAATACCGAAATGAAAATGATATCCTTCTTTCCGAATTTCCGGACGAATGCTGCGATCAAACTCTGCAGCGCGCCGCTTTCCAGCACAACAGTAAAGGCGCAGCCGGAGAAAATCGTCATAAACAGCATGGAGCTGACTTTCAGGAATCCGCTTACAATATAGCTCGGTATATTCCAGGATTTCAAATATTCTTTTTCCAGATAGGTAAACTGGTCTACGACGACCACATCCAGTCCCGCTTCGTTCTTTTCGCGGGCAAATTCTCCCGATGGAATAACCCAGGTCAGCACGACAGCCGCTAGAACCACAAGGACAATGACCCATAAGGGATGGGGAAAGGATTTTTTCTTTTTCTTCTCCATGTTTTTTCCTCTGCTTTCTCGCAAATTGCTCCAAAGTGCATGCTTCTTTAGATAGGTCCATTATAGGCGTACTTTCTTGTTTTTCCCACTGACAAAATCAGCAGGAATAGGAGGATTATTTTGCTGATTTTCCAGTGTTTTTCTTTTTTCCTGCTTTCTTATTCATATTTTGCGCAAAATCCATAGGACTTTATCAACTCCGCCAGCATCTGAATGCGGGATTGTTCCGGCGTCTGAAATTGCCGGCAGATCTCCGTGCTCCAGCCCAGCCCTTCCCGCTTCGAATTCCCCATATCATGGTAGGGCAGAAGCCATATTTCCTCCGGCGGATTATGGAAGGTCCCTAAAAAACAGCAGACATTCCGAATTTCTTCTTCTGAGTCATTGACTCCGGCAATCAAAGGCAGCCGAATCCATATTTTTTTATTCTCCTCGTCCGCCGCCCTTTTTAAATTTTCCAAAATCCGCTCATTCCCTACTCCGGTCAGTTCCTGATGACGCCCGGAATCCATATGTTTGATATCATAAAGCAATAGATCCGCCTCTTCAAACACAATTTTGGCTTTTTCCCAGGAAGCAAAGCCGCAAGTTTCAATTGCTGTGGAAATGCCAAGAATTTTCCCCTGACGTAAAAGCTCCGCTGTAAATTCCGGTTGGGCGAGAGGCTCTCCGCCGCTGACCGTAAGGCCGCCGCCGGAATACCGGTAAAACAAAAGGTCTTTTTTCACCTCGTCCATTACCTGCTCCACGGTTTTTTCCTCTCCGGCCTGTTCCCTGGCTAAATTCTGGCAGACACCAACGCAGGCGCAGCAATCCTGGCACTTCTGCCGTTCCTGAATGATTCCTTCCGCTTTTTTCTGAATGCACCCGTTTGGACAGACCGGTATGCAGGCGCCGCATCCCGTACACAGATGGGAATACCAAATCATCTGCACTTTCGATAAATTGGATTCCGGATTATGGCACCACTGACACCGAAGGGGACATCCTTTTAAAAACACGGTGGTTCGAATTCCCGGACCATCGTGGATTGAATAACGCTGTATATTAAAAACAATTCCTCGGTTCAATGTTTTCCTCCTAAAAAGCAGCAGGACATCTTTCCCACTGGGAAATTCTTTGGAATTCCCTGTGGGAAAGGCTGCCCCGCCGGTATACTAGTTTATAAGCCCCGATAACTGGTACGCTCAATCACCTCATCCTGTACATTTTTGGACAGCGATACAAAATAAGTACTGTATCCAGCCACCCGAACAATCAGATCCTTATATTTTTCCGGTTCTTCCTGGGCATGGATCAGGGTATCTTGGTCTACCACGTTAAACTGAATCTGATTTCCGCCTTCCATCATATAGGTACGAATCAGCATAATCAACTTTCGCTTGTCATCTTCCGACTTCAAGGCTGTCGGATGGATTTTCATATTATGCAGCGTCGCGTTCAAGCGAGTTTGGGGAAGACGCATAGCGCTGTTTAACATAGCGGTTGGGCCGCAGACGTCACATCCTTGCTCCGGTGAAACAGAGCCGTCCGCCAAAGGACTTCCCGCATACCGGCCGTCTGGAGTCGCCCCCGTCAACCGTCCGCCTGGATCGTGAGCGGTGATGGACAGACCGCTGACACAGAATTTTCCGCCCCGGTAGCTGTCGACGCTGCACCCGATGTCAATCAGGCGATTGTAAACACGAGATACGACGGCGTCGGTTTCCTCATTATCGTTTCCATATTTCGGAACATCTAGGCACATCTGGCGAATCTTCTGATTCTCCTCTCCCTCCCAATTGGCGTCCAGTGCGTCCACTAACTGCTTCATCGTGATCTTCTTTTCGTCAAAAACCAGCTTTTTGATCACTGCCATGGAATCTCCCACATTGATGGTGCCTACGCCCAAATTTAACGTAGGTCCAAGGCCGTAAGGAAGCTTTCGCATCTTTCCAATCACTCCGACCTCTACGCCGTCGGAAAACAGAGAGATCGGGAACGGATCCTGCATTTCTTTTCGCCCGGTCAGATAGCGAAGCAGCATATCCTGCGCAAAATATTCGATATAATACCGCTGGTGTTCCAGCATTTTGTCTTCAAACTCTTCATAGGTCTTCATCTGGCAGACATCGCCGGTTTTGGGACCGATCTGCATTCCCAGATATGGGCTGTAACCATTGTGAAGGAAGGTATCGAAAGGCAGGGAAGTTACCATCATGGAATATACATGTCCCCATCCTTCCGGTACGGTCGGATCCACGCATCCCATCACCATATAATTTCTGGCTTTTTTCAGAGGAACGCCTTTTTCCATTAACGTCGTAATGTATCCCCGATCACTGTTAAAGGACGGCATTCCAATCCCAGTGGATACCAATTCTACCGCCTTCATCAATAATTCTTCCGGCGTCCCCTCATGCACGCGCAGATGCAGCGTATGATGAGGCGTCCGGCAGCGGTAGGCGGCTTCCAGGAAAAGATAGGTCATGGCATTGGTCACATCCTTGCCATTCTCGTCCACGCCGCCCAGGGTAACGCCGTTCCACCGGGCCTGGCCGGACCATTTTAGACGGCTCTGGCCGCCGGAAGTGTTTTTCATCTGCATGATCTTCAGGCGGTAATTTTCCAAATACTCCAATACCGTCTCATCATCCAGCACGCCATTTTCCTGGTCTTTTTGATAATAGGGATACAGCACTTGATCCAAACGACCCAAAGGAGTCGTAGTCTGGCAGCTGATCATCAAGAAAAGGAACCACAAAAACTGCATCGCTTCCCGGAACGTTTCCGCCGGATAACGGGGAACGCGCCGGCAAATCTCAGCCATCTGAAGAAGTTCATTTTTCCGGTTCGCATCCTGGCATTTCTCCGCCTCTGCTTCCGCCAGGTCGGCGTACCGGTTCGCCCAGTGAATGACACCTTCGTTGATGATGATCATTGCTTTCCAAACATAGATCTTTTCGATGTCTTCTTCGGTCTTGATCTCCATGCTGGATACTTGTTTCAGCTTTTCCCGTGCTTCATCGATCGTCGCCTGCAAGCCTTTTTTCAGCACATATTCATAGTCGATCTGATAGGTGTCCGCTTCCGGCAGAATCGCCATGCCGTTGCAGGCATAACCCATACCCGCCGCTTCTTCCAAGGTTTTATTGACCGGAAGCAAATATCCGCTTTTTTTCCAAGCCCACATGGGCTCGTCATACAGATCGTACAGTTTATATTCCGGAATAATTTTATGCCAATATTCTGTCAACTGGTACATCAACTCCGCCTGCTCATCCGTAATCGAATACTCTTCTCCACGCAGGGATTCAATTCCCTCTTTCTGCCAAGTACCTTTGGTCCAGAAATCGGCTTCCACGCACATAGGTCTGGATGCCGGGGCTCCTGCCAAAAGATCGCCTTCCATGATATAAATCGGAATGTTCTCCAACATATATGCCTGGGCCTTTGCCATGCGGATTACATTGGGATCTCCCTCATATTTCTGAAATGCCTCTGTAAAAAGCCGGGCTTTTTCTACGCTAAACGCGATTTTCGGTGTGCGCACGATTTCATAGAGTTTTCGGATACGATCCGACATGACTCTTTTGTTGTCCATTCTACGTTCCTCCTCGTTTCTTTCATGTGAGATCATTGTAGCACCGGCCATTTCCGCTGAACACTCACATTTTCGCCAGAAACAAGTGGACGATTTTCTTATCCTGAAAGCGTTTTTTATATAGAAAGCATCTGTTTCTTATATTGCCCGGGAGAACAGTGGCAAAAATTTTTAAAGACGCGGGAAAAATATTTGGAGTCGTGGAATCCTACCAGCTCCGATACATCCGCTAAAGATAAGGAGGCGTCCCCCAATAAATCCTTCGCTTTTTCTACCCGCAGCCGATTGACATATTCGACCATTCCCATATGGTATTGTTTTCGAAAAACCCGGCAAAGATGGCCGGGGCTGATAAAGAACATATCCGCCAACTCTTTTTGAGAAATATCTTTGGTATAATAGAGCGAAATATAGTCCGCAATCTGTCCTACGAACCGTTCCTCCCGCCTCTCCTGATCTTCCAATTCGCAGATGAAGCCTTTCACTTCCTCCATATCCGCCGTCAAATCTTGAAACATTTTTTCCGCCGAAAAATTTCCGGCCTTGTCAAAGGGCAGGTCAAACCGGTAAACAGGGGAAGAAAAATAATCCGCCTTGGCATATTTTCTCCTGCATTTTTCTACCCAGTTGGTTCGCATGGCATGGTAAAAGAGACGGATTCTCTCCAACTGCCGAATGGAAAGATAATCGCTCTTTAAAATCAACTGACAAAAATCCTGTGCCCTGGTTTTGATGCACTGGGAATTTCTGGACAAGACCGCCGCATACATCCGTTCTTCCTGCTGAAGCAGATTTACCGGCAAAAGCTGCCAGCGCGCCGTCCCTTCCAAATGGACCTGGCTTCCCTGTTCCAGTACGTTATATGCCTTGGCATTATACCGGGCCTGTCTGGCGCTGTCTCTTACCTGCATAGGAAAAGGAAGATTATCTCCTAACCCAATATGGAGCGCTAACCCCATCTCCTTTTCTATGGTTTCCACCAAGGTATGGCACATCTTCTCCGCCTCTCCCTCGTCGCCCCAAAACCAAAGAGACAGT
Organism: Hominifimenecus sp. rT4P-3; assembly: GCF_051055405.1. GTDB lineage: Bacteria > Bacillota > Clostridia > Lachnospirales > Lachnospiraceae > Pseudolachnospira. The sequence goes on along the minus strand of NZ_CP167068.1, from coordinate 1,514,817 downwards.
TCCCCGGAACTGCGTATCCCTGTAATCGCCACTCCCTGTCCGCTGTCTTTCATCAGCTGTTTGATTCGTTTTGTCAAAGAAGCAGAAGAAATGCCATCCCCACCTTGGCCCGTATCCAGTTTCAAATGAGCGGCGGGAATGATGCCGATCCGGCACCGGCGAATCCGGCTTCTTCCTTGATTTAACATACAAAACCGCCAATGGAGCTCTTTCAAATCATTTTCCGTTGAAATCATGGTAAAAAGGATTTTCTCGGTCTTCACTTCCAAAAGCTCTTCTTGCTCTTTCTGTATCTCTTCCAGAACGCGTCTGGTCTCCCGATCTGCCAAAGCCTGTCTGGTTCCATTGCGAACTGCCTTTTCCAGCTCATAATCCTCTGGTGGCCAAAAGAAGGTGTCGCTAGCCCCAGCGCGAAGAGTTTTCCGCAGCATATCCCTGCTCTCCCAGGCAGCAAAAGCAAGGATTCCGGTCTGCATCCCTTGCATGGATTTTCGTATCCGGGCGATATTTTCCGCTCCATCCTGCTCTGCATCCCATAAAATCAAATCCGGATATGGGCCGCCCTGTGCAAGCTGCGCCTCCAGTTCCTCTGGAGCCAAAGAAATCGCGCTGCATATGTGGAGGTTCTCCAACTTTTCCGTCAACACTCTCCTTCTCTCTTTGTCCGGACTGACCGCCCATGCATTCATCCCGCTTCCCCCTTCCTGACAGGTTTCCCATATTATAACGATTTTTTAGGAGGAGTGCAATGATTTATCTCATCTTTTTCACACAAATCCCTGTATTTTAAATGAATCGATCAATATCGTCCACCTTCTTCGGCGAGAAATATCCTCTTCCTTCTTTCTAAAACCACCTTGCCCTTTCCTCTTTGAAACATGGCGTTGTTCCATTTTTATAAGGGTCATATCGATTCTTATTGCAACCAAATTCTTTCAGAAAGCGAATTTTATCATCATCCGTCCATTGGATCAGAGACATTCCGTCAAACGCTTCGATCTCCCCATTATTTAGCGCATCTTCAAAGCGCCATTCTACGATGGTTTGATTTTCTTTATGAAAAAACTGTTTAATCTCCCACAGACGAACCGTCCCTCGTGTGTTCCACTCTTCAAACCACCACTTAATTTTAGAAACGCCATGATATTCTGGCCCCCAGCTTTCGATATAGATTGCTTCATCCAAAAATATATCACAGATTCCCATATCCGTCTTACAAAGCCACATATCAAACCATCGTTTTATCATCTCTTCTCGTTTATTCACAAGCTTCCCTCCAGAAAATACTCCCATCAATCTCCATCTTTCACCAAAGCATACAGTTTCATATCCAATACCTTTCCGTTTTTTACCGCATTGCTTCGAAGCGTCCCTTCATATTGAAAACCATTTTTTTCAAGGACCCGGCAGGATGCCGTGTTGTAAGAAAATGGTTCGGCAAAAATACGAATGATATCGGTCTGCTCAAATACATACTTACAAATTTCACCCACTGCTTTTGTGGCTAACCCTTTATTCCAATAAGGTTCGGCAATATAATACCCCATTTCCGCCGTCCGGAAATGGATATTATTCTGCCGAAATACACCGATGCTGCCAACCACCTGATCAGCTGAAGTAATCGCAAAAGCAAAGGTACTTTTAGGATCGGCGCTTTGCATTTCATGGATATACCACTCAGCGTCCGCTTTCGTATAAGGATATGGGAGCCCATCCCGCAAATGATCCTGAACATTTTTATTGCTAAGCGCCTCGGCCAGCTCCTCCGCGTCTTCGATCTGCCATGGTCTAATCACACGATTCATTGTAATCCCTCTCTGCTTTCTTTTTCAAAAATAAGTTTCCGTTCCCCGTTCGCTTCCCTCTGATCTTCCACAATCCACTTGGCCGTCCAATCTATCAACAACTCCGATAGCTCCGCAAACCGAACCTCCGAAACCTGGCTTTCTTTTTTCAGTTTCCATCGCGCTTCCCATATAGCCCGTTCTTCTGGCATTAAAATTGCCGGCAGATTTTCCTGTTTTCGCTCAAATACGCCTCTTTGTAGATAAGCAATCGCCTGAAGCAAAAAAGCCGCCGCTTTATAGAACTCACCCAGCATCTCACCGCTCTTTTCATGAACCGCATTGTGTACACAGGCATGGTAAAGATTGCAGGCGCCTGTATGAATGGCTCGCTTGATATCCTCCTCCCCTACGGTTTGTAGCAACTCGTCCAAGGAACCGTAAACAGGCACTGCGTCATGGCAAAACTGAAATAAATCCGCTTTGTCCCATGATTCGATCTCTCTTTTCCCAGAGACAAATCCACAGACTTTGTCCCGGTTTGACAATTTGTCAAGCAATCCGCTGTATACAGTCAAATCGTCAAAGGAAACCGTATCCAATATCAACACCACGTCGATATCGCTGTTCTCCGTAGCCTCGCCTCTGCCATAGCTGCCTTGCAATCCAATAAACCAAACACGGTTTTGGAACTCCCTTTTTACTGCGTCGGTATAATCCCTAAGCCATTTTTCTATGTCTATCTTCATTTTGTCATCTCCTTGTATTGTTCCGCAAATTTGTCACGAATTCTGGCAAAGGGTATCATGGGAAGCGGATGATCTGGATGTTCTGCAATGCACTTCTCCATCCAGACCATGTTATACCATCTGCCAAATTTATATCCACATTTATGAAACTCTCCCACAACTTTGTATCCGAAATGTTCGTGGTATTGGATACTGTTTGCAGTAAGGTATTCATCCTCAACGATCGGAGAAGCAATGCAGGCGTTCAAGTTAATGATATTTTGGTAAGCCAAGGCGTTTTCCAACGCGGCATATAACTCTCTGCCAACCCCACTCTTCCTTACGTCTTTTGCAACATAGATGGTGGTTTCCACCGACCAGTCATATGCTTTTCTCTCCTTAAAAGCGCCGGCGTACGCATAACCGACAGGGATGTTCTCTCGCTCTGCTACAAGGTATGGATACCGTTCCAGCGTTTTGCAAATTCGAGTCCGAAACTCATCCACAGACGGCACTTCGTATTCAAAAGTAATTGCCGTGTTCTTGACATAATACGCGTATATTTCCCGTAATTGTTCCGCATCTTGTTCTGTCGCAATTCGAATCATCGTCCTGCCTCCTGCGTCCATATCATCTGATATTCCTTTTCTCCGGTATTCTCATCCACGGATTCCGCTTGAATATGGAATCCTTCCCTTTGATAGAATTTTACCGCCCGCATATTCTTCTGATATACGTTCAAGTAGATTTGCCTCCTGCGCTCTTTTATAAAATCCAGCAACGCTTTTCCAAGTCCCCTGCCTTGCGCTTCCTCCAAAACAAAAATGCCTGCCACATAGTCCGCATCCATTCCTATAAAACCTTCTATTTGATGCTCCTCTTCCTCCTCATAAACATAGATCTCCGCCTGCAAAAACATTTCTTTTACTGTTTCAAAGTGATCGTTCCAATATTGGGGAGAAATAAAATTATGCGCTTTTCTATTCGTATCCAGCCAAATCTCCGCCACCCGGTTTAAATCGCCTTCCTGCCATTTTCGAACCATCGCATATTCTCCATGCAAAATTTTAAAAACCATGAATTTCTTATAGATGTTCAGATGTCAAAAAGCCAGGGCAAGCGTCTCGATCCGGCGGCGTTCTTGCTCTGGCTTTTCCCTAGAAACGAAAATACTATCGACCAAATTCCGAAAGCTCTAAGCCCGGATTCCGGTCCTGAACCATCCCCACACTCCAACTGTTGACAAAAAGAAGGAGCGGACGTCCCTTTAAATCCTTAATTCGTTTCATATCGGAGGTACCCTGAATCTTTTCCACATCAATCTCCGCATTTTCGATCCAGCGGATATATTCATAGGGAAGCTGTTCCAGCTTTGCTTCTACGTTGTACTCGTTTTCCAGGCGATACATCAGCACGTCAAACTGCAAAACGCCGACCACCCCAACGATGATCTCCTCCATGCCGGTGTTAAACTCCTGAAAAATCTGGATTGCGCCTTCCTGGGCAATCTGAGAAATCCCTTTGATAAACTGCTTTCGCTTCATGGTATCCACTTGGCGCACCCTGGCAAAGTGCTCCGGTGCAAAAGTCGGAATCCCTTCAAAAGCAAATTTCTCTGGGCCAGTGCAAAGGGTATCCCCAATAGAAAAAATACCGGGGTCAAAAACGCCGATAATGTCCCCCGCATAAGCTTCCTCCACAATGGTTCTCTCCTGAGCCATCATCTGAGTCGACTGGGAAAGACGAATCTTCTTTCCTCCCTGAATGTGATTAACCTCCATACCCGACTCATATTTTCCAGAACAAATCCGCATAAAGGCAACGCGATCCCGGTGTGCCTTATTCATGTTCGCCTGGATTTTAAATACAAAAGCCGAAAACGGTTCTTTCACCGGATCGATGATTCCCTGATCCGCTACCCGCGGCGTCGGCGGCAGCGTCATATTGAGAAAGTGCTTTAAGAAAGTTTCCACGCCAAAATTGGTCAATGCGGAACCAAAAAACACTGGACTCAGCTTACCTGCCAATACCATTTCCATGTCCAGTTCCTGGCCGGCCCCATCCAACAGCTCAATCTCATCCTTTAGCTGATTTAACGCCAAAGCGCCTATCTCACTTTGCGCTGCCTCGCTTTCCGGGTCCAAATGTCTTGTCTCAATCTCCCGCTGTCCCGCTCCCTCGGCGGTAAAAGTGGTGATTTTCTTGATATCTCTCTCGTAAACGCCCTTAAAAGATTTACCGGATCCAATGGGCCAGTTGATGGGGCAGGTCTCGATGCCGAGCACATTTTCGATATCTTCCATCAATTCAAAGGGATCTTTGGCTTCCCGGTCCATCTTATTGATAAAAGTAAAGATCGGAATGTGGCGCAGCATACAAACCTTAAACAACTTGATGGTCTGCGCCTCCACGCCTTTTGAGCCATCCACTACCATGACTGCAGAATCCGCCGCCATCAAAGTTCGGTATGTGTCCTCGGAAAAGTCCTGGTGTCCCGGCGTATCCAAAATATTAATGCAGTAATCGTCATAGTGAAACTGAAGCACCGACGAGGTAACGGAAATTCCTCTCTCTTTTTCAATTTCCATCCAGTCGGAAACCGCGTGTCTGGCCGTCTTTTTTCCCTTTACCGAACCGGCCAGGTTGATCGCTCCGCCATAAAGCAAAAATTTCTCTGTCAATGTCGTTTTTCCGGCATCCGGATGGGATATAATCGCAAATGTCCGGCGTTTCTTTATCTCTTCTGCTAACTCTGCCACAAAAAGCTCCTCCTGTTACTCGTTTCCTCTCTCTACAATGGCGTCCAAAATCTTCATTGCCACCTGTTCTTTTGTCATCATAGGCAAGGCGGTCTCCGAATCTTTCGTAATCAACGTTACAATATTGGTGTCCACACCAAATCCGGCGCCCTCTTGCCGCAGATTATTGGCGACAATCATGTCAATCTTCTTTTTTTCCAGCTTCTTTCTGGAATTTTCCAGCATATGCTCAGTCTCCATGGAAAAACCGCAAAGGAACTGACCAGAACGGCGGGCCGCACCGGCGGCGGCCAAAATATCATCCGTCCTCTCCAGCGCCAGCGTCGCATTTCCATCCATCTTCTTTATCTTCTCTGCCGCGATGTTTTGCGGCCGATAATCGGCTACTGCGGCTGCCATAATCAAAATGTCCATATCCGCCGCCCGGCTCATCACTGCATCAAACATCTCCTTGGCGGACACCGCCTCAACCACATCTACAAACCGCGGCTTGGGCGTTTCTGTTTTTCCTGTCACTAAAGTAACCTTTGCCCCCCGCTGCATTGCGGCTTTGGCAAGGGCATACCCCATCTTGCCGGTAGAGTGATTGGACAAAAACCGTACCGGGTCCAGCGCCTCTCTGGTCGGTCCCGCAGTGACCAAAACCCGCTTCCCTGCCAAATCCTTCACCGCTCCGATTCCTGCCTCCAAGATATCCAATATCACTTCCTCATCCGCCATCTTCCCCTTGCCCACATCTCCGCAGGCTAAGAGTCCTTCCTCCGGCTCAATCAAAGTAAAACCATAGCGGCGCAAAGTTTCCAAATTTTCCTTCGTCGCTGGATTCTCGTACATCCGGGTGTTCATAGCTGGCGCGGCAAACTTGGGACAGTCGCAGGCCAACACGGTCGTCGTCAGCATATCGTCGGCGATACCGTGAGCCATCTTGGCCAACACATTGGCCGATGCCGGAGCAATCAGGCAGACGTCGGCCCACTGGGCCAGAGACACGTGTTCCACCTTGATCTCAAAGTTCCGGTCAAACGTATCGACGAGACACTTCCTTCCGGTCAACTGTTCAAAGGTCAAAGGAGTGATAAACTGCGTCGCATTCTGAGTCATAATCACCTGGACATTTGCCCCTTGCTTGATCAAAGTGCGGGCCAAGCCGGCGCTTTTATAGCAGGCAATGCTGCTGGAAACGCCGAGAATGATATTTTTATTCTGCAACATAAGGGCCTCCTTTACTATGAAAACAGTTTGTGATATAATCGAGTTCAATATGCCATATCGATTTATCAGTGTAGCATATTTTTCAGGAATTGTCTACGAGGCAAGGAGGCTTATTTCGTATGATTTTAACCATTGACATCGGAAATACCGTGATTACGGTGGGAACGGTCAGTAAAACGGGAACGCATTTTGTCGAGCATATTTCTACCGACGTGAAAAAGACAGATTTGGAGTATGCCATTGCATTCCGAACGATTTTGGAATTGTATGAGATTCCTTCGCATCCATTGACCGGCAGCATTATCTCTTCGGTGGTGCCTCCGTTGACTGCCGTGGTAAATCGGGCCTTGACCAAAATCATTGGCAAACCTGCTCTTGTGGTCGGCCCCGGAGTCAAAACCGGGCTTCCGATCAAGATCGATAATCCCGCTCAACTTGGCAGCGATATGGTGGTAAACGCCGTGGCAGCCGTGGCGGAATATCCTCTCCCTTTGCTTTTGATCGATATGGGAACCGCCACCACGCTTTCTGTGATCGATGAAAGCGGCGCATATCTGGGCGGATCGATCCTGCCTGGCGCCGGGATTGCTCTTGATTCTCTTGTAAAACGCACCGCGCAGCTTCCCAGAATTTCTTTTGATGCGCCGGAAAAAGCCATTGCAAAAAATACAGTAGATTCCATGAAATGTGGGATTGTGTACGGAAGTTCCGCCATGTTGGACGGAATGATCGACCGTATGGAACAGGAACTGGGAAAATCGCTGTTCGCTCTGGCGACCGGTGATCTGGCCAAAGCTGTGATCCCTTATTGCACCCACAAAATCCAATACGACGAGATGCTGCCCCTAAAAGGCCTGTACCGAATCTATATGAAAAACCGTACAGACGGTTCGTGCTAGGAGGAACCCATGATTTTAGCAGTTGACATTGGAAATAGCAATATTGTAGTCGGAGTCGTTGACCAAGAAAGAATTTATTTTGTCGAACGGTTCTCTTCTGATCCCCGAAAAACGGACCTGGAATATGCTATCGCAATCCGGACCGTTTTAGAGCTTCATGAGATTTCCCCAAAACAGCTAAAGGGAAGCATTCTCTCCTCCGTGGTGCCTCCGGTATCCGCCACCGTGAATCGGGCTCTTCAAAAAATTATCGGCAAACCCGCCCTCCTTATCGGCCCCGGAATCAAAACCGGCCTGGCCATCCGTATGGACGACCCTGCCAAGGTGGGAAGCGATCTGATCGTCGACGCGGTTGCAGGCGCCATGGGATATCCGCTTCCTCAAGTGATCATTGACATGGGAACTGCTACCACACTTTCCATCGTGGGAAAAGGGCCGGCTTATCTAGGAACGATTATTGCTCCGGGAGCTCAGGTGGCTCTGGACGCTTTGATACAGACCACTTCCCAGCTGCCGAGAATTCCCTTTGAATCTCCTGGAAAAGTTATCGGTACCAACACGGTGGACTGCATCAAAAGCGGTATCATCCTGGGAAACGCCGCTATGCTGGACGGGCTGATCGACCGCATCGAACAGGAATTAGGGGAGGCTGTTACCGTCGTCGCTACCGGCGGGCTGGCCGCCTCGATTACCTCCCATTGCCGCCATAACATTCATTTAGATGAAAACTTGCTGCTAAGAGGACTGTATTTGATATATCAGAAAAATAAAGGATAGTGAATAAAAAAGAAGGCTAGCAACACTGTGCCGGCCTCCTTTTCGATAGGAATGGAACTTCCTATATTGTTTTTAATAGTTCTCCATATTTTTCTATTAACTGTAGTTCCAGCCTTCTATACTCTGGAATATAGTCTTTTAGAATTCGTCCTACTATTATCCAATACTTCTTTATCCGCCCGTTCCAGCACACGCAAATTAGAAACATAATGATCAAATTTTTTCATATAAAACCTTTCCTTCTGTCTCAATCGATTCTAACAATTCTCTTTGTACGTTCCCGTCCAGATTTACAATATCATATTTTAAAGGGGTCGAAGTTTTCTCGTCTACTTCCAGCGAAAAGCGAAAAATGTCCCCTCCGCTCACAGCCAGGTCAATATCACTGGCTCGCTTGTAATCTCCCCTTGCCCTTGAGCCAAATAAAATCACTTTTCTAACATTACATTGTTGCGCCAAACAACAGATTTCTTCTATGACAAGCCGCTTTATTCCCGTATGATCCATCTTACTTTTGCACGTCCTTTTTTCCAAAAAGAATAAATAGATAAGGTAATGCCCAAATAATAACGGCGCTTACCCATAGATTCAGATTGATACGAGCCAGTAAATCTGCGACAAAACCATTCCATTCGGAAAGTATACTCCAATAAACGGCAAACATACCTTGCTCTTTATAAGAGATCAGGCCAAATAAGGCATTTGCCGCAACCAAAACGGAGGCGGAATAAAAGAGCTCCTTGCGCGTCATTTTGCTGAAAACAAAAATGCCGCCAACCACGATGACTGCAAGAAATAATAAGCTTGACAGAATCATCCACCGAGTATTATCTACGGTAATCGTTCCATCTGGGAGTGTCGTCAACGTAAATTGGCCCAAAATACGAACGGTCAGTACGTAGCACAGGAAACTGGCTGCCATACAATACAAAGGAACTTTCCACCATGATTTTTTCATTCTATGGTCCCCCATTTGTTGTTGCCTTCTGTTGACAAGAGCGCATTTTTCTGACCGCGTTTGCCCTTGCCAATGAAAGATAATGTTATCGTAACACAATTCATTTGTCTTGTCCACATATACCAAATAGCAGATCATAGGGAAAGGGTGCGGCAGATAGTCACACCCTTTCCGAAATCTTCAAATCCATTCAAATTTTTGCTGTTCATATTCTTGATAGGAGGATAGGCTGGGAGGAACTTGCGCCAGAAAATCCTCCGCCTGATCTGTTTTAAAAATCCAGTCCTTCACAGCCTCTTTTTCTAAAATCAAAGGCATCCGGTCATGAACCGCCCTCATCGATTCATTGGCTTCTGTTGTAATGATCACAAAACAATTGACGTCCTCAAAACAGCGGTAAAAACCGGCCATATAGAGAATTTTCTTTTCCCGTCCTGTGAAGCTGACCTTTTCCTTCCTTGAATTCCATTCATAAAAGCCTCCTGCTGGAATCACACAGCGGCGGAACAACACACTGTCACGAAACAGGTTCTTTTCCATCACACTTTCTGCCCGTGCATTAAAAATAGTACAGGACTGTCTGCCTGGAAATCCCCAACGCATGGAAGCCAACACAAGTCCTTGCTTTTTTGCATCCGCACAGATTACCCAAGCCATGTCTGTCGGATGCACGTCTCCCTCTCCCACCGCCTGGCTTCTCGTATCTAATAGGTCCGTTAACTCCAATGCTTCCTGTGCCGCCTCATAAGTAAAAAAATATCTTCCACACATATCGGCCTCTCTTTTCTGCTGTAAAATCCTTTATTTATACTTTCTTTTATTCTATCAAACTATCTTTGACTTTTCAATCCATTCCGAAAAAATCTTTTAAAGCAAAAGGCGCCGGATATCCAAAAGCCCCCACCCTTCCTTTGTTACGGGAGCGCCTGTCTTCCGACAACTCTCCCGCAAAGCTAACTTTACATCAACATTCGTCATGTAAGGATATTTTTCCAAAAGTAAGGCAACTGCACCCGACACAATCGGAGTAGACATAGAGGTTCCACTTTTCATCGTATAATATCTGGCGCGGGGAGATTGACATACATTACAAGAGATGATATGAGAACCTGGGGCAATCACTTCCGGTTTTAAAATACATTCTGCCGTTGGCCCTCTTCCCGAATAATTCTGCATTCGGTTTCCATGAATTTCTACACTGCGGCCATCATCCGAAGAGCCGACTGTGATTACCTTTCGGCTAATGCCTGGAGTCGTTACCGTTCCTTCCCCAGGTCCATTATTTCCAGCTGCCACAACGACAACAAGCCCTGCATCCCAGAGCCTGTTAACATTCTGTACCAAAGGGGATTCTTCTCCGGCATCTCCTTTGGTCTTTGTTCCAATCGAGATATTGACGATCCGAATATTATATTGCTTTTGATTCTCTAAAATCCAGTTTAATCCCATCATCATATGGGATAAACTCCCATTTCCCTTGGAATCTAGTACCTTGATACTAATTAACCGGCATCCCGGAGCGATTCCCATATATTGCCCCATAGACATCCGGCCACAACCGCCGATCACGCCCGCTACATGGGTGCCGTGCCCATTGTCGTCATAGGGCTCTGTCCAGAGATGAAGCATATCTTGAAATGCGTCGATTCGATTTTCAAAATCCCGATGGGGAAAGATTCCTGTATCCAAAATGGCGACTCCGACGCCGGCCCCGCTTAATCCAGCCCGATGAGCTGCATCCACGTGGACGGTGCGAAATGCCTCCTGCATGAACTCACCTTCTTTGAACCATTGATTCTTTCCTTTATTCTATTCGAAAAAAAGACGTCCGGTGCAAAAACCAAGAAGACTCTAAAATCTTATGGAAAACATTGACACAGTTCTCCTCATCATGTTACACTTTGTTAAAGTATCTTCAAGAAATAGGGGAATACGGAGGACAATCAGATGAAACAGGCGATCCTTGTGGTCAGTTTTGGTACCAGCTATCCGGATACCAGAAAAAAGACCATTGAAAAACTAGAAGAAGAGATACGGCAGGCCTCCCCGAATTGTACGGTCTATCGGGCTTGGACAAGCAAAATGATTATTCGAAAACTTCGGGAAAGGGATCAATTGATCATCCATACGGTTCCGGAAGCTTTAGAGCAGATGGAAAAAGACGGTATTACCGATCTGATTGTTCAACCCACTCATATCATCAATGGAATCGAAAACGATCAAATGAAGCAGGAAATCCTGGCAAAAAAATCCGTCTTTTCTACAATTCGCTTTGGAGATCCGCTGCTTACTACCACAGAAGATCATGTCTCGGTTTTAAAAGCTCTGATGGAGGAATACTCTGATTTACCGGAGGATGAAGCCATCGTATTTATGGGACATGGCACCACCCACCATGCCAATGCCGTCTATGCCGCGCTGGATTACACACTAAAAGACCTCGGTTACCCCCGCGCCTATATGGGAACGGTGGAAGCTTACCCTTCTCTGGAACATATCTTCCGCCGTCTGCAAGAAGCTTCGGTCCGCCGGGTTCACCTCGTTCCTTTTATGCTGGTAGCCGGCGATCATGCCAACAATGACATGGCAAGCGACGACAAGGATTCCTGGCGTTCCCAGTTTGAAGCCGCCGGTTATGAGGTGGTCTGCCATCTAAAAGGCCTGGGTGAATGCAAAGGAATTCGTAATATCTATCTGGAACATCTAAAACAATGTAAAAACGCCTAAAGCGGTGCCAGAAAGCGGGGTTCAGGGATTCAGCATCAAAAATGCGCCCAGATTTCCCCGCTTTCCCTGCGTCGCCCGATGGGAAAACAAGAAATCCGAATGGCAGCAAGTACAAATCCCCGAAGAAACCAGATGATCTTCCCGAATTCCGGCGGATAACAAAATCTTTTGATTCGCCGCCCACAAATCCAGCTGATACTTGGATTCCGGCTTTGATTTTAAAATCTCCGGCCAGTCTTTTTCAGGAAACGCTGCCCGGAATGCCTCCGCCACATCTTCGCTGACTTCATAGCAATCCTGACAGATACTAGGCCCGATACATGCTAGAATTTGTTCCGGATTGGAACCAAAGGAACGCTGCATCGCTTCCACCGTCACCGCTCCCATCCGGGAAACGGTACCTCTCCAACCAGAATGGCTCAAGGCAATCACCTTTTTTACCGGGTCTAAAAAATAAAGCGGCACGCAATCCGCATAGGAAGTTACCAGCATAATCCCTGGCTCATCGGTCAAAAGCCCATCGATATCCGTATAATCCCGTTCCCGAACGACGCCTTTTCCCGCGTCCGCCTTGGTAACGATCCGCAGGTTGGTCGTATGGGTCTGCTGAGACAAAACCATCTGTTCCGGCGCAACCCCAAGCGCCTTTGCCATGCGTCGGTAATTTTCCTGCACACACGCCGGATCGTCCCCACGTCCCACGGCAAAATTCATGGTGGCAAAAATCCCCTTGCTGACGCCGCCCTTTCTTGTGGAAAAAGCATGGGTGACCAACCCGGTTCGCTCTAGCATCGGAAATGTCAAATATGTCACGCCCTCTTTTTCTTGTTCTATCATATTCCAAGCCAAATTCAAATCCCTCCAAATGCATTTCGAAAATAGGTGAGCTGGCCTCTGCCATCCACCGCAACCACATCAAAACGGCAGTAAGTCTCCTCTGGAAGTCCATGGCGCTGCAAATACGCCTGAGCCACCTGACAAATCTTCTTTTGTTTGCGTGGGTTTACCGCTTCCTCCGGCCGTCCAAATCTACTACTGCCGCGGTATTTTACCTCAACAAATAGAAAATATTCGCCTTCTTTCGCGACCAAATCAATCTCTCCAATGCGGCAGCGGAAGTTTCGTTCCAATATCTGTATTCCCTGTTCTTGCAAATAGGCGGCCGCTTGTTCTTCAAAACGGCCGCCCACCTCTCTTTGGTTCATCCGCCTGCCTCCGTATCCGACAAAATATGCTTCCCGCTGCCAAAATTTTATTTACACAAAATTATGGATAAAGCTTCTTCGGTGAATCGGGCAGGGGCCATACTCGCGAATCGCAGCGATATGGGCCGCCGTTCCATAGCCTTTGTGACCGGCAAAACCATATTCCGGATAAATTGCGTCGTACTGACGCATCATGCGGTCCCTGGTTACTTTTGCCAAAATACTGGCCGCCGCAATGGACACGCTTTTGGCGTCCCCTTTGATAATCGGTACCTGGGGCAATTCAATTCCTGGGATCGTCACCGCATCGTTTAACAGCACCGCCGGCTGCACCGAAAGCCCGGAAACTGCCTGACGCATCGCCGCATAGGTAGCCTGAAGAATATTGATCTCATCAATTTCCTCCGGACTGACAATACCAATGCCAAAAGCAATGGCTTTTTCCTGAATCTCATCAAAAAGCAGTTCTCTCCGGCGTTCCGTCACCTTTTTGGAATCATTCAGATAGAAAATCTCCGCCTCCCTTGGCAGAATCACCGCAGCGGCTACCACCGGCCCCGCCAGCGGCCCCCGCCCTGCTTCGTCGATGCCGCAGACAAAAGCGGAATCTTCATACTGTCTTTCATAAACCTTCATCTGCTCCAAACGCAAATGTTCCTGCTCTGGTTCTAGTTTTTTTGGCATAGCCTCTCCTTATTGGTGTTTCAACAGGCCACTGTCCCCAAGGGGCCAAAAACGGAATAGCGCCTTTCCCTCGATCTGTTCCTGTTTTACTGCTCCCACGGAAACGCTGCGGCTGTCTCCACTGTTGTTACGATTATCACCGAGAACAAAATACTCTTCTTCTCCCAAAGAAATAGGATCCGAGGCAATCCCTGCATTCTTTATCGGCTCCAGCCCGTAGTCTTCTTCCAGTATCTCTCCATCAATGGTTATCTCGCCATCCTGAATCTGTATCGTCTCTCCAGGCAGGCCGATCACACGCTTGATAAAAAGCGTTCCGCGTCCATCGAGAGAGTCAAAAACAACAATATCAAACCGTTTTGGATGATGGTAAGCAATCTTTTGTACAATCAACATGTCTCCGTCATGGAGCATCGGCTGCATGGAATCGCCGTTAACAATGGCCGCCCGCCCGATAAACAATAAAATCAGGACTGCGGCGGCCGAAACCAGCAAAAAAGCAATGGCTGTATTCAGCAAATCTTCTACAAATCCGGGATACTCCCGTTTTTCCGCCCTTTCCGGGCGTTCTTCTCTTCTGCGTCTTATCACTGCCTCCCCATCGCCTCCTACGGTCTCTCCAGACTGATCCCTCCCAGGCGGCCGCTTCGCAAATCGTCGAGAAATAGACGAACCGCTTTATCCGTATCCGCTTCCCCGCCTTTTTGTATGCAGTTTCTCACCTGAGCAATCGATGTAAGAATTTTATAGGGAGCCTCCCCTTCTTCTACACCGTAACGTTCTTTCAAAGTGCCAGGATAGATCTTTTGTAATATCTGAATTCCTTCAAACGCCAACTCTTCTAGATTCAAAATTTCGTCGTTCACCGATCCAATCAAAGCCAGATGGACGCCTATGGTTTCATCCTCAAACCGAGGCCACAAAATTCCCGGCGTATCTAAAAGCTCCACATTCTTATTCAGACGAATCCACTGGTTTCCTTTGGTCACACCTGGCTTATTTCCTGTTTTCGCCGCGGCTTTCCGCGCAAGGGAATTGATAAATGTAGATTTTCCTACATTGGGAATTCCTACTACCATCGCCCGAACCGGCCGATTCAAAATCCCACGCCGCCGGTCCCGCTCCATCTTTTCCTTGCAAGCTTCCTGGATCGCACCTTGAACCGCCTTCATGCCGGTCCCGCTTTTCGCGTTTAAGCGTACGGCTAAAATCCCTTGGGAAGCAAACCACGCTTCCCACTGCCGGTTTATGGACTCATCCGCCAAGTCCGATTTATTTAGAAGAACCAGACGCGCCTTATGCTGCGCCAGTCGATCAATATCCGGATTCCGGCTGGAAGCCGGCACTCTTGCATCCACCAGCTCAATCACCAGGTCCACCAATTTGATATCCGACTCCATCGTGCGCTTCGCTTTCGTCATGTGGCCGGGATACCACTGTATCTTCATTTTATTACCTCGTATTCTATTTAATCCTTGATAAATCCCAATTTGGAGAAGGGCGCGATGCGGAACCAAACTTTTCCCAGAATTTGATCTCGGTGTACATTTCCAATGATCGCAAAACGGCTGTCCTCACTGCTATCGCCATTATCCCCCAGAAGGAAGTATTCGTCGTCACCCAGGGTTACTGGATTCTCTGCCAAGCCGGGTACGGTATATTCCGGAAGCTCCCGCTCCGGCAGCGCGCTTCCGTTGACCTGAATCTTTCCGTTCTTGATCTGCACGGTCTCTCCCGGAAGACCAATCACTCGTTTCATGTGAATTTTTTCTTCTGATTTCGGATTTTGAAACAATACCACGTCAAAACGTTCCACAGAAAAGAAGGAGTAGGACAATCGGTTAATCAGCACCGTGTCTTCCGCCATCAATGCAGGCTCCATCGAATGTCCCTCAACCCGAATCTGTTCACCTAACATTTGAACAAAAAAAACAGCCAGAACAACAACGACGATCACATCGACCACCCAATCGGTTACCGTATGGAGCCGCTTTCCCTCCTGGTTTTCCATCTGTTTTTTTCTTCTCTTTTCCACCGGCAACCCCCCGCTTTCTTTGCCTGTTCTCTACCGGAAGCTTGATCGATCTTTCCGAAATTCGAATCAATCTTTCTTATTAAGATGAAAAAGGACAGCATATTTTCATATGTGTCCCTTTTTCCATTATTTCACTAATTCTTTTACCTTGGAAGCCTTGCCGACGCGGTCTCTCAGATAGTTCAGTTTCGCTCTTCTCACTTTACCTCTGCGAACCACTTCTACTTTCTCGATTTCCGGAGAATGTACCGGCCAGGTCTTCTCGACGCCAACGCCGTTGGAAGTCTTGCGCACCGTGAATGTCTCGCGGGCGCCGCCATGCTGACGCTTCAGCACAGTACCCTCAAATACCTGGATTCTCTCGCGGTTGCCTTCTTTGATTTTGGCATGTACGCGGACCGTATCTCCGATACGGAAATTTCCTGCGCCCTCACGCAGCTGTTCGGCTTCGATTTTCTTGATAATCTCGTTCATGATTCCTCCTAATATTTCGATGTTCATAACCAATGGGGTTGGCAGCGGACCACCGATTTTCTTCAGCGATTTATTCTATCATAAAGATACAAAATATGCAAGGACTTTTCCAAAAAGTTCGTCCCTTTTTCTCGCTGTTTGCAAATAAATTTTTCCAAGGACGGAGCCGTCACGTCCTGGCATTGCTCCCAGTGTGACGGCTCCCCAAAAAATTTACTCTTCTTTATTTCTTCGCGGTACGTTTCTTCACATAATACGTTCCGCCCGCTCCAGCAGCGCAAACGCCGAGGAGTACCAGCCACATAGCCAGGTTCGAGGTATCGCCCGTCTTCGGAGTTCCGCTCGTTCCCGGTTTGTTTGTCGTTCCTCCGCCGATTACCTGGTTCACTACCTTGATCTCGGTAATGGTTCCATTCTCTTTTACGGAGAAGGAGTAGGTCTTATCCTTATTGAAGGAATAGCCCGCAGCTTCCACTTCCTTCAGATAGTAATCGCCGTACAGCAGGTCTGCGATGGTGTAGATGCCATCTTTGCCAACCGTGAACTGTTTCAGCAGGTCTCCGCCAGCCGTGTACAATTCAAACTTCGCGCCGGAGATCGCTTTTCCGTTTCCGTCCACAAGTACCAGCTTAAATCCGCCGCGGAGCAGCTTATTCTCGAATGCAACGGAGACGGTCTCGCCATCTTTCACTGTTACGGTCTGACTAGCCGGCAGTGCGTAACGAGCACTCTTTTCATTGGCCACTTCAGAAACGGTATATTCGCCTGCAGCAAGTCCCTTCACGTAAATCTTGCCATCTTTGTCGGTCTCATAGGTCTGCTCGAAGTCTTTGCCGACAACCTTAAAGGTAAGGCCTTCTACCATCTTATCCTCACTGGTCAGAACGATATCCATCGCGCCGATCGTAGTCGGTTCTTCCGAACTAAACTTCAGGTAAGGATGATAATTGATCGTATAACCCTTCATCGCATTGGGATGCTCACCATAACGGATTCCGCTTCCCGGTGTATGATCGTCGTTGACATCCCACTGGTTCGCCGTGGACCAGGAAATCCACTTATAAGTATGCGTATCGTCATTCAGCAAGGTAGCCGGGAAGGTGCAGCCCCACTTGATGATCTCATCGTCAGCATAATCCGGATGTGCAAGATCTCTTCCATCTTCCAGGGTTCCGGTCAGGCCCGTTCCCTTCTCAGGGTTATAATATACCTTCTTCATGAAGTCGTATCCGCCGCGGTCATAACGGTACAGCTCTTCTCTCGTATTGATGGAAAGCCAAGTGCCGTTGTTGGAGCCGTCGGTAGACTCACGCATAGTTCCGTGCCAGATATTGCTCAGGGAAGCGAAATATTCTTCCTTGTTGCTTCCGGCATAAGAAGCTCCGCCATTGTTCCACAGATCTTTTTCCGTTACCTGCTGCCGATAGGTCTCAAGCAGCTCATAGCTCAGATCGGTAAAGTAAGGCATACCGGTCAGGTCGATGCTGTGGCCAAACTCATGACCCAGGATGAATTCATTGTCATATCTGGTAAAGGTGTAGTCACGCAGTACGTTAAATTCTGTAGTCTGAGCTACACCGCCGCCAAAGCCTTCTACGTACAGATAGTGATGGTTCTGAGCGCCGTAGGTGTTTCTCTTTCCAGGCATCATGTAAGCGTGATGTTTGTAGCTCATGATCTCCAGTCCGCCGCCGGCATAAACCAAGCCGTCGCAGAGACGCTGACCCAGCTGATCCGTCGGGTTGGAAAGGATCATGTCGATATAGTTACAAGCTACTTCCAAGGAGGATTTCTTTACAAAGTTATCGCCGTATACATAGACGCCGCCGATCGGGCTTCTCATAACCTGGCCCAGCCAAGGCTTAAATACCACGTTATAGGTCTTTGCTCCCAGTGCGTTGTCTGCCCAGTCTTTTACGTCATCGCCGCCAACGCTGACCTTCAGGCTTCCGTTAATGCTTCCAGCCAGGGTACCCTCGTTTACGCTGACATAGGCACCTTTTTCCAGTGCGCTCGGACTAGCGGTTACGGTGATCGGATCCGCTTCTACTAAACGGCTGTCCGTATCCTTATATTTTGCGTAAGTTTCCGGACCAACGGCAATCTTTCCATCTCTAGTCGGATTCGAAGAACGGGCATATCCATTGTCAAACCAAGGCTTATTTGCCCGATTTTCCGGAGCTACTTCCGCCTCAGTGAAGCCCTTTACGTCAGTTCCGATAAAGCCATCGTACCACTTGGCTCCGCGAACCTGCAGCGTCAAAGTCTTCCACTGATAGAACTGACGGGTAATCTGATCTTTCGTGTAAGTAGTGGTGTTTCCATCTTTATCGGTCCACTCGATCGACCAGTCCGCATCCAGACGCAGAGCATCCAGATCCCGGATCTCACGGTTAAATACCAATTCGATCTGGTTTGCCGAAATCAGGTTGGTCTCTACCACATGAAGAGGAGCATATGCCTTTCCATCGATGCCGTAGTTATCCACCTGGCTGTGCTTATACCAAGGGAAGTTTTGGGCCAGCTCAGAATCCTTTGTGCTGGTGTTCTGCTCACGATATCCGGAGAAGAATTCGAATTCGCCGTAAATCTCAACTAACGTGCCGTACAGCAGCTCGTCGTACTCAGACAGTTCCGCACGGGTGTTGACCGGGAATGCTTCCCGCTGCCAGGTTCCATTGGACGACTCCGGTAAGGTCTCATACCACACCATGGTCGCATAAGCAAAGTACTCTTCCAGGCTCTCCATCATCTTGGTGCCCGGCCACAGATTGGCTGCTTTGGCCGCATTGTAGGCCTCTTCCAGATGAGCTACATAATTGTAGGTATCCTCGTCGTCATAAAGGCTGAGGGCGAAATCCGGCCAGCCGTCTACAACGCCCAGTTCCCAGAACAGCTTCGCAAAATCATAAACCATTCGGAAAGTATTATCGTTCGCGCTCTTTACACGCATCACGTCTTCTGCAGTCGTAACGATGAGCGGAAGCTCTCTCGTTCCAGGGATGGTCACACGGGTAGCCGCGTCATCCGCATTGTACAGGTGACGGTATTCAGGCACGCTGTATACGCTCTGATCCGCGCCGACTACTACAACTCTCAAGTTGCTGTTGGAAGCGGCCAGGGTCAGGAAATCCGAACGGCCTACCATCTTATTAATGCCTTCCGCACAGTACTGAATCACGTATTCAGCGTCTCTGGCAGTTCCGTAAGTAGCATCCGTATCGGAGTTATCATTTCCATATACCCAAATCTTGGACTTTGTACCCTGATTTTTGATGGTGTAGAAAGGCTCGTAGGTCGCCGTTTCCGTCTGGGCCGCATCTACGACCGTTACAGAAAGGTTACTGGTATTCTCCGCATCCTTCAACGGCTCCGCCAGCTTTAACGTCGCCATGTTGTTGAAATATGCCTGGTAAGAGAAATCGACCTCTTTATCGCCGATCTTCACGGTAAAGTCTTCTTTTCCCGTGATGGTAACATTTTTCGTAAAACCTACTTCGATGTACTCATCGGTGATGATATGGACATAATCCACATCGCCGTTGGCCGGAGCTGCGCTCAGGTCCGGATTTTCCAAACCTTCCACGTTCTCAATCTCCAAAGACTCGGTACTCTCCGGTTGCTCAGCTTCGCCTGTTGCCGAAGAGGGTTCCTGCGCAGTCGTTTCGCCGGACGGCTCATCTGTCACTGCACTTGTAGGGACTTCTGTCTCGTTAGAAGGCTCTGTTGCCTCTTCCGACGAAGCTTCGGGTACTTCTGGCGTTTCTGCATCATCTTCCGGCAAAGTGCTTTCCGCCTGTGAATCAGCGGGAAGATCTTCCACGGGAGACGCATAGACAAGTCCTGATGCCATGGTGCTCATTAACATCAAAACAGCCATGAATAGTGCCCATAGACGTTTGTGTTTGTGTTTCATACATCTTCTCCTTTTTTTTATTTATAGTTTTTTTACTACCACTGGAATGAAGGAGAATTTCGCTTCGCGAAATTCCGCGCCGCTGTCGCGCAGCTTGCACAACAAACATCTTTTTAAATCGTAAGTTTATTTTTCTTATTGGATTTCCAAACGTAAAGTCCAAGAGCCAAACCAATAACGCCATATACCATAAAGGTACGGAAATACTCTCCGAGCAGCGCCTGGCCGAACACCGCGCTTCCAATTTCCGGAGACATAATGAACATGGCGTTGAAAAGTATGGTTCCCAAAAGCGCTTGCTTTACGGTTGCTTTCGATGTGGAAGCACCGCCTACCAAAATCGAAGCAACGGCAAACATTCCCACCTGCGAATGAGCATTGTAAACGTTTAGCGTACCTACGTTCTGCAGGAAAATAATCTGTCCCCAGGCAGCCATCACCGTAGAAATAATAACGGCAATGATACGTTTCCGGTCTACATCCACGCCGGATACTTCCGCGATATGCTGGCTCTGACCCACGCTCTTGAAATCCTGTCCCAGCTTCGTTTTCATCAACCCTTCGATGAAGACGCACAGAAGGACGATAAGTACCAAAATGCCAACGGGAACCTTGCTGACCATCATCAAACTGGAGTTGGTTACCATAGCGTGAATTCCAATTCCAATGACCAAAATGCAGCAAGCCATATTGAAAATCACAATCGGAGACTTTTGCTGTGCTCTTCCCATCTTCTGCTGGCGAACCTGACGCAACACCAAAAGAAGCAGAATCACACTGGCCATAATGATGATCGCCGTAACAAAGGGAATTCTTCCCAGATCGTCCAAAGCATACTTCAAACCGCCGGCATCCGCCATTCCCAAATCTACAGTCGAACGGATTCCAACGCCATCCGGCTTAATCAGCGGATGATCACTGGGTACTTTAATCACAACGCCGATCACGAACAGCAGAAGGAACTGATACAAACCATTGGCAAAGTATCCCACAATCAAGCTGGCAATCATTTCCTGTCCGCGGGTTTTGTTATAGAGTTTTCCGGTCATCCAGCCAAACAGGATCGCAAGCGGCGTAGAAACAAGTACTGCCAATAGCAAGCCACCGATTCCGCCCCATCCGAAGAAACGGACAAAGATGATCGCGAGCTGTCCGGCCATCGCGCCGACTACAATACCAAAGTTCAATCCCAAACCAGCAATAACAGGAATGATCAGGGAAAGAACAAGAAAACAGTTCCGATACATTCTGCCGGTCAATTCACTGAAAAACCAACCAAGCGTCACATCAGATACCAGAAGGCCTACCAGGGTAAACGCCAGAAAGATCAGCATTACGACATTGTCGCCTGCCCATTTACCCACAGTGCGCAGCATAGAATCCTTTTTCATCCTTTGGAGCCTCCCTTCTTCACCTGCGTCAACGCATAGAGGATAATCCCGTTTTGGATCACCATACGTAAAACCTCTGACAAGTCGGTTCCGGCAAATACCTTATTCGCCACCGGAAGCGCAGCAGTCAAAAGACCTTGAAAAAGGACGACGCCAATAATAACATGCATGACTTTTCCGCGCATGGCCGTCGCTCCGCCGATCAGAACTGCCGCCACTGCAGGGAACGCCATCATCAACGGGCCGGAATACAACTGCGCATAGCCATAGCTTTGAGAATACACGACGATTCCGATCGCACCTAGAACAGTCGTAAGAATATTGGCAAACACACGGTTTTTATTGATGCTGATACCGGAAGCCTGCGCAAATTCATTGCTGGATCCCACTGCCGATATCGCGATTCCCCGTTTGGAACGGAAGAAGAGCCAAATAATGAAACAGAACAGCAGGAAGAATAAAATCATTCCAGTGGGAATCGTAAAGTCCGGTCCAATCTGAATAGCCCAAAGGTTATTCAAGATTTGAGCAGCGTCAATAACATCCAACTGAATGGTTTCCCGCAATCCCTGACCGATAAACCATCCCATGTTCGGACTGGTAAATGGAATCATCAGCCACAGCAGACACATAAAGGCAACGATGGAAAATCCGGTA
The DNA here is from genome assembly GCF_051055405.1 of Hominifimenecus sp. rT4P-3. Taxonomy (GTDB): domain Bacteria; phylum Bacillota; class Clostridia; order Lachnospirales; family Lachnospiraceae; genus Pseudolachnospira. The sequence continues at coordinate 1,492,611 of NZ_CP167068.1, read as the reverse complement.
TAAGTAGCGATCGTCATCTCCGACCCTTTTACCGCATTGATCAACTTTCCATACAGATAACCCACAACGATAGCTAAAGCAGTAGCAAGAAGAATGGAAACAAAGAACCAGGCCCATCCGGTAAACCCAAATTCAATGCTGCAGACAAGTGCGAACAGTCCACAGACAATACCTACCGGGAGGGCAAAGTTCGGTCCCGTTCCAGACTGGATCGACGGAAGCATCGCCAAAACCAAAATGCCATTCATACCAGCCCGTTTCAACGTATCGCTTAACAAAGTGGGAACGGACAAATCACAAAAGAAGCCAACCACCAGAATTAAAATCCAAAAAGCGCAGATGATAAAAGTCGGAAGACCGATATTTTGTATCGCTTTTTTCATTTCTGTACCTCCTCTTCCGTCGGGATATCACTGCCGGACATCAGCAAACCGAATTCCTCATCCGGAGCCTCCGGTTTGAGCATACCTGCAATCTTACCATCGCAGACAATGGCAATTTGATCACAAATACTGCGTAATTCCGCCAATTCTGAAGAGGTCATGACGATTGTCATTCCCAATTCCTCATTCAGTTGTTTCAACAAATCCAAAACCAATTTTTTCGCACCGATATCGATTCCTCGCGTCGGTTCCGATATCAGCAGCAGCGTCGGCTTTTGCGTCAGCGCTCTCGCGATACAAACCTTCTGCTGATTTCCGCCGCTCAAGCTTCCTGCCGTCTGCAGAGACGAGGTACAGCGAATATCCAGATCTTTAATCATTTTGTTCGCATGCTCCCGGATTTGTTTGGAAGCCTTAAAACGAAACGGACCAAAACCTGTTAAAAATTCATCGTGGAGCTGCATTGCCGTAAAGACAACGTTTAGCTCAATGGACTCATCCAAGAGCAGGCCTACGCCCTTCCGGTCTTCACTGACAAAGCCAAGCCCCGCTACAATTGATTTTTTGGGGTCGCATAAGGTAAGAGGCTTGCCGTTAAAGGTCACGGTACCTTTCGCCGGATAAATTCCCATCAGTCCGTTGGCGATTCCCAACTTTCCCTGTCCGGCCAGACCTCCGATTCCCAGGATCTCTCCTTTATGTACCGATAAATCAATGCCCTTTACCTGTTCTCCCGGCATATTGACGAAAAGATCTTGTATGTCCAAAATCACCTCATCCGAAATGCTTCTTTCCGCATCGTGCACACGCTCGATGGTAACATCCCGTCCGATCATATAACGGGCGATCTCGACTGCGTTTGTCTCTGCTATCGGTTTGGTGACTACATGCGCTCCATCTCGCAGAACCGTTACATTATCCGCAACCTGTACAATTTCATTTAACCGGTGGCTGATAAAGATAATGCCAATTCCACTGTCGGCCAGACGGCGAATCGCTTTTAAAAGATTTTGCGCTTCTTCATCCGCCAAAACAGCGGTCGGTTCATCAAATACTAAAATTCGAATTCCTTCTTTGTCGATCTCTCTTGCAATTTCAATAAATTGTTTGTGACCTACAGGAAGGCCCGCGACTTCGATAAAAGCATCGATATCCATATCCAAAGTCGCCAGTGCCGTAGTAGTGTCGGCATTCATTTTTTTGTAATCCAAACTCTGCAGATCCTTCCCAAAAATCCGACTAACAAGGTTTGGCTTTGTAATTTCCCGATTCAGTTTTACGTTTTCCGTGATGGAAAATCCGGGAATCAACATGAATTCCTGATGAACCATACCGATCCCCTGCAGCATCGCTTCATGGGGAGATTTGATGTTTACTTCCTCTCCATTGATCTCAACGCTGCCCTCAAAACCTCCCGTTTCGTGAATACACGGCATACCAAAAAGAATATTCATCAATGTAGATTTTCCCGCGCCATTCTCTCCAATGAGAGCATGGATCTCACCCGGCTTTATCGCCAAATTGATATCTTTTAGTACTTGATTGCCCGAGTAAGATTTTGACACGTGTTTAAATTCCAGAAGATTTTCGCTCAAACTCTCTCTCCTCTCAATTTATAAAGTGGGGGCATGAGAAAAAGGGGATCTCATGCCCCCGGAGACGGGGTTGTCAATTCAAGTTATCAGTTTTGATTATTCACCATAGATCATGTAATCCATCATAATAAACTGATAATTATCGTAAACTTTTCCTGCATCATCGGTATAAGGATTCAGAGTTACAGACATTCCTGCGTACTCTTCCATCTCCGCCTTCAAAACATCCAGATTCAGGCTGTCGCCAGTCTTTCCATCCATCCACTGGAACGCATATTCCGTTCCAGCAACGGTGATCATCATGGAAACCGGAACCGGCCATGTGGAGAATCTTCCCAGAACGCCCTTCTCTTCCAGAACCTTTGTCGTCTGGTCTACGATATCCTTTACATCGATCTCAGCAGCGGAAGCATCTTCCGATACTAAACCAAGAGCAGCGGGATATCCATGATAAGGGGACGGGCAGCAAGGCTGAGGATAAATCGCTTTCGCATCTACGCAAGCCTTGATCAGCGGAACCTGCATTGCACAGTTGGTGGAGAAGAACGCCGTATCCGCGCCATACTGAGCTACCATCTTCGGAACATCTTCCAAAATGAACTGCTGAGCGCCAGTCGTTCCGGAATCACCGGTCGGGTCGGGAGCCGTCGCATCGACGAACTCGATATTCATTTCCTTGCATTTTTCCTTCATCAGGTCACGACGAGAAGAAAGAAGCACCTGAGCCATATGTCTCGGGAAGGAATAATGAACGAAGGTCTTCGCGCCTAATTTGGCCGCCTGCTCGATCATGGCAGGTCCCATTCTCAGCTCATCCGGCTGCAGCAGCAGGTCGGCTCTCGTAGCAACGTCTTCCGGATTCTCCTGAGGAGTTCCATAAATAACTAAGATATCGTCACGAGTTTCTTTCAGCTTATCAACCGCTGCGTTCGTTCCCGGAACGGCCTGATTGATCACAAGCGCTTTTACATCCGGATCCGCTGCCAGTTTGCTGACGGTGGTAATCATCTGCTCCTGCTCGTTCATAAAGTTATCCGGCCAGGTAACATGTACAATCCGATCGCCATATTTTTCCGCCATTTTTTCTGCAGAACGATACTCTTCTTCATTCTGAGAAACCGTGTTGGTCACGATCGCTACCTTTCCGGTACTCGCGGGAGCTTCGGTAGGCGCCTCGGTCTCATCCGGCTTTACCGCAGCTGTCGTAGCCTCAGGAGCCTTGGTGTCGGGTGCCGCCGTCGTGGACGCCGCATTTCCTCCACAGCCGGCTAACATAGATGCTACCAGAGCAGCCGCAAGGAATTTACTCAGAGTTTTTTTCATATAGTTCCCTCCTACTGTGTTTTTTCACAGACATCTTTCCAAACTAACCGAACGCGGTTCAGTCTTTAGTCTGTGTGGTTGTATTATATAGCACCTCCCATGAAAAATCAATAAGTTTTTTGAAAACTTTACAACTTTTTTTTTTTTTTGCAATTCACATAAAGTACTTGACTTTTTTCAGAAATTGAGTACAATAAAATTCAGGGAAATTGTGACAGATTTGTGAAACCGATCCAAAAAGAATGTGTTGGATTTGTGAATTCAAAACAATATGGAGGAATACCATGAACAGCAGCCGACTGAAAAAAGTATTAGAATCCATGGAAAAACGTCACCTACAGCAAGCGGTCTTTTGCGATCCTGCCTCTATTTTTTATCTTACCGGCCGATGGATTGAACCGGGAGAACGTTTATACGCTCTTTACTTGAATCAGAAAGGAAATCACAAAATATTCATCAATCAGCTTTTTACCGTACCGGAAGATCTCGGCGTAGAGAAAGTACGATTTTTTGATACGGATGACTCGATCGCCTTACTTAGCCAATGTATCCAATCGGGAACTCCTCTTGGCGTAGATAAGAATATGCCCGCTCGTTTCTTATTGCCATTGATGAGCATGTGCGGCGCTTCCGCTTTTGAAAACGTTTCTTATTGCATAGATGAAGCGCGGGCATGCAAGGATGAACAGGAAATCGAATGGATGAAAGCGGTTTCCCGTATCAATGACAGGGCCATGGCCGAATTTAAGAAGCTATTAAAAGAAGGGATTACAGAAAAACAGGTTGCAGGTCAGATGTTAGAGATTTACCGTTCTTTCGGCGCGGATGATTTCTCTTTTGCTCCTTTGGTTGGTTTTGGCGCCAATGCGGCGATGGGGCATCATGAACCGGATGATACTCCGCTTCGAACCGGAGATTGCGTGCTCTTTGACGTTGGATGCAAAAAAGACTTTTACTGCGCGGATATGACCAGAACATTTTTCTTCCGTGAGATTCGTAATGAAGAACACCGCAGAATTTATCAGACGGTTCGCGCTGCCAACGAAACGGCAGAAGCAGCGATTAAGCCTGGTGTTCCCCTGAAAAGTATCGACCAGATTGCCCGCGACTTGATTACGGAAGCCGGTTACGGTCCGAATTTCACCCACCGTCTAGGACATTTTATCGGTCTTGAAGTCCATGAGCCCGGCGATGTTTCCACCCAAAGCGACCTGCTTGCAACACCAGGGAATATCTTTTCCATCGAGCCCGGCATCTATGTGGAAGGAGAAGTTGGCGTCCGGATCGAGGATTTGGTTTTGGTGACGGAAAATGGATGTGAAATCTTGAATAGCTTCTCCAAAGAACTTGAGATCATTGAATAATCCTCTTACATAGAAAACGTCCCAATCCGTTCAGACAGACGGGCTGGGACGTTTTTTAGGACTATTTTCGATCCGTTTGCTTTGCTAAATATTCCCGGTCTTTTTTTGTCAGCTCTGCTTTCTCTAAAAGATCCGGTCTCCAATGCAGCGTACGCGTCAGAGATTGCTCCCGCCGCCATTGTTCGATATTGGCATGATGTCCGGATAAAAGCACTTCCGGTACTCTCCGCCCTTCATACTCTTCCGGTCTCGTATATTGGGGATATTCCAAAAGATTGTCGTGGAACGATTCAAACTCTGCAGAAACCTGATTGCTCAGGACACCGGGAACCAGCCTCGCGATTGCATCGATCATCACCATGGCCGGCAATTCCCCGCCGGTTAACACATAGTCGCCAATGGACACGTAATCCGTGACTAATTTTTCTAAAATCCGTTCATCCACGCCTTCATAATGACCGCACAAAAAAATCAAGTCTTCCTCTTTTGCCAGTTCTTCTGCCATGCGCTGATGAAAAACCGTTCCTTGCGGCGTCACATAGATTACCCGCGCCTTTCCGGGTATGTTCTGTTTTATGGATTGGTAAGCCCGGTCGATGGGTCCCGGCTGCATCACCATCCCAGCTCCGCCGCCATAAGGATAATCATCCACATGACCATGTTTATTTTCTGAGAAATCGCGGATATTCGTAGCGGAAACCGTAATCAGACCAGCATCTGCCGCCCGGCCTAGAATACTGGTCCGGCAGCCTTGCTCAATCATCTCCGGAAATAGCGTCAATACATGGAATCTCATAGTTCCGTCAACCCTTCCATCAAATGTACTTTTATAAATCCATTCTCCGGACAAATATCCAGAATACATTCCTCAATCGCCGGCAGCAACAGTTCTCGTTCTCCGCCGTTTACTACATATACATCGTTGGCGCCAGTTTGGAGCACTTCTTTCAGTTTTCCAAGCTCCACTCCCTTCTCATCGACTACCGATAAGCCAATCAGATCCGCCACATAGAACTCCCCGTCTTCCAAAGGAATGGCATCCTCACGGGAAACGAGAAGATCGCTCCCTTTATATTTTTCAATCTCATTGATATCGTTGATTCCTTTAAACTTTAAGATTGCCATTCCCTTAAAGAATTTCACGCCTTCCACTTCCAAAGGAATCCGTTCCTTCTTTCGGGTCTCCATGATAAGCTTTTTCAACTGCCGAAACCGCCCCACATCGTCGGTGGTCGGATACACCTTAATCTCTCCGCGGATTCCGTGGGTGCTGGCAAAAACACCGACCCGTAAATATTCTTCCATACTCGGCTCCTTAAAATAAAACGGGCAAACGGCTCCATCCGAGCTGCTTACCCGCTTCCATTTCCTGTCTACTGGATATCCAGCGTTACTTTCTTGTCTTCTTTAGAAGCCGCTACCTTGACAACGGAACGGATCGCTTTCGCAATGCGCCCCTGCTTGCCGATCACTTTTCCCATATCGGAAGGCGCGACTTTCAGTTCCAGAACAGTTTCCCGTTCTTTCTCTGTTTCCGTAACCACAACCTCCTCCGGATGATTTACCAAAGCTTTTGCGATTACCTCCACTAATTCTTTCATGTTCGGCTACCTCCTGGCGGATTATTTCTCTACGCCGGCAATTTTCAGAAGTTTAGCAACGGTTTCCGTCGGCTTTGCACCGTTCTCCAACCACTTCTTCGCCTTTTCCTCGTCAATTTTAATCACGCTGGGGTCCTTCGTGGAATCATAATAACCGATCTCCTCGATGAAACGTCCGTCTCTCGGGGAACGGGAATCCGCTACGACTACTCTATAAAAAGGAGCCTTCTTCTGTCCCATTCTTCTCAAACGAATCTTTACTGCCATTCGTATTTCACCTCCTTCAACCTTTTGCTTGTTTTATCAAAAAGGAAGGGAAAATCTTCCTCTTTTTCCTTTCTTTCCCATCATTCCCGACATCTGTTTCATCATTTTCTTCGACTGTTCAAACTGTTTCATCAATCGATTGACTTCCGCGATGTCTACGCCGGCACCACCTGCAATCCGACGCTTTCTGGATGGGTTAATCAATTCCGGACGGCTGCGCTCTTCCTTTGTCATAGAAAGAATGATGGATTCTACCCGCCTCATGGACTTGTCGTCCGGCATCTCTACGCCTTTTAGCTTATTTCCCATGCCGGGAATCATACTCATCAAATCTCCGAGGCTTCCCATCTTTCGAAGCTGCGCAAATTGATCCAGAAAATCGTTAAAATCAAATTCCGCTTTCCGGAACTTCCGCTCCATTTCTTTCGCTTTATCCGCATCGACCTGGGCTTCGGCTTTCTCGATCAAAGAAAGGATATCTCCCATACCGAGAATCCTGGATGCCATGCGATCCGGATAAAACTGTTCCAGATCAGAAAGCTTTTCTCCCATACCGACGTAGAGAATCGGCTTGCCTGTCACGGCCCGGATCGACAGCGCTGCACCGCCTCTGGTGTCGCCGTCCAACTTTGTAACAATGATACCGTCAATACCAATCTTTTCATTAAAAGTACTGGCTACGTTTACCGCATCCTGGCCCGTCATGGCATCGACCACCAAAACCGTCTGTTTCACTGGCAAAGTTTCTTTGATCTGCGCCAGTTCTTCCATCATGGCCTCGTCGATATGAAGCCGTCCGGCCGTATCGAGAATGACCACGTTTTGCCCGTTTTTCTTTGCATGCTCTACCGCAGCCTTTGCGATATGGACCGGCGAAGTTCCATCTCCCATAGAAAAAACCGGAACATCCTGCTTCTGACCGTTTACTTTTAACTGTTCAATCGCAGCTGGGCGGTAAATATCGCAGGCCACGAGCAAAGGTTTCCGCCCCTTCGCCTTCAGCTTTCCAGCGATCTTTGCAGCAGTGGTCGTCTTACCAGCGCCTTGCAGGCCAGCCATCATAAAAATCGTCACTTCGTTGCTGGGATTTAAGGCCAGTTCCGTGGTCTCTGATCCCATCAGACGAACCATCTCTTCATTTACAATTTTAACGACCATCTGTCCAGGGGTCAGACTATTCATCACATCCGCCCCAACGGCCCGCTCTTCTACTGCTTTAACAAACTGCTTGACCACCTTAAAATTAACGTCTGCCTCTAGCAGCGCCATCTTTACTTCCTTCAGAGCCGCTTTCACATCGGCTTCGGTCAGCCTTCCTTTGCCTCGGAGCTTTTTAAACACATTTTGCAGTTTATCGGACAAGCTCTCAAATGCCATAAATCATAATTCTCCTATTTGCTCGGAAATCTGCTCAATCCTTTTTACGCAGGACGCGTCTCCCCCAGCGTCAAATTCCCGAGCCAGACGATGGATTTCTCCCACCAGTCTCCGGGTCTCATCAAATTTCCGGACCAGGCCCAGCTTTTCCTCATACTCCCGAAGCGAACGTTCGCATCTCTTAATCAGGTCATGCACACCCTGCCGGCTGATATTCTGCTGCTCTGCAACCTCGCTTAAGGATAGATCATGAAACACTACGTCTTCATAGATTTGCTTCTGATGCTCTGTCAAAAGATCGCCGTAAAAATCATATAGCAGCGCCTGCTCCACAAATTTTTCCATATTGACTCACCTTTGCCATCATACAAGAAAAAGCAACTATTGTCAAGTGTTTTTTCTTGACACCACTTGTTTTTCTTTCAACATCTGCTTCTTACAGCTTTGCATTTTCCCAAAGATCTTTTTCTGCCTCATATCGCTCGTTTAACCACTGGAGCGCCTCTTCGATACCAGCGTCTGAAAATGAAAATTCTTTCTCTGTTTTCTGTTCCGCAGGGGCCGCGTCAAACCCCAAAGGCTGAGGCCATATGAAGACTTTCAGCAATGCCGGATCTTCCCCCTGTTTTTGCAGCAAAAAACGCATTCCCTTATAGCTTCCTGTCAGGTTCTGCTTTTTCAAATACCCCAAAGACATCAGCATCTTCCGTTCAATCACTATAATCCTCCCTAAGGCTTTTTATTTCCAAAAATAGAGTATACCATAATAAATCAGAGTATGCTAGAATAGAATTAGTTTTGTTTTCAAGGAGCGTCGTCTATGAAAAAAATATTATTTGCTGCATCGGAATGTGTTCCCTTTGCCAAGACCGGCGGGCTGGCTGACGTAGTCGGCTCCCTCCCTCAATATTTCAATAAAGAAGACTATGATGTTCGTGTTGTAATGCCAAAATATCTTTGTATTCCAGAACATTTTCGCAGCCAGATGACATATATTCATCACTTCTATATGTACTTTAATGGAAGAAACCGCTATGTCGGCATTTTAAAACTGGAATACCAGGGGATTACCTACTATTTTATCGACAACGAAGAATACTACTCCGGCTCTGTTCCTTACTCGGATTACTTTTATGATCTGGAAAAGTTCAGCTTTTTCTCGAAAGCGGTTCTTTCTATCCTTCCGTCCATCGATTTTCAGCCGGATATCATTCACTGCCATGATTGGCATACCGGTCTTATTCCAGTGTATCTTAAAAATGAATTTGCTTCCGATTTGTTTTATACCTCGATAAAAACCGTGATTACCATTCACAACTTACGTTTCCAGGGTACTTGGAGTATTCCGGAAATCAAGCGGATGACCGGCCTTTCCGACAGTCTATTTACCTCAGATAAACTGGAGGCTTATCAGGATGCCAATTTTCTAAAAGGCGGTATCGTCTATGCGGACTATGTAACTACCGTCAGTGAAACCTATGTGGAAGAGGTCAAAACGCCGTTTTTCGGAGAAAAGTTGGATAAGCTCCTCTGGGCCCGTTCCAATTGCTTTTGCGGAATTTTAAACGGCATTGACTACCGAGAATATGATCCGGCTCATGACAATCAGATTTATCAGACCTTCGATGCAAAAACATTCCGCAATCGAAAAACCAAAAACAAATCCGCTCTTCAAAAAGAGCTGGGGCTGGAGGAAAATCCAAAAACATTTCTCATCGGGATTGTCTCTCGAATGACCGATCAGAAGGGCTTTGATCTGATTGAACGGGTTCTGGATGAAATTCTCTCACAGGATGTAGTACAATTTGCTGTCTTGGGAACTGGGGATACGCATTATGAAGATATGTTTCGAGGGTTTGCTGCTCGATATCCCGGAAAGCTTTCCGCCAATATCTATTATTCGGAAGCACTCTCCCATCGGATCTATGCCGGATGCGACGCCTTTTTGATGCCCTCGCTCTTTGAGCCTTGCGGCCTGAGCCAGCTCATGGCGCTCCGCTACGGCACACTGCCGATTGTGCGGGAAACCGGCGGACTAAAGGATACCATCGAGCCTTACAATGAATTTGCCAATACCGGCACCGGCTTCTCTTTCGCCAATTACAATGCCCATGAAATGATGGCCACCTTGCGGTATGCAGAACACATTTTTTATGATCAGAAACGCCGTTGGAACCAAATGGTGGAACGGGCCATGAAAAAAGATTTTTCCTGGGAAGCTTCCGCTAGGAAATATGAAAAACTTTACGACAATCTATAAAGACTCATTCTCTTCCACGTTATAAAAAGCCGCTGCACTCGCATGCAACGGCTTTTATGATAATTTCAAAGCAAGCTTGACTTTTGCTTTGAAGGGAGAGAGTTACGCAATCTTTTTACCCGAATAGGCTTTCAGATAGCGGCAAATATCTTCCGCATTGGATACGCCATAAAAGATCATTCCCGTCATCTGATTGGCGTCATCTTTGATCCCCATCAGCGCGTTGGAACGAGCCTGGGAGGATTTGCTGCTGCAGGCGGCCTCTCCAATATAGACCACATACGTATTGTTACCCAAACGTTCCGCCCGGCAAGGAGTCTCGGCATCGACAGCCATCTCACGAACATTTCCGTCCTGGATTGCCAAAACCCGGCGATTGGTCAGAAGGTAAGAAACTTTTCCGTTCAGGGTTCTCCATTCCTGAATCGGACCATAAGCAATCACTAAAACCAACGCCAAAACGACGGCTACGGAAATAATCGTATTATTTGTCGGAAAGCTGTGGCTGAACGCATAGGGAAGATAAAACGCGGTAAAACCAATTCCGATAACCGCACATACAATCCAGCGAATCATGAGTTTTGTTTTATTTGTGGCATTTACCAGCGGATCCGATTTTCCCTTACCATTCCACAACAGTTCCTCATTCCCTTTTAGATATAAACTCCATTTGTTTTCGTCCATGTACTTCCGCTCCTTTTCTTATATTCTCTCACCTAGAGGATTTCCTATTTTGTCAGCTCCTCTTGTTGATTTTATTTTATACGAAAAGGCCGTGTAAAGGGTGTAAAGGGAATGCCCTGGTCTGTGAAGATCTCATAAGAAATCCGTAAAGATTCTGTTAATGTCAACGGAAGACCGAATTATTATTCCTCATCCTCCAACATTCGATATCCAATCCCAAGTTCTGTCAAAATATATTTGGGTTCCGCCGGATTTTCCCCTAACTTTCTTCGGATATTTGCCATATTTACGCGAAGAATCTGATTATCATTTTTAGCGTGGGGACCCCAAATCTGTCCCAGAATGTAATCATAAGTCAACACTTTCCCTACATGTTTTGCCAGAAGCGCTAAACTTTTAAACTCTGTTCCGGTAAAATGGATCTCTTTTCCAGCTTTCAACACCTGGTGTTTTCTCATATCAATCACCAAATCCTTTATGTGGAATACCTCATCCATCTCCGGCTGGGCTGTCAAAGAAACGCCCCTGTGTCTTAAGGCCGTCCGCACTCTGGCCATCAACTCTGAGATACCAAAAGGTTTTGTAATATAATCGTCCGCGCCCAAATCCAGTGCCCGCACCTTTTCGGATTCCTGATCTCTGGCCGATACGATCACAATCGGAACATTGCTCCAATCTCGCAAGAGCGGGATCAACTGTACGCCGTCGATATCCGGCAATCCCAAATCCAGCAACACGAGATCTGGACATTTTGAGAGAAATAATTCCTTTGCTTCTCTTCCATTTTCTGCTGAAATTACCTGATATCCGCTGCTCTCCAAAGACCGAAGAATAAAATTGCGGATTCCTTTTTCATCTTCCACCACTAAGATACAATGTGTATTTTCGCTCATTTTCCATTATCCTCGCCAACTTTCTTTCTCTATTTTACACGATGGACATCCTTTCGTGGATAAAAATAGCGCTAAGGTTGCGAGAAATCACTTTCTTCTCACCTTAGCGCCTTTCTTAATGTTTTCTATATTCCAGACGGATACGGTCGGCAATCAGCGCTACAAATTCCGAATTCGTCGGTTTTCCTTTCCCTGTGTTAATCGTATAGCCGAACAATTCATTGATCGTATCCATATTTCCTCTGCTCCAAGCCACTTCAATCGCATGACGAATCGCTCGTTCTACTCGGCTGGATGTTGTTTGATGTTTTTTGGCGATGGTTGGATACAAAATTTTGGTAATAGAATTCAACATCTCCATATCTTCCACTGAAAGGATAATCGCATCCCGCAAATATTGATATCCTTTAATATGTGCCGGAACGCCAATATCGTGAATCATGGCAGTGACATCCGATTCTAAATTTCGTTCCATGTACTCTGTTTTGCTCTCATAAGGAGCGACCTTTCGCTGTTCAGCTGGACGAGATTTGGCAGTTCCCGTCATAGTTTTGATCCGATTGATGACCAATTCTGCATCGAAAGGCTTCATCACATAGTACCCAGCGCCAAGCCGGAAAGCATCTTCTGTCACTTTTTCATGGCCCACAGCGGTAATGACGATAAACGATGGGATTTTTTGCAATGTTTTATCTTCCTTTACCCGTTCCATAACCGCCAAACCGTCCATTTTCGGCATAATAATATCCAAAAGTACCACATCCGGTGTTTTTTCACGTATAATTTTCAGTAGTTCTTCTCCGTCACCCGCGTGACCGACAACCCGAAAATCTGGTTCCTTTTCCAAACCTTTTGTCAGATTCTCGATCACGCTCTCATTATCGTCTGCGATGGCAATTTCTAATTTCCCCATAGAAATCCCCTCCTTTTCCTTTTTCCTCTTTGTTTCGGGTAGATTCTATTATAAAGTTCTTCTGCCCGGTACGCAAGAAGTGACAATCGCAAGATACGACACAATTTCCCTAAAATCCGGCGAAGCGAGGCGGACTCTTATGATTTTTCGTATATTTTCTATTTAAGGAGATACTTCCAACATTTTTTCGATAAAAATGCCGTAACCTTCCGTCGGGTCCTGGAGAAAGACATGGGTTACCGCGCCAATCATTTTTCCATTCTGCAAAATAGGACTTCCGCTCATCCCTTGAACGATTCCACCAGTTAAAGCCAGCAATTCGGGGTCTGTCACACGGAGCACCAAGCCCTTATTGCTGCTGTTATTCTTATCCATCCGTAAAATCTCAATGCGGTATTCTTTGCTTTCCCCGGATATGGAGCTTCGAATAAAGGCTTCACCCGTTTCTACCTCTTGCATATACCCTATCGGAACTGCCTGTACTCCGCCCGGTATCCCTTCCGAAGTATCATAGGTTCCATAAATTCCCGCGCTGCAGTTTTTAGAAATCGAGCCAATCCGATAGGACGAATCATAATTGATGCTTCCACATACCGATCCCGGCTTACTATCACTTCCCTTTAGAATAGAGTGGATATTTGCATGATACAAAGAACCTTTGTCGCTTTCAATCAAAAAGCCTGTGTCTGTATCGCTGATTCCATGGCCCAATGCTCCATATTTTCCATCCGTAGTCAGATACGTTAAGGTTCCAATTCCCTGCGTATCATCTCGGATCCAAATTCCCAGCTTAAATTCATTCTCTCCCGACTGAACCGGCTGAATCATCACATCCTCTTCTTTTTGATCTCGGCGGATGGTCAGAGAAACCGGCGCCGCGCCGTTTTCTGCCACCAAATCCACCAATTCCTCTTTCCCCGTAATGGCGTTTCCATTGACCGCCATGATATAGTCTCCTGATTGAACAATATCATAAGCTGGATTTCGTTCTACGCCATGTTCATCTGTCACCGTTCCGGTACCAACAATCAGAATACCTTGCGTCTCCAGATAGATTCCCACCGCGTCGCCCATGGGATAAACATACTGAGGGTTGACTACCGATACTTCTATGCTTTTCATCGGAATCAATCCAAATAATTTGCAGGATAGCTCATACCTACCTGTGGAAGAACCCCGAATTTGAAAGGGCTCATCCAGAACTAAATCAATGGCATCCGACGGAATGTTGCTCTTTTTGCTCAGGGAAACCTCTTGGCTGTCGCTGGTCAATGTTGCGGCCATCGGCAGCGAAAAGTTAAATTCCTCGTCTTCCTGGACCACTACATTGATGCGGTCTGGAATGATGTTTTGCACATAATAATAACAAAAAAACGCACAAAATATCAAGGAAACACCAAAAACCCAAAGCAGCAGGCGTCGGTAGCTCTTTCTTGCTTCCATCATACACCTCCGTTATAAAATAAGAAAATAGCGAACGCAATCCGAGATTTTCCTCGTTTTGCATCCGCTATTAGTATGGGATAATTCTACAAGTTCAAACTAGTTGTTTTTTGTTTTGCCTGCCAATTCCTTCATCTCAAGAGCGTTCTTCCGAACCGTATCCGTAATTTCCGCTCCGCCCAGCAGTCTGGCCAATTCTTCCACCGATTCTTTTTCATTTAAAATACGTACAAAGGTCTGGGTCTGTTTTCCGGCAAGTCCTTTTTCAATACAAAAATGGCGATCAGCCATCGCTGCAATCTGCGGCAGATGGGTGATACAAACCACCTGTCGATTCTGCGCGATCACATGAAGCTTTTCCGACACCTTTTGCGCGGTCCGGCCGCTGATTCCCGTATCAATCTCATCAAAAATCAACGTTGGAATTTCGTCCTTATCCGAAAGAAGCGCTTTAATGGCCAGCATAATCCGAGAGAGCTCACCGCCGGACGCCACCTGGCCCAAAGGACGGGCCGGCTCGCCTGGATTGGTCGAAATCAGGAATTCTATACTGTCTCTCCCATTTTTCGTAAAATCTTCTAACTCAGAGAATTCAATCTGAAAGTCCACATTCAGGAAATTCAAATCCGTTAAAGCCATTCGAATGGACTCCGCCAATGGTTCTGCAGCTCGTTTTCGAATCTCCCGAAGTTGTTCTGATCTCTCCGCCAACTGTTCCCGCGCGCGCATTTCTTCTTCTTCCGCTGTTAGTCTGCGCGCTTCAAAATCCTTTAATTCCTCCAATTTTTGCTTTTTTTGTTCAAAATTATGAAAAATTGCCGGATAGGAACCGCCGTACTTTTCTTCTAACCGATGAATCGTGTCCAGACGATTTTCAATTCTGCGAAATTCTTCCGGATCGAATACCAACTCGTCGGCATAGGCCGAAAGCTCCCGGCAAGCGCTGCTAAGTAAATCCTCCACATCGCTAAGCTGAGAATAGATCCCATTTAGTCCTGGATCCAACGATACGGCGGGATTTAATTCGCGAAGAGCCCTCGACACCTTTTCTGCGGCCCCATCCAACCCATCGATTCCAAGCTCTCGTCCCGTATCCCGCACGGCCTCCGCCAAACGGCGGCTATTCCGAAAGCGACGAAAATTCTCTTCCAACTCTTCTGCTTCCCCTTCCCTTAAGGCTGCATTCTCAATCTCCGCAATCTCAAAGGAAAGAAAATCCATCTCTCTCTTTCTGGCTTCCGGGTCCAACTGGAAGCCGCTTAAATGCTTCCTGCATAATTGCCATTGCTGGTAGGCTTTCTCTACCTCTAGCTTGACGTCTGCCGCCTCATGGGAAGCAAATTGATCCAATATTTCCAAATGTTTTTGCTTTTTCAAAAGCGACTGATGCTCATGCTGTCCATGAATGTCCAGCAGCAGTTCCGTTACCTGGCGTACCCGCGCAGAGGTAACCGTTTCGTCGTTAATCTTGTGTATACTTCGATTTTCCGTTATTTTTCTAGAAATCAGGATACAGTCATACTCGGTACTGACATCCAAGTCCTCCAAAGCCTTACGCCTCGCCTCATTTTCCAGAGAAAATACCAATTCCACATAGGCGTAATCAGATCCGGTGCGGATCACATCCCCTCGCACGCGCCCTCCTAAGGCAGCGTTCACAGCATCGATCAAAATGGACTTTCCCGCGCCGGTCTCACCGGTCAGAACATTTAGCCCATTCCCAAAATCCAGCTCTACCTCGTCAATCAATGCAAAATTTTTTACGTGAAGATTTAACAGCATCCGCTTTTCCTCCGTTGTCGGTCTAGGACATTTTTATCCGTAAGGTCTCTAAAAAGCTCATGGTGCTCAATTTCAGGATCTTCGTCACCTGCTCCGCCCGAACGATCTCCAGTCGATCCCCCGGCTCCATCTGTACGATAGAATCCCCATCATAGTAAGTCACATACTCTACCTGAGAATCCAAATCCTTATCGGAACCTAAAAGTTCCAGTTCAATGGTATCGGTGGAGGAAAGAATCAGGCTCCGATTATTCAGGGAATGTGGCGAAATCGGCGTAACCACAAACAGCTTCGCCGTCGGCTCCACCACAGGACCGCCGCAGGATAAATTATATGCCGTAGACCCCGTCGGCGTGGAAATGATGATCCCATCAGCCGTATACAGGTAAAGGAATTCCCCGTTTACATATAGTTTAAATTTGATGACACGCAGGGAACGGCTTCGATTGATGGTGATATCGTTTAACGCTACATCGTCGCTGATCACCCGTCCGTCTTTCTTTTTTAATCGTCCCCGGAGCATCATCCGCTCCTCCATAAAATATTCCTCGGCAATCACCCGCTCTAAAATTCCCGTAATACTGTTGCGGTCCCCCTCGGTCAGGTAGCCGAGATGTCCCAGATTGATTCCCAAAAACGGCAATCCCAGATTGACCAGGTTGCGGGCCGCCCGCAGCAGCGTTCCATCGCCGCCCAACACAATCACGCATTCTGCCTCTGCCGGGATTTCACTCTCCAAGGTCTGGCGGCACATGGACTGCTCGGCTCCCTTTGCCTCTGGACGAACCCAGCAAGACTTTCCACGCTTATGGAGGTAATTTTTTATCATGTTGGTGGTCTCAAAATTGACGTCCTTGGTCTCATTGGTAATGATATAAAAATGATTCAGCTTTTTTCCACTGTCAGAGACTTTGATGGGCACTCTCTACCACTCCTTTCGGGCTGACCGGATTTTCTTCCTTGGAAATATCCTTTGTCAAATACAGCAAATATTCGATATTCCCCTCTGGGCCTTTGATCGGAGAATAATCCAGATTCAAAACAGTAAAACCAATACTTTTTGCATAGGCGATCACTTTTTCAATCACTTCCAGATGGGTGCTTTTCTCGCGAACAACTCCTTTTTTCCCAACTTTTTCCCGCCCAGCCTCAAATTGGGGCTTAATCAGACAGACGATTTCCCCGTTCTTTGTCAAAAGCTGCCGTACCGGCTCCAAAACTTTCGTCAGCGAGATAAAAGAGACGTCGATGGAAGCAAATGCCACCGGCTCCGCCAGCTGTTCTGGCAGTAAATATCGAATATTAGTCTTCTCCATACAGACGACGCGCTCATCCTGCCGCAGTTTCCAAGCCAATTGCCCATAGCCCACGTCCACAGCATAGACCTTTACGGCTCCATTTTGCAGCATACAGTCGGTGAAACCACCGGTGGAGGCTCCCACATCCATACAAATTTTTCCGGAAAGGACGACGCCAAATTGCTTCATGGCCTTCTCCAGCTTTAACCCGCCGCGGCTTACATAGGGAAGCGCGCTGCCATGCAAGGCGACTTCCACCGTATCGTCAAAGGTGGAGCCAGGCTTGTCCTCCCGCTGCCCAGCCACAAAGATCTCCCCGGCCATAATCAAAGCCTTCGCCTTTTCTCTGGATTCCGCCAGATTTCGCTTTACTACTAGTATATCCAAACGTTCTTTCATTCTAACTCCTTCAGAATCGTATGCAGCGCGCCTTCCGCGTCAATCCCAATTTCATGCTTCAGGATGTCCACATTTCCATGCTCCACATAGGAATTGGGAATCGCCACGGAAATGATATGGAACGGAAGTTTTTTCTTCGTGCAGATGGCAGTCACATGCTCTCCAAAACCGCCGCTTTGGACGTTTTCTTCCATGGTCACCAAAACTTTATGTCCCCTAGCCAGATATTCCAGCATCTCTTCGTCCAACGGTTTCACAAAACGTGCGTTTACCAGACTGACGTTATATCCTCGTGCTTTCAACTGGTTCCGAACCTGACAGGCCGTCTCTACCATGGTTCCCACGGCAAATAGCGCGATCTCTTCTTCTTCATATAGGATTTCCGATTTTCCATATACAATCGGCGCCCGGAACGATTTCATCTTCTTAGACGCAGTTCCTCTTGGATAGCGGATAGCCAAAGGTCCTTCAAATTCCGCGCTGAAACGCAGCGCATCCGCCAACTCAAAGCAATTTTTGGGCGCTAAAATACTCATACCTGGAATGGTCTGCAAAAAAGATAGATCAAAAAGCCCTTGGTGGGTCTCTCCATCGCTTCCCACCAGTCCCGCCCGGTCAATGGCAAAGGTCACATTCAAATTCTGGATACAGACATCATGGATAATCTGATCATAGGCCCTCTGTAAAAAAGAAGAATACACGCAGAAATATGGCTTCATTCCGCCAGCCGCCAGCCCGGCCGCAAAGGTTACTCCATGCTCTTCCGCAATTCCCACATCAAAAAACCGCTCCGGATAGAGCTTATGAAACCGTTTTAATCCAACGCCGTCCGGCATAGCCGCCGTAATGCCCACGATAGACTCATCCTTCTCCGCCATCTGGCAAAACACTTTGGAAAAGACATCGGTATAATTCGGCTCTCGCTTTTCCTTTTTGGGCTTTCCAGTCTCCACCACAAAAGGATTCACGCCGTGATAAGCCTCCGGATGCCGTTCCGCCGGCTCGTATCCCCGTCCCTTTTTTGTCATCACATGGACCACAACCGCCCGGTTCAGCCGGCGCGCTTCCTGGAATACATTTATCATCATCGGAATATCGTGGCCGTCCACCGGCCCCAGATAAGTGATGTCCATATTTTCAAAAAACATTCCGGGAATAAACAGCTGTTTAATTCCCTGCTTGGCCATACTGATCCGTTTTACCAACTGGTTTCCGATGCCAGGAACCCTGGACAGATTCTGCGTGACATTCGCCTTAAGGTCATTATACTGGGGCGCAGTGCGGAGATTTCCAAGCATTCGGGATACTCCGCCGATATTCTCAGATATCGACATATTGTTGTCGTTTAAAACAATAATAAAATTGCTTTTCAGCCGAGACGCATTGTTCAACGCCTCATAGGCCATACCGCCGGTCAAGGCGCCGTCACCGATCACCGACACCACGGAATAATCTTCGCCTTTCAAATCCCTGGCGTGGGCCATCCCAAGGCCAGCAGAGATCGACGTAGAGCTATGTCCTGTATTAAACGCGTCGCAAACGCTTTCCTTTCGGTTTGGAAAACCGCTGATGCCCCCGTAACAACGAATCTCGTCAAAGTCTTCTTTCCGTCCTGTCAAAAGCTTATGGGTATAGGACTGATGGCCTACATCCCAGATCAATTTATCCTTCGGTAAATCAAAAGCCAGATGCAGCGCCATGGTCAGCTCCACTACGCCCAGATTGGAAGCCAAATGTCCGCCGGTGACGCTGATTTTTTCCAGAAGGAATTCCCGAATCTCTTCCGCAAGCTGGCTGTAATCTTTGGGATCAATATTTTTTATATCATTTGGTTTCTGGATCTGATCTAAAATCATCTCGAAATCCCCCTGCTTCCGCCCTCCACTCTTTTAGTAAGAACGGCTCTCCAACTTCCGAACAAAATGCTGGAAAAATGTACTGTCTCCCGGAAGAGTCTGTAAAAGCTGAATTGCGCTCTCGGACAAGCGCTTTACCTCCGCTCTAGCGGCATCTAGACCATATAGAGTTACATAGGTGGTCTTCTGGTTTCTCTCGTCGCTGCCGATGGGTTTGCCCAGTTCTTCTTCCGTGCTGGTCACATCCAGGATATCGTCCTGAATTTGAAATGCCATGCCGATGTCGGAAGCCACTTTCTCCATCTGCTTTACCTGTTCTTCCGATGCTCCGGCCAAAACGGCCCCAATCATCAAAGCCGCCTCCAAGAGCGCCCCTGTCTTCAAGCGGTAAATAAAGTCCAGCTGCTCTGCGGATACCGGTTTTCCGCTCAGTTCCACATCTACTGCCTGTCCTCCGACCATCCCGCTGATTCCAGCTTTTTCCGCCAAAATCCCTATCGCGCGTCCAACCTGTTCCGGCTTTCCTCCCAGCGCAAATGCTTTGGCGCAGGTTTCAAAGGCATAGGTCAGAAGTCCGTCTCCTGCTAAAATTCCCGCTGCCTCACCATAAGCGGACCAGGTGGTCGGCTTCCCGCGGCGCAGCGTATCATTGTCCATGGCCGGCAAATCGTCATGGACAAGCGAATAACTATGAATCATCTCAATGGCGGCCAAAAAGGGCTCGATTTCTTTCCCTTGCCCTCCAAACAAGCGATAGGAAGCCGCCATCATCTGCGGACGAATTCGCTTTCCCCCCACCAGAACACTATAATTCATCGCAGCCGTCAGATTCTTTTGAAAACCGTTTTCCTCCGGCAGATATTTTTTTAAAACGGTTTCCATCGATTCAGCCGATTGCTCTTCTGTTAACCAATTCTGCTTGGTATCTTGCGCTTCCATGATTCGAATCTCTTCCTCCCCGTCTTTCTTATCTTTCCCTTTTACTCTATCGAATCCGCTGTTTCCTGCCCTTCCAGAACAATCAGCTTCTTTTCCATCTTATCCACGGTTTCATGGCAAAGGCGTACCAGCTTCAATCCTTCCTCATAGAGGGAAAAGGTTTCCTCCAAGGAATGCTCGCCCGATTCCATCTCGTTCAAGACCTGGTTCAAACGTTCAAATGCTTCCTCTATCGTCTGCTTCTTATTCTCTTCCATCGGATATCCGCTCCTTTACCACGCTCTCTAGTTTTCCATCGGCAAGACGAACTGTAATTCGGCTTCCCGGCGGCGCCTGTTCCACGGATTTGATATTCTCTCCGCACTCTCCGGTCACATAGGCATACCCTTGTTCCAACTTTGTAAGCGGCGATACCCCGGAAAGTCTCGCCGCCGCCACCGCCAGCTGCTGACGGCAGGATTCCAGACGGCGTCGGATCAGATCGTCTAAAAGCCGTCTTGCATTGGCTAATTGCTGGCTTCTCTGCCCCAGCTGGTACTGGGGATGCAGACGCTCTAGACGGCGCTCCTCCGCTGTCAGACGCAGCTTCTGTTCTCCAATCTTTCCATTCATCAGCCGACGCAGCGATAACCGCCTTTGTTCCAGCTGTTCCATATATTCATACACATCATAGACCGCCAATTCCGCTGCCGCCGATGGAGTCGGGGCCCGAAGATCCGCCACAAAATCCGCAATAGTCGTATCCGTCTCATGGCCCACCGCAGAGATCACTGGGGTCTGGCAATCAAAAATAGCACGCGCCACCGGCTCCTCATTGAAAGCCCAGAGATCTTCGATCGAACCGCCGCCCCGTCCGACGATCAGACAGTCCAGTCCCATCGAGTCCAAGGTTTCGATTCCTCTCACGATACTTCTCACCGCCTGTTCTCCCTGCACCAGGGCCGGGTAGAGAATAAGCTGAACGTAAGGGTTTCTCCTGCCCGCGATATTCACAATATCCCGAATAGCGGCTCCCGTTGGAGAAGTTACAATCCCCACCCTCTTTACAAAACGCGGAATGGGCTGCTTATATTCCGGGGCAAACATTCCCATTTCCCCTAACCGCTGCTTTAATTCTTCAAAACGCGCGTACAGATCACCGATGCCGTCCAACGTGATCTCTCTGGCGTAGAGCTGATATTTTCCGTCCCGCTCATAGACCATAATACTGCCGGAAACAAGCACTTTCTGGCCTTCCTCTAACCGAAAGCGGAGACCAGCCCGCTGCCCGGCAAACATGACTGCCGAGAGAGTGCCCGTCTCATCCTTTAACGTAAAATAAATATGACCAGAAGAATGATACTTACAATTAGAAACTTCGCCCTTCACCACAATCGAGCGAAGGGCGTAGTCCATAGCAAATAAATTTTTGATGTAGGCATTGACCTGACCTACTTTATAAACATTTGCGGTCCGTTTCATCGACCTCGTCAAGACCTTTCACCAATTTTCCCAAAATAGCATTGATAAAGCCGGGAGAATCTTCTCCCCCGTATATCTTTGCAAGCTCTACCGCCTCGTTGATCGCCACCTTTGCCGGAACCTGTTCATCGAACAAGATCTCATAGGCCGCCAGACGCAGAACCGTCAGTTCCACTTTTCCCATCCGCCTGGTCTTCCAGCCTTCCGCTACCACGTCCAGCTTTTCGTCCAGTTCCTCCAGATGGCTCTCCACCAAAAGCGCCCGTTCCTTGATCTCTCTTTTTCCGTCTTCTGGCAGTTCTTCCAGCTCGCCAACGTACAGCTCACACCGTTCCCGATATTCTTCGTGATCGCAGAACTCTTTCTGAAACAGCGCCTTAAACGTGTGTTCTCTCACTTGTCTTCGTGTCATGTTCTGCCTTTCGTTACTGCCGGTCTCTATCGACGACAACGCCGGCAATCTTGATATTCACATCCAGCACGGTAAACCCAGTCATATTTTCGATAGAAGCTTTTACCCGCTCTTGCACCAGGGAAGATACCTGAGGAATCTGGTAGCCGAACTCAATGTTCAGAGCCATATAGACAGACACCTTATCCTCCATCAACTCGACCTTTACGCCTTTGGAAAGGGTTTTCATCCCTAACTTTGCGATCAATTCTTTTGTGATGTTATCCGCCATCGAGTGTACGCCGTCTACTTCCGTAGCCGCCAACCCCGCAATAATCGCAAACACCTCGTCTGCAATAATCACCTGGCCGATTTTATCCTTTTCATGGATGACATGAGTGCTTCTGCCTTCCGTTTCTTTTCCCATATGAATGCCTCCTGTTCCACCCTTTATCAGGTCCATTACCTTCCATTAACAAAAGCATGTGTGCCCTTGCCAATTGAAGGTATTATATCAAAAAGGTCTCAATTTTGCAACAACCGGCTGAATTCCTTTTTCATATCCCATTTTAAGAAGATTCTTATAAAACTCCTTTTGCACCTGCGACATAACCGGCAAGCCAAACGCCTGCTCCGGAACCCCATCGATAAGAGCATTCACTTTCTCTAGGTCCAAACGCTCCGCAAAGCGAAGTACCGCCGCATTACAATCCTCATTTTCCATGGATGCAAGAAAGCGGAACGGATGAATATGGTGGTCCTCATCGTCTGTGAAGAACGATCTTCCCTGCAAGGCATCCTGTTCCAATAAGGCAGGTTCTGTCAAACGCCGTTCTGTAAGAGACGGATTTCTTTTATTATAAAGTGCATTGCCATTATCAAATACAGGCGCTAATTGGATATGAAACCGATCGACCAATATCCCCCAGTTTCCATTGTTGCGGTCATTATTGAGGATAAACGCATCCGTAACAAACATATCCCAGAAACGCTCCTTTACTTCGTCACGCATTGCGGCAAATTCTTCCGCATGTTCGATCACCCTCAGGACATCACTTAAACGCTCACCGCTTGCAGAAGAACCAAAACTTCCTGAAATCAAATCTTCATCCATCGTATTCTTGATCTGGTGAAAATCCATCAATTCCGCATGTACCGTAAAGTCTTTGCAGCCCACTACAATTTTCCCCTGGCATCTTCCCAAAACCGTTTCATGCACAGGAATGCCCAGAGAATCATAAATATGAGAGCCAATATATTCGCTAAGCGGACTGGAAGTATAGGAAGGCAAATGCTTTCCTTCCAGTCCCCTTGTATTCTGCGGGAATTTCACCATCCAAAGCGTGCCGTCGTGGAAATATGCCTGCTTCCGTCCTGCGTTGCCATGATAACCACGCCCTGGAACTCTCTCGCTGTCGATAAAATCAATCATCTCCATACCTCAACCGCCTTTCTTAAAGGAAATGAATAAATCCATGCCTCTTTTACTGGCTTCCCCACCGCACGCTCCAAAGCCATCTTATAATAGGCTAACTGCCCGCGGTACCTGGCCAGAAGAACCGATTCTCCCACCGAATCGGTCTTATAATCGATCAGGACAAGCCCGTCTTCCTCCTCCAAATATAAATCAATGATTCCCTGCACCAAGACCAATTCATCCCCCTGAACCTTTTCAGACAACTCTGATGCAGGTATCCCCATGACAAAGGGGTGCTCGGTCTGACGCTTTTTGTTTCTGGCCGCATGAATCGTGCGCGCTCCCAGCTCAGACCGATAGAAAGCAGCGATCTCCTCCGCACGAATCGATTGAACCAATTCCGGACGCTCTGGAAACAGCCGCTCCACCTGGGCTCGAATCTTCTCTGTATCCGTGCCGTCCTCCGGGGACAATACTTCCATCACCTTATGGTAAGCCGTCCCACGTTCCGCGCCGTCAAGATTTCCACCCTCCTCATCCGAGTGGCGGGATGCGCTCTCCTCCGCCCGCTTCCGCTTTTCTTTTCTGTCTTCTTCTGGCAGCCGGTTTTCTTTCAATTCCGACACCGAATAAGCAGATTTTACACGAGTCAGCGCCTCGTAGGGATATCGGTAGGTCAGACGAGACTCCCACTCCTCCCGCAATTCCGGGTTTGTTCCAGGAATTGCGCCGGATTCCAGCGCAGCCCGAAGCCATTGGCTCCGCCCCAACGATTCGGTTTCCCGAACGATCAATTCCTCCATCGGAATATTTCTTACCAAAAATCCATGCACATCTCTGGCCAAAGCCATCAAAACCCAGTCCAAATACGAATTTGCAGTTTCCAAAAACCATCCTGGAAGCAAAGGGTCACAAAAGCTGCACGCCATCTGACTCTTTGCCTTTGCATCCGCCAAGCTTTTTCCGGACGCCGTTAAGATCAACTTTTCCCTCGCTCTGGTCAAAGCCACATAGAGAATCCTTAGTTCCTCCCCCTTCGTCTCCCGGACGGTCTGATCCGCCAACGCCTGTTTGTAAAGACATGGCATTTTTACCATACGTTTCCCATCGATCACATCCGACGCGATGCCGCCTTCCTCATGGAAAATCACCCGTTTCCTGGCATCCTGCAAATTGAACGGCTTGGAAAGGCCCGCCACAAAAACCACCGGGTATTCCAGTCCTTTACTCTTGTGGATGCTGGTGATACGCACCAGATCGTCCTGCTCCGAACGAATGGAAGCCGGGCCATAATCCACCTCATATTTTTGCGCTTTCTCCATATACCGGTTAAACTGAAACAGCCCATGGAGACTGGTAGACTCAAACTCCATAGCCTTTTCCCGCAGCATATCGATATTGGCCCGGCGCATGGCTCCTAAAGGAAGGGCGGATAAATATAAACCATAGGAAGTATCCTCCATCACCAAATCCAACAACTCATAAATGGGCAGATGAACCGCGCACTCCCGATACCAATCCAGACGTTTTAAAAATTTCTGCAGTTTTTCTCCGCCCCATCTCCGACATCGGCTGTACAAGCTGGTGTCAAATCCCACCTGTTCCGGCCCCTCTTCTTTTGGCAGCATAGCCAATTCTTCCTCATCTAATCCGCCAATCGGAGAAAGAAGTACCGCAGCCAAAGGAATATCCTGACACGGATTGTCGATGATTTTTAAAAGATTCAGCATCACCTGCACTTCAATGGCGCTGAAATACCCTTTTTTTTCCTGTGTGACCGCAGGGATTCCTTCCGCAGTCAGCAGGGAAGCAAATTCATCTGCCCACCCTTCCGTGGTGCGCAGCAAAATAATGATATCCTGGAACTGCAAGGGCCGGGACTCTCCACGTTTCGCATCCCATACCTGCATTCCCGTATCCGGATCCATCAGTTCGCGAATTCTCCCGGCAATGATCTTTGCCTCCCATTCCCGGCTGTCTGTCGATTCCTCGCATTCTCCATATAATAGTTCAATTGGCTCCACGTCCGGCGGGTAGGAGGCCCCAGGGTAAAGAGCCGCATCTTTGTTATAGGCAATCCCACCCAATTCTTTTCCCATCAACTGAAAAAACAGATGATTGACCGCGTCTAAAATACAGGGACGGGTTCGGAAATTCTTGTTTAGGTCGATTTTCCGCTCTCTTGCGTCCGCCTCATTGGAATAGGTCTCATATTTTTCCAGAAAAAGTTCCGGCTTTGCCTGGCGAAATTTGTAAATACTCTGCTTCACATCGCCAACGAAAAACAGATTTGGCTGCCCCCGGTGGATACCGGAAATAGCCGTTAAAATTCGCTCTTGAATCAGATTACTATCCTGATACTCATCCACGGCGATCTCATCAAATTGCTTTCCCAGGGAAAGCGCTAATTCACTGGGCCCGTCCAAAAGCTCCAGCGCCCAGTGAGACACATCGGAAAATTCTGCCAGATTCCGCTCCTTCTTGGCCGCCAGATAGGCGTCGGCAAACGCTTCCGTCAGGTCAATCAGCACGTTCATCGGTTTTTCCAGGGCGCGAATCGTCTCAAACATGCTTTCCGGCTCATCCAGACAATACTTTTTCCGCAGCGTCTCCACCTCCGCTTTGATAAAATCCCTCAGGGAGGAAAGCCGTTCCTGTACTTCCCGCGCCTCATCCATCCCCCGCTTGGAAGGCTTTCTTGAAAATTTCACCTGGGATAAGGTGCGCGCCCAATCGGAAAACGTTTCCGGCGCAAGGAGCGTTTCCACCAACTCCCGGTCTGCCAAAAACATCGGACCGTAAGCGGCGACGTCAGGAATCTGCTGAATCTCCGCGATTGCCTGCTCCTGCTGCCTTTTCAGGCTTTCCAATTTTCTTTTTCCTCTTTCCATCGCCTCCTTCGCCCAGGGAAAATCGTCCAGACAAGAATTTTCTTCCCCGTATCGTTTTCGGCAGCTGTCCAGCCATTCTTTGGGATAAGGGGCGCTCTGGGAAAAGTCATAAAGCTGAAGGATCAGTTCTACCAACGCCGCATCATTTTTTCCGCCTGCATAGGCGTCCGCAAAAGAAAGGAAATCCGGATCTTGTTCCTGATAGCGTTCTTCCAAAAGCGTATCCAAAACATCCCCTCGAAGAAGCTTTAGCTCTCCGTCCTCCCCTACTCGAAAATCCGGGTCCAAATCCAGCAGTGGAAAATGATTTTTTACCACCCACATACAAAAACTGTCGATGGTGGAAATGTGGGCATGGGGAAGAAGCGAAATTTGGCGCTCCAACCGGAAATTTTTAGGATTCTTCTCCATTGCCTCTTCCAGCGCTCTGGTTAGGCGCTCCCGCATCTCCGCCGCCGCCGCTTTGGTAAATGTCACGATCAAAAGGCGATCCATATCTACCGGCTGCTTTTCATCCAAAATCCGGGATAAAATATGCTCGATCAGCACAGCCGTTTTTCCGCTTCCCGCAGCAGCCGCCACTAGAAGATTACAATTTCTAGAGTCAATCACCGCCTGCTGGGCGCTCGTCCACTGTGCCGCCATTTTCTTCCTCTCCTTTCTCGATTTTCGTCCAAATATCAGCGGCCTTTTGTTCCCTTAACCGCCGGGTCCGGTAGCCTGGCAGCTTCGGGTCAAAGCCGCAAACGGCCCCAAAAGCGCAAAAATCACAGGCCGATTCTTTTTTCCTTTGATAGGGGGATACCGCAATATCTCCGTCTAAAATCGACGCGCCAAATGCCTGAACCTTTCGGCGGACGAACCGGCGAAGAAAACCAAACTGTTCTTCGCTGATCTTCTCGCCCAAAACAGCCTCCATGTGAGCGGCGGCTTCCTCCGCCTCATTGGTCAATCCTCGAAGCTGCAGAGCCTTTTTTCTGCAGGCATCCAGCTCTTCCTCGGAGGAAGACCCGTTGCCGTCTACCACCGGATCTTCCAGGTGATAATAATATACCCCCGCCGGAACAATCATCTTCTCCGGGTGTTTCCGCTGCTCCATCTCAAGCACCGCGTCCAAATATACCGCCAGCTGCATTTGAAGGCCATGGTAGATTCCATTCAAATCCAGCGTGGTTCCACCTGTTTTATAGTCTACCACTTTCACATAACGCTTGTCCCCATCCTCACAGATATCCAGCCGGTCCACCAAACCTCTTAAATACATTTGGGAATCATTCCCCAAATCCCAATTCATCACAGACGCCTGACGGCCGTCAAAGGCAAGCTCCGCCGCTTCCGGCCGGAAGTCTCCCTCCTTCCATTGCTCGCAAAGCGCCCATATGGTTCGATCGATCATCCTTCTCCATCGCTCGACATAGTAAGCGTTCTTTGCAGAGGAATTCAGAATCCCGCTGCTCACAGAGGCCAACGCGCCTTCCATACAGCGATCTGTCAGCTCTTTTCTTTTTTCCTCCGTCACGTCTGCGGGAGAAAGCTCTTCTTCCTTCAGACAGCGGAAAAACGTTTCCAAAGCCTTATGGAAAAAACTTCCCCTGTCCATGCCGCCAAACTCATACTCCGCCCGCTCGAAAAGGCGCAGGCCATAGGTTAAAAACTGCGCGTATGCACAGGCGGCATAACGTTCCAGCCTGGTCACGCTTCCAGACAATACATCTCCATAAACGGCCCTGGCTGCCGCCCGACTTAACTTTCCATCCTGATAATGGAAAAAGCAGCCATTTAACACCTGCTCTAACCGCTCTTCCTCCCCGCCGCAATCTTTTAAAAGCTGGTAAAGCTCCAGCCACCATTCCTCCGGCTCGCCCTCACGAAGGTGCCCGGCTCCAGCGGCCAGCACTTCTCTGGCGCTATTTTTGCTGTAAATCTTTTGCGTTTCCTCCTCGTCTTCTACCGGTAAATCCGGAAAAATCCGGCACAGCTGTGAGACCACAGAGGAAAGCTGCCTGGCTTCCCCATTTCCGGAAAGTTTGCTGGCGGACAGCCACAGAAAACGAGAAGGCTTTGTCAGCAGACTATAGAGATAAAAACGCTCCATAAAGGCTTTCTTTTTTGCTGTCGGCGCCAAAGCCTCTGTCACCGGTTCCAAACATTCCCGTTCCTCATCTGACAAAATCCCGCCGCTTCCGCCGGGGGCAGGCACAATCCCATCGTTCATCCCCAGAAACAGCAGCGCCTTGATGTCCGTCAAACGGCTCCGTTCGATGTCGCCAACCTGCACCTGATCCAGGCAAGAAGGAATCGACCCCAGCTTTACCTCCGCAAACCCAGCATCCAAGACATCGCAAAACTCGGAAAAAGGCAGATGCTCGTCTCCCAACAGTCGCTCCATCTTTTCCAGAAGTTCTTCCAGACATTCCATCGCCCGCTCATATTCTTCCGCCTTCCGGTAATCGCCGCATTCCTCAAACCCTTCCGCCAGAACATCCATCTTTTCCTTCGCTTCCAACTCACAAAGAAAAAGCCGAATTCCTTCCACAGCCTCCCGAACGGTTCCTTTCATCTGCTCCTTTAATTGAAACAGCGGCTTCACGGCCATCTCCCGCAGGCGATTGATCTCTTCAAAATCCAGAAACTCATGACCGCGGCAGGGCTCCTTCCACTCCTTTTTCCAGGCGGAAGCCCCTCTTTTACCCGTTGCATGTACATAATTATCCAAAAGGTCCGTCTCTTCCCTGGTCAAAGGGCCAAGACCGGTCCGCAAGCAGCCAAAGACCGCCTCATAGGGAAAATTCTTCTCTACCGCTTCCAGTGCGTTCCGAACCAATTCCACCAAAGGATTCCCTATCAGCCCTTTTTTTACATCCATGAAATAAGGGATCTCCGCTTGCTCCAAAGACTTCACTAGATAAGGACGGTACCCGGCAAGATCACCCGTCACCACGGCAATCTCCCGGTAGCGCAGCCCTTCTGTCTGCACCAGCTGCCGGATCTTGGCCGCTGCCAATTCCGACTCATGAGCAGGATTCTTTGCCAGATGAATCGAAATTCCCTGAGGCCTCCCTGCTTTTGAAGCGTCCGCTCCGTATCGAAATAGATATCTCTCCAGATGAACGAGGTCACTCTGGCCCGCCAGCCGCACCGGTCCGGAGGAAGGGCATGGCGCGTAAAAGATTTCCACGGAGTCTTTGACCGTGCCGGCAGTCTCCTTTAATTTTCGCACGCTCTTTTTGCTGACAGAAAAAAGTTCAAAATCTTCCACCGGTTCCAAGGGTATCCCTTCCGGAAGCGTCATGGCAATGGTTACCAGACGGCATTGACAAAACATCTCTCGAAGAATTCGATACTGCACCGGTGTAAAGCCGGTAAATCCATCCATGGCAACCACCGCGCCCTTTAGGAATTCCGAGTTGGGCAGAGTTTTTGCCAAAATCAACAAAAGCTCCTCCGCCGGAATGGTCCCTCGCCCCATCTCCTCGGAAAAGGCCTGATAAAACACCAAAATGTCCGCCAGCTTTTGCGACAGAAGGGGCTGGTCTTTTACTTGTTCCGCCATCGCCCGCAATTCGTCCTCGCCAACGCCGTATTGGTAAAGTTCCGAAAGCATGGACTTCATGCGGCTGATAAATCCCGCCCTGCCAAGATTCTTTTGAAAAACCGTAAGCTCCTTTTTCTTCTTCCCAGCCACCCGACGCAAAAGCATATTTTTGCCGATATCATCCAGGATTTGCAGCTCTTCCAGATTCTGCTCCTCAAATACCCGGTAAGCCAGACGTTCAAAGCTTAATATATCAATATTTAAAATTGCATGGTTGGGGTGCATAGAAACCAGCCTTCGCTGCGTCTCCATAGTAAACTGTTCTGGAACCAGCGCAATATGGCGCAAATCCGGATGGACCGTGGCAGAGGCAATCAGTTTTTCATATAAAATTGTCGTTTTTCCGGTTCCGGAAGCCCCAAGAAGCAGTTGAAGCGGCATGACCTATCCTCTCTCGATAACAATTTTTTATAATAAAGGTTTCTGTGTCAAAACAAACAATTCCTATACTTCTTCTCACCACGATCTTTTGACAAAGGAACCTCATTGATAAAAAGGGCCGGCGATTTGCCGACCCTCCACCTGTTCCTCATTCTGTTATCAGTATACCGAAAGAACGCAGAGATTGCAACCCTCTTTATTCTTCCCCGGTCAAAAGCTCCGCCGCTGAGTTTTTCAGCGCATCCATCGCCAAACGAATCGCCTCGTAATCCCCATCCGTCATCTTCTCCGGTTTTGCTTTCCGCAGCAAACGCTGCAAAGCCGCCATATCCGTTTTGATTTGGTTCTTTACGTTTTTATCCAGCGTCTTCTTTTCCTTGCGAAGCCCTTGATCCACCTGGAAAATCAACCGTTCCGCCTCATTCTTTATATCCAGACGCTCTTTTCGGCTGGAATCCTCCGCGGCATATTGGGCAGCATTTTGTACTGCCCGCTCAATTTCATCGTCCGACAAATTTGATCCGGAGGTAATCGTAATACTCTGTTCCTTCCCGGTCCCCAAATCTTTTGCGGATACATGGACGATTCCATCCACATCGATATCAAAGGTAACTTCAATCTGCGGCACGCCTGCCATGGCGCGGCGAATCCCATTTAACCGGAATTTGCCTAGGCTCTTGTTATCACGGGCAAATTGACGCTCTCCCTGGAGTACATGAATTTCCACCGAACGCTGAAAGTTGGCCGCCGTAGAAAAAATCTGGCTTTTTCTCGTCGGAATCGTGGAATTTCTCTCGATCAAACGGGTCGCCACTCCTCCAACCGTCTCGATGGACAGGGATAACGGCGTGACATCCATCAAAAGAATTTCATTTAGTCCCGCGTCTCCCGCCAGCTTTCCGCCCTGAATCGCCGCGCCAAGAGCCACGGCTTCGTCCGGATTCAGATTCCGGCTGGGTTCCTTTCCCGTCAACGCGCGGACTTTATCCTGCACTGCCGGAATTCGGGTGGAGCCGCCCACTAAAAGCACGCGCCCCAGATTCTGCTCGGTGATTCCCGCATCCCTTATGGCGTTTTTCACAGGCTCTGCCGTCCGTTCCACCAGATCAAAGGTCAATTCATTAAACTTTGCCCGTGTCAAGGACATGTCCAGATGCCTGGGGCCATCCTTTCCCATGGTAATAAAGGGCAAGTTGACGTTCGTCTCCGTGGAAGTGGATAAGGCCTTCTTTGCCTCTTCCGCTGCCTCCTGAATTCGCTTTAACGCCATTTTATCTTTGGACAGATCGATCCCTTCCTGCTTTTTAAATTCCCGAAGCAGATAGTCCGCGACTCTCTGGTCAAAATCGTCTCCGCCCAGCTGATTGTCTCCGGAGGTCGCCAGCACTTCAATTAGGCCTTCGCTGATCTCAATAATCGAAACGTCAAAGGTTCCGCCGCCCAGATCATATACCAAAATCTTTTGAGCCTGTTCATTATCCAGCCCATAGGCCAAGGCCGCCGCCGTAGGTTCATTGATAATACGCTTTACTTCCAACCCCGCTATCTTTCCAGCGTCTCTGGTGGCCTTTCTCTGTCCGTCGCTAAAATAAGCCGGTACCGTGATAACCGCCTCCGTAACGGCCTCCCCCAAATAATCCTCCGCATCCTTCTTCAACTTCTGAAGAATCATCGCTGAAATTTCCTCCGGCGAATATTTCTTACCGTCAATCGGGCGCTTTTTCTGACTGCCCATCTGGCGTTTGATCGAGGAAATGGTTTTCTCGCTGTTGGTCACCGCCTGCCTCTTTGCCGGATCTCCAACGATTCGCTCTCCATCCTTTAAAAAGGCAACCACAGACGGCGTGGTTCTGGCCCCTTCCGCATTCGGGATTACCACCGGCTTTCCACCCTCCATAACCGCAACGCAGCTATTGGTCGTCCCCAGATCAATTCCAATAATCTTACCCATGTGTTCGTATTCCTTCCTCTTTTCTCTATTCCCCTACGAGGCGTCTTTTCCCTGAACTCTAATAAAATACGCCTTCTTTTGTCTTATTCTAGCCTCCACATTTTAACAATTTGTGTTTCCGCTCTAAATTTCTTTTTAATTTCGTAAAGATTTTATAACTTTACGGTTTTAAATCTTCAAAACCTTTCACAATTCATAAAAGTTTCATACACTCTCGTCAAAAATCGTGTATAATAAAAAACAGTCTTCGCCATGATTTTATCCCGGCGATTGGAATGGAAAGGAATCGATATGATGAAAAAAGGAAAAAAGTGGAGCTGTCTCTTCTTAGCGGCTTCTATGACGGCAGCGCTTCTTACTAGCTGTACAAAACAGACAACCCCTACGGAAACGCCGGAAGCCACCTCTTCTGTGGAAACAACGGCAGCGGAAACCAGCTCAGCCGCCAGTACGGAAAGCACTTCCGCCGCAGCGGAAACCACAGCTGCTTATCAATATAGCGAGGGTTTGACCGAAGACGGCTTTTTTGAAAATTTGAGAGCGCTGGATTACGTTACGCTTCCCTCTTATCAGGGAATCGAGATTCCTGCCGACGTGCACACGATCACGGAGGAAAAAATTCAGACCTCCATTGATACGCAGCTCAGCGCTTATGCAAAGGCGGAACAAGTAACCGACCGCGCAGTCGTTGACGGCGATACTGTCAACATCGATTATGTGGGCAGCATCGACGGTGTAGAATTTGAAGGCGGCACCACAAGGGGAGCCGGGACAAGCGTAACGATTGGTGTGACCAACTACATCGACGATTTTCTGGAGCAGTTAATCGGCCACAAACCCGGCGAGACCATTCAGGTGGAAGTCACCTTCCCGGAGAATTACGGAAAAGAAGAGCTCAATGGCAAAGACGCTGTTTTCGTTACCACTATCAACTATATTGAAGGGGAAATGATCACACCGGAGCTGACCGACGATTTTGTAAAAGAAAATTTCCAGGCTCAATACGGTTGGAATACGGCGGATGAGATGAAAGAAGGGATTCGCTCCGACCTGCAAAAATCCGCGGAGTCGGAATTTATCTGGAACTACCTGATGGAGAATTCTACTATCTCCGAGGTACCGGAAGCCGTATTGGAATATGAAAAGGGCCAGATGATTCAGTACTATACCAGCAATGCCGCCATGTATGGTGTGGATTTAAATACCTTTTTAACGACGATGATGGGCGTGGCATCCGTGGACGAGCTGGTGGAAAAGTCCGCCGAGGATTTAAATAATTCCGCCAAGCGCCGAATGATTGTACAGGCCATTGCCGAGGACGCCTCCCTGGGAGTGACCGAGGAAGACCTCATCCTTTACTTCACGGAAAACATGGGCACCGCAGATTACCGTTCCTATGAGGAATTTTATGGAGAGGGCTATCTGAAAATGATCCTTTTAAACGAACAGGTGACCAATCTTCTAATAGAAAACGCCAAGCGTTTGTAACAAAGCAAGTTATTTCCTTCGTAAAAACGTATGTAACACAAAATGGGCAAACCCTTCGCTCGTAAAGGGCTTGCCCATTTTATTCATGATTTACGATTTTCTCTCACATCAAACCGTTACGACAATTCCTCCATCGTTGGCGTAAGTGGTACTGACCCCGGCGGCGTTCACCACATATACCTTCTTAAAAGATAGACGGCTGCACAGCATCTCTTTCACTGCCACAGCCCGCTCCGGGCAATTCACATGGGTAATCCCCAAAATCTTTTCCTCAGAATTTTTGCAGTTTTCCACGACGATATCTACCATCTTTTTCAAAGCCCTCTGAATCCCGCGGCTCTGATCCAGCTTGATGATAACGCCCTTTCTGGCGGACATCACCGGTTTAATGTGGAGAGCAGTGGCCAGTATCGCCGCCAAACCGGTCAAACGGCCATTTTTCCGCAGAGTATCCAGATCTTCCAGAACAAAATACGTCTTAAGCTCGTCCCGATAAGCCTCCACCCGTTTCACAATCTCCTCAAAATCAAGGCCAGCTTCCGCCAGCTCTTGAATCTTAAATCCAATCAGGGTTTCCCCACAGCATGCCGATTCCGAATCTACCACATGAATGTTTTTCTTCCCAGGATACTCTTCCTCATACATCTTTTTTCCTAATATTGCGCTGTTATACGTACCGCTTAATTGCTGGGACAAGGTAACGACAAATACCATCTCCGCGTCGTTCTCCTCGTAGGCGCGGAAAAATGCTTCCGGGGACGGACACGCCGTCTTTGCACACTCCGAACTCTCTTTCACCAGACGAATATATTCTTTTTGTTGAAAAGATTCATCGTCAATGAAACTTTTTCCGCCCACTTGAAGCGTCAAAGGAACGGTGCGAAAATAGCCCTCTTCCTTTACTTCCTCCGTCAAATCGCTACAACTGTCCACAACAATCTTATACTTCACAATAACCCTCCTGGAAAACATGCAGTTTTTATTACTATATATGATAGCATATATTTCCACCTTTGAAAAGAGGGTTTTTTATTCAATACGGAGTATCCTACCAGATTACCTTTTTATTGATACCGTTGTCTATTTCTCCTTCTCTGTTCTCGCAGTTTCTTTCTCCGCCGATGAATTGCCCACTGGAAAATTACCAGGAAAAGAACCACCAAAGCAAGGGCGCACAAAAGACAAGCCGCCGTGATCTGCCAAGCGCTCCATCCTGAAAAAAATCCAGCATTATCTGTGCTTTCCTTTGACGTCTCAAACGTAGAAGGCGCTGCCAGAGTTGTCTCCGGCAAATTTCCATCGGAAGGTTTAGGAGCAGATTTCATTTTGGCCGTTATTGGAATCTCGCCGATTTTTTGTCCCTGATACGAATAGACCAGCTGTCCGGAGCAAGAATCATTGGTCTCCGGTTCTCCCATGGTCAATGCCACATCTACGTTGGAATAATCCGCCTCTTTCGGCAGCAGCAGAAATCCATTTTCATCAAGCGTAAGGCTTTCCACATTATTTAAAGATTTCGACGCCTCCGCTTGAAGCGCTGCCATGTCCGCTTGGGCTGCGGCATCGTAGACAGAAAACTGATCAAAGCCATAATCCAATAATTTTTTCGTATCCTCAAAAGATTGGGCTCTGCTTTCAGCTTTCAACGTGACGCACACCAATTCACGCTCTCCCCGAACCCCATACGTAACCAACGTATTCTGAGCCTTCTGAATATATCCTGTCTTTCCGGCTACCACATCCGCATCATAATATTCCGAACCAGGCACCAACATTTGATGGCGCATATCCACCGTAAATCCATTGGGCCAAGGCGTCGTAGCAGCGGCCGTATAGCGTGGTGTGGAATCGATCTCTAAAAATAGGTCGTTCTGTATTGCTCCCCAAAAAATACGAGCCATATCTTCTGCCGTCGTGTAGTGATTTTCATGAAAAAGCCCGTGAGGGTTGGCAAAATTGGAATGCGTCGCTCCCAATTCTTTCGCCTTCCGGTTCATCTCTTCGGCAAAAGCCTCCACAGAACCGGACATGTATTCCGCAAGAGCATAAGCCGTTTCGTTGGAAGACTTTAACATCAGCACATAAAGGCAGTCTTTGACCGAAAGCTGATCTCCCTCCGCCATCAGCCCACTGATTCCATCGGAATCCAAATCCGTTACCGAATTATGGGAAAACGTTACCATCCCGTTTAAATCGCAGTTTTCTACGATTAGCAATGCGGTCAAAACTTTCGTAATACTGGCCGGGTATAACACTTCATCCGCATTTTTTTCATAGAGCACAGCGCCGGTCTGTAAATCAATCAGGCAGGCGGCTTCTGAGTTGATCTCCGGCCCCGCCGGCCATCCGCTGATACTTCGGTAGTCCACCGTAACCCGGTCTGTCCGCCCGCCCGCTGCAAAAAGTTCCGGAGCCGGTCCAAAGACCAAAAGAATAGCTAAAAGGACACTACATACTCTCCATATTTGTCTTTTCATAATTCCCTCAAAATTTCTCTTCATTTTTGGTGATTGCGGCTTCTCCGCAAATGCCAGCGAAAAATTTTCTACTCTAGTCATTATAGCGAAGGTCAGCCGTAAGAGCAATCCCCAAATCCAAAGAATCTTTCCCGATCGTATCATTGTCTCCTTGCCTCCAAAGGCGCTCTGTCTTATCTTCTTTCAGACACCGTTCCTTTGATCAAAGCATTCACCGAGGCAATCTATACCGCATATGCTGATAGAAAACAGATATAGGAGTTTTTCCGTGGCAGAAACTATTATTATCGATGCCGGTCATGGCGGCCGGGATCCGGGAGCGGTCTATCAGGGCAGGAAGGAATCCGATGATACGCTTCGGCTCGCGCTGGCGCTTGGCGATATTTTAAAAAGAGCCGGGTATAACGTCGTCTATACCCGTACCTCCGATGTCTACAATACGCCCTATGAGAAGGCGGTCATTGGCAACAATTCCGGGGGTGATTTGTTCGTCTCCATCCACCGAAATTCCGTGGAGCAGCCAAATACCTCCACCGGTGTGGAAACCTTGGTTTACAAAGACACCGGCCTTCCGGGAGAACTAGGCAGAAATATCAACGCGGAGCTGGCAAAACTTGGATTTGGCAACCGCGGCGTCATTGAGCGCCCCGGTCTGGTGGTATTACGCCGAACGGAAATGCCTGCCGTTTTAATCGAGGCTGGCTTTATCAACAATGAGAAAGACAATGCCTTATTCGATGAAAAATTAGAAGAAATTGCTGGGGCGATTGCCGATGGGATCACTGAAACGCTAAATGAAAATGATCCGCCAAGCGATATTTTCTACCGTGTTCAGGCCGGCGCCTTTGCCAGCCGCAGCAATGCAGACCGTCTGAGGGATAAACTGATTTCCGAAGGTTTTCCGGCATTCACAGTATTGCGGGACGGCCTCTACAAGGTCCAGGTCGGCGCCTTCCGCAATCTGGAAAACGCCATCCGCATGGAACAGGTTTTGCGTGGCAAGGGCTACAGTACTTTTATTTCCAGCAACTAACTTACTCTAAGAGCTAGATTTGTCCGATAGAATTCCGATCTGACAAATCTAGCTCTTTTTTTCCACGCACCTTGAAATCTAGGTTTCCCTATGCTACACTCGGTTAAGAAAAAAGAGAAAGCGCCTAGTTATTTCTTTTAGATAAAATTTTGTTATCTTTGGAGAACCCCAAAATGGAAGAAAAATATCGCGTTTTAGCGGATACCGCCGTTTTAGCCGGTGAAATCATGTTAAAAGCAGGGGCGGAGACATTCCGCGTAGAAGATACCATCCGCCGGATTCTTCGCACCTCTGGCTTTGAACACTGCGAAGCATTTGTCGTTACCACCGGTATTATGATTACCCTGGAAAGTTCCAAAGCGGGTACGATCAGTTTAAACCGCCGTGTTTCCAGTAAAAGTACAAATTTAGGTGTCATTGATCAGGTCAATACCATCTCCCGCCAATTTTGTCAAGGCGAGTTGGATCTTTCAGAAACATTTCAGCAATTAAAAAATCTGACCCCAGTCCGCTATCCGGAATGGTTAACTTACCTCTGCATGGTTTTAACGGCAGCGTTTTTTACGTTAATACTGGGAGGCGGTCCTGCGGAATGTTTTGTATCCGCGTTCAATGGCCTCTACTTTATGATCAGTCGCATCTTAAACCGGCGGCTTCACCTAAACGACTTTGTATTCAATATGTTCGCCTCCTTTTTTATGGCGTTTACCTGTATTGCGATTCAAACGTTGATCCTCCCTGAGCTTTTGGCCGAACCTGCTATCGCCGGTTCTATCATGGCGCTTCTTCCCGGTCTTGCCATGACAAACGGGATCCGCGATACGCTGGAAGGAGACTATATGTCAGGCGCCGCCCGCATCATCGAAGCCTTCGTCATCGCGGCTTCTCTGGCTTTAGGAATCGGTGTTGGAATGGAATGCTGCCGCCTGCTGCTTCAGGCTCTGGTTTAAAAGGAGGTTTTCTATCATGTTGCTACACGCTTTTGGTTCCCTGGGAGCCGTTATTACGCTGGGACTTATCTTCTGCGTTCCAAAACGCTTTTTGATATACTCTGGATTTACTGGAATGGTTGGCTGGTGCGTCTATCAAATACTACTGGGAACTGGCTTTGATGAAATGTTCTCTATGTTTCTGCCTGCTCTATTAGTGGCCGTTGTTTCCCATCTATTCGCTCGCTTTTTTAAAGCGCCCGTCACGATTTTTCTGGTTCCTGGTATTCTTCCTTTGGTTCCAGGCGTCGGGATGTACCGAATCGTTTACTCCATCCTGCAAGAGCAAAGCGCCGCCGCCAGCTATTATTTCCTCTATACCCTTCAGACGGCGGCCATGATTGCCATTGCCATTTTTATTACGGACACGTTTTTCAAAATTATCAATCGAAAGCATCAGGCTTCCAGTGATTGACGTTCCACCTTGTCCTCTTTTCGAAACACTTCCGGGAGCTCCGCCGCTTTTCCCGTCACATCTTCCCACAAATCGGCGGCGGCAGTTTCCTCCAATACCGGCTGTACCGGACGAATTTCCCCTCCGGCAATCCAATAATTCCGATCACACCAAGCCAAAACCTGAGAATCGTGGGAGGTTAAAATGCAAGTCTTTTCTCTCCATACCTGATACAGATTAGATAAAACGTTCTCTTCTGTTTCTGCATCCATAGCAGACGTCGGCTCGTCCAGCACACAGATCGGAGCGTCTTTTAATACGGCTCTGGCGATGGCCAACTGCTGCGCCTGACCGGCGGAAAGGCAAAGCCCCTGGCCGCCCAACATGGTATCGAGCCCCTCTGGTTGACGGCGCACAAAGGAATCCAAGCATACGATTCCCAATGCCTGCCACATTTCTTCCTCTTTTGCTTCCGGCCTTCCCAAACGTAAATTTGCCGCAATGGTTCCAGGGAACAAAGAACCGTCCTGGGGTACCCAGGCAAAAAATTCCCTGGAAGCCGCTGAAACCAGGCAAGTAAGACCTTGCCGGTGAATCAATTCCACTTCCCCAGCATCCGGAAACACCTGCCCTAGCAACAGGCGTACCGCTGTGGTCTTGCCCGCTCCGGAAAATCCGCCGATACCAACCCACTCTTCCGGCAAAGCCTCTAAGGTTGCCTGCTCCAAAACCATCTTTTCCTTGCGATAGCCAAAATCCACCTGGCGAAATCGCACGGCAAACCCTTCTTTTTGCCGCATTTCCAAAAGTTCTACCCACTCTTCGTCTAATCGGCCCTCCTCCGGAAGTTCCAGCATCTCGGCCAGTCTCCCGGCTGATACCATACTTTCCGCTTTCCTGCCGAGCAAACCTTTTAAAGGAACCAAATTTCCAGTCAAAAAGCCAATCAGCAGCAGATAAACAACGGCATTCTCCGCCGTTCCGCCGCGCATCCATTCTCCCGCTCTCGCTAAAAATGCGGCTGATACCACAAAGCCCAGAATGAATAGTCCTCCTTCCATTCCATCCCGGTATCGTTTCGCCTTTTTCCAATACCGTTTCTGCCGGCGCATCAGCTCCGACTGCTGCCGTTCAAATACGCCGCCGGCTTGGTAACTCTGAATCACGGACAATTTGTCCACGGAGTCCCGGTAAAAAGCAGCTGCCTGGCTTTCCATCTCTTTCCATCTTCCAATGGCTTTAAAATTTTTCCGATATAAAAACCAAAAAATTCCGGCGGACACGAAAATCAGCCCGCTAAGAATTCCGGCCACAGCCGGATCATAAAGCATCAGCAAAACTGGCATGCCGCAAAAGCCAGCCACGGCTTTCCAAATTCTACGGCGCATCTCTGTCACTGCATTGGCCGTAATCCCAGCGTCCCTCTGAATCCGCTGTTCTGCATCTCCCCGCCGAATCTGGCTGACCGTCCTCCAATCCCCCTCCAAAATCTGACGATAAGCGGCATTTTGAAGTTCATCTTCCACCTGGGAGCACATGGTTTCCCCAATCATTTCGGAAACTTTTCCCAAAATCAGACTAAACAGCGCGCATCCCGCTGCGCCAAGTAACGTCTGCCATGCTAGGCGTACCTCCAGCCGCTCTGCAAAAGCTGCTGCTTTGCCCCCCAAAAGAATGCCGCACAGCATCAAAACTTCTGCCGCTAAATCCATCCCCCGAAGCAGCATCTGGGTTCTCCGATACTTGGCGTTTACCACCAATTTTCCCTCTTTCACACTCCGTACCTCCTGATTTTACTTACGGCGCCGCCGTCTTCTCCGATGTGTCTTTTGGGAAAATAGTAAAGAATCTCCCTTCGTAAGATTCTGCTTCGCAATTTTCTGCAAAATAAAAAGAATGCGAAAACTGCGCTGCTCTCCGCAAATGCCTTTGTTGCTTCGGGCCCCGCCCGCTGCCTAGGTGTTTTTCGCATTCTTTTTGTATTCTATAACAGAGGGGCAACCAGGCGCAACGCCTTCCCCGCCAGTTTTTTCATAATCGGATACTCCCTGCAATCTGCCAAAGTAATCCGCCTGCAATTTTTCAGTGTGGCCTGAAAATCCGCTTCCACATCAGCCACCACTGGATTATCATAAATGAAAACTCCACATTCAAAATGAAGATACAAACTTCGAAAATCCAAATTGATCGTTCCAACTGTACATTGATCGTCGTCCGCTACAAAGGATTTTGCATGAATAAAGCCTGGCATATACTCATAAATCTTTACGCCTGCTCGAATC
The DNA here is from genome assembly GCF_051055405.1 of Hominifimenecus sp. rT4P-3. Classification (GTDB taxonomy): domain Bacteria; phylum Bacillota; class Clostridia; order Lachnospirales; family Lachnospiraceae; genus Pseudolachnospira. The sequence continues at coordinate 1,451,484 of NZ_CP167068.1, read as the reverse complement.
AGCCCAGGGAAATGGGTCCTGGCCACCAAATAAGCATACTGCTTATCCGGGATATGAGGAAGAATTATCTTCACATCCACTCCCCGTTTTGCCGCATATCGAAGAGAGGTATCCGTCTCATCATCCAAAATCAAATAGGGCGTACAGATATGCAGGTAACGTTTTGCATGCTGAATAATATCCAGATAAATCAGTTCTCCAACCCGTTCATTATCAAGAGGGCTGTCCCCATAGGGAATCACATAACCTTTTGGCGAACGCTTAAAATTCCATTCTGACCGCAGGTAACGAGTGTAGGATTCCGGCGCAAGACCACTGATGTTCCACATTTGCAGAAACATCATGGTAAAACTTTTTACCGCATCCCCTTTTATCATAACCGCCGTATCTTTCCAGTGACCAAACCGGACTTTTTGATTGATATACTCATCCGCCAGGTTTATCCCGCCGGTAAAAGCGGTATGTCCGTCGATGACCAAAATCTTCCGGTGATCTCGGTTGTTCTGTGAAGTGGATAGAACGGGACGCACCGGAGCAAACATCTTGCACTGGATGCCAGCGGCTACCATCTCTTTTGGGTAATCGTATGGCAGACGGACCAACGAATTCATCCCATCATACATGAAACGAATTTCCACGCCCTGCTTGGCCTTTCTTTTCAGAATCGCCAGCACGCTGTCCCACATGATCCCCTCTTCTACGATAAAATACTCCAAAAAAATGAATTTGCGGGCGGCTTCCAGCTGCCGGAGCATTTCATTAAACTTATCCTCTCCTAAGGGAAAATACGTAACGTCCGTATTTTGATAAGCCGGGTATCCTCCATACAAATCAATATAACGCGCCAGATTTGCAATGTCCTCATTCTCTTTCCGCAGCGTATCCGCCACTGCCGGGTCCTGTTTCAGATAAGGCGCCGTCTCCTGAATCATTCCCCGAAGTTTTCGATTGATCACACGAGAACCAATCTGGCTTTTCAAAAAGACATAGAATAAACTGCCCATTACCGGTACTGCAAGCACCGGCATCAACCACGCAATCTTAAAAGAAGAACTGATGTCCCGATTAATGATATGAATCACCAATACTACACTGAGAATCACCGACGCTGAGTAGATAAAGACGGTGTATTCAGACAGCCAGCTAAATAGGACGAACAGGCTCCCCGCCTGCAAAAGCAGGAGAAGGAGCACAACCGCCGTTCGTCCAAACACAACGTGGTGCAAACCACGTTTACCAGCTTGTATCTTATTATTTATCACGCAAATTTTCTCCCCTGACCGCAGAGTAAAATTCTTATTTATACCTCTACGCTCCAACCGGCAGGTCCCTCGATCTCGCCCAGCTGAATACCGGTAATCGTATCGTAAAGCTTCTGGCTGACCGGTCCAATATTGCCGTCGCCGATCTTCATCACATCATCGCCAAAACGAAGCTCGTTTACCGGAGAGATGACCGCTGCCGTACCGCTGCCAAATACCTCTTCCAATGCGCCGCTTCTGGCCGCCTCCTCCAGCTCGTCGACAGAGATCTTACGCTCTTCCGCCGGCATGCCCCAAAGCTTGCAAAGCGCCAGCACGGAATCTCTGGTAACGCCAGGCAGAATGCTGCCGTTTAACATCGGTGTAACCACGGTTCCATTGATCTTAAAGAAGATATTCATGGCGCCGACTTCCTCGATGTACTTTCTCTCCACGCCGTCCAGCCACAGTACTTGCGAATATCCCGCGTCATGGGCCTTCACCTGAGATTTCAGGCTGGCGCAGTAGTTTCCGCCGGTCTTTGCATAACCGATTCCGCCGCGGACAGCACGAACATACTCGTCCTCAATCCAGATTTTAACCGGATCCAGGCCTTCCGGATAGTACGGGCCCGACGGGGACATGATGATGATAAACTGATAGGTATGAGAAGGACGAACTCCCAAAAACGGATCCGTCGCAATGACAAACGGACGAATATAAAGAGAGGTTCCCGGTCTGGTGGGAATCCAATCCGCATCGATCTTTACCACTGCTTTCAGAGCATCCAGGAAATCATCCGGATCAATTCTCGGAATGCAGAGACGATCGTTGCTGTTATTGCCACGCTCGATGTTTTTATCCGGGCGAAACAGCAAAACCCGTCCGTCCTTGGAACGGTATGCTTTCAGGCCCTCAAACATTTCCTGTCCATAGTGAAATACCATGGCCGCCGGGCTCAGCTTCAAATCCTGAAAAGGAACGATTCTGGCGTCGTGCCAGCCTTTTCCCTCCTCGTAATCCATCACAAACATATGATCCGTAAAAATCGTGCCAAAGGTCAACGGATCATCTTCAGCCGGTTTCATTTTCGGATTTGTCGTTTTTTCTACTCTGATATCTAACATATCCTTATCCTCCATGCCCTTTCGGCGGGCGATTAGTATTTGCTATTTATTATGCTTCTAAACTCGTCCCATGTCAAGTGGCTTTTCCCCCCAAGAGCCGCTATTTTTCGTGTTTTTTTTGATGTTTTTTTCGCACTTTTTCCATTCTTTTTTCTTTCTATATGGCGAAATATTTATATATTATTTTTTCCATACACACCGTACGAACGATACAAAACTGTCGCCTTGTCAATAAGAGTTATCTCTGGTATACTGAAAGTATCTTTAGCAATCGAAGAGAATGGAAGGCAACATATTTGCCCTATAGCGGGCAGTCAGGAGGAGATATGAGCTACGCAGACCAGCTTTTTATAGAAAACTGCCGGGATATTTTAACCAACGGCGTCTGGGATACGGATTATGAGGTACGTCCCCGCTGGGACGACGGCGCGCCAGCCCACACGATCAAAAAATTCGGGATGGTAAACCGCTATGACCTATCCAAAGAATTTCCAATGATGACACTGCGAAGAACCGCTTGGAAATCCGCGTTGGACGAGCTTTTGTGGATCTGGCAGAAAAAGTCCAACAACATCCATCAGCTAGGCAGCCATATTTGGGATTCCTGGGCTGATGAAACCGGCTCCATCGGCAAGGCCTACGGCTATCAGCTCGGCGTCAAGCATCAATATAAAGAAGGCATGTTTGATCAGGTAGACCGGGTACTGTACGATTTAAAACACAATCCGACCAGCCGCCGAATCATGACAAATATTTACAATCACCAGGATCTTCATGAGATGGGGCTGTACCCCTGCGCTTACAGCATGACGTTCAATGTATCCGGGCATAAGTTAAACGCCATTTTAAATCAGCGTTCTCAGGACATGCTGACTGCCAATAACTGGAATGTCTGTCAGTATGCTCTTTTGACCATGATGATCGCGCAAGTCAGCGGATTTGAACCAGGCGAGCTGGTTCATGTGGTGGCAGACGCTCATATTTATGATCGTCATGTACCAATGGTGGAGGAAATGATTCAAAATTCTCCTTTCCCTGCACCGAAAGTGGAGATCAATCCCGATATCCAGGATTTTTATCAATTTACAGTAGAGGACGTTACGGTCAGCGATTACGCGTTCCATCCTTTTACAACTAAAATTCCTGTGGCCATTTAACAAAAGGAGAACTCTTATGAACTGTATTGTCGTTGTCGCCTCCAACTGGGCGATCGGAAAAAAAAACAAGCTTCTCTTCTCCCTGCCGGAAGACATGAAGCATTTTCGCAGCCATACCTTAGGTAAGACCGTTGTGATGGGGAGAAAAACACTGGAATCCTTCCCCGGCGGAAAACCGCTTCCCAAACGGACGAATCTGGTTCTGACCAGAGATCCATCCTACCAAAAAGAGGGCGTTACGGTCTGCCACAGCAAGGAAGAAGTTCTCCTCGCCATCAAAGACCTTCCGGAAGAAGACGTGATGATCATCGGCGGCGCGGAAATCTACCGTTTGTTTTTGCCTGAATGCAAGCGGGCTTATCTGACAGAAGTCTCCGCTTCTGTTCCTGACGCCGACAGTTTTTTTCCTGAGATTTCGGAACAAACCGGCTGGAAGCTGATTTCCCGGTCAGAGGAAATGACGGAGGGTGCTCTCCGCTATCGCTTTTGTACATACGAAAAAGAGATGTAAATTTTATTTCTACCTTTGACTGTACTTTTTACAAAAAATTTTATAGAATAAAAAAACTTGACAAAAAAATTATTGCACGTATAATAGGGATTGACAAATGAGGGAGCGTCATGCTGAGAGGAAGCCTTGCTTCGACCTGACCTGATGCGGATAATGCCGCCGGAGGGATATTTGTTTCTATCGAATATTATGTTTTGTGATAGAAAGGAATGCACCTCTGTGCCTTCCTTTTTTGTTCGTCCGAGGGGGAGCGCCCTGGGATGTACGACAGGTTCGACGCCTGCCGATACCATGCGATGGGAATCCATGTTCTGGAGTGAGAGGAAGCCAGTAAGCTTCGACCGACCCGGAAAACCGGTTATTTTTACGAAATCCAGAAAGCGAGGTATTTTACTATGTCGAACCTGAAGTCTAACTCTGCCGTTTTGCGGATGGTCATGCTATCGATGCTGATTGCGATCGGCGTTGTCATCTCCCCGATTCTACGGGTAGAAGGCATGTGTCCCATGGCCCATCTGATCAACATCACCTGTTCCGTCTTTATGGGGCCCTGGTATTCGCTCCTTTGTGCTACGATGATCGGTATCATCCGCATGTTATTCATGGGAATTCCACCGCTTGCACTGACCGGAGCTGTTTTCGGAGCGTTTCTTTCCGGCCTTCTCTACCGCATTTCCGGCGGAAAGATCCTGTTTGCCGTTTTTGGAGAAGTGATAGGAACCGGTATCATTGGAGCGATCGCTTCCTATCCGGTTATGACATATCTGGTGGGGCGCACCGGCCTGACATGGATGTTCTATGTACCGTCCTTTATCGGCGGCACCTTGATCGGCGGTACGATTGCTTTCATTTTCCTAAAAGCGCTGGCCAAAAATCACATGCTTGGAAAAATTCAGACTGCCCTGGGAGTGAATATCTATGACAGAAAAAAGAATGAATCAACTTCTGAACGCAAGGCGACAGCTTAAAGATACCAGTCCTTTAATCCACTGCATCACCAACCCGATTTCTATCAATGACTGCGCCAACGCGGTTTTAGCCGTAGGCGCCCGCCCCATTATGGCTGAGCATCCGGGGGAATCTGCGGAAATTACGGCTTCTGCTTCCGCCCTAGCGGTCAATCTCGGAAATATCACCGACGCTAGGATGGAGTCCATGCTGCTCTCTGGCCATAAGGCGCGCGCCTTGTCTCTGCCCCGCATCATCGACGTGGTGGGAGTCAGCTGCAGTAAACTCCGCCTGGAATACGCCAAACGCTGGATTGCGGAGTGCGCGCCTTCTATCATCAAAGGAAATCTGGCAGAGATTCGTATGCTATGCGGGGAGAATATTTTATCTTCCGGTATCGACGCCTCCGATCAAGATCAGCTCTCCCAAAATAATCTTTTGGTTCGAATCGCGTCCGCCAAACAGTTGGCAAAAAAAACAGGTTCGGTGATCCTGGCGAGTGGGAAAACCGATCTCATCACGGATGGGAAGGAAGTATTTTTGGTAGACAACGGCTGTTCCAAAATGGCCCGCCTGACAGGAACCGGTTGTATGCTAAATGTACTGACCGGAGCTTTTCTCTCCGTTCTTCCGCCGCTTTCCGCGGCCCTTTTTACCGCTGCATTTTTAGGAATCTGCGGAGAAGAAGCCGATACGGAAACAGGAATGGGGAGTTTCCATGTTCGGCTGATGGATCAGCTGGATGTGATCTCAGATGAAACCTTACAACGCCGCGCCAAAATCATCGAATACTCCAAGGAGGAATGTTTATGAATCCCGCTGATCTGACCTTATATCTCGTCACGGACAGTTCTTACCATACGGAAGAAAGCTTCCTGTGGACCATCGAAGAAGCCTGCAAAGGGGGCGTCACCTTGGTTCAGCTTCGGGAAAAATCCGGTGGACGTGATTATTTAACAACTGCGTTTCGCGTCAAAGAGATTACTGACCGCTATCAGATTCCTCTGATCATTGACGACCGGGTAGACGTAGCCTTAGCCTGCGGCGCAGCCGGCGTCCACGTTGGGCAATCGGATCTTCCGGTCTCCTATGCCAGGCAGCTGATGGGGCCGGATAAGATCGTGGGCGCAACGGCAAAAACAGTTCCCCAGGCCCTGGAAGCCTATCGCCAAGGCGCGGACTATTTAGGCGTCGGAGCAATCTATCCGACCACCACGAAGGTAGTCACGATTTTAACCAAGGTGGAGACTTTAAATGAGATCGCCGACGCGGTTCCCATCCCTCTCGTCGCCATCGGAGGACTAAACGAAGAAAATTTGGATATCTTAAAAGGGGCAAAAATGAACGGGATCGCTGTGGTCTCCGCGATTATGAAGTCCAAAACGCCAAAGGAAGCCGCGACTAAACTGCTGCAGCTAAGTAAAAATTTACAGGAATAAAAGGATAAAAGCCCTGGACGCTGCTCAAACCGTCGTCCAGGGCTTTTATCCTTTTATTCAAATCAACAAATTAACCTCGGAAATCTCTTCCAATCCGCCCGGCGCCAGTTCCAACACCAACACAAAATCTTGCGGCGCTCCGTTGGATTCTCGAATGCCCAGATGTTTTCCTGGCACAAAATCAAAACGGGAATAAAAAACGGGATGTCCGATCAGAAAAATTGCCTGATATTGCAATTGCTTCGCTTTTTCTATCGCCGCCTGTATCAGCGAGGTGGCAATGCCTTGATGCTGATATGCTTCCTGTGTACATACCGGAGACAGCAACAGACTGTTTTTTCCATTTTTCGTCTTTGATTCCGGCAGTTCCGACAGCATTAAATAGCCGACTATCGCACCATCCGCTTCCACCAAGAGCGACAGTTCCGGAATAAATCGGCCTTCCGATCTCATATTGGACAAAATATCCTTCTGAGCCCCGCCGAAATTTAAAGTATTCTGAAACATCGTCTCGATCAGGCTCTCAATCGCAGGAAAATCACCCTCCCGTTCTTCACGAACTGTCCAGACTTTCTTCTTTCGTCTTCCCATTCTTCTCTAATCTGCCTCCAATCCTTTATAATTCACAGAAAAACTCATGATAAAATATCTTTCAATAGACACTTCCGGAAAAATTTTCTTATAGCAGGACAAGATTTGACATTCATCCGTGTCTTCATTATACAAAAAGCTCTGGCATTTTGCCAGAGCCTTTCCATATCTTTTTCAAGTTTTTTTGTGCTTTTTATTTCTTTTTGTAAACTTTACGTATCATTTTATCAATTCCACGGTATCATTCCCCGCAATTCGTCGACATAGGCCGCCATTCCCGTCGTCTTAAAACGGCGTAAGGGCAATAAACCGTAGACTTCGCAAAGTTCCCCAACCGTTATATCTTCGTCTTCTGTTGAAAGAATTATCCACTCCTCTTCCGCATAAAGGGAACGATCCACCTGCACCCGTCCTGGATACTCTCTCTCAATTCGTTCGATTACAGCCTCGTTAAAATTTTTATGAAAGATCGTCCGATCGAGATCTAGCGTCACCTTTGCTACGTTGGCGACCTCTCCCTCCCTCGGATACTGTACCAATAATTGATCTCCATTGATATCCGCTACCCGGCAATCGCCTCTTCCAACGCTCGTGCAGCTCACCACGTAATAATGGTTTGTTCCAGCGCGGAAAGCCGCGTTGCGCCCGCCGGAAAATGCGGAAGACCAGGCCACCAATTCCACATCCTGCGCCGCCATTTGCCGCCACAATTCCGGAAAATTCATATCAAAACAGATCGCAAAACCCACACGTCCAAAATCACAATCATAGACGCCCACTTTTGTCCCCGGCACATTGGGCTCTTCCAAAACAGAAGCCTCCATCAGCTCCGCCATACTGCACACGTCTCCTTTGGCATCCTTGAACTCCGGCGGATAGGGATATATTTTATCGTAAATATAAACCTGGCGGCCCTGACGGTCCAACAAAAAGCTGCTGTTGTGTTTTAGGCGCTGTGCTTTCTGCCAGATTCCCTGCTCATCCGCTTTCCGGATCTGTTCCTCCTCCGTTTCGGAAAGATAGCGTTCCATACATACCACCACATAGGTATGATATTTTACCGCAATCGCCGCTGCCCGCTCCAAAACAGGCGCCCGAAAGCCGTCGTCTTCCGGTTCCGCAATCTGTCCGCTCCAGATCTCCGGGGTTAAAATCAGATCTGCGCCAGCCGCAGCAGCCTTCTCCACTTCCCGTAAAATCGCTTCCGGCTCTTCCTCGTAATCCGGTGCCATACATATGCTTGCAATTCTTACCTTTCTGCTCATCGGTCTCCCCTTTCATGATCTACAAATTTCAATCTTTCAGCGGGTATCCCTTCCATTCACAAAAGTATACATGCCTCATAGCGGGATATTTGGGCATCTGCTTGGCTTATTGCCTGCGGGTAAATAAATGGGACAGAATACTGCCCTTTGGAAAACCGCTCAGAATTTGCTCATAACTGCCGCCCCGCAGAATACGTTTGGGGTAAGCCTGATTCCACGCTTCCAAAATATTGCGCTCCAGCGGCTCGCTGCATGGAAGTTTCATCATTCGGATGGAGGGAATCAGGTAACATACGATCACATAAGAACAGTCACGCAGTATCCCGCTCCCCAGGCGGGCCGCCGCTCCCACCTCCTCCTGTACCCTTTGAATCAGCGCATCCGCTGTTTCCCGCAGACATGCTTCCGAACCAGAACGCAAATATTCTTCATTTAACTTTTCTATGGAGAAACGGCAGTTCTCCCGATATTCCTCGAAAGCTGCCGTATACTCCGTTTTCCGAAAGCGGGCAATCCACCCTTCTCGATTTTCCATCCAAGCCTGCATTCTCAATCATCCCTCTTCGACAATTTTCTTACTGCATCAAAGGTAATCGCAAGCAAAATAATTAAACCACGGACAAAATCCGTCCAATAAGCGGAAACGTTCATCATATTCAGTCCATTGTTCAATGCAGCGATGATGACGCAGCCGATAAACGCGCCGACTACGTTGCCTCGGCCTCCGCTCATGGAGATTCCTCCGATGACTAAGCCCGACAGCGCGTTCATCTCCGTTCCCTCGCCTGCATTGGCCACCGCAGAACCCATACGTCCCGTCAAAACAACGCCGGCAACCACAACGAGCATACCGGAAATCACATAGCAGATCCGCTCCACCCGCTGTACATTGACGCCGGCCAGAAAAGCTGCTTCCCTGTTTCCGCCGATAGCATACACCTGATGGCCAAATACGGTTTTGCTGAGGACAAACCAACATACGGCAAAGATGAGAATCATCAGGATAACCGCCACCGGAAAGCTGCCGATTTTTCCAGAACCAAGCCAGGTAAAGCTGTCCGGAAGCCCGTACACAGTTTTTCCACCGGAAATCGCCAACGCTAAACCAGCGATCATGATGGATACCGACAAAGTAACAATAAAGGGCAGCATCTTTAATTTTGTCACCAAAAGCCCGTCAAAAAGCCCAACCAAGGCCCCCATGATCAGTACGACAACGATCACCAGAATCGTATTCCAGCCGGCGGAAAGTAATTTTCCGGCGATTACGCCGGTCAGCGCCATCATGGAACCGCCGATCAAGTCAAAATTTCCGCAGATCATGACGAACATCATGCCGGCTCCCACGATAGCTGTACTGGTCGCCTGAAGAAAAATATTGGAAATATTATTATAGCTCAGGAACTTACCGGATACCAAAGAAAATACGACTCCCATCGCGATCAAGATCGTCAGCGCCGGAATCACTTCCCGCACCTTCATAGGAATCTTTTCATAGAAACTTTTCACTTTATTTTCCTCCTGTCGCGTAGTTCATAACCAGCTCGCTGGTGGCTTTCTCCCTGGGAATGTCCGCCACAATGGTATGCTCGTGCATCACCAGAACCCGATCCGCCATCCCCAATACTTCCGGCAATTCAGAAGACACCATAATAACAGCGGCGCCAGCTTCCGCAAAAGCAATCATCTGTTTATACATCTCCATTTTCACCGCCACATCGATGCCTCTGGTGGGCTCATCCAGCAAAAACAGCACCGGATTCCCATAAGTGATTCGCGCTAAGATCAGTTTTTGTTGATTTCCACCGCTGAGCTTCCCAGTTTCCTTTGCCAGCGAAGGGGTCTTTACATCATATTTTCGAACGCCCTCCTCCGCCATCTTCCGGACTTTTTTCTCGTTGACTACGCCATGGCTGGCCAACTCTTTATAATGGGAAAGCGCAATATTTTGCTGGCAGTCCTGACTCAGAATCAGTCCTTCCTTCTTCCGGTCCTCCGAGACCATAACGATTCCCTGATCTAAAACTTTACGAATGGATTTTGTCTTCAAAGGCTTTCCTTTAAAATACATTTCCCCTTCCGTATAGGGATAAAAGCCGTATATGGTCTTTAAAAGCTCGGTCCGCCCTGCTCCATTAATACCGGCGATTCCTACGATCTCTCCGGCCCGAATTTTCAAGTTAATGTTATGTACCTTATGGTTCGATACATTTTTCAGCTCCAAAATCACTTCGCCCTGTCCGGATTCTTTTTCTTTCGCTGGGAACTGCTGGTCTACCCGGCGATTCACCATGGCAAAGACCAGGTCGTCCACCGTCCATTCCTTGGTCGGTTTTACATCGATCACCTTGCCATCCCGTAGCACTGCAACCCGGTCGGTGATTTCAAAAATCTCCTCCATATGATGGGAGATAAAAATAATGGCATAGCCTTGATCACGAAACTTACGGATCAACCCATAAAGCCGCAGGGTATCCTGATGGCTTAAGGAAGACGTCGGTTCATCCATAATCAAAACTTTTGATTTTCTGCCGATGGCTCTTCCCACTTCAATCAACTGTTGGCTTCCGATTCCCAGATCTCCCGCTTTCACTTTATCCGGAGAGGCGTTGATTCCCAACTCCTTTAACACTTCCCGACTATCCGCATACAACTTTTTATAATCGACAATCCCCTTTGCCGATACCGGCGGATGTCCCAGAAAAAGATTTTCCGCCAGGCTTAGTTCTGGAACAATCGTCAGTTCCTGATAAATCGCGGAAATACCAAGCTCTCTCGACTTTATCGCATTTAGCTTTACTTCCTGTCCCTCAAATTCAATGACGCCTCCATTGGGCTGATAAAGACCAGTCAAGATCTTAATCAGCGTGGATTTTCCGGCGCCGTTTTCCCCGCATATTCCCAGGACCTCTCCCGGGTAAAGGCTTAGATTGATATCGTCTAAAACCTTTACGCCGGGGAACTCTTTGGAAATATGTTTCAATTCCACAACACTGTTCATAGTAAGGTCCCTTCTGGATATTTACCGAACCTGCTCTGCCCACAGGCCGAATTCAGCCAGCTCTTTCGAATCAATATTCTCGGTCGTAATGTTAAACAGACCGACATACTGTACGTCGCTCTTCGGCTCGACTTTGTTTACGACATAGTCATACGCCATCTGCACCGCGTCTGCTCCCATGGTAATGGGCTGCTGAGAAATGCAGGCGTCGCATTTGCCTTTGCGAATGTTATCCAGAATTTCCATACCGCCATCGGCGGATACAACCAGAATATGATCGTCTTCGCCCTGAGGATAATAACGGTTTGCCGCGTCGATGGCCTGGATAACGCCGATCGCATTGTTATCGCCGGAGCACCACACGGCATCGATATCATCGTTGGCCTGTAAGATATCCGTCATGGTATTTAACGCTTTTTCTACTTCCAAATCCGCGTTCTGTTCCACAATCTGAATATCCGGATACTGATCGATCACTTCGTGGAAACCGGCGCTGCGGTTTGTGCCGGAAGTGGAGGTCAGAGAAGCCATCAGGTTTACAACCTTTCCGGAGTAAGAACCGTTCTTCTCCTTCAGATACTCCGCAATGTACTCGCCGGCCATCCGTCCCATCTCCATGTTGTCCGATGCGACCCAGCACTTGATATCCTTGCTGTTTCCAGAGGTATCCACTGTAAAGACCGGAATGCCAGCTTCCGTAGCCGCATCAATCGCTACAGAAATCCCCTCGCTGTCCCAAGGCTCTACGATAATGCAGCTAACGCCTTGGTTGATCATATCCAGAATCTGATCTACCTGGGTCTGATTGTTTACATTACAATCTCTTACGATCAATTCTACGCCCAGTTCATCCGCCTTGTCCTGAGCGCCTTGTACCATAGCAATCAAGAACTCTGCAGCCATAGAAAGAATACTAAGGCCAATGACACAGTCCTCTGTGCCCACCTGATTTGCCGCGGTTTCCACCATCGTAGAACCAGCCTCGCTGGCAGCGGTAGTCTCCGCTGCAGCCGCAGTCGTTGCGCCGGCAGCCGACGTAGTCGTATCATTGGAACTGCCGCATCCCACTAATCCAAAAACCATAGACATTGATAAAACAATGGCAAGTGCTTTTCTTAGCTTCTTCATACTGTCTCCTTCTTAGATCTGGTTTTGTTCATTCGAATGACATATTTTATTATAGCGGATGAAAAGGAAATCCAACAATATGGCAACTTTTAGATTAGGGGTATATTTTTTGGCTTGTTCAGCCAACGCAGATCGCTTCCCTGAATCAAAATGAGGCGGTCACATAGATCGCTAATTACAGAAGTATTGATAGAAAAGAGTAAAATCGCCATTCCTTCTTCCGCGCACTGGTCGATCAATGCACACATTTGCTGCCGGCTTACAAAATCCAAATGAATACTGGGAGAGATCATCACCAGAACTTTCGCTTTTAGCTGCCTTGCCCGTACCAGATACAATTGCAGCTGCTGAATCGCCGTCAGTTGCTCTGGATATTTACTGTAATCCTCTCGGAAACATCCGATACGCTCCGCCTGTTCCTCAAACGCAACTCGAAGCAGCGTTCTGGCTCCTGCCTTGGAAAAAGGATAAAACCGGTTTAATCTTTGATAGTTTAAATTCACCGCCAAATTCTCGTTTGGAATCAAGCCGAAATGCGGAAGCCTCCCATCGATCAAACAAATACCCTTTCGCATACTATCTTTGATGCTGCGAAGCGTCACTTTCTGTCCGTCGAGCCATAGCTTTCCATCGCTCTCTCTATATTTTCCTGACAAAAACCTCTGAAAATCTTCCGCCGCCCGCTCTGTCATATCGGCAATTCCAACGATCTCGCCCGCATGTAGTTCCAGCTTTTGTATGAGACTACATTCCCCCCGCCCTGGAAACACCAGGGTAAACAAATTCTTTTCCCGCATTCTGCTCTGTCGGACGTATTTTTCCGCCACGGAACGATCTGCCAACAAGAAAGCTAACTGATCTCTTGTCAGTTCCCCCCGTTCAAAGACGCCTTCATTCATCCCTTTTTTCAATACGAGAATCCGATCGGACACTTCCATCAGGGGATTTAACTGATTATCTGCAAAGACCACCGTGATACGAAGTTCTTTTAGTCTTCGCAGCATATCCTGCAAAAATCCAGGCTCCATCTGACAATAATTTCCAATCCGATTCATTACAATCAACCGAGCACCTCCGAGAACAGCCCTGGCTACCTCCACCCAAAGCTGCTGTGCGCGGGATAGGTCTTCCGCCCGTTTTTTCACATCGATATCAATCTTCCAATGGTCAAAAAACTCCCGGACAATCGTATAGGCCCTCTGGCGGTGAACCAATGCGGTTGGGTAAGGAATCAATGGAGCAGCCAACAACTCTTGATTTTCCCGACGCATATGGAATCGTTTCCGCCCTCCTGCCGGAATCACATATACATTGGACGCCACATCTTCTCCCGCAATAATCGCAGACTGACGGTGAATACCATAAATGCCGACGGACATCGCTTCAGAATAGCCGTTAAGAACGATTTTTTTCCCCCGATAGGAAAATGTTCCTTGACTTAAAGAACAATTTCCCGTTAAGACATTGCAGAGTGCATCCAGCTCATCATTATTCAGGCTAACTACGCCGAGGACTTCCCCCTCGCATACAGAAAAATCCAGACGATTCAAAATCACCTGTCTTTTTCTCTGATAGCAGCCGTGATAAATACCAACCATTTCCTTTTTCATATCTTGCCCTATTCTGATTTGCCAAAGGCATATGTCTTTTGTGTCTCCGACTGACAAATCGCCGGAACCGTAATGGTAAAGAAGGTTCCCACCTGCTCCAAGCTGGATACTGAAACTCCATATGCTTCTCCAAATGCCAGTTTTAACCTTTGATTCAAATTTACAATGGCAATTCCGGATTTTCTTTTTCTGGTAGGCTCAATATCAAAGCTGGTTCCCTTTTCCAATTTCTCCCGCAAAGATAGGAGCGTCTCCCGGTCCATGCCAAGACCATTGTCGCTGATCCGTATCACCAGCTTTTCATCCATGCGGTATGCTTGTATTCGAACTTCGCCTTCCCCATCCTTATTTTCCAGGCCATGGTGAAGAGCATTTTCTACCAAAGGCTGTATCGACAGCCGCGGCAGTAAATATTTTTTTAACGTTTCCTCTTCCGGATCCAGTTCCAGCCGCAGGGAAAATTTATCTCCAAAACGGTATTTCTGAATCAAAAAATAATTCTTTACATTGTCCAATTCTTCCTGGAGGGTCGTCATATCATCTGGTTTTCCAATATTATAACGGAACATCGTCGCCAGAGCTTCTGTCATCTCCGCCACCTCCGTACAATCCTGCATCAAGGCATAGCCGCGGATGGTATCTAGAGTATTATAAAGGAAGTGCGGATTAATTTGATTTTGAAGGGCCCGCATCCTTGCCTGCACCAACAAAAGCTCCTGGTTGAACTGCCGGTCTCCCAGCTCGTGAAGCAAGTCCCCCAAAAGTTCCAGACGATTTTCAAATTCGACTGTTTCACCGGAAAACCAAAAGGGATACTCTGCCTCCTGCAAAAACAATCCACTGATTTGCCGCAGACGGTTCCGCTCTGAATTCACGCAGCTTCCCAGAAAAATAAACAGCATCAGCACCGCCATCGCAGTAATCCCCGCAGCGATAGCAGCAGCGTACATTCCCCACAAAAGAAAAATTTCTCCCACCACAAGAAGCAAGAGCCCCAACAGGCTTCCATTCCTCCTGCCGGCATACCACCGGATCAGACGTTTTCGTATCTCTCTATTCTTTTTCATCCAAGTCTCCGCTTATAAATGGATTTTTCGGTACTCTGCGGGCCGGATACCCACATTTTTAATGAACACTTTACTAAAATACTTTGCGTCTGTATATCCGACTTTTGCCGCAATCTCTGCTAAATTTAAAGACGTTTCCACCAAGTAAGCTTTTGCTTTTGCCAGCCGTACCTGGGTCAAATACTCCGTAAAGTTAACCCCTTCGCTCTTTTTAAAGAGGCTGCTGAAATAAGCACTGTTTAGACCCGTCCAGGCGGCCACATCCTCCATGGTAACGGCTTCATGATAATGTTCATTGACGTAAGCTTTCGCCAGCTTGACCGGCCGGTTCTCCATTTCTTTCCGCTTTTTCTCCCGGATATCAAAGATTTCCTGCAACAGTTTTCTTACTTCGCAGGTCATTTTGCCATAGGAATGGTAAAAGGCGATTTGCCGCTTCCAGCGCAGGAACACTTGCTCCGTCTGCTCATCCCAAAGTCCCAGTTCTTGCAGGCATGCGGCGAGCTCATTTCCTAGAACCTCCAGCAGCTCAAACATCGCCCAAGGATACGCTTCCGTTTCCTTCTTCTCCGCCTTCAAAAGATCCTGCAAAAATCCCCAGGCCTCCGTTTCCTCCTTACTATCGATCACACGCATCAGCTCAATCTTTTTTTGTGGGCTTAAAGCGATCTTCTCTTTCTCATCCGGTATAGCAAAGCGTTCTAGCAACAGCGGCTCCCCTTGGTCTACGAAGGCCCTTCCGCGCATCAGGCGCCGCATCTTGCGAGCCGCTGCTGGAAGCTCTTGAAAAGAGTGCATTTCCTGGCTGATCGCCATGGTAATTTTTCGATTGGCATACTTCACTTTCGCCCGGTTTAAAAAGTCGTGATAGAGTTTCCAAATTTGGCGTTCCTCTTCCTTTTCGGTACGTTTCATACAGGTTAAGAGCGATAGAGAGCCTTCAGAATCCAGCACTGCCTCCAAATCGGAAAGGTTTTCTCCGAACTCATCCAGATAACTTTTGGCCAGCTGTTTTGCCACCAGCTCATTTTCTCGGTCAAAAAGCACATCGTTCTCACTTCCCACAAAAATCTGCACGAAATAGAAACTCCCGGCATCCAAATGAAAATATTGGCGGCCCGCCTCCGCCTGATCTTCTTCGCCGTCCAGAATTTTTGTCAGCCAGATCTTCCGCATCTTTTCCCGTTCTTCCCGCAGAACCGCGATTTCACTGCTTTCCATCTTCTTTTTGCAGATTCGCTGCAAAATCGAATTCAATTCTACTTCCTTAATGGGTTTTAGCAGATAATCCTCTACGCCGAATCGAATCGCTTGTTTGGCGTATTCAAATTCCTGATATCCGCTGACAATCACAAAAGAGGTGTCCGGGACGACCTCCCGCACTTTCTCAATCAGATCCAGGCCATTCATCACTGGCATTTGAATGTCCGTAATCACAATATCCGGCTTTTGTTCTTCCACTATCCGGTAAGCCTCCGCCCCATTTGATGCAATCCCCAAGGGAGACAATCCCAGCTCGTCCCAATGAATCAACTTATGAAGCAAAAAACAGATTGCTTTTTCATCATCTGCAATTAAAACAGAAAGCATACCCTCTCCTCCTTCGCGTTCTTTTTATCCATCTATCCGTTCTTTTGGAAAATGAATGGAAATTCTGGTCCCTTTCCCCAGATCGCTGGTAAGCGTCACCTTCCCCTGGTGGTACTGAGCTCCATGCTTCACAATCGAAAGCCCCAAACCAGTACCTCCTGTTTCTTTGGATCGGCTTTTGTCCACCCGGTAAAACCGTTCAAAGACCCGTTCTTTACTTTCTTCTGGAATTCCAATCCCCGTATCCTCCAGTGTCAGCAAAGCGCCTGTCTCATCGGATTCGATCCGCACGTTTACGACGCCGTTTTCACGATTATATTTTATCGCATTGTCGCAAAGATTTGCGATCATCTCATCCAGAATCCGACGAGAGCCAACGATCTTTACCGGAATCCCCTCAATGGTAATTGTTATCTTCTTCTTGACGGCGCTTTCCTCAAACCGAGATACAACCTCTTTCGCCAAAGCCAGAATATCTATCGACTCATCCTCTTGTTCTTCCCGTCCCTCGTCCAATTGGGACAGCCGGATAATATCTTCCACCAGAACAATCAGCCGTCTTGTCTCCCGATAAATCCTCTCCGAAAACCGCGGCACATCCGCAGCCTTCACCATCCCATTTTGAAGAAGTTCCGCATAACCAACGATTGATTGAAGAGGCGTTTTCAACTCATGAGAAACATTGGCGGAAAATTCCTGTCTCTGCTGCTCTGTCTTTTGCCTTTCCGCCTTCTGCCGGTCAATCCGCAAAAGCAGCGGTTCCAGCTCCGCATACAATTCCTGCTGCATGGGATTTTCCAGATCCAGATTATTAATCGGTTGAATAATTCGCACTGTCTGTTTCTTTGACAGGAACATTGCCGCCCCGGCAGCCAATAACGCAATCCCAATAAAATACGGCATGCAGCCAAGGGCCATTCGAAACACGCTGTCCACTGCTTTTGAGACGCGCAATACCGTACCGTCGGAAAGCCGAAGGGCATAATAAAAAATCTGCTGGCCCATGGTATCGGAAAGACGCGCATGCTTTCCACTTCCCCAGGTTAAGGCATCCCTGACTTCCGGCCGTTCCAGGTGATTGTCCAACATTTCCGCTGTAGTCTCGCTGTCATACAGTACCGTGCCATCTACATCGATCAGGGTCAGCCTGTTTTGATCGGATTTACTTCGCACCATTTCCAGATAGGTCTTTCCTGCAGATTCAACGCCTTGCGCTAAATATTCCGTTTCTGTCTGCAGCTCATCTTCCATATGATGATAAAACTCCTGGTAAAGGAGTACGGCAATGGCCAATGCCGTTATAAAGATTCCCAGGAAAGACACCAGGCACATGCTGCGGAAAATACGTCTTTTCATCGGCTTTCCCCCATCCGATAGCCCATACCGCGGACAGTTTCAATTGCCATGGAAGCTTCCCCTAATTTATTTCGCAGCGTCCGAATATGTACGTCCACCGTACGGGTTTCCCCGTCAAAATCATATCCCCAGATATGCGCAAGAAGTTGATCTCTTGTCAAAACCACACCGCTGTTTTCCATCAAATACTGAAGCAGCTCAAACTCCTTTAACGTCAATTCCACTTCATTTTCTCCGACAAAAACCCGGCGCGCCCGCACGTCCAATTGAATCTGCCCGATCGTTAGCAGAGCGGATTTCGGTTGGCGTCCCACCCGGCGAAGCACCGCCTTTACACGGGATACCAGCTCCATCATGCCAAAGGGTTTTGCCAAGTAGTCGTCCGCCCCGCCGTCCAATCCCTTTACCTTATCGTATTCACTTCCCTTTGCCGTTGCCAAAATCACCGGGATTTGTTCCGTGCTCCTGCGGTTTTTGAGACGGCGCAGAATTGAGATACCGTCTTGATCTGGCAGCATAATATCCAAGAGAATCAATTCCGGCAGTTCTTTTTCTATCGCCTTAAAAAAGCTTTCCCCGTCGGCAAAGCCTTCTGCCTCGAAACCGGTGGCTTGAAGGGTATAAACTTCCAGCTCACGGATACTATCGTCATCCTCCACACAGTAAATCATCTTCTTCTCCTCTTGCTCATTGAAGGTAAGGATACGTCACATACATTCTAGCAGATCAACGAACGCCCGTCAAATCAGCCAAATGGCGAAACACATCCGTATTGTCCTGCCACCCGGAAAATTTCTCCGCCCCTACGCCAAGAGCAAACACAGGGACCGGTTCACCGCTGTGCTGTCCCGTGGTCCAGCCAATCCCTGCCTTTCCCGCAATCAAATCGCGCACCGCCTGGATAAGCGGAGTCCGACTGCTCTCTGTCGATAGAAGCGTGGCTTCATAGGCCTGTTTTAACTGCTCCCACTCTTCTTCCGCCAAAGAAAGTCCGCCTTCTCCGATTCCAAACCACTCGACCAATTCCGTCTGTACACTGGAAAAATCCATATTCTGCTTTCGATACTGTGGGATGAATTCTTCCTCATAGCGGGCAAAAGAAATCTGCTGGCCCGCCAATACTTCCAAATGGGTTTTGAGACCGTTCTCTCGATTTCCAATGCTTAGCCCGCCGGTTTCATGGTCTCCAGTCACTAAAATTAACGTTTCTTCCGGATGCTGCTTTTGAAATCGAACCGCCTCCTGCACGGCCGAATCCAGCTCTTCGATCTCTCCGATCATGGAACGGGCGTCATTGGCCTCGCAAGCCCAGTCAATCTTCCCCGCTTCCACCATTAAAAAAAATCCCTGGTCGTTTTCTAAAACCGGAATCGCCTCCTTCACGCAGTTAGCAAGGGAAAAATCTCCGCATCCATCCAATTGGTAAGGGAGCGCTCCCTTGGCGTCCGTCTTGCTGGCAGTAAGCCATACCTTTCCCGCGCCAGTTGGCAAAGGGTTCTTCGGAAATCCCCAGGCCAATTGATATCCCGTCTGCTCCGCCAAAGCATAGAGACTGACCCGACTTTGGTTCTTTCCTGCTGTTTCCAGCAAAGTGCCGCCGGCCAGAAAATCATATCCGCTGGCCAAAAGTTCCCCTCCGATCTCATAGTAAAGGGTTCTGGAAGACTGGTGAGCATAAAATGCCGCCGGCGTTGCATGATTCAGATTGACCGTCGATATCATTCCTATACGAAAATCTTTCTGTTCTTTTAGCTTCTCGCTGATACTCTCCAGCCGATTTCCATCCGCATCCAGGCCCAAGACGCCGGTTTTCGTCTTGGTTCCGGTTGCTATTGCCGTAGCTGCCGAAGCGGAATCCGTACAAAAAGATTCTGCATTTCCTGTCTCCAGATTACCCGTTACTGGAAAAGAAAAAAAGGAAAGAGCGTTCGGCTTCTTCTCCCCGGTTTCCGAAAGGCCAAGATAATCCGCGGTCAGCTGTAGTTGGCTGTACCCCATCCCATCACCGATAAAGAGAAAGATATATTTTGGCGCTTTTATTGTGCTTGCGGAAACTTCCTCGTATGGTTCTGTTGTTTCCGACGGCTCTTCCCCCGTCATACGGCATCCGGATAAAAAAAGACATGCCGCGGCCAAAAACACAAGCCCTTTTTGAAGAAAACCCAATGTCTTTCTCTTCATCCGCGCTCTACCTCCTGCATGTCTTTTTTTCCGTCCTCCCCCGGTTTTTCTCCACGGCAATGGACTCCGGTAATCGAAAATTCCACCCATTCGGCAATATTGACCGCATGGTCTCCGATTTTTTCCAGATATTTGGTAATCATCAAAAGATCCAAGGCGCATTCTGCTCCATCTCCGATCAACTGCTCTACCAGCCTGCCTTTGATGTCGACAAATGCGTCGTCTACCCGGTCGTCCTCCCGGATCACCCAGCGGGCCAATTCTAAATCCTGCTTCACATAGGACTCCACGCTCTTTGTCACCATCTCGATGGCAGTCTCCGCCATTCCCGCCATATCCACCGTCTTTACGTAAGAGCAGAGATCCCGCTCCATGACAATCTCTGAGATATCGGCCGCTTGATCTCCGATCCGTTCCATGTCCGTGATCATTTTCAGGGCAGCGGAAATCTGACGAAGATCACGGGCCACCGGCTGCTGATGCAGCAATAGCTTTAGACACAGCGTCTCCGCCTCCCGCTCAATCCGGTCGGTCTCTTCCGCCGCCTCCAACGCTTCTTTTGCCTTGGCTTCATCATTTTCCATCACAGCCGCCACTGCTTTTCGGATGGCGTTTTCACAGAGATCTCCCATTTGGATCAATTCCGTATGGAGTTCCTCCAACTGCCGGTCAAAACGATTTCTCATATCATCCAAACCTCCCGGTAATGTATTCCTCTGTTCGAGAGTCCTCCGGCATCGAAAAAATCCGATCCGTATCTCCGAACTCAATCACTTCACCCAATAGAAAAAAAGCTGTCCGGTCAGAAATTCGCGCCGCCTGCTGCATATTGTGAGTGACCATTATGATCGTATATTTCTGTTTCAGCTCCATCACCAAATCCTCAATGTGGGACGTGGAGATCGGGTCCAGCGCGGAAGTCGGTTCATCCATCAAAAGTACTTCCGGTTCCACTGCCAATGCACGGGCAATGCAGATACGCTGCTGCTGTCCTCCGGAAAGTCCAAGGGCGCTTTTTTTCAGCCGGTCTTTCACCTCATCCCAGATGGCGGCAGCCCGCAGCGATTTTTCCACGATCTCATTCAGCTTTGATTTAGAGCGTATTCCATGGGTCCGCGGACCAAAGGCAATGTTATCATAAATACTCATAGGAAAAGGATTTGGTTTTTGAAAAACCATTCCCACCCGTTTTCGCAGCATAGTAACGTCCATATCCCCATAGATATCTTCACCATCCAGACGGATCGTCCCGGTAATCCGGCATCCCTCTATCAGATCGTTCATCCGGTTTAACGACTTTAGAAGCGTTGATTTTCCACAGCCAGACGGCCCGATAAACGCGGTAATCTCTTTGGAAGGAATCGCCAGGGAAAGATTTTTCAGCGCATGAAATTCCCCATAAAAAAGATTTAAGGACTCAATTTGAAATTTATCCATGTCCCCCTCCTTTTCTTAGTTTTCCCGCTGCCAGAGAGGAAAGCCAGTTGATTACCACCACCAGTCCCAATAAAACCACCGCGGTGGCATACGCCTCATTTACATGCAGCCCTTCCCCAGCCAGCGTATACATGTGCACGGACAAGGTTCTCGCGGAGGAAAATAAATTTTTCGGAAGACTTGCTACGGTTCCGGCTGTATAAAGCAGCGCTGCAGTCTCTCCCGCCACCCGTCCAATGGATAAAATAATTCCCGAAAGAATTCCAGACACTGCGGAAGGCAAAACCACACGAAAAATAGTCCGAAGCCGACCGGCTCCCAGTCCAAAACTTCCCTCCCGGTATGAATCCGGCACAGATAGCAGCGCCTCTTCCGTGGTACGCATAATCAGAGGGAGAATCATCACTGCCATGGTCGCGGCTCCGGAAAGAAGAGATAGCCCCATGTGCAGGGTATCTACAAAAAAAATCATACCGAAAAGTCCATAGACGATGGAGGGAATCCCCGACAAGGTCTCCGACGTCACCCGCACCAATCCAACCAGACGATTCCCACGCTTCGCGTATTCCGTCAGATAAATCGCCGCCCCTATCCCTAAAGGAACCGCGGATACGAGGGCAAGGCCCGTCATAGCCAGCGTGTTTAGGAAAGACGGAAGTAAGGATACATTTTCCGAAGTATATTTCCAGGAAAACAGCGATAGTTTCAAATGAGGAATTCCACGAATCAATATGAAACCAATCAAAGCTCCGACGAGAGCTGCCGTGAAAAGCGCCGATCCCCAGACAAGAATATAGAGAAGACGGGACAACGGATCTTTTTTCATTTTCCCCTCCTATTGAAAGCAGAAAAAGATAGATTGATCAGAAGGATAAAAACAAATAATACGACTGCGGTGGCAATCAATGCCTCCCGATGAAGCCCGGAGGCATATCCCATTTCCAGCACAATATTGGTCGTAAGGGTCCTCACTCCGTCCAATAAACTGCCTGGAATACGCGCTTGATTTCCAACCACCATCAATACAGCCATGGTCTCTCCTACCGCCCGTCCAATCCCTAGGACAATTCCCGCCAAAATTCCGGAACGGGCTCCCGGCAGCAGCGCAAAAAAGAGACTTCGCTCTTTCGTCGCCCCCAGCGCCAGTCCCCCTTCATAATAGGTCTTCGGCACGGCCTGGACCGCCGCTTCGATCACGCTGATCACCGTCGGCAAAATCATAAAGGCGAGAAGCAGAGAGCCCGTCAAAATGGAGCTTCCCCGGCCGCCAAATACGTTTCGGACCAAGGGAACGATCAAAACCAGGGCAAAAAATCCATAGATAACGGAGGGAATTCCCGCCAGCAGATTTACCGCCGGTTTCAGGATACGATAAAGCTTTTTCGGACAAAAATACGCCAAAAACACAGCGGTGAAAAGTCCCATAGGCACACCCAGAAGGATTGCCCCGGCCGTTACATAAAAACTCCCCAAAATCATCGGCAAAATTCCAAAGATTCCTTCCCCCGGTTTCCATACGGTGCCGCCTAGAAAGGAAAACAGGCCGATCTTTTGGAATGCAGGAAAGCCGCCGGCAAATAGAAAAATACAGATTAAACCTACCGCAAATATAGACGTACACGCGCAAAGCAAAAAGAGCGCCTGCATCCCTTTTTCCCGATATCTCACGATTCTATGCCTCCGATCTACGGCACGATTTCCTGCCAATTCATAAGCTTCCCGGTAAAAATATCCCGGACTTGTCCTTTGGATAAAGATTCCAGCGGATTGGATTTATTTACAATCACCAAAATCCCATCCCGCGCAATCTCCACTTCCAGGATTCCCTGTTCCAGCTCTTCCTTCCGGAGAGACCGACTGACCATTCCCAGGTCGCTGATACCATTCACTACAGAGGCCACGCCAGTGGTGGAATCATTGGTCTGCAATTCCACCGTTACCTCCGGACAGATCTCCTGATAGGTCTCCAGCAGTTTTTCCATCACCGGGCTGACAGAGGAAGATCCTGCCACTACCACCTTTCCCGACGCTCCGGCTTTCACATAGGGCGAATTTGTCTCCAGGGGAACATATCCATTTTCCTGGACGATCTTCTGGCCTTCTATGCTTAAAATGTAATTTTTAAAATCATCTGCAGCCGGCGTCAAAGGTTCCCGGACAGCCAGAAAAAACGGACGCGATATGGCGTAAGTTCCATCTCTCACATGCTCCGGAGTACCTTCCACTCCATCAATCGAGAGCGCTTTTATCGTGTCGTTTTTAGAACCCATAGAAATATATCCGATGGCAGCTGGGTCCCCAGCTATCGCATTCATCATCACAGCCGTATTATTGGTAATTTCCGCTTCCACCGTAACGGCATCCTGTTTTTTTCCCGCTTCATCCACCGTGACCACGTCAAACAGTTCCGTAAAAGCAGTTCTTGTCCCGGATCCGTCCTCCCTGGAAACCATGTGAATCGCTTGCCCCTGTTCCAAAGGATTTCTTTGGTTTTCTCCGCACCCTGTCAGTGTGATAAGAAGGCATATCAAAAGCCCCAGCATTCTCTTTTTTCGCATCATCTGCCCTCTTTTTCCAGTCCAATTGAATCGAATGGAAAAAGAAAAGGATTTTCCTTTCCCCGCCCGATCCCTATAACACTAGTATTCCTGAAAAAGAGGAAAACATTCACCGGATTTTCGTCGCAGACTCTAGCCAAAATATAAATTTTGTGGTAGACTGTGTTAGAAAATGACTACCTTTCGGATGAAAGAATAATAAGCGAATAAGGAAGAGAGGAAAAATACATGGCACTTTTACAGGAATGGCAGGATTTCGCGGAGAAGCAGGGAACGACCCAAGAAGCCGCGCAGGCCTTTTGGACGGATTATTTTCAGCAGGAAAAGGAAGTATATGCGAAGCTGCTGGTGGAAACCGAGGTTATCTCCGGTACCGTTCAGGAATTGGCGGACCGTTACGGTATGGATCTGTACCGGATGACCGGATTTTTAGACGGCATCAACGACAGCCTGAAAACGCCTAACCCCATCGATACCATGGAGGCGGATACTCTTGTCAGCCTGGATTACGATAAAGAACTTTTATACAAAAATATGGTTGACGCCAAAGCCGAATGGCTGTATGAACTCCCTCAGTGGAACGACCTTTTGACACCGGAACGCCAGAAAGAGCTTTATAAGGAACAGCGTCGCTCTGGTATCATTGTCAAAGGCCCTAAGATCGGCCGGAATGATCCCTGCCCCTGCGGCAGCGGAAAGAAATATAAATTCTGCTGTGGAAAAGTAAAATAATTCCGAAGGAAATTCCTATGGAATGAAAAAAGAAGGACTTCTGCCGCCAAGCAAAAGTCCTTCTTTTTTATTTCTCTATAGGATTGGGTGTCAAGAGGTCTCCGTGGGAAACGTGTTGGAATATTTTGTAGAGTTTCGGAGCAAGTACTTCTAAGATTTCGGAAATTTGTAAAAAGCACTCGCAAAAATAAGAAACTCGCTTCGCTCAAACAGTCTTATTTTTGCTCCTAATACAAATTCCCGGAATCGAAGAAGTACTAACGCTCCTGCAAATACAAAATATTCCAACACGTTTCCCACGGAGACCTTTCGGCACCCGAATCTCTATCAGAACTGTCTTTTAAATCTCCGTCTTCCAAAAACCGTGCAGATTACACCAGGCATAGGCTGCAATCGGGCGATCGCCTTTTGCCACAGCAAACTCCGCCACCGGTTCTTCATTTGCTTTTAAGCAGACTCTCTGTCCGCCTTTTTCCGTTTCCAGGTAAACCCAACCGATACTGTGCTCCTCCGTCATCGGATGGAATACGCTTCCCACTTTTACCGAAATCTGGTTTCCATTCTGTTCCACTACAGGCAAATGTTTTTCCGCAGCTCCTTCGGAGGTATTCGG
Source organism: Hominifimenecus sp. rT4P-3 (assembly GCF_051055405.1). Classification (GTDB taxonomy): domain Bacteria; phylum Bacillota; class Clostridia; order Lachnospirales; family Lachnospiraceae; genus Pseudolachnospira. The sequence continues at coordinate 1,425,932 of NZ_CP167068.1, read as the reverse complement.
CGTCAGTTCTTTCATCTGCTGTCCACAACAAGAATAATGGGCGCCGTCGGTCTCGCATAGTACTTCAACAATTGTCTTACACTGATCACACGCTAAAAATTTCGGTTTACTCATATCTGGTATTTCTCCTTTTCGATTGGCTCATAGGGGGACAAGGTCAAAGGAATGAAATATCCCTGCTCATGGTCGCAGACCGGGCATTTCGGCGGTACACTGGTTCCCTTGTGGATGTGTCCGCAGTTCAAACAGAGCCAGTAGGTGGTCTCTTCCGACTCATAAAGCTTCCCTTGTTCCAGCAGCTCCGCAAAGTAGCGGAAACGGTCGCCGTGGGTCTTCTCAATATCCGCAATCAAAAAGAAGGAAGCCGCAATCTTTTTAAAACCTTCCTCATATGCCTTATTTCCAAAGGCCTGATATACATCGTCATGTTCTTCGTACTCATTGTGCTTTGCCATCTGCAGCAGTTCTGCCGTCGTGTTTGCAATGTCAATGGGATACGTGCCGTCAATCTCAATGGTTTCTCCCGCGCATTCTGTCAGGTGCTTATAAAAAATTTCCGCATGTTCTTTTTCCTGTTCCGCTGTATAGAGGAAAATCGCCGCGATGGCGTCGAGGCCTTCCTTTTTGGCCTGGCCCGCCGCGATCGTATAACGATTTCTGGCCTGGCTCTCGCCGGCAAATGCCCGCATCAAGTTCTTCTTGGTTTCACTTTGATTAAAGTCCATGGAGAATCCTTCCTTTCTAAAATCTCATTCTGTTTCCTAGTATTTCCTAAAATTGGGAATCTATCCAGAACCATCAAAAAAACCGAGATGAAATTTTTCTGTGTTTTTCTATATCAGCCCCGCCGCTAATCCCTCTTTGGCCATGGATTTTCTTCTATCCCGATTCTCCTCGCCTCTTCAAAGTCCATTCCCTGGCGCAGCAGTTCCTCCGCTCTGGCCTCCTGTTTCATCACGATAGAAACCGTGTCCGCTATTCTTTCAATCCAGCGCTGCGGAATCACAATACATCCGGTCACGTCCATAACCACCAAGTCCCCCGGCTGAATAAGAATTCCTCCGATACAGACTGCTTCATTAATCGCTATGGTCTCCAATCCCTGACCACTTGCGGCCGGGACCGCCCCCTTTAAATAAACGGGAAATGGAAGCTTTGCGATCTCTTCCACATCCCGCAGGCAGCCATTCACAAGAAAGCCTCTGACACCTCTTATCTTTGCCCGCAGGGCAAGAAGACCTCCACCTGTCGATACATTCATACAGCCGCAAGCATCTATCACCACCATGTCATAGGCCTGCGTCATCGTATTGATCACCAGCCTTTGTTTGGTCTTCCCCGTTTCCTGAACATTCTTTCCTTTTATCCGCTGCTGAATCGTAAGCGCAAAGCCAGCGCTTCGTTTCTGTGCGGGATCATTGGGATGCAGTCCGATAACAACGCCGCTTGGAATACCTAGATAGGACATAGCGTCTGCAATATTCCCAGTAGGGAAGGTTTCATACTGTTCTACAATTCTTCTTTTTTCCTCTTCTTTATACATCTCTTTCCTCTCCCAATTTTACCTTCAACCAGCCAGGGCCTTTTTATAAATACCCCTTTTCATTTCTGCTCAAATAACATATAATAGACGGGATAAGACAAACCTATCTCAAGGAGAATCCTATGCTGTTTCGCCAATTGGAATCTTTTCTAGTTACCGCGGAAGAATGCAATTTTACACGCGCCGCGCAAAAGCTTTTTATTTCCCAGCAAGCGTTAAGCGAACAAATCAACCGTCTGGAAGCCGAATACGGCGCCAAGTTTTTCCAAAGGGGAAAGAAATTAGAGTTAACCTACGAAGGGCAATGTATGCTGAAAACCGCAAAAGAGATTCTTCAGCTGAACCGGCAGCTCTGCAACCAGCTCAACGACCGTTCTCCCACACTCCAAGGAGAGCTTACGTTCGGCCTCTCATTTGCCAGGGCCCGTACCTTTTTTCCCGTCGTATTAAAAAGTTTTCATGAAAAATATCCTCTGGTAAAGGTAAATATAAAATCCGGCAATTTAGTCGCTTTGAAACATTACATTGCAGCGGGGATGGTCGACCTGGTTATGAGCTATGATTATTATCAGGATCTGAATCTCCATAAAATCCCTCTGGGCACAGAACGGCTGTATGCCATCATTCCACAGTCCATCCTGATACAGCTTTACCCGGACTCCTGGAAGGAACAGATTCCCCTATTTTCTCAGGGAATCGGCGTTCAGGCTTTCAGCCAGATTCCATTGATGCTTGTAAACGCGCAAAATCACATCTATGGCGCGATCCATGAGCAATACAGAAAATATAATCTGCTCCCCAATATTTTCTTTGAGTCCAACGACATGGATCTGCTCTATAATCTCGCCAAAACTGGAATGGGAATCACATTTCTCCCAGAACTTCTGGTGGCCACAAAAACAGATTTATTCCAGGATCAGGGATCGCACACCCTTTATGCCTTTCCGCTTCAGGATTCTGCCACAGATATGCCTTTTATCATTGGTTATTCGAAAAAGCATTATCTATCGCTGCCAATGCAGGAATTCATCAAAGAGCTTCAACAGCAATACTTCCTCCTTACCGACCAGGTGCGTGCTTCGCAAAACTAATGCTCTACAAAAAGACCCGCTCTCCATGCAGCCTTCGACTAAACACAGAGTATGCTTTTCGAGTCATAAAATCCTTCTGCTTTTGTTCCGTATCCGAAAACATCGCGGCTACATCCTGGAAAGAGGCGGAAAAACCGGAAAAGATCACCTGGGCAGGTTCGGGTTCTGTCTGCACGGTATGGCAGCGCTGTACGCCTAAAATATCCTTCTTCGCTTTCAAGTGTGGTATGTATTCCGCCGTCAGATACTGTTTCCACTCCGGATCGCATTTCACCGAAAATTGATCGATCACGATCGTTTGAAGGGAAGGATTCTCTACCAAATATTGCATTTCGTCGTGAGAATCCATCTGATAAAACCGGGTTGTTTTCTTCCGGTACGGCGCCAGCCAGTTTCCCCAGGGAGTTTTTGCCCGCGCCAAGCGGAGCGGATTGCGGTATGCCTCCATGGATTCAATCTGCCATACATTTACATAACAGTAGGGTATTGTCTCATCTTTCAGACGCAGAACACGCTTATACCCCGGCATCGTCATCAGCCATGGGCAATGTTCTGTCTCCTGCCACACATTAAATTCTTCCTCATATTCTGGAGTAACGATTGTCTGTACTGTATAAATCAGGCTCATACCGATACCTTTCTTACTTCTTCTACAAATGAACCATATGCTTTCATTAAAATCGCCTGCTCATTGGAGTAATTGATGAACCGCGCTCCCGCCTTAATCCGTTCTTTTGCTTTCTCTGCTGTCGGGCACATCAATCCGGCTGTCACATGGCAGCGCTCTGCCGCCTGGTATACCTGATCGACGCATTCCGCTACTTTCGGGTGATCCATCTCCCCGGTTACGCCCAGATCATGGGCTAAGTCGCCGCGGCCAATGATCACAACATCAATCCCTTCCACCGCCAGTATCTCATCAATCCGTTCCACTGCCTTTTGGCTTTCAATCTGGATAACCAACACATTGTCCCGGTCATAATTTTCAAAATCATCTTTTTTGTTCGCCTGAAAACCGCTGCGGTAAGATCGGTTTACAATTCCTCTTGTCCCTCCGCGAAAATAACGCATACTCTGTACGGTATTCTCCACCAGTTCCGCCGAATCCACATCCGGAACGATGAGCCCCTGCGCTCCCAGATCCAACAGCTTTGCATTAAGACGAAAATCATACGGCTGATAGGAGCGGACCAATGGCGTCAATCCATTGAGTCTCGCTATCAGAAATTCTGTCGCCAGCTCTCTGCTGTCCACCGCGCCATGCTGCATATCAAAAGCCACAAAATCGAACCCAGAAGCAGCCACGGTTTGTACCATGGCTGCACTGTGAAGATTATTGATCCAGGTTCCTACCACCAATTCATGCCCCTGTATCTTTTCCTTTAACGTCTTCATTTCACACTCCTGCTTCTTCTATCTGCTGGAAAAACTCATCCAAAGCCAGCATACCGGCACGAAAAGAGGGAAAGCCTCCCATGGTAAGCGCCTGCTCCACCGCCGCTAGTATTTCCCGCTTCTTTGCTCCATACTGCAGTGCTAATTTGGCATGCGATAAAATCACTGGCTGCTGCTTTAAGATGCAGGCCATGGAAACATTAATCAGCTCTCTGTATTTTCGTTCCAGCGAATCGTCGTCCTGGAGCAAATAAGTTCTCCACGCTTCGATTCGATGATTTAACTCCGGATCCAATTCTTCCAGAATGGTCCAATGATTTCTGACCGCCATTATTCCTCCTCCTGATTTCCCTCTCCAGAAACCCTAATGTCTGTTTCACGGTACATGTGTAATCCAAACTGGAAAACAGCCCCGATGAAAAGCAGAATCAGCAATGTAATATTTAAGCGGCGGACCATCGACAGGGTCGCACCAAAGCCCCAGCAAATGAGCCCAAAGACAATCAAGATCCACCATTTTTTCAAAAAATCAAGCAACCACGCCATCTGAGAGCCCTCTCTTTCTCTTTGCCTGCCAAAGCAGGAAACCGAAGAACAGAACAAAACCAATTGCATTTACGATCATATGATTCCAAAGCATACAAACCACGATACATGCCAAAAGAATCGTCATCATCAGATTCAGTTCCGTCTTTACATACCGCTGTACAATTCCCGCCATACAATAGATGGCAACCAGGCTTACCGCCGTATTCCAGACAACCTCTAGAACCGTTCCCTGCAGCAGCAAGGAAGGCTTATAGACAAACAGGAACGGCACAATATAAGAAGCGATACCAATCCCAAAAGAAATCCATCCCGTCTTGCTGGGAGAGCCTCCGGATAATCCTGCCGCCGTATAGGAAGCCAGCGCCACCGGCGGCGTGATCGTGCAGACAATGCCGAAATAAAAGCAAAACATATGGGCGGCTACATTTACCACACCCATCTGTACCAGACTGGGCGCAATCACCGTAGCAATCGTTACGTAGACCGCCGTCGTCGACATTCCCATTCCCAGCAGAATCCCAACGAGGGCCGTGAAAATCAATGCTAGGGGCAATATACCGTGACTGACCGAAATCACCACCTGAGATAATTTTAGACTCAAGCCGGAAATCGTAATACCTCCCACGATAATCCCCGCCGTCGCCGCGGTGACGCTCACGGTCGACGTACTGACAATACCGTCGGAAATGCTGCGAAGCATTTTCTTTCCATCCATCTTGACCGTTGGGGAAACGACTGCAATGACAAGGAGCAGCAAGGTGGAATAGATCGCGCTTGCCTGGGCGCTTCTTCCGATCGCCAAAAGGACTACGATCATGACCAAAGGAAGCAGATAAACCCAGCCTCGCTTTAAAACATCTTTTAGCTTCGGCAGATCGTCCACATTACCCGCCTTTAGGCCCATTTTTCCCGCCTTCATATCGACCATAAAGTAAACGGAAATGAAATAAAGAAGTGCGGGAATCACCGCGCAAGCGACCAAAGTAATGTAGGAAATCCCTAAATTTTCCGCCATAATAAAGGCAGCGGCTCCCATCATGGGAGGCATGATCTGTCCACCAGTTGACGCCACTGCTTCTACCGCTCCGGCAAAATTGGCATCATAGCCTGTTTTCTTCATCAAGGGAATCGTAATCGCTCCGGTACTGGCTACGTTGGCAATGGCGCTCCCGGACAGGCTTCCAAAGAAAGCGCTGGACAATACCGCCGCCTTCGCAGGGCCGCCTCTTGATTTTCCAGCAATCGCTAAGGCAAGATCGATGAAAAACTGGCCGGCTCCGGAGGCTTCCAATATCGTTGCAAAAATCATAAAGAATACGACATAATTGCACATACAGGAAAGGGCTGTCCCGATAACCCCGGTGGTTCTCAAAAACAGATGGTCAATCAGCCGTTCATAAGAGATCGGCGCCGTGTGCAAAAAGCCCGGCATATAATTTGCCACAATGTTTTGCAGAGCAAAAAATAATGCCAAAATAATCATCACAATTCCTGTGATTCTTCGGGTCACTTCCAGCAAAATCAGCAGATAGATTGTCCCAAAAATAATATCCCATCTGGTACAAGCCCCCTGGCGATTGGCAAATCCATTTAGATCACTTAAGATATAAACCAGTACTGCTACCGCCGCAATTGCCATGATATAGTCAATAAATGTCAATTTGCAGAAACGCGCTGATTTATAGATTGGTTTTCTCATCAGCACAATCAAAATCATTCCTGTCAAATGGATATATCGGAATGCGATTGTGTTCGGCGTTCCCCATATTCCCGAAATAATGTGAAACATAGCCAGAGACAATGCAAATATGCCAAGTATGCTGCTCCGGATCCTTTTATCTACCGTTAAAAAGTCCATCTATCTCACGCTCCTATCCGAAGCTTCGGAGGCACGAGATGTACCCCCGAAACCGATATTCGTCATTTTAACAAACCAATTTCCTGAAAATATTTTACAGCGCCAGGGTGCATCGTTACAGAGTCGCTTCCCGATAAAGCATTGTCAAGATTCAAGAAATTTTTCGCCGTACTGGAAACCACTTCCACGTCTTTCAGATTCTCAAATACCGCTTTTGTCATCGCATAGGCTACATTTTCATCCATATCATCTCTCACAATGATGATATTCCAGGTGGCAAAGGTCGTATAATCCTGGTCAAAACCGCCGTAAGTTCCTGCCGGGATCGTGGTAGTCGTCCAGTTGGGATGCTTGGTACAATAATCCTTCATTTTGTCCTCATCCACCGAGAGCAAAGAGATCCCTGGATTTAAGGCCACTTCCGCAATACCGTAAATCGGATACGGTCCAAGGCCGACCCAAACGTCGATCTGTCCATCCTTGAGGGCGTCTCCGGCTTCGGAATAGGCCAGGTAATTGACGGTTCCGCCGGCGTTTTGAATGGATTCCTCCGTAATTCCATACTCTTCTTCCAGGACAGAAAGGAATAGGCTATTTCCCGTATTTCCGGTAGGTCCAAGGCCAATCTTGCAGCCTTCGACCTGCTCGATCGATGTGATATTACTGCCTGCCAGGGTCGCGATATGAAGCGTTCCCGGATGAACCGCAAACAACATCTGAACATTGGTAATCGCCTCCTCAAAGGCGCCTTCCCCTCTGGAAGCCTGCACAACCGTACCGGACTGGGTCCAGCCGGCTTCCGCTTCCCCGGAGGAGACGCTCTTTACATTGGCAGTACCTCCGCCCGGAAGCAGCGTACAGGATACCCCGTCCAGATAGGCCTCCCATAAGGTGCAGAAAGGTACGCCGATGGTGTAGTAATCGCCTCCTGCATCCGATGCTGCCAAGCGGACGAATTCCAAATCTGTTTGGACTTTTTCTCCCGCTTCCACGGTCTTTTCCACTCCTGCCGCGGTCGTGTCCGTTGCTGCTGTCGTTGCGTTTTCCTGGTTTCCACAGGCAGTGAATGACGTCAGCATCAGACCTAAGGCTGCCACAATGGCAAGTTTCTTTTTCATTGATTTGTCCTCCCTGTATTTTCTATTAAAATTTCTTTTAATACCGTTGATGCTTCCCGGTAAGCGGGAATTCCTCCTAACATCATCGAAAGGGCAAGAGTCTCAAACAATTCTTCCCGACTCGCTCCAAATTTCATAGCGGCAGCTGCATGTCCCTTGATCGCTGCGTCAAACCGCAGAACACTTGCCATAGCCACTTTCATGAGTTCCTGGTATTTATGTGGTATCACCGGATCCTTTCCCAATTGGTTTCTCCACTCGGTTACGCTTTTGCTCAATTCCGGATCATACTGCTCCATAATGTCCCAATGGGACCATTCTTTCTGTTCCATCTTTCCTCCATTAGCCAAAAATGCAATCCACCGAACGGTACTGAAGAACTCCGTCGATGATCGTTGCTTTCGGCACAAAAAGTTCCGTGCATTCCAAAGCCTCGCCATCCTTATCCAGATAAACGCTTGGATGCTTTTCCAGCTTGCTTATGGTAATATCTGCTGCAGTACCAACCGCCAATGTGCCAAGGCCCTCCGTGCCAAACTGTTTTGCGGGCAGGCTTGTCACCCGTTCAATGATCTGCTCCACACCAAGACCCAGGGAAAGATATTTGGACATCACGGTAGGCAATGCGCCGGCCAACGGATGATTCCAGTTCTGAAGCGTTACATCTGTGCTGATGCTGTCCGCAAGGAAGCCCTGGGAAATAGCTTCCCTCGCTACCCGGAAGGAGAAATTTCCCCGTCCCGACGCCGCGTCAAAGATTACGCCGCGTTTCTTGGCCTCCCAGATGCCTTCCTCTACCTTCCCATTTTCATCCAAGATGGTGTTTCCTGTTCCATGGTACACATGGCAGAAAACATCTCCCGGCCGAAGGATAGCAGCCACCGCCGACATAGACTCCGGCGCGTCCGTCACATGCACGATCACCTTTGTCCCAAGTTTTTCCGCTGCCTCAACGGCTTTCTTTAAAGGTTCCAGGCCCAACGCCCCTACCACGCCTTTGGAAACCCGAAGCTTTAGGCCCATAAGATCCGCTCCAATTTCCTCCTTCGCCTTCTCAAATAGTTTCTGGTTCCATACGCGGGGATCCAATGGCTCCGGGAACTGGCTTGGCATGATGATTCCGCACGCGCTGACATTCAACATCAGCTTTGCCTTTACTTTGCAGCCGCGCAGATAATCCAAAAGATTTTGATAATTTGCCACGCCGGAGCTTCCCGCGTCCGCCATTGCGGTAACTCCCATAGGAATGCTTGCCATATCAACGGGAAGCCCATTGGGAGTTCCCCGTTCATACAAGTGCCCGTGGATATCGATCCAGCCGGCAGTCACGAGACACCCTTCTGCGTCGATCGTCATATCCGCATCGGCTTCTATCTCCCCGATCGCCGCAATCTTTCCATTTTGGATGACCACATTTCCTTTGAGATCCAGCTGTCCTTCCGGGTCCAAAACGCGCCCATTCTTTATCAGTATATCCGCCTTCATCGTGCTACAACTTCCTTTCTGCTAAAATTACCGGCTCATCGAACCGTCCCAGGTATTCACTTCCGTATTTTTCATTTCCTCTTCGTCAAACCAGCGCGTCGTTACGGTCTTGCTTTCCGTATAAAAACGCACAAAATCCTTTCCATGCGCATGAAGATCTCCAAAGAAGCTATTTTTATGTCCGCTAAAGGGGAAAATGCCGACCGGTACCGGAATTCCCACATTTACGCCGACCATGCCGCCGTCCGTTCTTCTGGCAAACTCTCTGGCATAATACCCGTTTTGCGTAAAGATACAAGAGCCGTTGGCAAACGGGTTTTCATTCATAAGCGCCAGCCCCTCTTCAAAATTTTTCACTCGTTTGATACATAAAACCGGACCAAAAATTTCCCGATCGCCCACCGTCATACCTGGCTTTACATGGTCGAGAATTGTCGGACCAACATAATAACCGCCTTCATATCCAGGCACGGAAACATTCCTTCCATCCATTGCCAGGACGGCCCCTTCGGCAATCCCTGTCTCGATCCATTTTAAAATCGACTCCTTGTGCTCCTGGCTGATTACCGGCCCCAAGTTGGTATTTTTATCATACGCCGGGCCGACATTTCTGCGGCTTAGCTGTCGCTTCATTTCTTCCACCAGCGCATCCGCAATTTCTTCCTCAACAACCAGAGCAGACAATGCCATACACCGCTCTCCCGCACAGCCGAAAGAAGAATTGATAATTCCAGCCACGGTTCTCTCCAACGGAGCGTCTTTTAAGATCAATCCATGATTCTTTGCCTCACAAAGGCATTGTACTCTCTTTCCATGGGCTGCTGCTTCCGAATAGATATGAAGCCCGATGGAGGTAGAACCAACGAATGTGATTCCTTTGATATCCGGATGAGACATGAATTGATCCGCTTCCACACGAGAACAGGTGACTACGTTCAGCACTCCATCCGGAAAGCCTGCCTGGCGGTATAGCTCTGCCATTTTCAGAGCAGTCATCGGGGTGATACTGGCGGCTTTCAATACATAGGTATTTCCGCAGGAAATTGCGAGCGGCGCCATCCATCCCATGGGAATCATGGCCGGAAAGTTAAACGGCGCCAATCCGGCGAAGACGCCGAGAGGTTCCCGATACAGCGTGGTATCGTATCCCGTCGACGTATTCATCAAGGACTCTCCCATCATAAGCGTCGGGATATTGCAGGCCATTTCCACCATTTCCAGGGCCTTCGCGACATCGCCCTTGGATTCTGCCCAGTTTTTTCCATTCTCCGTAGCCACACACAAGGTAAGCTCATCCATATGCTCTACGATCAATTCCCGAAGTTTAAAGAATAGCTGCGCCCTTTTGTGCGCCGGAGTAGAAGACCACGCCGGGTACGCCGCCTTTGCCGCAGCGATCGCATCTTCTACTTCCTCCATGGTACAGCAGGGAGTTTCCGCTATGATCTCACCTGTTGAAGGATTATGTACCGGCATATACTTTTCCGTTTTTGATTCCACATACTGTCCATTGATAAATGCTTTTAGTTGTTCCATTCTTTTCGGTAAAAACCGATTCCTCCTTGCCTTATTTTTGTATGGCTTCATTGTACACTACATTTCACAATCCGTAAAACAGGAAAAGCATTCTCTTTCACAATGTTTTCCTTGTGGATTTTTGCGGAGCGTGCCCTTTAGCGGAGCGTTTTTGATTTCCCGTGAAATCAAAAACTCGGAGAAACCAATATCCTGTCTCTCCGAGTTCTTTTTTATTTGTTGGGATTCAGCGTCAAAAGGTCTCTGTGGGAAAAAGTGTCGGAATCTTTTGTATTTGCAGGAGCGTTAGTACTTCTCAGATTCCGGAAATTTGTATTATGAACAAAAATAAGACTGTTTGAGCGCAGCGAGTTTCTTATTTTTGTGAATGCTTTTTACAAATTCTCGGAATCCTAGAAGTACTTGCTCCGAAACTCTACAAAAAATTCCGACACTTTTTCCCACAGAGACCTTCTGACTCCTGAATCTCTATAGGGATCCATCTTTTACAAATCCATCTCTTTTAAAAATTCTTTCAACTCGTTTCTCGCTTCCTCGATCCGCCCTCGATCCTGCGTATTAAGAGCCGCCTCAAAACGCCGAATTTCATATTCCATCCGTTGGCGGTCCTCCCCGGTGCTCTCTTCATATAAGCGTTCGCAACGGAACAGCAGCAGCTTATTCTCTTCCTGATCCCGCGGATGAATCTTCAGATAGGACAGCTCTTCCATCCGCTCTTCGATCTCTTCTTCTGTCATCTCGTTGTCCTGGCTCTTGATGATCTGCTTTTTCACCTCACCGGTGGAAATTACCTTGACTTCCACTTCCAAAATCGAGTTGATGTCATAGGTGTAGGTGACGTCCACGGCCTCTGCGCCGGCTTTATTTTTCGGGACATGGATTTCCAGCTCTCCTAAGAGCAAATTATTGGCGGCAAAGCGGCTTTCTCCCTGCAAAATATTGACCGTGACTTTCGTCTGATCGTCGTGTACCGTGTAAAACCGTTCCGTGCGGCTGGCCGGAATCACCGTGTTCCTCTCGATAATTGGGCAAAAATGACCGGATTCATAGCGGCCGTTTCCATTGTTCACCGTAATCTCCGTTCCCAGGGTAAAGGAGCATACATCCGTTAAAATCACTTCCTTCACCGCTTGGTTCCGCTCTTTCATCGCGCCCTGAATCGCGGCGCCAAGAGCCACCGCTTCATCCGGGTTAATGCTGGTGTCCGGGAACTTGCGGAATAGTTTTACGATAAAGCTTCGGACAATGGGAAACTTAGTCCCGCCGCCCACCAACACCACCTCGTCGATATCGGAAAGCTTGATATGGGCGTCGGCCAAACTTCTCTGCACGGGTTTTCGTATCTTTTCCAGTAAAGGCTCGCACAGATTCTCATAGTCTTTTTGGGTGATCGTCAACTCTCGTTCTTCCCCGCCGATCAGGCAGCGCAGAACCACCGAACTATTTTCGGAAAACTGCAGCTTGCAAAGTTCCGCCTGCCGGTGCAAATGCACCAGCGTCTTTTCATCCAGCTCATCCCGGTCAATCCCTTTTTGCTCCAAAAAGTATTTTTCCAGAACCTCGGTAAAATCCTCTCCGCCCAAATAGTTGTCACCGGCCACAGCCCGAACCTCTAAAATATTCTCAAACAGTTCCAGAATCGAGACGTCAAAGGTACCGCCACCCAGGTCAAATACCAGAAAGCGGGTATTTTTCTTCTTTTCATACAGACCGTAGGCAATCGCAGCCGCCGTAGGCTCGCTGATAATTCGTTCTACTTTTAAGCCCGCCAGTTCTCCCGCGCGCTTGGTCGCCTTCCGCCGCTTATCGTCAAAATAAGCCGGAACGCTGATCACGGCTTCCTCCACCGGCTCTCCCAAAAAGGCTTCGGCATCCTCTTTTAAAGACCGAAGTACCAGGGAAGATAATTCTTCCGCGGTAAAGGTCTTTTCTCCCAGATGAAACTTTTTTCCGCTGCCCATGCTCCGTTTAAACACCTGAGCCGTATCATTTGGATGTAAGCTTCGGCGCTCTCTTGCCGTCTCGCCTACATAAATTTCTCCGTCTTCCCCGACACTGACCACGGACGGCGTCAAATGCTTTCCCAGACGATTTGGGATAATCTTTGGTCCGTCCTCGCTAAAATATGCCGCCAGACTATTGGTTGTTCCTAAATCAATTCCTATAATCACGCAGTCTCATCCCCTATTTTCCTAATTTCTTCCGAATGTTCCGCAGGCGATACCTGCTTTCCCGATCATTCGGCATCATTTTTACCACACGTTCCAGACATTGCTCCGCATGCTCCAAATCTCCGCTCTCCGCCGCCAAAATCCCTTCCAGCTCAATGGCGTCTGAACAGGCGATGCAAGTGCACCGCCGGCACATCGGAGCTTTGCGAATGCGCTCGTAATACATCTCCGCCGTCTTCCTATCTCCAATCAGTAAATGGCAAATCGCCAGATCATAAAGTCTCGACGGCTCATGGTAGAGAGATTTCTCATAATGTTCCATACTTCCATATTCTTCCTTCCAGGATTCCATCACCCGGTCAAAATAGGCCTTCACTTCCCGCTGGTTCCCCAGCTCCTTGTGGACTTTCATCAGGCGAATACAGATATTTCGGTACATCCCCGGATTCTTCTGGGTGTTCTGAAGGGCTTTTTCAAAATATTTTACTGCCTTCCGGAACTTCTCCTTTTCATAGAAATAAATCATCCCCAAATCCCGGTAAGCCCTGTCTAGCATTTTCCCCGTAGCTGCTACCCGCTCGCAGATTCGGATTGCCTGGCGCAAATCTCCCATCTCCACGAGAACGTCCGCCTGATCGAGCTGCACGCCCTCCGATGGATTCTTGCCAAACCCTTCCTCAAGCGCATGGTAAGCGTCTTCAAACCGCCCCATGTACTCATACACCTCTTTAAAATCCCAGTAGACATCCGTCCGGTCCGGAAATACGCGATGATATTCCTGGTATGCTTCCAGAGCCTTTTCGTATTCCCCCATCCGTTCATAGCAATCCGCCAGATTTCCATAGGCTTTCGGGTTCGCCTCTTTTTCCGATGCCCGGATGGCCTCCTGGAACGCGGCGATGGCCTGATCAAAGCGGCGCGTATACTTATAAACGCAGCCCAGATTATTAAAAGCATGGGTGTTGTCCGGGTCCAACTTGGACGCCTCTAAAAAATCTGCTTCCGCAGCGTCCCACTGACAGGCAGCCATATGTAACAGACCGCGCTCAATGTAATAATAGACGGAGGAATCCAACTCTAACTGCCGGTTGGCATAGGGAAGGGCTTCCCGGTAATAATCCATATTTTCCGTCGACTGCAGAAGCTTTCGGTATAGAGCTGCAATTTCTCCATTTACTTCCGAATTTTCCGGTTCATCCTTCAAAACCTTTTTGAAATATTCGACCGCCATCTCCTTTTTGCCTACCCGCTCGTAGCAGCGGGCGATGGGCCAACAGATATTGGCGGTAGAGCCATAGTCCTTTTCGCACACAAGCAGCAGATTTAAAGCCTCCTCCGTTTTTCCCTGTTCCGCTAACATATGCGCTTTCACCCAGAAATGACGGCTGTCCGGCTCAATTCGAATCGCCTCTTCGATAACCTCTAGGCCTTCCTCATATTTTTCTAGGCGCCGACAGCATTTTGCCAGCTCTCCGTCGATCTCCGCCAGTTTTTCTTGCTCCGTCTGCGCTTCCTTTACATAACCGCGAACCTTTCGGCAATACTCATAGGCTTCATGATAATCCCCGCTCCGCTCCGCTTGTCTCCGCTTCAAGGCGGCCCGCAAAAGCTGAAGTTCCAAATTGTCGACTTCCGCCTCATCCGCCTGCTTAAAGATATCCTCTGCATCATCCAGTTGGTCATGTTCCAAAAAAGCCTTGACCGTCCACTCATACATGCGGGGGTACCGGGCAAAAATTCGCTTAGCCTGGTAAAAATTATCGATGACCTCCTGCCCTTTTCCCAAATGATAATAGGCCTCCTGACGCAGAACGTATGCCCAAAAATATCCGTCGTCTACCGCCACCATCCGATCACAGACATCTACCACCTTCTGGTACTCTTTTTGTTCGTTCCGGATGCTCGCCTCCTCCATCGAATATTCCAACTCTTTCGGCTGGTATTCGATGGACTTTCGGATCTCCTCCAACGCCTTCTCCAGATAAACAGCGTCGGAAGAGCCCAGGCGATGATGCGCTTTCGCCATCAACTCCCATGCGGAAGCCAGTCTGGCCGGAATCTCCGCCTTCTCCTTTTCTCCCTCCGGCTGCTCCTTCTCAATTGCCATACGCCACAGGTCTCCCTGCTCTGCTGCGTCGGCAAACCGTTTTTTTGTATAATACAATCTTCCCAAAAGACTGTGATATTCCGCCTCGTTTTCCAGATCCGGGGTAAGCCCTTCCAAAAGCGCAATGCCTTCCTCTGAAAGCTCATTTTGAAGATAGCACCAGCCCAATTCCAAATATGGCTTGAGATTCGAGGGATCCGTACACTTTTCTTTCAGGCCCCCCATCAGTCCCCGGTTAATCTCTCTTAATTCTTCGGTCAAGGACTCGTCGCTGTCTGAGATACGCAAAGCTGCAATGCAGTATTCACGGGCCTTTTCATATTCCTTTTGTTCCAGATGCCACTGGGCCAACCGGCGGTTTGCATTGTAATGATCTGGAATCTGCTCTAAAATCTGCCGGCAAAGTTCCGCTCCCCGCTCCCGTCTTCCGCTCTCCCAGATAATATCGCAGCCGATCACGAGAATGCGAAGCTCCTTGCAGGAGGCAATCAACTCTTCCGCCGCTTGAACCGCCACTTCTTCCCCGCCGTTCAGGTAGTCATACCGGGCGCGCTCCATCTTTGCCCAGGGGTGTGTGATGGGGAGCGCTTCTAAATTTCTCAAGATGATCTCCGCGCCGTCCGTATCCCGGTCATCCAGGCGGTGAATCAGATCAAACAACTGGCTGATATAGGTATCATAGTCTGCATCCGGCGCGCCCTCCATATACTCATAAGGGAAGGTATCTTCCCGGCTGCACTGGTAGACCATAAAATCCACAAACTCCGGAGGAAATTTTTCCTTATATTCTCTCTGCTCCTCCCGGATCAAAAATACGTCGTCCAACAGACGCCAGATCTCCGGCGTCAGCCGAAAATGCTCCGCCAAAAAGGTAAACAACGCCTGTTTCGCCTCTTCAATCGTATCCAGCCCTAAGCATACGTCATCGTGTGCTAGTTCTTTCCAGTTTTCTATATTTAACCGCTCCGGAAGATTCCGATACACTGCCTCCACCCGATCCATCCATCGATTTACCGGCGTATCTTCCCGCACGAGAACCTGTTCTGCTTTCCTGGCATAGGCGCAGGCGGTTTCATATGCTTCCCGCAACTGTTTAAACCCTTGGGGATCGTCCTCCGGGTTCGTCTGAACCAGTTTTCTCCGGTAAGCGTTTTTGATTTCGTTTTCGTCCTTGGTCTGCCCAATCTCTAAAACTGCAAATGCTAATTTCTCGTCCATACTACTTTACCTTCCATAGGATAAAAGCTTGATACTCGAATCATTTTACCATATTTCTGCAAAAAAAGAAATCCCTTTGCAAAAACAGAGGAAATCCAAGATTTAGAAATATCTTATGATTTTGTTATTTTTTTATCTTTATTGTTATTTCATTGACATTCCCTATTGACAAATCCCATTGTCCCGATTATAGTGAAAGAGTAACAAGAAAGCATTTCTGCTTTTCCTGTTTATACATAAAATTTTTTCTTTTTGCTTACTATCCATTTTCATACCTTAATAGGGCCGGCAGGTATTTTCTGCCGGCTCCTCCTATTCTGTTTTCCATGGAAGAGTACACACGCCTCACAGCGCCAAAAAGCGGAAACCATTTGCCTGGCAAAAACTGCCGCGTGGTTTCCGCTTTCTGTTTTCATTTTTCCAACATGGCTTTTAACTCGGATACAGACATATTTTTTTGTTGCATCAAGCGATAGATCTGCCCCAGTTCTTCTTCCCGATGCTTTTCCTCCATCGCTTCCCGTTCCCGCTGTAAAAGCTCAAGCCGTTCCTCCGCGGCACGTATTTTGGTGTCCAACTCATGAATTTTTTCCTCAAAAGTCATTCGAACTCCTCTCGCCATACAAGCCCTCCTATTTATGTTAAGTATCTACTCCATTATAGGACGTGCTTTCCCCAAATATGACTTTTTTTAATCTTATTTTGTACCGTTTCCTATGTTCCATTTGCTTGTCCTGCCGTATAGATATCCCACTTCAATCGACTTGACCGCGTATGCCCTTATCAACTGAAGGTATTATCGTTGAATAAAGTAATAGAACTCGATCTGTTCCTTACCAATCGTCATACAAGGATTTCCAAGCATGGAACGGAAATGAGCAATCACCCGTTTCAAAGCCTCAAAAAAAAGCGTGCTGTCCACGCCCTCGACCGGGTTTCTCACACTGGTTATCACATAAGCTTCTTCATAGAGGTCGCAACCACGCTTTTCTCCGCACAGCAACAGCTTTACATCAACCAAAACGGTCACATAAATTTTACTTTCTTGATACTCACGATTGGCGCATTCTTCCCATACTGTCAGAATCTCATCCTTGGAATACTGTTTCCTATCCATTCCAAAAAGGCTAACCGTATATTTTTCTGTGTTCACGATACGCATCATCTCCTTTTTTATTATTCTATTCCATCTTCGCCGAAACGGTTACGCTTTTAGGTCATTTTATATCCGCCCCTGTCAAAACGCTTCTTAGAATCAATTTAGGAAAATCTTAATCATTTCTCAGCAAAATCGTTAAAATCTCTCTTTTGATCTTTGATAAAATAGAGAATACTATAAAAGTATTCCATCCATGCAAAAGCCAAGGAGATTCCACCGATGAGTGAAAAAATACTGATTGTTGACGACGAACCGGAAATCGCCGATCTCGTGGCGCTTTACCTGAGAAATGAAAATTTTACCGTATTCTCCTTTTACACGTCCCGCGAAGCTTTAGCCTGCATCGAAACGGAAAAATTGGATATGGCAATCCTGGATGTTATGCTTCCAGAAACTAATGGTTTTCAGATTTGCCGGAAAATCCGGGAGAAATATACTTATCCAGTCATCATGTTAACAGCCAAAGGAGAAGAAATTGACAAAATTACCGGCCTAACCCTTGGCGCCGACGACTATATCACAAAGCCTTTTCGACCGCTGGAACTGGTCGCGCGGGTCAAAGCTCAGCTGCGCCGCTACAAACGTTACAATGTCATTTCCGAACCAGAAGAAGATATTCTAACCCTCTCCGGCCTAACCTTAAACATGAAAACCCACGAATGCATGCTGAATGAAAAACCTTTGGCTCTGACTCCTACGGAGTTTTCCATCCTATGGATTCTTTGTCAGCAAAAAGGGAACGTGGTTAGCTCGGAGGAATTGTTCCATCAGATTTGGGGCGATGAATATTTTACGAAAAATACCAACACCATCACGGTTCATATTCGGCATCTGAGGGAAAAAATGGGAGATTCCTTTGAGGATCCTAAATATATCAAAACAGTCTGGGGGTGCGGGTACAAAATTGAAGGCTAAACTAAAATCCGCGGGGCATATAGCCCTTTTATTCCTCGGCGGCATGGTATTTTGCTATTTGTTCTATATTTTTGTGGATATGCTCTGGAACGGAGTCTTTATGGAGTGGTTCCGCAACCGTTTCCTCGATATTGCCTGGCTCCCAGACCCCGCCACCGGCAAAATGATCGAAATCGAAAAATTCCGTTGGCCCGCGTTCAAGTCCTTTTTAAAAGACGCTCTTCTTCTATTTGGTCCCCTCCTTATCCTTGTGGTCTATGGTATTTCCCATCTCATTACCCGCTCGCAGGTACGGACTTCCATTGCCCGGACTGGGTCTATGATTCAGGCTTTCATGAATCATGATCTGGATTCCACCGATGTTTTTCCTACCGAATATGCCGCGGTAGCGACGCAGATGATTCAACTAAAATCAGAAATGCAGCGCCATGAACAAGTTCTACGGGAAGAAAACAGCCGCAAAAACGATCTGATTACTTATCTGGCTCATGATTTGAAGACTCCTCTCACCTCCATTATTGGCTATCTGAGCCTTCTCGATGAAGCGCCGGATATGCCGCCAGAACAGCGGGGCAAGTACGTCCATATCACGCTGGACAAAGCGATTCGATTGGAAAAGCTGATCAATGAGTTCTTTGAAATTACAAGGTACAACTTGCAGCAGATTCTTTTGGAAAAGGAAACCATCGATTTATCCTATATGCTGATCCAGATGACTGACGAATTTTACCCGATTCTGCATGCCCATGACAATACCGCTGATTTGCATGTGGAGGACAACCTAATGCTCTATGGAGACCCGGAAAAGTTAGCGCGCGTATTCAACAATATTCTGAAAAATGCCGTGGCCTACAGTTATCCCGGCACGCCGGTGGAAGTTTGGGCAAAAAGTATCGGAGATCAGGCGGTCATTACCTTCTGTAATAAAGGAAAGACCATTCCGGCACAAAAGTTGAATTCTCTCTTTGAGAAGTTTTTCCGCCTTGACGACGCTCGAACTACCAATACCGGCGGCGCCGGCTTAGGGCTTGCCATCGCCAAAGAGATCGTCACGCTCCATGGCGGTACGATCAGCGCAGAGAGCCAAAATGGGCTGACTACCTTCCGAATCGCATTGCCTTTAGAAGGGTAGGATAATTGTCACAGTTCCTTAACCATTTCTTAGGAAAACTCCAATGGAATATTAACCCAGGAATCCCCCTTGTCTTTTACAATAAAAGGCAAGGGGGATTTTACGATAAATGCCCCGGACAGCGTCATGTCAGTTTTAGGAGGAAAACAGATGAATTTACAAAACAATACGTCCCTATCAAAAAAGATACGAAAAAAAATTGCTCTTTTCTTTGGAGGATGCTCTTCGGAATATGAGGTATCCCTCCAATCTGCCTATGCCATTCTTACTTCCATCGATTCGGCGCAGTATGAAGTTTTTCCCATTGGCATTGCCAAAGACGGCCGATGGTTCTTTTTTCAGGGAGACTTTCAGCGATTGCTCACAGATACTTGGCTGGATTCTTCCTGCTGCCTTCCTTGTTTCCCTTCTCCGGACCGAACGCTTCACGGTCTGGTCTATGGTGCAGAATATCCTCTTCATTCCATCTCTTTAGACGCTGCCTTCCCTGTTCTTCACGGAAAAAACGGAGAAGATGGTACGATTCAGGGAGTTTTAGAATTGGCCAACATTCCCATTATCGGCTGCGGCACGCTCAGCTCCGCGCTTTGCATGGATAAGGCGATGGCGCACCAGGTAGCATCGGCGGCCCATGTCCGTGTCCCGGATTCGGTTCTCGTGGATTCGTCATGGGAAGAAAAAGAACTTCAAGCAGCCGCCACGCGTCTGGGATATCCCCTCTTCGTCAAGCCAGTACGTTCCGGCTCTTCTTTCGGCATCACCAAAGTCTATGCGAAAGACCGCTTGATATCTGCTGTAAAATACGCCCTAAACCAGGACTCTCAGGTCCTTTTGGAAGAAGCTATCGATGGATTTGAAGTTGGATGCGCCGTTTTAGGCGATAACGAACTGACGGTGGGTTCTGTCGATGAGATCGAGCTCTCTGAAGGCTTTTTTGACTATACGGAAAAGTATTCCCTAGCTACCGCCAAAATCCATGTCCCCGCTCGAATCCCCGATTCCCAAGCCCACATGATTCAAGAAACAGCCACCAAGCTCTATCGTGCCTTCGGTTGCCGGGTCTTTGCGCGCATCGATTTCTTTTTGACGCCGAACGGAGACCTGGTATTTAACGAAGTCAATACCATCCCTGGATTTACTGCCCACAGCCGCTATCCCCGCATGATGGAGGCCGCCGGTATTCCTTTCCCCAAGCTAATTGAAACCATACTGAACATGAGGTTAGGCCATGAAAACCATTGAATTCGGACCAAATCAATGGAGGAATCCCTATGGCAAATAGCAAAAATTTTGCGGGCATTGATGGGTTTCGCATCGTGGCTGCTATTTTGGTCATTGCGATTCATATCG
The DNA here is from genome assembly GCF_051055405.1 of Hominifimenecus sp. rT4P-3. Taxonomy (GTDB): domain Bacteria; phylum Bacillota; class Clostridia; order Lachnospirales; family Lachnospiraceae; genus Pseudolachnospira. Next base: position 1,405,305 of record NZ_CP167068.1, on the reverse strand, counting down.
GGCCATTCTCCGCATGGAATCCGGATATCGATTACCTATTTTCCTACTGCCTTGCCCGCGTGGCCGTACCCTTTTTCCTGATGACCACCGGTTATTTTGTCCTCGCGCCCTCTGAGAAAGGGGACGTTATCGATTCTGCCCGCCTATTCCGATATCTCCGGCGAATCGGCATCTTATATGGAATCGCTATCCTTGTTTATCTCCCTGTACGGCTGTATGCCAAAAATCTTCCAACATCTCCTTGGGCCATTGTCCAGGACCTTATTTTTGACGGTACATTTTATCACTTATGGTATTTTCCCGCTCTCATTACCGGTTGTCTCATTCTCTGCCTTCTGGTCAAAAAGCTGGGGATAAAGCAGACCGGCGTCTGTGTTGTAATTTTATACCTCATCGGTTTGCTGGGGGACAGTTATTTCGGACTTGTGGAATCTCTTCCTCCTCTGCGGGCGTTCTACTACGGAGTGTTTGCCGTCAGCACCTATACCAGAAATGGACTCTTTTATGTTCCGTTGTTTCTCTATTTGGGAATGAGGCAGAAGGAACGGACTCCGCGCCGCAGGGTCTCTGATACGCTGCCAGCGCTTTTCCTATTTCTTTTCCTTCTGCTCGTCGAAGGATTTGTCACCTACCGTCTCAAATGGCAGCGGCACAACAGTATGTATCTGTCTCTAATACCTTGCTCGATCTATCTTTTTGAGTTCGTCCGCTCCATTCCAGGACAAGTTCCAAAAAGCTTTCGGACTGCCTCGTCCTGGATGTACCTTATCCATCCTCTGGTCATCGTAGCCGTACGCGGCGTCGCAAAGCAAACCAGTGCAGCCGACATTTTTGTTGGCAATTCCCTGGTTCATTTTTTGACCGTAACCATCGTATCCGCCGTGTCTGCCATCCCTATGATCTGGCTTTTCAAAAGAAAGGAAATAAACCATGTACGAAAAAGGGCGCGCCTGGATTGAACTGAATCTGGATTCCTTAAAAAGCAATCTCTCCCAGCTCCAAGCAATCCTTCCGTCTTCCTGCGCCTTGATGCCTGCGGTAAAAGCAAATGCTTACGGTCACGGCGCTATCCCCATTGCACGAACACTTTCCCAGCAAAATATCACACATTTTTGCGTAGCCTCCGCAGAGGAAGGCATACAGCTTCGAGAGGCTGGGATTCCCGGAGAAATTCTGGTACTTGGCTACACGCATCCAGAACAATTTGAGGAACTCTATCATTATCATCTGACACAGACTGTCGTCGACGCTTCCTATGGGCTGGAAATCAGCCGTTTTGGAAAAGAGCTCTCCGTCCATGTTGGAATCGACACTGGAATGCGCCGTCTCGGAGAACGCAGTGAAAATCTGGATCGTATTCTCTCCATCTGGAATCTTCCTCATCTGAAAATCACCGGACTTTTTTCGCATCTGTGCGTGCCGGATAGCCCCAAAGAAGCCGATATCCTGTTTACCCACCGGCAAATCCAACGATTTCAGACAGTAGCCCGCTGTATTCGTGGAAAAAGTAACCGTCCTTTTGCCTGCCATCTGCAGGGAAGCTACGGAATTCTAAATTATCCGCACCTTTCCTTTGACTATGCCCGGCCAGGTCTCGCGCTTTACGGAGCGCTGAGCCAGCCGGACGATCATACGTTAGCGCCCTTTTCCCCCCGTCCAGTACTTTCCCTGAAAGCCCGGGTGGAAAGCCTCAAATCACTCCACGCCGGAGAATCCGCTGGATACGGCCTGGCCTACACAGCCAAACAGGAAACCACTCTGGCCGTCGTCTCTATCGGTTATGCCGATGGGATTCCAAGGGAGCTTTCTGGAAAGGGCAGCGCTCTGATCCGCGGAAAAACGGCGCCCATCGTAGGCAGAATCTGTATGGATCAGCTTTTGTTGGATGTCTCTTTGATTCCAAAGGCTGTCCCCGGTGATGAAGCGGTCTTCATCGGCACATCTGGCGGAAAAGCCATCACAGCAGCTCAGGTCGCCGAGAAAGCCGGCACCATCTCCAATGAAATTTTAAGCCGACTTGGAAGCCGCCTTCCACGAACGATCACTTGTCATAATTGTCCCAACGCCTGAATAGAATATACAAAAAATCCCAGGGGAGGGACGTTCATGGGTAAAACAACAAAGATTATGGTATTTCGTCTGAAGGAAATCATTTATACGATTATCTTCGTAGCGCTCGGTATTCTTTTAATTTTTCTACTGATACATATGTTTTCACCGAGTAATGACGACTCACCGGCAAGCGGCGGCGTTTATACGCCTGGAGTCTACACCAGCGCTCTAACCGTTGGAAGTCAGACGGTAGACGTAGAAGTAACCGTAGACGCCGACCACATCAACTCCATTCGCCTTGTCAACCTCAGCGACAGTGTGACCACCATGTATCCATTAATGGAACCTGCGATTGAAGATCTGGCAGATCAAATTTTGGCAAACCAGAGTACGGATAACATTGTATTCCCAGATAGCCAAAAATACACTTCGTCTGCTCTGCTTCAGGCAATCACCAGCGCTCTTGATAAAGCAAAATAAAATAGGCTGGCCCCTCCAATCCGAGAGGCCAGCCTATTTTATTCTTCCATAGGAAATTTCGCAAAACAAAATCCTTTTACAGTCCATTTACGATTCGCTCCGGCTTTTTTCCAGCCGCTATGCGCTCCAAATTTTCCCATACCATCCGATGCGCCCGTGTAAATGTCCCAGTTGTAATCCCGCCAATATGAGGGGACAACAGCACTCTCCCTGGACAAGTCTCCGGCAAAGAAGCGATTTTATTGTCCGCAGAGACCGGCTCCGGATACAAGGTATCCAGTCCAGCTCCCGCGATCGTCTCATTCATCAGGGCGTCTCTCAACGCTTCATGGTCCATCAGTTCCCCGCGGGAAGTATTGATCAAATAGGCGGACGGTTTCATCTTCTTCAAAAAATCATGCCCCACCATACCCATGGTATCCGGTGTTACCGGCACATGCAGGCTTATGATATCGCAGGAAGCAAGAAGTTCTTCTTTCTCCATCCAAATCACGCCATATTCCTGCTCTTCTTTGGGTTCCGCACGATGGGAGCTATAATAATATACCGGACAGCCAAATGCTTTCAGCAGGCGGGCCGTCGCTTTGCCAATGGCGCCAAATCCAATCAATCCCACAGCGCAGTCCGGAAGTTCCCGAATTCCCTCCACCATACTCCGCTCTTTGACCTCGATTTGCCGCCCTTCCCGAACTGCCCGGTCTCCAGGCGCCACATTTCGAAGAAGGCCCAGCATCAAAAGTATCGTCTGCTCCGCCACTGCACCTGCATTGACGCCCTGGCAATTGCAGACATAAATTCCTCTCTCCCGCGCCGCCTCCTGGTCGATCCCATGGTACGCCACCCCTTCCGAGTGAATCAATTTTAGGTTGGGCATCTTTTCCATCAAACTGCGGCTGACAGTTACAATCGCATCCACCAGCAGAAAATCAGCGTCCGCCCCCGCAGAAAGGATCTCTTCCTCCGAAGCATCTCGCTGGCAGACCACCATCTCAACCGAATCGGTAAAAATATTTTTTGGACGGTATTTCTCCGCTCGCTCTTGATTTCCAATGACCAAAAGCTTCATCTATAACGCCTCCACTTCATCCAGCCAAATCCGGCTGCATGCGTCGCTGGGCATCCGCCAGTCTCCTCTCGGCGATAAAGCAACCGCGCCGACCTTCGGCCCATCCGGCAGACAGGAACGCTTAAACTGCTGGGAGAAGAAACGGCGATAGAAGTTTTTCATCCAATGAAGAATGACCGCGTCCTCATAGACACCCATAAAAGCTGCTTTGGCCAAGCGGTAGATCTTCTCCGGCGAAAAGCCATAGCGCAGCACATAGTACAGGAAAAAATCATGCAGTTCGTAAGGGCCTACCAGATCTTCTGTCTTCTGCGAAATCTTTCCTTCTTCCGGCGGCAATAATTCCGGGCTCACCGGCGTATCCAGCACGTCCAACAATGCTTTCTGCAGCGCCGAATCCCCGCATGTTTCCGCCGAATAACGCACAAGATGGCGAACCAGTGTTTTGGGTACTCCTCCGTTTACTCCGTACATGGACATATGGTCGCCGTTATAAGTGGCCCAGCCCAAAGCTAGTTCCGAGAGATCGCCCGTTCCAACCACCAGGCCGCCCAGTTGATTGGCAACATCCATCAGTACTTGCGTCCTCTCTCTCGCCTGCGCGTTTTCATAGGTTACATCGTGGACGGATTCCTCTTGTCCGATGTCTTTAAAATGGGAGCGCACGCTTTCCCGAATGGGGATTTCCCGCAACGTCGCCCCAACTGCCTTTGACATCACGCAGGCATTTTGGTAGGTGCGGTCTGTCGTGCCAAAACATGGCATGGTCACAGCCGAAATTCCTTCTCGTGGAAGGCCCAGGCTGTCAAAGGCACGGGCCGTCACCAGTAAAGCCAGAGTAGAGTCCAGGCCGCCGGAAATTCCAATCACCGCATAACGGCAACGAGTATGCTCCAGGCGTTTCCGCAATCCCGTAGACTGTATCGACAAAATTTCTTCCAACCGTTCCGTCTGCTCTTTTCCATCGGCCGGCACAAAAGGAGAAGGAGAAACCTTCCCAAGAACCGTTTCCTCCACATCCAGAGAAAATTCGACCAGCTCATAGCCCTCATTTTCCATCGGGCCAAAAGAAGTATTCCTGCGGCGTTCCGCGACTAACTTTTCCACATCTAAAACGCCGTAGGTGATTCCATTCCGGAATCGTTTGGCCTCCGCCACAAGAGTCCCGTTTTCCGCAATGAGGTTTTGACCGCTAAATACCACATCCGTGGTGGATTCTCCTGGGCCACTGGTCGCATAGACATAGCCGCAGAACAGTCGGGCCGATTGGCCAACCACCAAATTCCTGCGGTAAGCGCTCTTTCCAACCACCTCATTGCTGGCACTTCCATTGACCACAACCGTAGCGCCCGCCAGGGCATGACGAATGCTTGGCGGCTGGGGAGCCCACAAATCCTCGCACACTTCCGCTCCTACTACCAAGGACTTCATGGTCTCACACTGGAACAGGATGTCCGTTCCAAAGGGAATCCAAGAAGAGTTCCCATCCAAATCTACAAACTCCACATCCACCACCTGACGATTTCCCGGCGTAAAGTGGCGGTGCTCATAAAATTCCCCATAGTTTGGCAAATGAATCTTAGGAATCACGCCTAAAAGCTCTCCATGACAGAAGGCCGCCATTACATTGTAAAGCTTCCCATTTTCCTGCCAAGTCGTTCCCGCAAATACCAGGGCGTCCACATCTCGGCTGGCATCCACCAAAATCCTTAGCTGCTCTTCTCCTTCTGTCAATAATTTTTCTTGTAAAAACAGATCGCCGCAGGTATAGCCGGACAAACAGAGCTCTGGAAATACAATCAGCTTCGCGCCCTTGGCCGCTGCCTTTGTCATCTGCTCTACCATCTGCTCTCGGTTAAAAACCGGATCCGCCACTCGGATTTCCGGCGCAATTGCCGCCGTCTTTATAAAACCATTCTGCATGGAATTCTCCTTCTACTTTTCCGCCATTATGCGTCCTTCAAAAAAGCTTCGTATCCTTTTTTTGCTTCGTATACATCCGCTTTGCTTCCAATTTCCCAGGGTGCATGCATATTGAGAAGCGCCACGCCGCTGTCGATAACTTCCATTCCATAATTCGCCGTGATGTAAGCGATGGTTCCTCCACCGCCTTGATCAACTTTTCCAAGTTCCGCTGTCTGCCATGCGACTTGGTTCTCATCCATGATCCGGCGAACTGTAGCCATGTACTCCGCCGAGGCGTCATTGGAACCAGATTTTCCACGGGCTCCCGTATATTTGTTGAAAACCAATCCACGACCCAGATAAGCAGAATTTTTCTTTTCAAAGGCCCCTGCATAATTAGGGTCATAGGCGGCGCTGACATCGGAAGACAGCATACGGGAACGGGCTAAAGCTCTTCTTAGGCTTAAATCGGAATAAGATCCCGTTAAATTCAAAATTTCCGCCACAGTGTTCTCAAAGAACCGAGACTGCATGCCTGTGGCTCCTACGCTCCCGATCTCTTCTTTATCTACCAATAAGCAAACCGCCGTTTTGGGGGACTTTTCTACTTCTAACATCGCTGCGAGAGACGTATAGGCGCAGATACGGTCATCCTGACCATAACCCATAATCATACTCCGGTCTAAACCAAAATCTCTTGCTTCCCCAGCAGGAACCACTTCGATCTCCGCCGATAGAAAGTCCTCTTCTTCCATCCCATATTTTTCTTTCAGAATGGCAAGAATCGCCTTTTTCACCGGTTCTTTTTCTTTTTTCTCGTCTTCCCCACCTTTCACCGGCCGGCTGCCTACCAAAACATTTAGGTCTTCGCCTTCAATCACAACCCTGGCTTTCTTTTCCAACTGATCGCCTGCCAGATGGATCAAAAGATCGCTGATTCCAACTACTGGGTCTTTCGGGTCTTCTCCAATCACAAGTTCCACCACAGTTCCATCTTTTTTCGCCACTACGCCGTGAAGAGCCATCGGAAGGGCTACCCATTGATATTTCTTTACGCCGCCGTAATAATGGGTATCTAGGAGCGCCTGCTCGGTATCTTCATATAAAGGATTCTGCTTTAAATCCAGTCTTGGGGAATCAATATGCGCCCCCAAAATATTCATGCCCTGCTCTAACGGTTCTGTTCCTAACCGGAACAACGCCAAACTTTTTCCCATACAAGTGGCATAAATTTTATCCCCGGCAGTAAGCTTTTTCCCAGAAGCAATCCATTCTTCCAGGCTTTGATAACCGGCTGCCTCTGCCAGTTCGACGCACTTTTTTACACACTCCCGTTCCGTCTTTGCTTCGGAGATGAATTTCCGGTAAGCTTCGCCTAGTATGGACACAGCTTCTTCTTCTGCTTCCCCATATGTCAACCACGCATTTCCTCTTTCCATATTTTGCACCTTTCTGCTGTTTTCATTCTATAAATACTTTCAACCTTTTTGATGCAAGCCGATTGCTTCGCCCTTCGGTCTCTCGCAATCGCCAGCCACATTCGCAATCCGGGCTATCGCCCTTCTTGCTCATGTAGCTTAGCCTGTCCACTGGACGGGGCTTTCAAAATAAGAATCTCGCAAAGCGAGATTCTCCGCCTGCGGCGGGGCAGCAGAGCTGCCATCTCCCTCTCCGCCGCAGTGCGATCCTTAGCGGAGCGTTTTCCTCGATTACTTTTTTGATGCAAGCCCGATTGCTTCGCCCTCCGGGCTCTCGCAATCGCCAGCCACATTCGCAATCCGGGCTATCGCCCTTCTTGCTCATGTAGCTTAGCCTGTCCAATGTACACACCTTCGCGCGTGTAAACACGTGCGAAGGTGTGTACGCTGGACAGGGCTTTCATCAAAAAAGCTGCTGCAAAATCTCCAGACCTTGCAGCAGCCCATCTACTCCAGCATTACACTCTGGACAGATATTCTCCGGTTCTCGTATCAATCTTGATTACATCTTCCTGGTTTACGAACAACGGAACATAGACAGTCGCTCCGGTCTCTACCACTGCGGGCTTCGTCGCGCCGGTAGCCGTATCGCCCTTAAATCCAGGCTCTGTTTCCGTAATTTTCAATTCCACGAACAGAGGCGGTTCAATCGAAAATACCGTTCCCTTATGAGAGCAGATCTTCACCATCTCATTCTCTTTTACGAACTTCAGCGCATCGCCGATCTGTTCCTGTCCCAGAGCGATCTGCTCATAGGTATTCACATCCATGAAATGGAACAGGTCGCCGTCGGAATACAGATACTGCATATCCACGCGGTCAATCCGAGCCTCTTCGCATTTCTCTGTGGGACGGAAGGTTTTTTCCACCACGCCGCCGTTTACAATATTTTTCAGCTTTGTGCGGACAAAGGCAGCGCCTTTTCCCGGCTTTACATGCTGAAATTCAATGATCTGATAGATATTGCCCTCATATTCGATGGTAATACCATTTCTGAAATCACCTGCTGAAACCATTGGTTAATTTCCTCCTTGGAATTTCATATTCATAAATTCATGATGTTTCAAATCTATCCGTCTTATTGTATAATAAAACAGAGGACTTTTCAACTATTTTTTTCCTGCCGGCAATAGAAATACAGAACAATCCGTTCCAGTTTCCGTTTCAGCACAATCTGGATTTCTTCTTTTGGATGAATTGGATTCACAAGAATAGAAGTAAGCCCGGCACGATTGGCCCCGTAAACGTCTGTAAACAATTGGTCTCCGATCAACAAGGTATCTTTTTTGCTGGTGCCGATCCGCTCCATAGCCGCCTCGTATCCACGCACGGAAGGCTTATGCGCATCACAGAGGAATTCGGATCCCACCGCCTCCGCAAAAGGCCTCACCCGCGGCTCATGATTGTTTGAGAGCAAACACGTGCGAAATCCCAACCGCCGAAGCCGCTGAAATAATGCGATCGCTTCCGGCGTCGCAGGCGCTCCATGGGGTACTAACGTATTATCAATATCAAATAGAATCCCGCGATACCCGCTTCTCGCGAATGCTTCGTAGTCCACCTGATAGGCGGATTCTTTCCGCTGTTTTGGATAAAATTTACGCCACATCAATTGTTTTTCTTCGCAACCTTCTCGATCTCCCGAAGGAAAGTGTCTACGTCTTTAAATTCTCTATAAACCGAGGCAAAACGAACATATGCCACATCATCCAACTGACGCAGATGTTCCATCACAAGCTCTCCGACTTCGCTGCTGGGGATCTCCTTTTCCTCCCGCCCCATAATTTCATTTTCAATTTCATCAATCATAGAGCTGACAAGGTCCATCGAAATCGGTCTTTTATGGCACGCGCGCATCACGCCGCCTTCCAGCTTGGCTCTGTCATAAGGCTCCCTTCTGTCGCCCTTTTTTATGATCATCAACGGAATTGTCTCCACTTTTTCATAAGTGGTAAAACGCTTTCCACAGGCCTCACACTGACGGCGCCTGCGAATGGAATTATCCGCAGGCCGGGAATCAATTACTTTGGTATCCTCTGCATTGCAAAACGGACATTTCATCGAGACGTCCTCCTTTTTGGATTCTATATTGTCTGAAGCAACTCCTTCTGCCCCAGAATCAGCGATTTATAAGGGAAGAAAATATTGATTTTCTCTTCTCTTTTCCAGCTTTTTGGTAAAGCCTTCTGCAAATGCCACGTACTCTGGAGTATTCGGATTTTTCGCTCCAACCGGACATACTTTAATGCAACGGAAGCATGCGATACACCGAGAATCGTCGATTTTTTCCGGATTTTCCGGGTCAATGGCAAGCTCCGGACATTCCCGGACGCAGACGCCGCAATGCGTACAGGCATCCGTGGTCTGAGGCCGAAATTTTCCTCGGTGTCCTCCATCCTTATAGGGATAATTTCCCGGAACTTCTAACCCCTCAAAACGATTCTGTTCCAGGATGGCTTTTATACGATCTGCGAATTCCCGATCTTCTTTCAAATCCGATTCATTTGGCCGCCCTACCTGGATCTGACCATAGGTGTGCTGCCCGATCAACGCTGCCGCCGCCACCGGCACAAATCCCAGAGCCTCCGCCAACTCCTTTAACTCCAATAAAGCGTCATCAAAATCTCGATTTCCATAGGTTACCGTGACGATACAAGGCGTCTTATGCCCGGTAAATTGCTGAAACCGCTCTACCGCTCCACGATACAGCCGTCCTCCATAGACCGGAGCGCCGAATACGATTAGCTCGTCCTTTGCAAATGAAATCCGCTCCGGCGCTCTCCCCGCCACCGTCACATCGATCTCCTCTGCATTCTCATCCAGCGCTTTTGCAATGGCAACCGCTCCTGACCGGGAAGTACCGGTAGGAGAAAAATAAATCGCTCTTACAATACTTGGCTTCATAGGAAACATCTCCTTGTCACGATTTCTTTTGTCCTATTATACTCGTAATTCCCATAAATTTCAAGAACCGGGAACAAGAACCCCGCCAAAGCATAAAATATGGCCGTATATATCTATTTTTCATTTTCTGCTGGTCGAACATTGGAGCCTTTATTAGGTGGCTGCAATAAATTTGATTTTTTAGAACCATTCTCTCCATTCACACTCTTTTGGGGCTGATAACCTCGTTGTTCAATATTGGGCTGATAACCAAACTTCCCATTGAAATTATTTCCTTTTGTTCCGCTCATTTTGTCACTCCTTACCGCAAAAATTCTATTGTTTCAATATCTTCTTTAGATATAAATATTCCTTTACTTTTTTCATCCTCTATCCAAACATGGCCTTCATTCACAGTATAAGTTTTTTCAATATATAAATCCCTTTCTTCGAAATCGGACGATGCAAATGAATTCACGGAATATTTCCCATATATGGTTCTTCCACTTTTCAGTGTTACGATAATCCACGACTCTTCTTGCCGTCCAAAGTAATAGTCCCAGGCAGTTGGAATAGGGTGGATTTTGTTTATCCTTAATTTTGAAAACAACCATTCAATAATTCCTTTTTGCTTTACACTTCCAATAAGTATCGCAATTAAAGTTGCACCAACTACAGTTATTACAAGTAATAACACCCAGTATTTTATCAGCTGTTCTTCAAAATTTTCACCAAGCAATATATATGCCCAACTCCAAATTGCACAGTTTACAATACTATACAACAAACAAGAGAAAAAATATTTTGTATCATTATGTTTTGCAGGTGGCACCAAAGTATCCATAACACTTTTTATGATAAATCCTGGCAAAAGAAATATACAGGTGTAAAATACTACATTCAATGATTCTATTGTCATGTCCCACCTCCGCTCTTAGTGCAATATACTTTCAAGCACAGCAAACGCCTAACACTTGTGCATAATATTATTTTATACGTATTTAAAATTCAATTCAATATAACCCCCTCATATCCCAGCCAAATAAGAAGAATTACTTGAAAGAAAAACAAAACAGGGAATCCGATTTGAAATTTTCTCCTTCTTGTCTTGTGACGAAAGACCGCCATCCCCATCATACCGCCCAGGCTGCCGCCTAAAGCCACAAACAAAAATAAAATTCGCTCCGGAATCCGATAGCGGTGATGCTTTGCCTTCCACTTGTCCAGGCCCATTGCCACAAAGGCAAGAAGATTCATAAAAAAAAGCCAAAACGCAAGAACTAGCTTTAGCATCGTTTCTCCTCCCAGATCAAAAGCAGCGTACCCTTTTTTACCCGGACGAGACTTGGCTTTCCTGTAAATTCATTGCTGACGCCCAAAGGATTTTCCTTTACCATCCGGTAATCCGATAATGAATATTTCAGCCCTTCTTCGGTTACCCCTTCCGCTGCATCTCCCAGGCAGAAAACCGACAGAAACCCCTTTTCTCCCGCCTGAAAGCGAATCTCGCTATCCTGAATGACCCACATCCTGCAGCCAAATCCAATGAGCTCCGCCCGCAGGCCGCGCTTTGCCATGCCCGCCATCATTTGAATATTGGCAATCGTATGGGAAATTCGTCCGCCGGTTCCTCCATAAATTTTAAACTCCCGGTACCCCCGCCGGATGCCCTCTTCCAAAGCCGCCATCATATCGGTGTCGTCCTTCTCCGGCTTTAAAACCATCACGTCTGGAATACCCGGCCGGTATCCCAAAGAATCGAAATCCCCAATGGCAAAATCCACACGGATTCCCCGATCCCGCAGATGACGAAAACCACCGTCGCCTGCGATCACCAGATCTTCCGGTCCAGGAACAATCGTCCCATCTCCAAAATCACCCGCGCCCACAATATAGCAAATCCCCATTTTTTCCCTCCTAAATCGGTCACGATTCGCCGGATGGCGAATCCTCACGGAAAAAGAATGATTCTTAAGCAAATCCACCAACAGCTTTTCTGCCCGCCATGACCAAAAGCATACGCCCGTCTGGTAAGTATTTTTATTATACAAAAAAGGAGACCCCCACACAAGAGATCTCCCACAATTTCTATAAAAGTCTCCCTCAGCGTCCATTGACAAGGGCAAGCACCCGTATCGGCCATCGAGGCATAAAATCAATTCGGCATCCGGATATCCCGCACGTCCCGCACCACACTGTGACGAATCGGCTTCCACTCGATTTTTTTCACAAGAGCCACAACGGAAATCGGTAAATACGTATACATAAAGAACGGGAATGTAAACAGATAAAGAATCTTTTTGTATCCCTTACAGTGAATATTTTTCCACTCGGTAATCACGGTCAAGCCGCCCATCGCCACCAGCATGAAGTAAGACTGGACGCCATAATATAGCACACGCTCCACCAAAGGCTCCATCTCCCAGAGCGTATAGACGTCGGCCGTCAATCCGGTCAGAATCAAAATCAGCCCCAGAGGCAATAAAATCGCGCTTACCAGCATGCCAGGCGCCAAGGTCATCAGCATATCATATGCAGAAAAACTCCCGTGGGCCACCTTCCCTGCCAGACGTTTTCCATAGTGGAAAAACACCTGATAAAATCCCTTAGACCAACGCAAACGCTGATTCCAGGAATCTTTAAAAGTAACCGGCTGTTCATCGTACAATACCGCATTTCTGTTATAGCCGATAATCTCTCCCTTTAAAATCGTGTCGGCAGAAAACTCGATATCCTCCGTCAACAGATGATGCTTCCATCCACCGTTTTCACGAAAGACCTCGGTATGCACCAAAAATCCGGTTCCTGACACAAAGCAGCTGCTTCCCAGCGTCATACGAGCCTGGTTCAAGTAACGGGCCTCTCTCAAAAACCAGAGCGCATAGCCTGCGGAAATCCAGTTGGAATCATAGTTTTTGGAATTCCGGTAGCTGGTGATCACACGATAGCCAGAGTCAAAAGTATTGTTCATATGCGCGACATAGTCTTCGTCCAATACATTGTCTGCATCAAAGACAAAATATCCGTCGCAGCGCTCCAGGCTGTAATCCCGATCAATGTTACGCAGCAGTTCGTTCAGGGCATAACCTTTACCAACCAGTTCTTGGTTAAACCGCTCATAGACCACCGCCCCGGCGGCTCTCGCCACCTCCGCCGTATGATCCGTACAATTATCCGCTACGACATAAATATCGATCAAGTCCTGCGGATAGTTTTGCTGGCGGATGCTGTTTATCAGCTGTCCGATTACCAGCTCTTCATTTCTCGCGGAGATCAGCACGCCGAAATGATGCTGCACCTTCGCAGTCCCCTCTTTGGGCTTTTTCAGCAGCGAAATTACGATATACGCCATCTGATAAAAGTAAAATGCGAAAAAAGCCCACCCTAGCAATCCGATTGCTTTTTCCAGAAAGCTAACCATAACATATCCCCCTTTAATCCTAACTTATAATATCAGCGGGAAATTAAGATTAGCATCTCTATTTTCTTAAGAATTTATGAAAGAAATGTTACAATTATTGCGAAAATACTTCGAAACCAATTTTGCAGAAAATCCCCCAAAATCCCCTTATTTTCGCTCCACAGACTTTACCGTATAGCGATAAACAGCGTTGGAATCTTCCGCCGTAAAAGCATTTTTTTCACAGATAAATTGATAGGTGCCAAAAACCGTTTCTTCCTCCATAAAAGTCACCAGAACCCGAACGCCCCCTTCGCTTTCCTCAAAGTGTTCCAGATGAACCCAGCCGTCTCCCATATCGGACAGGGGAACACGATATACTTCCGCAGATGCGTCATAGGTAAATCCACTTTTTCCGTTCAAATCCGGAAGTTCGGCGCTTCCGTCAAAGCAGGCAGAATAGATTTGCTGCAGAGCAATTTTCGGAATTTGCACGCTTCCCTCTTCCTCATAGCTAACGCCTGGCAGCATATAGCCATAATTTACTGTCGCCAGATATAAAACGTCTCCGACAAACTCTAAATTCGATGGGTCATAGACACTTTCTTCATCCTCCAGCAGTATCCGGATGATACTGTCAAAAATCGGCGTCATCTGATCCAGGCTGTCCGATAGAGACTCCTTTTCCTCCGCCTGATCCCATACTCCGGTGTCGGTGTGAAACAGGCTTTCTCTCCCATCCAAATCGACCAAACGAAGTGTATGCTCCTCTCCCACCTCAAACTCCCAAGAAACGATGGTCTTCATGAAATCATAGCGATCGTCTCCATAGGAATTTTTTATATCCAGGGAAGAATAAGGTCCTGATACGGCAGGTTCATAAGACTCCTGCATTCTGGCCTCAGAACTGGCAAAATATTGTAATCCGAAACCACCGTCGCTGCCGTTTTCCAAGGCAGGGTGAAAGTAATAATAAAAATCCCCAAGCTTTGCCGCCACGCACCAGCGAACCTCCGCTCCGTTCTCTTGGGATTTCAACAAGTACGCGTCGATTCCCAATTCATTCCATGCAAACTGACACCCCTGGGCATAGGACAAACTGGTTCCTTCCCCGGTCTCCAACGCCTGAAAAAAAGGAATGCCATCCGGCTGCTCCGTCTGGTTCCAGGCGGACGCCGGCTGAAACCGTGATGCGTAATAGCGATAGGCTGTCAGGACTGTCTCCAACTCATTGGCGTCAGTTGGAATTTCCGCCTTCATTTTTTCCAAATCTTCCTCCATCATCTTTCGATACGAATCCTGGACTTCCTTCTCATAAGCATATGTCAATTGAAAGTTTTTATCCGCAAGCTGGATATCCGTAAGCAAAAAACCATAAGGGCTGATACGGATCCACTCCAAGATAAACCCATTTTTTTCTGAATCGGACGAGGCTGGCACCTGTTTTGCCTGCTCCTTGATTCCGTCCACCAAGGCACGGTAAACTGACAGATCCGCTCCCAAGTAATCCTCAAATGCCTGTCCGCCACCTACACTTCCGAAAGCCTCTTCCGCTGTATTCCCATGATTTTCCTCTGATGACTGCGTTCTTGTTTCCTCACTTTTACACCCGGACAAGGCCAGTATCACAATGAAACACCCAATTGTCCAAACCCATTTTCTCATATTCGCATACTCCTCTTTTCCGATTCTGCTATCCCCTGCGGATTTCTACCTGCCGCCTGGTACACGCAAAATAACGTCTTTATTATAGTATAGAAAATCCCGTGATACAACGGGAGAATGTCTTAAGATTTCGACAAGACATTTCTAAACTTTGTGTGAACTCCCTATAATTTGAATTAAATATTATATAATGTCATTGACAAGTTTTTGCATCGTGCTATAATGTAAGCGCTTGGCAAGATAAGAAACAGTTGTACCGTTTGAAAAAGAAAAAGGAGTTTTCATGAAAAAAAGTGTTTACAGCCTGGTTTTGATGGATGATGTGGTGGACGCCATCGACGCTATGGCTTGCCGGGTTGGGACCAGCCGCTCCAATCTGATCAATCAGATTTTAGCTGAGCATGTATCCCTGGCCACGCCGGAAAAACGGATGAAGGATATCTTCGCTTCTCTGGAAGAGTTGATGGACGAAACATTCCAAATCCAATCTCCCGCTACGGCCAGCATGCTATCGATCCGCAGCCCGCTTCGCTATAAATATAAACCAACCATCCGCTATGGGTTGGAGCTTTATCAGGCGCCGGGAAATACGCTGGGAAAACTAAGAATTTCCTTCCGGACCCAGAATGCCCAGCTAATTCAGTCGCTGAACCATTTTTTTGAAATCTGGGCTGCTCTGGAAAACCATTACCTTCACCGGTATTTTCCCACGGGAATCCACTATGAGATCTCAGAAGGCAGATTTTCCAGAGAGCTGATGTACCCCCCTGGCACAGAAGAACTTTCCAGCGAAGATCTGGGAAATGCCATTGCATCTTACATTCAAATGTTGGACGCCATGATCAAAACTTATTTTGCCGGTCTGGACGACCCGAATACAAGCGCCGTCCAGGTGGAAAACTTATATCGGCAATATCTGCAGGATAAATTCATTGTAATTTAAGGAGGTGTGACTATGAATCCTGAAAAATTTACTCAAAAGTCTTTGGAAGCGATTCAGGAAGCCCAAAGTGTCGCCATCCGTAACCAGAACGGAGCTATTGAACAAGCGCACCTGATGTCGGCTTTGCTGAACCAGACGGACGGTCTGATCCCTCAAATTTTCACCAAAATGACCGTTGACCCGAAGGAGCTGCTCGCCCACGTCGATCAGGTAATCGCCCGATATCCCAAGGTATCTGGCGACGTCAGCCAGCATCTTTCCCAGGCCTTAAACCGCGCCTTTGTGGAGGCGGAAACCCAGGCGAAAAAGATGCAGGACGAATACGTATCGGTGGAACATTTGGTTCTTGCCCTTTTGGAAGTACCGGATTCCGACATGAAGGAGATCTTCCGCACCTTTAACATCGGAAAAACGGAGTATAAAAACGCGGTAAAGTCTATCCGTGGAAACGCAAAAGTAACCAATCAAAATCCGGAAGACACATACAATGTCCTGGATAAATATGGCCAGGATTTGACGGAGTTGGCCCAAAACAGTAAATTGGACCCGGTCATTGGCCGGGACAGCGAAATCCGAAATGTGATTCGCATCCTTTCCCGGAAAACGAAAAACAATCCGGTCCTTATTGGCGAACCTGGCGTTGGCAAAACCGCCATTGCCGAAGGTTTAGCGCTCCGTATCGTGGCCGGCGACGTGCCGGATAATCTGAAGGAGCGGAAGATCTTTTCCCTGGACATGGGAGCCTTGGTGGCCGGAGCCAAATACCGCGGGGAATTTGAAGAGCGTCTGAAAGCCGTTCTGGAAGAGATCAAAAAAAGCGAAGGTCAAATCATCCTCTTTATCGATGAATTGCACACCATTGTCGGAGCAGGGAAAACCGATGGCGCCATGGATGCCGGCAATCTGCTAAAACCTATGCTGGCCAGAGGCGAGCTTCACTGTATCGGCGCTACCACCTTAAACGAATACCGCCAATATATCGAAAAAGACGCGGCGCTGGAACGTCGGTTCCAACCGGTCCTGGTGGATGAACCAACGGTGGAGGATACGATTTCCATCCTCCGTGGACTCAAGGAACGCTATGAAGTATTTCACGGCGTAAAAATCCACGATCAGGCCTTGATCGCAGCGGCAGTCCTCTCCAACCGCTATATCTCCGATCGTTTCCTGCCGGATAAAGCCATCGATCTAGTCGATGAAGCATGTGCTCTGATTCGGACGGAAATGGACTCCATGCCGACAGAACTGGACGAAATTTCCAGGAAAATTATGCAGCATGAGATCGAGGAGGCCGCTCTCAAAAAAGAGACGGATAAAATTTCTCAAGAACACCTGCAGGAAGTTCAGAAAGAATTGGCGGAAATGCGGGAGACTTTCCATGAGATGAAAGCCAAATGGGAAAACGAAAAACAGGCCATCTCCAAAGTACAAAAACTTCGGGAGGAAATCGACGCCACCAACAGCCAAATCGAACAGGCGGAGCGCAATTACGATCTGAACAAGGCCGCTGAACTAAAATACGGCCGTCTGCCGTCTCTCCGCACAGAACTGGCTGCCGAGGAAGAAAAAGCAGAACAGAATAAAAATTCCACGGATACGCTGCTAAGAGATAAGGTGACAGAGGAAGAAATCGCCCGAATTGTCGCCCGCTGGACCGGTATTCCCGTCTCCAAGCTGATGGAAGGCGAGCGGGAAAAATTGCTGGGTCTGGAAGGGATCCTGCATCAGCGGGTGATCGGCCAGGATGAAGCGGTGGAAAAGGTAACGGAAGCCATTCTCCGTTCCCGCGCCGGCATCCAAGATCCGAACCGTCCGATCGGTTCTTTCCTGTTCCTCGGCCCCACCGGCGTCGGCAAAACAGAACTGGCAAAAGCGTTGGCCCAGTCCCTGTTTGACGATGAGAAAAACATGATTCGAATCGACATGAGCGAATACATGGAAAAGTTTAGCGTCAGCCGCTTGATCGGAGCTCCTCCCGGATATGTCGGTTACGAGGAAGGCGGTCAGCTGACCGAAGCCGTTCGCAGAAAGCCCTACGCAGTTATCCTGCTGGACGAAGTGGAAAAGGCCCATCCGGACGTATTTAACATCCTGCTTCAAGTATTGGACGACGGCCGCATTACCGATTCTCAGGGCCGGACCGTGGATTTCAAAAACACGATTATCATCCTTACTTCAAATCTGGGCTCCCAGTATCTCCTGGAAGGGATTGAGCCGGACGGCGCCATCCGCCAAGACGCTTTGGACGCTGTAGATGGATTGTTAAAACAAAGTTTCCGCCCAGAATTTTTGAACCGGCTGGATGAGATCGTTTACTACAAGCCGCTCCAAAAACAAGAGATTTACCAAATCGTAGATCTGATGCTGGCAAACCTTCAGGACCGCCTGAAAGATAAAGAGCTTTCCCTCCATGTAACGAAAGCTGCCAAAGATTATATCATTGATCAAAGCTACGACCCTTCCTACGGCGCACGCCCTCTAAAGCGATTCCTGCAAAGAAAAGTAGAAACGCTGGTGGCTAAGAGAATCATCGCCGGAGACGTAGAACCAGGTCAGACGCTGACAGTCGATTACACCGGGGAAGAGCTAAAAATTACAGATAGCCGCCTATAAACCCACTTCTAAAATACACCAACGAGGAGAGTTTGTTCTTTGAAACTCTCCTCGTTTTTTGTATGCAATATCTTCCTTTTTTCTTCCGCATAATCCCGATTCATTTCGGAGATACTTCTTTTCAAGTCTTTACAATACCTTCGATTGGAAAGGAGGTCGTCTTTTGAAGTTGTCATCCATGTCCCGTTTTCCCCTGCCGGGATTTTTCTCTCACACCCAGAAACAATCCAGTCTTTTTTCCAGCTTGCGACCTGCTTTCTATTTCCTTGAAGTCGCCTTCTACTGCGTGATTGCCTGGTTCAGTATTCGTTTTGTCTTGGACAGGGCTTCTTTCCCCTATCTCCCTCAGGCACTCTCCTACCTTCGCTACGCCTCGATTCTATTCTGCTTTTCCTATGCCTTAATGGCGTCTGAAACAAAAAAGCGAAAAGAAAACGCCTATGAAAAAGCAACTCCGCTGCTGACGCAAGCCCTCTTTTTTACCGTCTGCGCCGATTATTTTCTCATATTCAGCAACTATTATCTGCCAGGAATTCTATTTTTTATTCTGGTGCAAAATACGTACCGGCGTTTTCTTTCTGCGCCCTTTGCCTACTGGTTTTGCAGCGGCTCCGCCATGATGGGGATTCTTCTGCTGGCTAGCCGCTTTTTTCCTATTGCTTTCGACTTTGTCAACGCTTTCTCTGCTTTCTACGGAGGCTGCCTCCTTGCAAACCTTTTATACTCTGCCAAAAAAGGGCCAGGCTGGTTTACGCTCAGCCTGACCCTGCTTCTCCTATGTGATTTTCACGTGGCCCTTGGCCATCTCTTTTTCTATCCTTCCGCCCTTTATCCCAGCTGGCTGATTACCTGGACCAGTCTAACGCCGTTTCTCATCTGGGGCTTCTACCTGCCCGCCCAGATTCTTTTAGCTGCCCATGCAGACGCTCAGCTGACATAAGTTCCCTTGGGCTGGACCACTTTGGGGCGATACCCCTCCCGCTCCAATGTATCTACCAGTTCCTGTTTATGCTCCGGTCCCTCTGCTTCCAGCGTAATCCGAAGTTCCACCAGATCGTTCCGATTGATGCTAAAGAACTGATTATGCTCCAGGCGGATAACATTGGCATTCTTCTCCGCAAGCAAGGAAGCCACGTTGACCAGCTGGCCCGGTTTATCCGGCAGAAGCACCGAAACGGTAAAGATACGGGAACGGGCGAAAAGCCCATGCTGTACCACGGAAGACATGGTAATCACATCCATGTTTCCTCCGCTGATGATCGAAACCACCTTTTTATTCTGAACGCCCAAATGACGCAGGGCGGCAATCGTCAGCAAACCAGAATTTTCTGCTACCATCTTATGATTTTCCATCAAATCGAGGAATGCTACGATCAACTCTTCATCTTTGATCGTAACGATTTCATCCACGTTCTCCTGAATATAGGGGAACAATAAGTCGCCCGGCGTTTTCACCGCGGTACCGTCGGCAATGGTTTTGGCGGAGGGAAGCGTTACAATATGCCCCGCCTCCATGGATGCCTTCATGCAAGCGGCGCCTTCCGGTTCCACACCGATGACTTTGATCTTTGGATTCAGCATCTTCGCCAAGGTCGACACGCCGGTACACAAACCGCCTCCGCCGATGGGAACCAGGATATAGTCCACAGTGGGCAGCTCCTTGATGATCTCCATGGCGATACTTCCCTGTCCAGTTGCCACATCCAAATCATTGAACGGATGAATCATCGTATATCCATGCTCTTCTGCCAGATGATAGGCATGTTCGCAGGCCTCATCGTACACGTCGCCAAAAAGTTCCACTTCCGCTCCATAGCTGCGCGTACGGTTTATCTTCATTAGAGGTGTCACCGTCGGCATCACGATCGTGGCCTTTACGCCAAAAATCTGCGCCGCATACGCAACGCCCTGGGCATGGTTTCCTGCGGAAGCTGTAATCAGACCTTTTTCTCTGGCTTCCGGACTCAGGGTGCTGATCTTATAATAAGCTCCGCGCACCTTGTATGCTCCTGTATACTGCATGTTCTCTGGCTTTAAAAACACCTTATTGCCAGTCTGCTTTGAAAAATATTCACTATAAACCAGTTTTGTTTCCGTGGTAACTTTTTTGACAATTTCGGATGCCTCTTCAAATTTTTCCAGTGTCAGCATTTCTTCTCCTATTCTTCTCCAAACAATGCCTCGACAAAGGCATTGGCGTCAAATTTCTGCAAGTCGTCGATCCGTTCTCCGATGCCGATATATTTGACAGGAATTCCTAGCTCCGCCTGGATCGCCACTGCGATACCGCCTTTGGCTGTGCCGTCCATTTTCGTCAAAATGATACCGTTCACATCCGCAGCCGTCATAAACTCCCGCGCCTGAGCCAGCGCATTCTGTCCAGTCGTGCCGTCCAGCACGACCAGAGTCTCCTTGTACGCATCAGAAAACTCTTTGTCCAATATCCGATTGATCTTTTTCAGCTCTTCCATCAGATTTTTCTTATTGTGCAGCCTGCCTGCCGTATCGCAGATTAAAATATCGGCTTTTCTCGCTTTCGCCGCCGCTACTGCGTCAAAGACCACTGCCGCTGGGTCTGCCCCCTCTTTTTGGGCAATAATCTCTACGCCGGCCCGGTGAGACCATTCGGTCAGCTGCTCAATGGCGCCGGCCCGAAACGTATCCGCTGCGGCTAGAATCACCTTTTTTCCATTCTGCTTCATCTGACTGGCCAATTTTCCAATGGAGGTCGTCTTTCCGACTCCGTTTACGCCTACCACCAGGACGACCGATTTTTGGTGTTCGAACTCGTATGCGTTCTCTCCCACGTCCATCTGCTGCTTAATGGTGTCAATCAAAAGCTGCTTACAGGCGGCAGGCTCCTTAATTCGCTGTTCCTTGACCTGTTCTTTCAGACGCTCGATAATCGCGGTCGTCGTATGGACTCCCAGATCTCCCATAATCAAAACTTCTTCCAGTTCCTCATAGAAATCGTCGTCAATGGCAGAAAAACCACTGAAAATCGACTCAAAACCGGAGGCAATGTTATGGCGCGTCTTGGACAGGCCTTCTTTCAGACGGGCAAACAGCCCCTTCTTTTTCTGTTCACACATACCTTTTCATTACTCCTAACCATCTATCTCTTCTCGGACACCAAATTTGGGTCTGTTAAATCTACTGAAACTAAAGCGCTGACTCCTTTTTCCTGCATGGTTACCCCGTACAGCCGGTCGCTCATTTCCATGGTACCGCGGCGATGAGTAATCACGATAAATTGCGTATGCTTTTTCAGCTTGTTCAAATATTCCGCATACCGGGCTACATTGGGCTCATCCAGAGCGGCTTCAATTTCATCCAACAGGCAAAACGGAGACGGCTTTAAGTTTTGAATCGCAAAGAGCAGTGCAATGGCAGTCAAAGCTTTTTCTCCGCCGGAAAGCTGCAGCATGTTCTGGAGTTTTTTCCCCGGCGGCTGCGCATTGATGGCAATTCCCGCCTCCAACACGTCATCCGCATCCAAAAGCTCCAAGGTACCTCTGCCGCCCCCAAAAAGTTCTTCGAATACCTTTTGGAATTCCTGGCGGATGGCTGCAAACTTTTCTTCAAACTGGCTCCTCATAGCCTCGTCCAGCTCTTCAATGATTTTCTGCAAGCTGGCTTCTGCCTCTACCAAATCCGCATGCTGTACTTTCAAAAACTCATAACGCTCTGAAACTTCCTTGTAGTCTTCAATCGCATTGACATTGACCGGACCTAATTCCCGAATTTCTGTCTTCCTCTTGCTAATATTCCGTCGAACTTCCAGGAGCGGTCCCAGATCGTCAGGCTTTTGGGCTTCTGCTTCCGAAGGAGTCATCTCATACTCCGTCCACAGGTATTCCACCTGCTTTTCCAAATGTTCTTCTAGACGCTCCGTCTGGTTTTGGAGACGAAAGGCTTCTTTATCCAAAGCGTTGACCCGGCCATTAATTTCTTCCCTGGCATCGAAAAATTTCTTTTGCTCCGCGCTGTCTGCCTCTTTGATCTTTATCTGCGTCTCAATCGTTTCCGTCAGTTGGCGCATATTTTCTTCCATGGCATGGATCTGATCTCGAATCTGCCCAATCTCCTCTTCCCGCTGCCGAATCTGGTCAGCGCCCTGACCGCCGGAAAGCAGCTCCGCCTTTTCTCCGCGGAGACGTTCCAATTCTCGATTGACCCGGAGAATATTTTCCAGCAGGAAGGCATCTTTCTGGGATAGATTGGAAAATTCTACCTTCGCGGTTTCCAGCTCTTTTGCTACCTCTTCCCGTTTCGCTTTTTCCTTTTCCAGTTTTTTCTCTAAACGCTCAATCTCTTTCTGGCAGGTCTTACTCTGATTCTCCAATGCTTCCAGGGCCTGAATCATCTCCGCTTCCTGATTTTCAATCGCGTCGATTTTTTCCTGCACCCGGCGGGAATCCTCCTCCCTGCTAAAGTAGCTGTTTTGGATGGCTGTCAATGCCTCCTGCTCCCGTTTTACGCTGAAAAATACCGTATTCTGCTGAATGCTCTTTTCTTGAATGGCTTCCTGGAGCGCTCCCAAACGTTTTCTTGACTGATCAAGCGTCTGCTCCATCTGAGCCGCCTCATTCTTGATCTCATCCTGCTGTTTCAAGATGGTTTGAATCTTTTGTTCCAGTTCTTCCATCTCCCGACGTCGTCCCAGTAAATTGCTCGAGTTTTTAAAAGCACCGCCGGTAAGAGAGCCGCCTGGACTAAGATGTTCTCCATCCAATGTTACGATGGAAAGACTATGCCGGAATTTGCGGGCAATGGACAAGGCATGGTCGATGGTATCGACAACCAACACACGTCCCAAGAGATAAGAGGCAATCCCTTCATAGGCTGCGTCCACTTGCACCAGTTTGTTGGCAACGCCCAATGCGCCTGGTTCTTTCAACGCTTCCGGGCGCGGAAAACCATCCTTGCCGTTTACACTGGAAATCGGCAAAAAAGTGGCCCGGCCCAGCTTATTTTTTTTCAGATATTCCACCAGCTGCTTCGCCGTTTCTTCCGTGTCCGTGACAATATTTTGAATTCGACCGCCTAAGGCCGTCTCCATCGCTACTTCAAATTTCTTTTCTACATGGAACAAGTCCGCAACCACGCCCACAATACCCGGAACCTGATTCTTCTTTTCCATTACCCGGCGGATGCTATTTCCATAGCCTTCGTAACGCTCCGTAATATTGATCAGCGAATCCAGACGGGATTTTCCCGCGTGATAATTTTGCTGACACTCGTTTAGCGCGATACGTTTCTGGCGAATCGCTTTTTCCTGTTCGGCACAGAATGTTTCCAGCTTCTGCTGCTCCGAACGCAGGCTTGCCAATTCTCCTTGTATCTCCTCAAGCTGAGTCTTCAGGCTGTTTACCTGCTGTTTCTTCTCTTCTTCCTCCGTTTTCGCCGTCAAAAGATATTGGTGAAGTTCGCTGCGTGTCAGCCGCGTCTGTTCCAACTGGGTCATGAATTTCTGACGGTTAGCGCCGATTTCCGCCTTTTCATTGAGGCCGGCGATGATCTGCTGCTTCTTTGACTCTGTTTCGAACTCTAAGGCCCGTATGGAGTCGTCTACATCGGTAACTTTACTCTCTAAACGGCCCAAACGGTCGTCGGCCCGATCTAACTGCTGGTTTAACTCGCCTTTTTCCGCAACAAAAGTTTCTTTTTCACCGGTTCTGGCCTTGATTTCCTCTTCGATGGAACCAACTCGTTCCTGCAGATGCTCGTCCTGTAATTTCGCCGTACGAATCTGTTCTTCCAGAACTCGAATTTTTCCTTCCAGATTTTCCTTCTGGACCTTATCCTCGCTAAGCTCGCTCCGGCGGGCTTCTATCTCCCGCTCCAAGGCTTCGTTTTTCTCGGTCAAAGCCTCATACCGTTGGCGGAGCGCATCCGCCTCTTCCCGGCATTTTTCCAGATCGCCATTTACAACGATTAGGTTCTCTTTTGCTGTCGCAAGTTTTCCATTCCACTCCGTGGATTCCAGAAAAAAGGCTCCTAGCTCGTAGGACTTTAGCTCTTCCTTCAGCTTCAGGTATTGCCTAGCTTTTTCCGACTGCTTTGCCAACGGTCCCACCTGCTTTTCCAGCTCGCCCAAAATGTCGCTGACACGAACCAGATTTTGCTGTTCATCCTCCAGCTTTCTCTGCGCAATGGTTTTTCGCTTCTTATATTTGACGATTCCAGCCGCCTCGTCAAACAGCTCCCGCCGGTCTTCCGGTTTTCCACTCAAAATCTTATCAATCTGTCCTTGGCCAATAATGGAATAGCCTTCTTTCCCAACGCCGGTATCATAAAACAACTCGTTGACATCCCGGAGCCGGCAATTATTTCCATTGATCAAGTATTCGCTCTCGCCGGAACGATAGACACGTCTCGCAATCGTTACTTCGTCATAATCGATCGCTAACATGTGATCCGAATTGTCGATGGTCAGCGCCACCGAGGCATACCCTTGCGGCTTCCGATTTTCTGTTCCGGAAAAGATCACGTCCTGCATGTTGGAGCCGCGAAGCTGCTTGGCGCTCTGTTCTCCAAGCACCCAGCGTACTGCGTCCGCCACATTGCTCTTCCCACTGCCGTTTGGTCCAACAATACCCATAATTCCAGGGGAAAATTCCAGGACAATTTTATTGGCAAAGGACTTAAAGCCCTGGGCCTCGATTTTCTTTAAGTACATAATTCACTCCTATTGTCCCAGTTTGCGGATTGCCTCGTAGGCCGCTGCCTGTTCCGACAATTTTTTATTTCGTCCGGTCCCCACGCCGGCTTTCTTCCCCTGAATTTTCACACAGGAGGTAAATACCTTGCAATGGTCTGGACCTTCTGTTTCCAACAATTCATAGGAAAGCTCTCCTAATTCCTGTCTCTGAACCAATTCCTGCAGGATAGTCTTGCTATCAAAAAAGAGTTTTTTATGTTCGATGTCGTTTAAAATAAAACGCTCCACAAACTCTTTCGCATTAGCAAAACCACCATCCAAATAGATTGCGCCAATGACTGCTTCCAGCGCGTCGGAGAGCAGCGACGCTTTTTCCCGTCCGCCTGTGCGCTCTTCTCCATGCCCCATCAGTAGTTCTTTCCCAAGGGCCAAAGTCTCCGCACAATCCGCCAAAGTCGGCTCACAGACGATACTGGCCCGCAGTTTTGTCAATTCTCCTTCCGGAAAATCCGGATACTTTTCATATAGAAACTGGCTAGAGGAAAGTTCCAGCACCGCATCCCCCAAAAATTCCAGCCTCTCGTTGCACTCATGCCGGCTCATATGATGCTCATTGACATAGGAACTGTGCATCAGGGCCTGGCGCAGCAAAGCCCTGTTCTGAAACACATATCCCATTTTTTGTTCCAGTGTTTCCATCCGACACTTCCTTTCTTACGGGGAACGGCCGCCTGCATGCGCAAGCAGCCGTTACATCCGCTTTTTGGCAATCGTCTTAATCTCAACCGTTTACTTTCCGAATTTCTTCCATTGCATCGCCTACGGTCTTGATGTTCTCCGCTACCTCGTCCGGAATCTCCACGCCCAGCTCATCTTCTAACTGCATGATGATCTCCACGCGATCCAGAGAATCCGCGCCCAAATCATCCTCAAAGGACTTCTCCGGGGTGATTTGCTCCGGTTCAATCTTCAACACAGCGGCAATGATCTCCTGAATTTTTTCAAATTCCATTTCGATACCTCCTTTAACCTTCTTTTTTTGCCAATATCGATTCGATTTTCTCGGTTATATGCTGTTCTTTAAATGTGATGCACTGCAATATGGAATTGCAGATCTCTTTTGATTTGGAGCTGCCATGGGTCTTTACCACCAGGCCGTTGAGCCCTAGAAGCGGCGCCCCGCCATATTCGCTGGCATCCAATTTCTTTAGTGTCCTTTTCAGCGCCGGTTTTACCAAAAGAGCGCCTAATTTGGAGCGAAAACTGCTCATCATGCTCTCTTTGATCATCCCTACCAAGGCCCCCGCCGTACCTTCGTAAAGCTTTAAAATCACATTTCCGGTGAACGCCTCGCAGACAATCACGTCCGCATAGCCATTGGGAATTTCTCTCGCCTCTATACTTCCGATAAAATTGAGATCTGTACATTCTTTTAAAAGTGGATAGGTTTCCTTTACCAGCGCGTTTCCTTTTTCTTCCTCAAGCCCCACGTTCACAATGGCGACACGGGGAGATTTTACTCCCATCACATGCTCCATATAGAGGGAGCCCATCCGTGCAAACTGAATCAGATGACTGCTGCGGGCGTCTACGTTAGCGCCGCTGTCAATCAGGAGGGATACCCCTTTGGTCGTGGGAATAAGCGTAGCGATAGGCGTCCGCTCGATTCCGCGAATGCGTCCTACCACCAGTTGACCGCCCACCAAAACAGCGCCTGTACTGCCGGCAGAGACAAAAGCGTCCGCATTTTTCTCTCTCACCAACTTCTCGCCTACTACAATGGAGGAATCTTTCTTTCTGCGGATAGCGTGTACCGGAGGTTCCCCTGTCTCAATCACCTCGGCAGCGTTGACCACGGTAAGACGTTCCTTGTCATAGGTATACGCTGTCAGATGCTTCTTTACTACTTCTTCCTGCCCAACCAGAAAAACCTGAACTTTTTCACTTTTGTTTACTGCTTCCACCGCGCCTTTTACGATTTCTTCCGGTGCGTTGTCGCCGCCCATCGCATCGACGGCAACTCTTGTCAACTCTTCCATATATTACTCCTAATGGTGATCTACAAAGGGATTATTTATTCTGTGTTGATTCGCGCTACGCTACGTTTTCTTTGAAAGTTGATTGCTTCGTCCTTCGGACTCTCGCAATCCCTTCCCCGTATTCGCAATCCGGGCTATCGCCCTACTTGCTCATACGGGTCAGTCCGTCCGATATCCATACGTAGAACCATGCTGCCATGGTTCTACGTATGGCTGCCGTCCGGAACTTTCATAGTAAACTATACTAAATCCCGGCGCAGAAATCAATCATTTCTTCGCAATTTTACGAGCGATATCCGTCTGGATTCGTCGACTGCCATCTCCAGGAATCTTCACACATTTCTTCAATGCCATAAGTTGCCGTCCAACCCAGTTCGCGTTCTGCTTTAGAAGGATCAGCGTAGCAAGTGGCGATGTCTCCGGCTCTGCGGGGTTTGATCTCATAAGGAATCTGCTTTCCGCACGCTTTTTCATAAGCTTTGACGACTTGAAGCACGCTGTAACCATTGCCTGTCCCTAGATTGTAAATGCTGACGCCCTCTTTGTCTTCCAGCCTCCTGATCGCTTTCACATGTCCTATCGCCAGATCTACCACATGGATATAGTCCCGTACGCCAGTCCCATCCGGCGTATCATAATCATTCCCAAACACGCCGAGGCAGGGAAGCTTTCCCACCGCCACCTGGGCGATATAGGGAACCAGGTTATTGGGAATCCCCTTCGGGTCTTCCCCAATCCGCCCGCTTTTGTGTGCGCCAATCGGATTAAAATAACGAAGTAAAACCACGTTCCACTCAGAATCCGCCCGATGCAAATCCATCAAGATCTGTTCCAACATTCCTTTGGTCTGGCCGTAAGGATTTGTAATCTCGCCTTTCGGACACTCTTCCGTAATCGGAACAAAAGCGGGATTTCCATAAACGGTGGCCGAAGAGCTAAACACAATATTTTTGACACCGTGCTGACGCATCACGTCGCAGAGAACCAGCGTGCCGGTTATATTATTATAGTAATACTCCCACGGCTTTTCCACCGATTCTCCGACGGCTTTTAGGCCGGCGAAGTGGATCACCGCGTCAATTTTTCTCGCGTCGAAAATTCTGTTTAACGCTTCCCGATCCAGCACGTCCGTCTCATAAAAGGTCAGGTTTTTTCCCGTGATCTCTTCCACTCGATCGATGGCCTTTTTGCTGGAATTACACAGGTTATCGATGACAATCACTTCATACCCTTCATTTAACAGTTCCACGCAGGTGTGGCTTCCAATATAGCCAGCGCCGCCCGTCACTAAAATCGCCATTCTTTCCTCCTTATTGTTGCCTGTATCTGAATTCTACAGAATATGATTCCTCTTTTCTTCCCCACAATATCCGTGGTCATAAATATCTCTGTCCACAGTTCTATCTACTTCCATAAGGATAAACTTCTTCTACGATCTCGTCAAGCATAAAATTAAAAAGGCTATCACTGAATTTCACTTTCAGGACAACCTCTCACCAACAAGTCAATGTACAAAACTTTGAACCAAACGTATTCCGCTACATCTTCCAAATTCAAATATCATTTATTATGTTTCCAAACTCTTCCGTGTAGTGATAATAATACAAGGTTCTATGCCAGTAATCTTCACCCAGTCCAAATGCGAAGAACTCTACTTCCTCACCCTCCGGGCTGCCCAGAGGAAAAAATGCCAAAGAATCATAGGATTTTCCTTTGTAGTCTATACGCGGAGTTTCATATTTACAGTATACCACCGCCGGATATTCACAAAAGGGAACCTCCCCGTCAAGCGCCATCAGAAAATAAATCGGAGATTCAGGTTTTTCTCCCAGGGGATTTAATCCCCAATTTGTTTGAATTTCCTGCAATATTTTTTCATATACTTCCTCTGATTGATCGATTTCCCTTTTATTTCCATATTGTTCTAAGATAATTTGATCCGGATCCATGAATTCATAAACAGATATTTTATCCTCTTCACGAGTATTTCTTTCCTGCTGGCATCCGGAAAAAAGAATTGCCATACCAATCATCATAAACACCACTTGTTTTTTCATTTTCCCTCCCTGCTTTATCCTACGCTGCTCCTGCCGTATATCTTCCGCTAGAAGGTGATACAGTTTTATTCCGGCAAAGCCAAGGGCATAAATCCCGAAACAGGACTTTGCCCTTGGCTCAAAAACTACCCGATCAATTTTGTATCTATCCCATAAATGCTGTAGGAATCGCTCCCATAATATTTGGCATATTTCTCATACGTCTCCGCCTTTGCCTTGAGAGCCGCATAGCTGGTGGTACGGCCCTGCGCCAGATAGTAGTACACACGGTTCGCATAATAGTGGATTCCATCGCTGTCCGTGCCCGCGGTAATCGTATCTTTAAATGCCAGGGACGAAGATACTCCCAAGCTTTTTAAAGTGTCCTGCATATTTGAATTTGCGGCAACGCTGCACGCTTCAAGAAATACAAATTTCAGATTCGACAGAGAGCTATATTTGGATTGGATCTCACTGTACGTAATCCGAATATTATTCGATGTATCTCCAATAGAAAACCTCCCTGCAGAACCGTGCGTCAGAATGTGAAAGACTTTGCTGGAGCCGAAAGCATTTAGAACTGTGCTTTTACTCGAATTCGAATAGCGCACTGCGCTGTATTCCATCCCACTCAGCCGGCTTTTGATGGACGAAGTGCTTCCCGGCCCCAAGCAATCGCCTCCACCCGTAAAATAATAAAGCTTCGCCGCTCCCGTAACCGCATGTAGCTCCTGCCCATATCCAAACAAAAGGCTAAAACACATCATAACGCTAAGTAAATATTTCCCTATTTTTCTTTTTTTCATGCTGTTTTTCTCCTCTTATTCAGGTATAGTTGTTCGCATTCTCTACAATCTCTCCCGTCTGTATATCTACTAATATTTCAAAATAGAATGGAAACGGATCGTTTTCTTCCAATTCATAGGATAGCGTACATATCCAACAATGCTTTTTATAATTAGGGGCATAAAACCGCTCGCAATTTAATTCTTCCGCTTCTAACGTGATATTCTGAACTTTATTCGGAACGCGTCTTTTGATAAACGATTCCGCCTCATCCTTCGCCAGCTTCCACGCCTCATCCTTCGAAATCACGGTCAGATCAATCGCCTCATTTATGATGTCCAAATTGTGGAAAAACGCGCTGAACAAAGTTCCGTCGTACAAGTATATAATGCTGGCCGCCGGAATCCTCTCTCCGTCTTTTACATAGGTATAGTCGATCGTATAGGACAGATGATCGCTCGCTTCCTGCACAGTTTTCTCGCAGTTTTCCAGCACGCTTTCCTCCTGTGCATGCTGCAACAGCCCGTCCGCCGCTTTCAAAATCTCTTCTTTCTCCAACGCCTGGGCCTGAAAATCGATATCCGATATCTTTTCAATCTTTTTCAGCCCGTTCATCGCGGAATCATAATAATAGTGAAACGTTCCGTCTGTAAACTTAGACAATCCCGCGTTTAATTCATCCGAACTTTTGACCACGCCCTGATACTTGAGAGTTGGAACCTCTCCCTTTTCCGTAAGAGATGTATATGGCACCACATCAGAACATTCCTGCTCCATTTCCTGAATTTTTGCCGCTTCTATGCTTCGATTCATCCCGATGACAGAAATGATTCCAAAACTAATCAATACTCCTGTTAAAATCCAAAGAAACCGTTTTTGCATATTACCTCCTTTTCTCTTTATCCCTGGTTTTAAAACCATTTATTCAAAATGTCCGCAAAACTTTCCTTATTCGATTCTCTCATCTCCTTATTTTCCCAATGGAATCACCTCCATCCCTTTTTTGAAGTACATGATTGCTATTCTTATCTTTACAAGATTTACATTTTACGTTTATTCAGATATCATACTACCCCTCTGCCTTATTTATAAAAAACAAATTTCGTGGATTCTGTTCAAAGAAAAATGGATGATGCTTGGGCTGCTAACTCTGTTACGTCCTGCTAAAAGTCCTAAAAGTGAAGATGAGATACCAATAGATGCTAGAAATTAATAATTACTAATGTTGAATTTTTTTAATTTTATTTTATATCATTTTTATTTAAATGTCAATCTACAATTTACGTTTAAATTTTCTTTTTTTATCTTTTTTACTTTATTATTTACCGTTAATTTTAGAAATTATTATCCTATAAAGTTCCCGCCGCCCGAAAGGACTCGCTTTACTTCTCAGATTCCGAAACTCTACAGAATATTTCGACCCGTTTCCCACAGAGCCCTTTTGACAATCGAATCCGATGAAATAAAAAGGACAGAATATTTTGCACTTCCTCCGAAGCCATACAAAATATCCCGCCCTATTTTCCTATCAATGCCTTACCATCTGCCTATCAAAATAATTTTTCCACTCCTACTCAGGGTACTACAATCTCCCCCGCCACCGCGCAGGCCGCAGCGGTCTTCGGCGACGCCAGGAAAATCTCCACCTTTGAGGTTCCCATCCGTCCGAGGAAGTTCCGGTTATTGGTGGCCACCACCCGCTCGCCGTCGGTCAAAATCCCACCGGTCCGGCCGCAGCAAAGGCCGCATCCGGGATGCGTAACGATAGCGCCCGCCTCCGTCAATATGGCCAGGGTTCCATTTCCCAGCGCCTCCCGGTAAATCTTCCGGCTGGCCGGCGTCACGATCAGCTTCACAAAAGGAGCCACTTTCTTTCCTTTCAGGATCTCGGCAGCAGCCATCAAATCCTCCAGCCTTCCGTTGGTGCAGGAACCGATAAAGACCTGATCGATCTTCGTCCCCGCCCATTCCTTAACCGGATGAATATTATCTACCTGGGACGGACAGGCCAGAACCGGCACAAAATCTTCCGCCCGGTACGAAATTCGACGCACATAGGCGGCGTCCGGATCTCCCACCAAGGTGGTCTCCGCTTCCGTCAAGGCAATCCCGCAATATTCCGCCGTCTTTTGATCCGGCGTAAACAGCGCGCATTTCGCGCCGCCTTCGATGGCCATATTGGCCATGGTCATCCGGCTGGCCACAGACATATTTTCCACGGTGCTTCCGGCAAATTCCAGAGCCTGATAAGTCGCTCCGTCCGCTCTTAAGTCCCCGATCAGCCGCAAAATCACGTCCTTGGAAGTCACATTCTCCGGGAGCTTTCCTTCGATCTCCACCCGGATGGTCTGAGGTACCTTCACCCAGAGCGTTCCGGTTCCCAGAATGCTCGCCATCTCGGTATAGCCAATGCCGGTAGAAAATGCCCCCACGCATCCGTAGGTGGTGGTATGGCTGTCCGTTCCAAATACAATATCTCCCGGCTTTACATAGCCTGCCTCCGTCATCAACTGATGGCAGATACCGTCGGAGCGGTGTACGTGAGTCATGCCGTATTTTTCCGCAAAGGCATCGCCAATCCGGAAATGCCTGGTGTCATCCACCTGGCTGGCCGGTACCAAGTGATCGTAAATCAACACCACCTTATCCGGATCCCAAAGTTTGGAAAAGCCCATCTCCTCAAATTTTTCCGCCACAAAGGGGATGAAAATATCATGGATCATGACCCGATCCACATTTACTGTCACAATATCGCCAGCTTTCGCCTCACAACCGGTATTTCTCCCAATAATCTTTTCAATAATCGTCTTGCCCATGGGTTCCTCCTACTCCAGCCCGTTTTTCTTGCGCATTGCTTTTACCAGGCCGCCAGCCTCCAAGATCTCCAAAAGATTCTGCGGCAGGGATGCAATGGGAAAAGTCTGCCCGTTCGCGGTGATTGCTTTTCCAGGCTCCACCTGAATCAAATCGCCTTCCCGCACGGCTTCCTGTACGCCGTCATTCTCGATTAGAAGCAGCCCATTGTTGATGGCGTTCCGAAAAAAGATCCGGGCAAAGGACTTGGCGATCACGCAACGGATTCCCAGGGCCTTTATAATCTCCGGCGCCTGCTCTCTCGAAGAACCGCAGCCAAAATTCTTTCCCGCTACAATCACATCCCCAGGCGCAATCTGCCCTGCCAGCTCCGGGCGCAGCGGAGAAAATGCGTATGGCTTCATATCGTCAATTGTCTTTAACGCCAGATATTCGGTAGGAATAATGATATCCGTATCAATATCATCCCCCAATACCCATACCTTGGCTTCCAATGCTTCTGTCATGGTATTCCTCCTGATTTCCGCTCTACAGCCGATCCGCCGTTGTAATCTCTCCGGCAATGGCGGACGCCGTTACCGTAGCCGCCGACGCCAGATACACCTGGCCGTTCGGATGTCCGGCTCTTCCCTTAAAGTTTCTGGTTCCCGTACTGATCAATACTTCGCCGTCTCCGATCACGCCCTGGCAGCTTCCCCAGCAGACGCTGCAATTGGCGTTCATCACAATCGCACCAGCTTCCATAAATATATCGATCAAACCTTCCTTCATGGCATCCTGATATACTTCATTGCTGGCCGGTACTACCAGGAAACGTACCTGAGGATGTACTTTTTTCCCTTTTATGAGAGCCGCGCCAACGCGCAGATCTTCCAGGCGTCCATTGTTGCAGGAACCTAAGAACGCTTCGTTGATCTTCACACCCAGGGATTCTTTTGCCGGCACCACATTGTCCACAAAATGAGGCTTTGCCACAATCGGCTCTATGGTATTCAGGTCGATGGTATACTCTTTGGCAAATACCGCGTCCTCATCGCTGGTAAACACGGCCTTCGGCTCGCGTCCCCGCTCCTTTAAGTAGGCCATGGCCACTTCATCCACTTCCATCAGCGCGGTTTTCGCGCCGGCTTCCACGCAAAGATTGCAAATGGCAATCCGATCTCCCATGGTCAGATTTTTCAGCCCGTCTCCGACAAATTCCATGGCTTTATAATTCGCCCCATTGGCGCCGATCTGCCCAATGATGGTCAAAATCAAATCCCTTGCATAAACGCCGTCTTTCAGTTTTCCCGTCAGATGAAAACGTAGGGTTTCCGGCACCAGAAGCCATGATTTTCCCGTCACCATCGCATAGAGATAGTCCGTGCATCCCACGCCGGTGCCGAAAGCGCCCAGCGCGCCATAAGCACAGGTATGGCTGTCCGCCCCAAAAATCAACTCGCCGGGACGCACATAGTTCTCCATCATAATTTGATGACAGACGCCTTTTCCCTCCCAGAAAGCGATTCCATGTTCTCTGGCAAAGTCGCGCATCTTTTTGTGGGAAGCCGCTGTTTTTACACTGTCCGCGGGGATATTGTGATCCACAATCCAAACCAGCTTATTGACATCGGCAATCCGGGGATGCTTCAACTTCTGGTTATACATATCGATGGTCAGATGGGTGGTGCCGTCGTTGCTCATCAGACGATCCAATTCCACGGTATGAATATCGCCTGCCTTTACCTCTTTTACTCCGGCTGCCGCCGCAATGATTTTTTCCGCTATTGTCATTCCCATAATTACGCCTCCTCTCGATTCAGGGAAGCGATCAGGCCGCCCTCATCCAGAATCTGCTGCATCTTTTCCGGCAGCTTCGTGCAGGAAAAGGTTTTTCCTCCTGCCGTCACCGTCCCATCCTGCATGGACAACGTCATCTCCTGGCCGGATTCTACCGCGTCATAAAGCTCTTTACAGACGATCACCGGCAGGCCGATATTGATGGCGTTGCGGTAAAAAATACGGGCAAAGGATTTTGCCACGACCGCCGTCACCCCCAGTGCTTTCAGCACGCTGGGCGCCTGCTCTCTCGAAGAACCGCAGCCAAAATTTTCGCCTGCTACCACAAAATCGCCTGGCTGTACTTTCTCTGGAAACGCCGGATCCAAAGATTCAAAGGTATGCCCCTTCATCTCCTCAATTGTAGGAAACAACAAATACTGAGAGGCAATGATCTGATCCGTGTCCACATCATGATGAAACCGGAATATCTTTCCCATACGATCTCTCCTTTTTTGAACATTTTATCGATTTTAAAATCACAAAGATATCCGCGCCCTGGTTCAGGGAACGTGCCTTCCAAATTCAGAATATCATACTGCTTGCCAAAAGAATGTATCATATGTTACAATTAGTAAGAAATAACGAAACGAAAGGAATTCCTATGACCGACCATGATTTCTTAAGCTTGCCCGCAGGATTCTTAAGCTGGGCGGAAACACTTCCCTCCTCCCGTACCTGTCTGCCCCAGGAATTCATCTATCAGGAAGGCCAGACGGCCCGCCAGTTTTATTTTTTAAAAGAGGGAAAAATCCGCATCTTTGTCACTTCCGGGGAAGGCGTTGAAAAAACCTTGACCATCTATCAAAAAAACGCCATCTTCGGTGAGGCGTCTTTTTTCGATGGTTCTCCGCGGATGACCTCCGCACAGGCGCTGGAAGTCTCTCATATCGTCCCGATTACCAAAAAGGCAATCTTAACTTGCTTCCGGGAGCAGCCGGATCTGGCGCTCTCGATGATCTCCTCCCTCTCCAAAACTGTGCGGATGCTCTCCGACCAGATCAACCAAATCGCATTTTTACCGGCGGAACAGCGAATCGCCCACTTTTTAAAGCAAGAGGCTGATAAAAACGGGGTTATCTCCTATACCCATGAACAGATCGCTTCTTTTGCCGGGGTCAGCCGAGTCACGGTCAGCCGCAAGTTAGCCGAATGGAGACAAAAGGGATGGATCGCTACGGAATACGGAAAAATCCGGCTATTACAGCCCCAATGCCTGCTATCCTAATCCGATCCCTTGATTTTTTCCCTAGTCCACTCGTCAATGTTTTTCCTGAGTGCGGTGAGATATTGAGAGAACTGCACCTCTTCCTTGCCATAGGTTAACTGCAGGTCATATTCCAGAGGAAGCCAAGTCGCAATATCCGATTCATCGTGAGAAATAACTGCTTCCAGCTTGTCCAAGGCCTTATAGGTTTTTGCTTCCTTCGTCTCCATCCTTTCCATCTCATGAAGAAGCGCAAGCCACTCTCTTTTTTGCGGTTCAGGGAAAGCCCCCACCCAATCAAAGAACAACGCGTCCTCCTTTTTTATGTCCGCATCGGTCTTCTCAAAAGTCGGAATATCGCCCGTAAAGGCCTCTCCCAGATCATGAATCAGGCACATGCGGATGACTTTGTTCATATCGATACTCTGAAATTCCGTTTCCCCAGATAAAAGCATCGCCATCAAAGCAATCCGCCAACTATGCTCCGCTACGCTTTCCCTACGGCCTTCTTCCGTATAGCAGTGGCGAAAGGTGGTTTTCAGCATAGCGGCCCTAGAAAGGATATCCAAAAATTCTTGCGGCGTCATTTTATCCCCCTCGCTGATGATTTATGGTGTTATGCTGTCGAATTCCAGTGCAAAAAAGGTCTCCGTGTGAAAACATATGGGAATATTTCACACAGAGACCTTTTGATAGCAGAGTCCGATAGCCCAAAAGGAATCCTTTTTTATTCTTCCACTTCGTCGATTGCTTTTCCGATATCGGACCGGCAATACTTATCCGTAAAATCCACCCACTTGGTCGCCGCGTAAGCATTGGCGCGGGCCTCTTTTAAATCTTTGCCAAGGGCAGTCACGCCTAGGACCCGGCCTCCGTTTGTCACCAGCTTCCCATCTTCCACTTGCTTGCTTCCCGCATGGAACACAAAGTAGCCTTCTTTTCCGTCAAAGTTTTCCAGCCCCTGGATCTCGTATCCCTTCTCATAGTGCTCCGGATAGCCGCCGGACGCCAAGACCACACAGACGCAGGCATTGTCCGTAAATTTCAGTTCCACCTGTTCCAGCTTCCCGTCGATACAAGCCTCAAAGACATCCACAATATCGTTCTCCATTCGGGGCAGAACCACCTGAGCTTCGGGATCACCGAAACGAGCGTTGTATTCCAGCACCTTCGGCCCTTTTTCCGTCAGCATCAAGCCAAAGAAGATCACGCCGGTAAAGGGACGTCCTTCCGCAGCCATGGCGTCCACCGTGGCCTGGTAGATGTATTTCCGGCAGAATTCATCCACTTCTTCCGTATAAAATGGGCTGGGGGAAAAGGTTCCCATACCGCCGGTATTTAAGCCCTGATCCCCATCCTTCGCTCTCTTATGATCCTGAGCGGAGGTCATGGGACGGATCGTCTTTCCATCGCAAAAGCTGAGCACGGATACTTCCCGGCCTGTCATGAATTCCTCCACTACCAGACGGTTCCCGGCGGCGCCGAACTGCTTATCCAGCATAATCGTTTTCACGCCGGCCATGGCCTCGTCCCGGTTCATGCAAATCAGAACGCCTTTGCCAAGAGCCAGTCCATCGGCTTTCAATACGATGGGGTAATCCGCTGTTTCCAGATATTTCATCGCAGCTTCCGGCGAATCAAAGGTCTCATAACCCGCTGTCGGAATCTGATATTTCTTCATCAAATCCTTAGAAAAAGCTTTGGAACCCTCCAAAATCGCCGCATTCTTTTTGGGGCCAAATACCCGTAAGCCCCGCGCTTCAAAGACATCCACAATGCCGCCGACCAGCGGATCATCCATGCCAACCACGGTCAGATCAATCTTTTTCTCCTCGGCAAAATCCGCCATCTTTTCAAATTCCATGGCGCCAATGGGCACGCATTCCGCCAACTGGCCGATACCGCCGTTTCCTGGCGCGCAATAAATCTTTTCTACCTTTTTGCTCTGGGCGATCTTCCAAACCAGGGCGTGCTCCCGGCCGCCGCTTCCCACTACCAATATCTTCATCGTCTTGTTCTCCCTCTTATTCCGGATTCGCAAGGCTTTGGATCGCTGCCGGCAAAATTACCCACTCGGCTTCCTCCATCACCCGGCGCTGCAAGATTTCCGGCGTATCGCCCTCTTTCACGTACACCGCTTTCTGCATCAAAATCGGCCCCGTATCCGTGCCTTCATCTACAAAATGAACCGTAGCTCCCGTTACCTTTACTCCTCTCGCCAAGGCCGCTTCATGCACTTTCAGACCATAGTAGCCCGTCCCACAAAAAGAAGGAATCAGGGACGGATGCACGTTGATGATCTGATTGGGATAACGCTTCACCATCTTCTCCGGAATAACCACCAAAAAGCCGGCCAGCACCACCAAATCCAAATGGTATTCTTCTAAAGCAGCCAGTAACGCATCGTTGAACGCTTCCCGGCTGGGATAATGTTTCGGAGAAACGACCCGTGCTGGAATCCCATGGCTTTTGGCCCGCTCCAGGGCATAGGCGTTGGGATTGTTGCTGATGACAACCTCCAAAGACGCATTGGTGATCTTTCCCGCATCCATGCTATCCAAAATCGCCTGTAAATTCGTTCCCCCGCCAGATACCAGGACGCCAAATCTTAACATAGATCCACACCTTTCTCTCCGGCTGTCAGCTCTCCGATTTCATAGACCGTCTCGCCAGCAGCTTCCAGCGCGGCCTTCGCCGCCGCCACGTCCTCCTTTCGGACGCCAAGCACCATGCCGATACCCATATTGAAGGTATTGTACATCATCTGTTCGCTGATATCGCCGTTTTCCTTCAGCATCTGGAAGATCGGCGGCACCGGATAGCTGTCCTTTTTGATCTGCGCGCGCACGCCTTCCGGAAGCATCCGGGGAACATTCTCATAAAATCCTCCGCCGGTAATATGGCTGCATCCCTGCACGGTGACGCCGGCCTCTTTCACTGCTTTCAGAGCCTTTACATAAATTTTCGTCGGAGCTAACAATACATTTCCCAGAGAATCTCCCAGGGAATCGTAATAGCGGTTCAGATTCTCCTCACTCATCAGGAAAACCTTCCGTACCAGAGAGAAGCCGTTGCTGTGTACGCCGGAGGACGCCAATCCCAGCAGAACATCGCCCGGTTTTAAGTTTTCTCCTGTAATCAAGTCTTTTTTATCAACAACGCCTACGGCAAATCCGGCCAAATCATACTCATCCACCGGATAAAAACCTGGCATTTCCGCCGTCTCTCCGCCAACCAGCGCGGCTCCCGCCTGGCGGCATCCTTCCGCTACCCCTTTTACAATCAGTGCAATTTTCTCCGGCTCATTTTTGCCGCAGGCAATATAGTCCAGAAAGAACAGCGGCTCTCCGCCGGCGCAAGCCACATCGTTGACGCACATGGCCACGCAATCGATTCCAATCGTGTCATGGCGATCCATCAAAAAGGCCAGCTTCAGCTTGGTGCCAACGCCGTCGGTACCCGACAGCAGCACCGGCTCTTCCATATTTTTAAAGGCATTGGCGTTAAAAGCGCCAGAAAATCCTCCCAAGCCGCCCATCACTTCTGGACGCATGGTTTTTTTCACATGTTCCTTCATCAACTCTACCGAACGGTATCCGGCCTCGATATCCACACCGGCTCTCTTATAATCCATCGACATTTTTCTTTCCCCCTACATTTCTTCCAAGTATTTTTTATAACCAATTGTTTCCAGTTTTTCCGCTTTCGTTTCCACCATGTCCTTTAATCCCTGGCTATAGGCCGCAACTTTCTTTGCCAGTTCCTCATCTGAAACTGCCAAAACCTTCGCCGCCAAGAGCCCTGCGTTTAACGCGCCGTTGATCGCCACGGTAGCCACCGGGATGCCCGGAGGCATCTGGACAATCGAATACAGGGAATCCACCCCTCCGAGAGCTTTTGTCTGCACCGGAACGCCGATCACTGGCAGTACGGTTTGAGAAGCAACCATACCTGGCAGATGGGCGGCGCCTCCCGCCCCGGCGATAATCACACGGATTCCTCGTCCCGCCGCTTCCTTGGCATATTTCGTCAAACGATCCGGCGTCCGATGAGCGGACACAATTGTCAGCTCATAAGGAACTCCCAACTGATCTAACATTTCCGCCGCTTTTGACATAACGGGAAGATCGGAATCGCTTCCCATAATAATACCTACCACTGGATTTTGCATCTTTTACTCCTCTCTTTCTCACCGGAACCACAGCGCGTCGTGGGCGCCGCGGGCCTCCGCGAGAGCTTCCTCTATATTTTCTCCGGTCGCTGTGATATGCCCCATCTTGCGGCCCACTTTCACCGTTTCCTTTCCGTAAATGTGGATCTTCGCGTTCGGGAAGCGATACGCTTCCTCCAATCCCTGCAGATCCGCGGTTCCATTCTTATCCCCAATCAAATTTTTCATCACCGTCGGACGAATCAGCCCCGGATTTCCCAGAGGCATCCCTAAGATCGCCCGGACATGCTGCTCGTACTGGGACGTATAGCAGCCCTCTATGGTGTAATGGCCGGAATTGTGGGGGCGGGGCGCCAACTCATTTACCAGGATATGCCCCTCCCTAGTCACAAACAGCTCGATACAGAGCATCCCGCAGGCCTGAAATGCCTGCAGACAGGCTTTCGCCACCTCCATGGCCTCCTGCCTCGACGCCTCGCTGATCTTTGCCGGCACGGTAGTCTCATCCAAAATACTGTTCTTATGAACATTTTCCGCCACCGGAAATACGCTCATCTCTCCATTTTCACTGCCACAGATCAAAATGGAAACTTCTTTCTCAAAATCAATACATTCTTCCACCATCAGCGGAAGCTTGCCGGCCCCCAACGCCTCGTAAGCCCGCTTCGCGTCCTCATGCCCGGCAATTACCGCATTTCCTTTCCCATCGTAACCGCCGGTACAAGTCTTCAAAATCATAGGATACGTAAATCTGCTTTCCGCCTCGTAGATATCTTCCAGGCTCTCGATGGGCAAAAATTCCGGCACGGGAATTCCATGTTTGGCCAACCACTGTTTCTGTACCAATTTATTTTGGATATGAAGAAGCGTCTCCGAACTAGGGTACACCTTATGCCCCCGCTCTTCCAAAAGCTGCAGAGCCTTAACGCTGATGTGCTCGAATTCATAGGTTACTACATCCACCCCTTCGGCCAGCCGCAAAATCGCATCCACGTCGTCAAAGTCCGCCACGATATGAAAATCCGCAATGCTGTGAGCCGGGCAATGTTCCGTGGGATCTAAAATGGAAAACCAGGTGTCCAGACGCTTTCCGTCCAGAATCATCATCTTTCCCAGCTGTCCTCCACCGATAATTCCTATCTTTTTCATCTTCTCTTAACCTCCGAGTCCGGATAGATATAGTAAAAATGTAATAACAAGCAGCGTTCCGTTGGTAAAAGCCCCCGCAATCCAATGAAGCTTACCTTCGATTCCAACGGCAAAATGTCCGTACAGGGTAACAAGGAGTCCGGCCAGAGCCGCAAAAAATGCAAGAATTCCCACCAGGGCCACCAGGGTTCCAGACATTCCATTGCTGGAAATCGCGTACCACAGACAAAAAACAAGCGCCAAAAGACTGACGACAAAAAGCGTCAAAGATACCTGCATATAGGTCAGAGAACGCAATTTTTCTTTTATTGTTTTTCCTTTTTTTCTACGCCCGAAATGCTTACTTTGCTCCGTATTGCTCATAATACTTGTCAATCGCCGCCTTTATTTGATCGTCGATAATCACCTTTCCATGATAAGGACGATTGTACAGATGCTCCACGACCTCGGCCATGGTCACAATCGCCACCGTTTCCATCTGATATTGCTCCCGGATCTCCGCAAGAGCGCTCTTTTCACCTTTTCCCCGCTCCATGCGGTCCACCGACACCACCAGCCCTTGAACAGCCACGTTTCCCTGGGCTTTTATGATCGGCATGGTCTCCGCAATGGAAGTCCCGGCTGTCGTCACATCCTCGATAATCACCACCCGGTCTCCATCCTGAATTGGGCTTCCCAAAAGGATTCCCTTATCCCCATGATCCTTTACCTCTTTCCGGTTTGAACAGTATCGAATATCCGCGCCGAACATTTCCGACAGTGCAATCGTCGTAGCCACGGTTAGTGGAATTCCCTTATAGGCCGGCCCAAAAAGCACATCGAAATCCGTACCAAACTTGGCCTCGATCGCTTTGGCATAATATTGGCCAAGCTTTTGCAGCTGGGTGCCTGTACGGTAAAAACCGGTATTGACAAAAAAGGGAGTCTGCCGTCCGCTTTTGGTCACAAAATCGCCGAATTTTAGCACCTGGCAATCCACCATAAATTCAATAAATTCCTGTTTATACTGTTCCATCTGATTCATCCTCTCCTTTATCCTTCGTTTTCATCGAGAAGGATATCCGCTCCCCTTAACGGAGCCGAATATCGGCAATTTTCTCCATTTGGTATCGCTCCATATATGCTTCGATCCCCTGTACAATATCCAAGGTCGCCATAGGATTATGGAAATTCGCCGTTCCCACCGCCACCGCGCTGGCTCCCGCCAATAAAAATTCGATGGCGTCTTCCGCCGTAAGAATCCCGCCCATCCCGATAATTGGGATCGCGACGGCCTGCGCCGCCTGATATACCATCCGTACCGCCACCGGCTTTATGGCAGGGCCAGATAAACCGCCCGTCTGATTGGCTAGGGCAAAAGTTCTGCGGTGGATATCGATCTTCATCCCTGTCAAAGTATTGATCAAAGAAATCACATCCGCGCCTCCTGCCTCGGCAGCCCGCGCTGTTTCCGTGATATCCGTCACATTGGGACTCAGCTTCATGATCACCGGCCGCTTTGCCTTTTCTTTTACCGCCTTGGTGATCGCCTCCACCGAGCAGGGATTTTGCCCAAAGGCGATCCCGCCCTCCTTCACATTGGGACAGGAAATATTGATCTCCAGCATGTCCACCGGCTCGTCGGAAAGCCGTTCCACCACTTCGAGATAATCTTCCGTTGTCTTCCCGCAGACATTGACAATCACTTTTGTATCAAACTGTTTTAAAAAGGGTAAATCCCGCTTGCAGAATGTTTCGATGCCGGGATTTTGCAGCCCGATGGCATTCAGCATACCGCCGGTCACTTCCGCGATCCGCGGCGTTTTATTGCCCGGCCATGGGACATTGGCAACCCCTTTCGTCACCACAGCCCCCAGCTTGGAAAGGTCGACAAATTCACTGTATTCCATGCCGGATCCAAAAGTTCCGGACGCTGTCATCACTGGATTTTTCAGTTCCACTCCGGCCAAATTTACGCTAAGATTCAAAGCTCCACCTCCCGGATATCAAAGACTGGCCCTTCCTTGCAGACCCGTTTATTTTTCACCTGGCTATGCTCATCCATTTCCGTGGACTGGCAGACGCAGGCCAGACAAGCGCCAATCCCGCAGGCCATCTTTTCCTCCATGGAAACCCAAGCCTCCATGCCGGTTTCTTCCGCATAGGCTTTTAACGCCCGCAGCATCGGAAGCGGACCGCAGGCATATAGGATATCCGCCGTGATATGGTTTTCCCGGATAGCGTCCAACACCGTTCCTTTGGTTCCTTTGCTGCCATCCTCCGTGGCCAAAAACAAGGTTCCCGCCGCGGACAGTTCCTCTTCCAGATACGTCTTATCCCGGTATCCCATGACCAGCGCCGTTTCTCCCGGCAAGGCCCGCGCCAGCTCTAGCATAGGCGGAACGCCAATTCCTCCACCCACCAACAGAGCTTTTCCCTCTTTGATGGGAAAACCATTTCCCAAAGGTCCCAGGATATCCACCGTATCGCCGGCGGCAAGGTGGGAAAACTCCTCGGTTCCCGTGCCGGCCACCCGGTACACCAGGCGCAGACGCCCTCCCTCCTGGTCAATTTCACAAAGGCTGATGGGCCTCGGCAAAAGCCGGCTCCCATCCTTGCAGTAAACCGAAACAAATTGCCCCGGCTTCGCTTCCCTCGCAATCTCCTTTGTTCCGAGCCATAAGCTATATATCTTGTCACCGATTTGTTCCTGAGAAAGAACCTCGGCTGTCTCCTTATACTTCCCCATCTATTTTCCTCCCAGTTCTTACCGGACGGTCTTTAAATCTGCAATCATATCAAGCGCCGCCTGCCGGGATGCGTCTCCAAAATTCTCCGCACCGAATTTCGCGTATTTTTCCTGCTTATACGCCGCAATAATCCCGCGGGAAGAATTTACGATCGCTCCCAGGCCGTCTTCATTAAAGTAAGGAGCCAGATCTTCGGCTTTTCCACCCTGGGCTCCATAGCCGGGAACCAGAATGCAGGCCTTGGGCATAACTTTTCGAAGAACTTGCCCCATCTTCGGATAGGTCGCTCCTACCACCGCTCCCACATAGCTGTATCCGCCCTGGCCCATGGCTTCCTCGCCCCACTTCGCCACCTGCTCGCCGACCCATTCATAGAGCGGGCGGCCATCGATCAGGCGATCTTGAAATTCTCCACTGGAAGGATTCGATGTTTTCACCAAAACAAAGATTCCTTTTTTTTCTTTTTTGCACACTTCTAAAAACGGCCGAATCCCGTCGGAACCAAGATACGGGTTCACGGTGGCAAAATCCTCGTTAAAAACCGGAAGGCTTGTCCCGCCGACCTGCACGCGGCCCAAATGCGCGACGGCATAGGCCTCCGAGGTAGAACCGATATCCCCCCGCTTGACATCGCCGATCACAACAAGGCCTTTCTTTTTGCAGTAATCCACGGTTTTTTCATAAACGATCATACCTGGAACCCCGAACTGCTCATACATCGCCACCTGCGGCTTGACGGCAGGAACCAGATCGCAGATCGCATCCACGATTTCTCGGTTAAACTCCCATACCGCCTGGGCCGCTCCCTCCAGGGTTTCCCCAAACTCATCAAAGGCTTTTTTCTGCAAATGT
Source organism: Hominifimenecus sp. rT4P-3 (assembly GCF_051055405.1). Classification (GTDB taxonomy): domain Bacteria; phylum Bacillota; class Clostridia; order Lachnospirales; family Lachnospiraceae; genus Pseudolachnospira. Next base: position 1,360,555 of record NZ_CP167068.1, on the reverse strand, counting down.
TCCGGAATATATTTTAACATGGGATCGAGGCCCACCACCACCGGCGCGTCCAATTTCTGGATTTTTTCATTTAAAATGTCAATCATTGCTCTTCCTCCGCAGCGTACACAATCTTTCCATCCACAATGGTATAAAGAACCTTTCCTCTCACCTTTCGGCCGTGGAACGGAGTATTTCTTCCCTTGGAAGCAAATGTATTTTTATCAATCACATATTCGGCTTTTGGATCAATAATCGTGATATCCGCGACTTTTCCCTCCGCCAGCACGCCGAGAGAAAGCCCTAAAATCTTCGCCGGATTGAAACTCATCTTTTCCGCCATCTCTAAAGGAGAAAGGATACCCGGTTCTACCAGTTCGCTGATGGTTAGGGCCACCGCGGTCTCCGCTCCCACAATTCCATTGGGCGCTTCCGGGAAAGGACGCGTCTTTTCCTCCGCGCTGTGGGGAGCATGATCCGTGGAAATGACATCTGCCACACCACTTTTTAAGGCCGCTTTTAAGGCCGCTACGTCCTCCGCCTCCCGCAGCGGCGGCGCCATCTTAAAGTTGGTATCCCCTTCCGGGATATCGTCATATGTCAGGGTAAAATGATGGGGACAGACTTCCACCGTCAGCGCTAGGCCCTCTCTCTTCGCCATTTCCGCCATCTGAATACTGGCTTTCGTCGAACAGTGGCATAGATGGAGATGGGCTCCGGTCTCCTTCGCCAGCAAAATATCTCTCGCCGTGATCAGATCCTCTGATGCGTGGCTGACGCTGCTGACCCTTCTTGCCTCCGCCAAAGTGCCTTCCCGCATCACGCTTTCTTTCAGCAGATTCATATCCTCGCAGTGATCCATCACCACGGCTCCGATCTCCGCCGCCTGCTGAAGTCCCTTTCGATATACGGCGGCGTCCATAACGGTCTTGCCGTCCTCGCTAAAGGCCACGGCCCCGGCAGCTTTCATCCCGGCCATATCCGTAACTTCCCGGCCTTCCAGGCCCTTGGTCACAGAACCAATGGGTAAGATCCGCACCGGCGACTCCTTCGCCGCTTTTTCCAAAAGAAAAGAAACCATTTCCGGACTGTCGATCACCGGTTTGGTGTTCGCCATCGGACAAACCGCCGTAAATCCGCCTCTGGCCGCCGCCCTTGCCCCAGTCGCTATGGTCTCCTTATATTCAAAACCAGGCTCCCGAAAATGCACATGCAGATCAATCAATCCCGGCATCACATAGCAGCCGTCCGCATCGATGACCCGGTCCGCATCGTCCTTATCCTCTGCGGTAATCTTCGCCACCCGGTTTCCCTCAATTAAAATATGATAGTTCCCGTCCCTCTTTGTCGATGGGTCCAGGACTCTACCGTTATCAATCCGAATTCGCATTCACAGTCCTCCCTATACCTGCCGTAGATAAGTGATAAGAACCCTTATCGCCGGGCAAGTAACTTGTTTTATTTTAGCATATTCGAGAAAGGCTTTCAAGTAAAGAATCCCTCTTTTCTTCCTTTCTCGCGCACCTTCCTAGCGAAACACCTTTCTTCTTATCGAAGGGACCTCCCCTGACCACGCTGGCTCCGATCAATCGATGATAGGATATCAAAAGTTCTAGGAAGGAAACCATGCCAGGATTTTTTGTATTTGCAGGAGCATTCGTACTTCTTCGATTCCGGGAATTTGTGTTATGAACAAAAATAGGACTGTTTGAGCGCAGCGAGTTTCCTATTTTTGTTCATGTTTCTCACAAATTTTCGGAATCCTAGAAGTACCTGCTCCGAAACTCTACAAAAAATCCTGGCATGGTTTCCTTCCTAGAACTTTTAACACCAAAAAGAATCCAAAATCCCTATTCTTTCCGGATAGGATGACGAATCACTGTTTTTAAATTTTCCGGTTTGCATTTTCTCGCATCGCTGAGATAAATCTCATGATGATAACGGGATTTGCCGATATCCGTGACATACCCTTGCGCTTTGACAAATTGCTCCATTGCTTCTATGGTTTCCGGCTCGTCGTCATAGTGTCCGATATGCATACATTGTACGCACAAGCCTTCCTCGTAAGTGAAAAACTCCACCTTGGAAAAGTCAGATTTTTTCTTTTTGGTGGCTTCGGCAATGGCCCAATCAAATTCCTGCCTTGTGACAAACTCCGGGAGGCGAATCAAGGATATCCATTGAAACAACTCTTTATGACTGTAGTCGATCCCCAATTTTCCTTCCTGCCACCAAAGCCCTTCCAGGGGAGGCACCACATAATCAAAGTATCCTTCCATCCGATGATCTCCCATCTTACTCATCTTAATCGTAAAAGCAATCCCATAGAGCAGACCGATGGCCTGTTTGTATGCGCCGCCTTCTTCGTTGGGATTTCCGCTTCCCCGCACAGCCAGAAAATTCATCTTCGGTACGGACACAATCTCCGGTTTCTTCCCTGGCATGTAAAATTCCTTGTATTCTTTCTTAAAATCAAACGCCATCTTTTTCTCCTTTGCTTTTCTTCTTTCTGGGCTTTGGCTCCGGAAGCTGTCTGCAAGTCGTCTCCGCCAAAGCAGCCAACATATCCCGATTATCGACGTCTTCCAGTAAGAAGTAATTCTTCGCACCTTCATATGGCGGGGCTTCCGGCAGATCCGGATACTGCGCTTTCCCTGCCTCCGTCATTTTCACAAAAAGCTGGTCGTCGCAAATCACTGCGAAAAACTTACCATTGCAATAAAGCCCATATTCTCCAAACATTCTCTTATAGGTAATTTCCCCAGCGCCGCGCAGCTGATCCGCCACAAATTCTACAAATTCAATCTTTGAAGCCATATAAAATCCTCTCTTTCTTCCCTTGCCACAGATATTCCTGTCCACGGAAGGGATATCTCTATTTTATTCCAACAAACACGACATCTGTATGTCATAATTCCAAATAGTGCTTTCGGATTCCCTCTGCAAAAGCCAACATATCCGAACGAAATTCCACCGGTTCTAAAAGCTCCGCGCCCTCCCCAAAGGAAGCAATCCAGCAAATAATGTTTTCCTTATCGGTAAATCCGAAAGAAAAAAGAAGCGTTCCATCGGGCTGCTCGGAAAAACTATCCGCACCAAATTCCTCCACCAGCCGCCATTTGTATTCCGGCTTAATTCGAGCTTTTACCTGATAAACATTTGGAAATACCCGTTCATTTGACAAATCCGGCAGTGGAGCCGCACGCTTTTCAAAAGAACCCTCTGTCCTCATATCACTCATACGATTCAGCTTAAACAAACGAAAATCCTGCCGGGTCTCACACCATCCCCACACGTACCAGCTGGACCACTGGAACACCAAATCATAGGGTTCCACCGTCCGCCTCGCTTCTCCCTTGGGCGCGTAATAAGTAAAAGTAATCTTTCGCGCAGTAAGAATGGCATCGTGAATCTGTTCAATCTTGGGCGCCAAAGATGCTTTATACCAAGAAGAAAGGTCGATCAAAATATGGGAATCGCCCGCCAGCAGATTTGACGCGCCAGCGGACAATTTTTCCATCAATTGGACATAACGGTTGGTACCGCTGACACTATCCAAACTTCGAAGCCCCGCCAAAATAGCTTGCATATCCGAAGTGCTAAGGAGTGTCCGATCGATCTTATACCCCTCCATGATGGAAATTCCGCCGTCCCGTCCGGGAGTTGTTGCCAATGGAATTCCCGCCATCAGCAACGCCTCGATATCCCGGTTGATGGTACGGCGGGAGACCTCAAACATTTCTGCCAAATATGGCGCGGTCACTTTATCCTTTTGTAAAAGAATCGATAGGATCCCAATCATTCGATCAAGCTTCATGAATCGTGTCCTTCCTCAGTATTTCCGCCAATGTTCCAAACTTTGGCAGAAATAAAATCTTATTGGTGATAAAGCTTCACCTACACCGCTATTATATCAAAGAACCATGACAGCAGTATGTCATGGTTCTTTGATATAATGAAAAACTTTCTCTATACAGCCTTATATCTTTTTATCGTCACCAACTGAATATCTGAACCCAATAATTTCCATATCTGGCGCATCCAATTGTGCCGTAGTTCGCTCTTAATATATTGGCTCTGTGTCCAGCGCTTCCCATCCAGCCCTGGAATACAGCCTGGGAGGTTGGATACCCATAAGCAATATTTTCGCCAAAGGAGCCATATTTGCTCAAGCCATCATGGCTAAAGTCATTTACAATTTCTTTGGCTCTTTGAAGAGCGATTTGATTCAAATAGTCAGAGGAAACCAGCGGTTTCACACCAGCTTCCGCCCGTGCCTGATTTACAAGTCCAAGCAGCTCCGGAACTCCTTCCGCATCATAGATGATCATCTTCGGAAAATCTCCGCGCACACTGATCCCCGCTCCAGTCTGAATCCCGTACCTGGCGCACAACTTCCCAAACTCAACCGATCCGGTAAAGGCAGGAATCAAGTCGGCCGGCGATTTCGTCCTATTCCGCACTTGATCCACCCAGGACGCTTTGCCCGCGGCGTCGGATTTGCGGTTTAAAAGCGTCTGATAGAGCATTTCCACATAATCGGACAACGTGATGGACTTGTTCCGGTATTCTTCGCTGAGAATAAATGCTGCGGCAACTTCCGTGCCATTTCCCCCCTGATTTAATGCACTGGTCCAGTTGTTCAATCCGCCTTCATCACCGTTGCGGCCAAGCACATTCCGGTAAAGGCGCTGCACAAAAGCCGTCACATCCGCGTTCTGATCTCTCGGCTCCGGCGACGAATAGCTTCCTCTCTGAATTCCATATTTCTCACAAAGCTGGCCAAACTCCTGCGAATTTACCACGCCGGCGAAAACGCCGTAACGGCTCATCCCGTCTTCCAGGCGGCTGATCCAAAGCGCCTTTCCACCAGCGTCGGGATTTCTGTTTAAAATGGCCTTGTACAGGTCTGTCACAAAGGCGTCGTTGGATTTATTTCTGCTTTTATACTCTTTGGAGAAGAAGAAACCATAGGCAACCCCCGCACCTGTTTCTCCTTGATCGAGCAAAACAGAAGTCCAGCTGTTAAGTCCGCCTTCATCTCCATTACGTCCCATCACAATTTGATAAAGACGCTGTACAAAGGCGGTTGCCTGCTGGTTGCGGTCACGATTTTCCGAATAGGAATAACTTCCCACCTGAACGCCATAACTGCCGCATAATTTCCGGAATTCTTCCGAATTCAAAAAGCCTGCCAATACATTTGGACGGCTTCCGCCATCTTTTAGACGTCCGACCCAGCCGTTATATCCCGTAGCGTCTGGCTGCCGTCCCATGATGGCCTGATATAAATCTGTTACAAATGCCTCGTCGGATTTATTTCTTTTCTTATACTCGTCCGAGTTAAAAAATCCTGCGGCCACCTCCGAACCAGAAGCTTGATTGCCTTTCAGACGATCTACCCAGAACTGGACTTCATCCGCCCTCGGAGTACGTTGTAATACGATCTTATAAAGCCTGGTTACAAAACCAGTTACGCCCTCTTCCGCTGTCGCCAAGTACATAGGCGCTTCGACAGCCTCTTCCCCGCCGGAAAGCGTCGGCTCATCCAAAACGACGGCTTCCGTCTCAATCGGGCTTTCCTGGGGCGCTTCGGTTTCTTCCTCGGCTTCCCTTGCGTCTGTTTCCAATACTTCTGTCGACTCTGCCTGCTCCGACTGACTCGCACTTTCTGACGATTGTATTTCTACGCTTGTCTGCTCTTCCTGTGTCGAAGTTTCTACGACTTCCTGAGCGGCAAGCGCCCCTTCCTCCCACACATCCGGAAGGGGGGATGCAAATACTGTCGTTCCCGTCATAACAATGCTTAATCCAAAGGCACATAAAAGATTCCATTTTCTTCTCATGTCATTCCCCTCCTAACGAGTTCATTTTATCATAAGAAAAAATAAAAATCTACTTGTCTTTTATGATTTTATCATAATATCTTCCGTTACATTGCATTAGTCTTCCCTCCGTTTTCACAAAATCGGTTCTGAACATTTATCATGTTTCGAATTCATCATAAAGAGATGCAGTCAAAGAAATACTCGCACTCTATTCAAAGGTCATCACAAGACATCGCCAACCAGTGTTTTGATAAACTCCTGTTTAGCAAAAAGGATCTGTATTAGTTCGTTCTCCTGTTGCCAGTTCAGCGGTTCGGAATGACAGCAGGTGTTACGCAGCCGGCGAAATTTTTCTAATTCCTCGGCATATGCTTTCCACCATCGCTCATCGCACACCTGTTCAAACAAGATCGCCCTACGGGAAGCTAATTGGGAGCGCAATTCGTCTTTATTTAGAAGAGTTGTAAAGGTACCTGTTGTTACTTTATATTCCTTTATATCACATAATTTTTCTTTGTATATCTTCTCGTCTGGAAACAACGCTTTCAGTTTCCCTAAAAGCGTTTCTTTCAGCATGGATTCCATTGTTTTACAGAACAAGATGCCCGCACAGGACGCATCCATGTTCTCCAGGTTATACCGCTCTCTCATCATGGAAAACAGTTCATGCAGCAGTATACTGCTGGTAAGCCTTTGCTGAATTTTCGGCGGTAAACTTTTCATATCGGATGCAGAAAGGCCGAACGCCGCCAACTGTACCGGCGTGAGTGAACTATTTTTCCACAAACCGTCCAACTCTTGAAAAAGGGGCGCTACCAGGCAATCATCCAATTCCCCATCTATCGTCAAGGAGTCCGCACCAGGCACTTCTTGTACCAACTGCTCTATCTGTTTTTCATTTCGCGGTACATCGGGATTATCTACCGCTTTTTGCAGGGCGCAAAGAGCATGGCTGTCCAGAATCCCCTTTACCTTTCGAAATAGAATGGAATGCTGCCAAACAGTATAATCACCGATCACGTACAAACGATACTTGGCTCTGGTAGCTGCCACATTGACAATATTAGTGTTTACCCACCGAACCGCCGGCAAGGCATTCTTATCGCACCCAAGCAAAAAAATGACCTGATCCGCTTCTTTGCCCTGGAAGGTATGCACAGTTCCTATATTATTTTCTACCCACTCGGCAAATCGCTTATCCTCCCGATACTCTGGTTGAGATCGAAGCATTTTCTTCATGCCGTCCCGCACGGTGGTAAACGGGGTAATAACAAAAAGGCTCGGTACTTCTTCCGTTAGTCGAAATGATTCTCGGATAAGTTCCCATGCTTTTCTTCCCTGCGTTTCCACGAAATGATCCTTACCCACTCTGCTGTTCTCGCTTCCGCTGACATTGATCCAGCCGGAACTTCTCCGACAAAATTTGGCTTCTTGTTCAGGTCCCGGCAGAGCGGTTTGCTGTTTCATCATGTGATTATAAGATAGCGCGTTGGACAATTCAAACATAGGGCTGATGCAACGCCGATGCACGACCAAGGGGCATCCCACCCAGGTTTTCTGTTCGTCCTCGATATAGGTTGTCCCCACGGTGTTCAGCCGATCGGCGAAGCCTTGAACCGAGTGGGTCTTGGATTGATAATAGCCGGTATAATCGTTTTGGATCACCTTTTTGATCAAATCCAGTTCATCCGTCACAACCGGCTCCACCTGCTTGGGATCACCCACCACGATAGCACGGCGGCAGCGAAAAAGGGATCCCAACGCCATCTGCGGCGCGGCTTGTCCAGCCTCGTCGATAATCAGACAGCCGATTTCTCCTGGTCGTCGAATGGAGGCCAGCATGTTTCCCGCTGATGCGAATGTAGTAGAAAGTACAGGGGTCAACAAAAACACCGTGTTCAGCAAAGAACCAAACGCTGCTTCCCGGTCGCGCTGTGAAAATGCTACAGGATTCTTTCCATCATCCCCCGGTTCTTTCCACATCAATAACAAATTCTTAAAATTCCATAAACAAGCTTTGGATCCTAGTAAAAACGCCTTATGAAGCTTTAACGCCTCATAGAACAGCTTCTCCCTCTCCCGATTATAGGCCGCTGTTTGCCAGGGATTAGCCACCTGCGCTGCAGTGGATTCTTTGTCATCTTCGCTATCATACAGACGGAAGAACTCTTCATCTAATACCGTCATCACCTGATCGCCGCGCCGCTCAGAAGCCTCCTTCAAAAGCGATATATAGGACTTGCGGGCCTCTGTAATCTTTTTTGAACACTCTTCCATTTGCAGACGCAGCTGGTTTACCTGTTCAATACAGTTTTTTCGTTTTTCCGAAAGTTGGTTTTGTTGATTTTCAAGGCCGCTTATAACGTCGCTTTTTTCATCACATTTTCTTCTTTGCCGTTCCAATTCCTGCTGCAGTTGTCCACTCTTCACCACCTCATCTTGAAGGCTCTGTTCTGCCGTGGCCAAGGCTTGATACTGCTCCTGGATGGTATGAGACAACATGGTGGGCCGACGGAAAATTTCAAGAATAATGTCTCGAAACCGACGACTGCTTTCCAGTTCCATAATTTGTCGACGGAGTTCGTGGATTTGATTTTCCGCATTCGCTTGATTTTCATCCTGCAAGAATTTCCGCTGTTGTAAATTAGCCAGTTCTCCCTGATAATCTTTCAGTGCCTGTTCCGCCAACTTTGACTGCTGCGCCAGATCCTGCAGTTCCTTCAGCATTTCGTCCGCATCCCGTTCCCGTTGGGTTTGAAGATTTCTTGCTCTTTGGGCTTGATCGTTCAGTGGCGCTCGTTGTTCTGTAAAACGTTTCCTTGCACCACTGATCTGCTGGAGCTCTTTTTCCATTTGTCTAACTTTTTCATGCTGTTTCTTGAAACGCTGGGCGACACCTATATACGCCTCTTTGCGCTGCTGAATACTGTCATTGGAGCCAAAACTTCCGATATAGGTCTTTAAGACCGCATACATATATTCTTTCAGATTATTCATCTTCCCGAACGGAGCAGAAATCAATCCCCAGCGATCCCATTCCCCTTCTTTTCTTTTCGCCAGATCGTTAGCCAACTTTGTAAAATAGATATCCGGATAGATTTGGGATTCATATCTTTCTTGATTCCATACTCTATAGGTTTCTTTATCCGCTTCATCTATTTGAAATAATTTCTGTACTTCCAAAAGGCCTTGACGAACAGCCTCATCTTCCTTCTTATCAGGTTCTATCCCTTTCAATAACGCCATCCCATCCGGCAGCTCCTTCGTGATATTCTCCACAGCGGCGTTATTGCACGAGGCCACCAGCATCCCGTAATCTTTCAGTTGTTCATCGGCAAAGTCATAATACCCCCAGCAGTACTGAGAATATCCCCTGTGCATCTTATCTCCGTCCTGAAAGCGACGCTGAATAAAGGCATCATCCGGGTCTTGATAGCGGGTAAGCAAATTCGCCCTCTCCACGATATTGCCGGCTATGATTTCCTTCAGCAGTGTAGTTTTCCCTGTTCCGGGAGGACCGTTCACAGAAAAAATGGGCAGGTTATCCGGCGACGGGCGCCAACTCAAATTGACTGCCAGCTGCTGCATCAAGCAGGGCATAAATTTGGACGGCCACTTGCCAAGAGGCGCTTTTGCGATATCCAAATGGCGGTGAAAAAAGTCGGTGCGCGCTTCTTCCCGTCCGTTTTTCCAAGCATTGTGCACATCCATACGATTTTGAACATCCAGCCAATGCAGCTCCGGTTTTTCTTCCGCATATGCTCCAGTTATGTAATCCAATATCGCCTGCTCTAACGGACTGTTTCCGAACCCGCCATCGCTAATCGCTTTTTCCACCATATGCAGATCATCTGCAAAAAAACTGTTGGCCAAGTCGCTATCGTGAAAAACGTCTGTATCCTGCGCCTTATTCTCTTCGGCCCTATACCGGCGATAAATCATGACACCGTCCCAGTTTATTTCCTGTTCCGGTTGGATAATATTTACTAAGTATTTCCTTTCTACTTGATTCCTAATAGAATTCAGCAAAGTCGAGGTGAGCAGTTGCCCAACGCCCCCTGCCTCCGTCATCTCTACCAATTGTATATCGAACGATTGCATATCGGACTCATAGGCATCCATGGATAAAAAGTCCGCCATATTCTCTTTTGTCAATTGATCGGCGTGATACAGAAGCTGATGGATCCCCCAAGCCAAGGGAGACACTTGAATACTGCCTGGAATATATTTTCCTTGTTCATCACACTTCAAGCCTATGAGGCATACAGGTTTGCGGTTTTTCTCCGGCAACTCCAAATCCTGATGAAAGGCTTGCTGTAAGCGTTCGGCAAAAAGATAGCGTTCCATCTTCCCCAAACAAATATGGATTTCATCCGATAGCACGCCATATGAAGTATAAACATGTGCATCGCTTTGCAATGCTATATACGGCTCTATAAAGACCGATCTTTGATTTTCAGCGTGTGCGTCCGCTTGGTCGGATAGCAAACGATACACCGTGATCTGTTTCGTACTCGTTTCTCCTTTGGCTGCCTTTGAACAAAGCTCGCGACTGTCCCGACTTTGTACGGGAAAATCGGATTGCCCCAAAAACTCCATCAGATACCAATATTTCACGATCATAGAAGCGAAAATCCGTTTATCCATTTCTATTATCCCCTGTTACTTGTTCATATCAAAAGCACTTTGTACATATCTGTACTTGCCTCTATTTCTTCATTGGGAAGCTACCGCAATCTCCACCTGTTTCCCGCTGAAAGCTACGCCATACTTGAAGATCGTTTTAACGCCTTTTGAAATCATATCGGTATCGTACTTGCGATCCTGAATTTGTGCCAAAGCCGTCTCTGAGAGCTGCTTTAGTTTATCCCCGGAGAAATTTCTGCCCGCTTTCAGTTCAATCAGAATGCCCGGCATAATCTCTGACTTGGGCAACAGTTGAATATCATATCGGCCCTCTCCGGATTCCCCATTCGAGCTGATATAGTAGCGGTTATCCATCATGGCACAAAGCCCCAGAACAAAACCATGATAAAAATTTTCTCCGGCAGTATCATAGCAACTTGCCGATTGGAGGAGAAGCTTGTGCATCTCCTTTTGCAGCCTTTGTGCATCATGAGAATACAATGCCTCTTGAATGGAGATTGCAGTAGCTTGGGGAATGAGATTGGCTAATTTTTGCAAAATCTCTTTATTATAGACAAACGCAATCTCCCGGTTGGGCAGCGCTACCTCACACATATAATCACCGCTGAAAGCAGGATCTACTCTTACGACTTTCATATAGCCTGCAACCAGAAGAAAGCTGTATACGGAGGAAGGGTTATTTCGAATCTGGGGATAAATAACTCCGGTGTCGATATACGTCAGGAAAGATTCCCCCTGCAATAAAGCGTTAAGACGTTCATAGATATCTTCTCCTGCATGCGCCAAAATTTCACCGATGATCTCATTGCTGCCGGTTGACTGCCAAAAGGCCTTGGGTTGACAGCCATTGCTAAAATAGCTGATGACCGACCATGGGTTAAATATTTCCGAGCCCCCGAACCGATACCCGTCGTACCAAGCGCAGATTTCCGCATACTTCTCCTCCGCATGGTAATAGCGGGCAATCGCTTTTACCTCTTCCGGCGTAAAGCCAAAATATTCACTATACTGGTTGTCCAATATGGAATTCACTTTTAAATTGTTTAGGCCACTAAAAATGCTCTCTTTGGCCACACGAAGAATGCCGGTTAAAAAGCCATAAGAAAGGTGCCGGTTATCTTTCAGTCCGCCGGAAAAGAGGTTGCGCATAAAGAGAATCACTTTATCATAAAATCCCCTCATATGCCCCTGCTGAATCGGCGTGTCATACTCATCAATGATAATAATCGGTGGGATACCATAATGCTCGTCCAACATTTGAGAGAGCCTTTGCAGGGACATTATCATATCTGTGCTGTCCGCTTTCTCTTCCAGAACATTTTTAAAGTACGATTTCTCATATTTGCTGCACTGCTCGCTTTCCAATAGCTCGCTGTGGCGCTCAAACTCCTGGGTCAGAATCTTAGAAATCTGATCATAGGTCTCTTCCCAGGAGTCCCGTTTCACATCCTTAAAAGTGATGAAAATCACCGGGTATTTTCCCTGATAGTCGCGATATTTTTTACCGCAAGACCAAATCTTTTTATCTCTGAAATAAATAGAGGTGTCTTCGTCCGTCTTTTCAAAGAAGGTGCGGATCATATCCATATTCAAGGTCTTGCCAAAACGGCGCGGACGGGTAAACAGAGACACCATTGGCCTCTCGTCCAGAAACTCCTTGATCATCATGGTTTTATCAACATAGTAGTAATCGGACGAGGCCAGACGATAATCTGAAATTCCAACCGGCAGCGGCAGGTCAGGCAATATTTTGGTTTTTCTATATGCACCAGTTTTAATTCGGCTGTCCGCAGGTTTTTCGGCATCCATAGGAATCACCCAACTGCGACTTTTTTTATATGCCCCTTTTATCCGTCCCTCTTTGCATAGGACGGTTACTCGACGCTCCGTGATTCCCCAAAGCTTTGCCGCTTCCTTTACCGTTATGGTTTCACTCATGTTAGCACCTTGTATAATGAACTCATAGGGAAATTCACTACACATTTTCCTTTCTTGATTATTTTCTATATAATCAGTTGTAGACGCTGTGGATTAGTTACAACACCTACGGCAGCTTCCCTATAAGCTGACTGTTTCCTTTGGAGGCTCTAACCACAGCTCTATGTTTATTTGTTAATTAGTTAGATAACGCATGACGTTTTATATATAGCAAGGATACATTCAACATAGAGTTTGCGGAAACACAGCGTAAATTTATTACAAAGGAGTGATTCTTTATGTTATTTGTTGGCATTGATGTAGCCAAATCCAAACATGAATGCTGTATCATTGATTCTGATGGTGTTATCATTACGGATTCCCTCCGTATTCCAAACACCAAAGAAGGTTTCGTTACACTTTACACCTCCATCATCTCTGCCCTTAAGTCAAGTGATTTTTCAAACGTAAAAATAGGACTTGAATCAACAGGTCATTACAGCACAAACATTACAAACTATCTGTATTCCAAAGGCTTTAGTATTACCGTACTGAACCCTTTAGTAACAAATGCTTTTCGTAAGGCCGGAACCCTTAGGAAAACCAAAACAGATAAGTGTGACGCCAAAGTCATTGCAACTATGCTCTTTTCTGATGAATCAAAATCCTATTCCCCTTCATCATACCAAATCCAAGAGCTAAAGTCACTAACAAGGCATCGTTATCGTATGATTGGTTACCGTTCTAAACTTAAGCTTTCTGTTACTCGGCTAATAGATATCATTTTTCCTGAACTGCCTGATTTTGTATGGTCTATCCACCAATCTTCCAGTTATCAGTTATTGCTTGAATTACCATGCCCAGACGAAATCCGCAAATGTCATTTGACTCATTTAACAAATGTTATTTCTAAGGCTTCCCGTGGAAAATATGGCCGTGAAAAAGCAATTCGGCTACGGGAGCTTGCAGCTAATTCTATTGGCTCATCCAACAGATCTTTAACTTTTGAATTGCAACAGACAATTCGATTAATTCAATCCGTCCAGGCTGAAATAAATACTTTGGATCAACAAATCAAACTTGTTGTAGATGAACTTAACACGCCACTTATGACCATTCCTGGTATAGGATATACAATTGCTGCTATCATTCTTGCTGAGATTGGTGATATAAATAATTTCTCATCACCAGCGAAACTTCTAGCATTTGCAGGAATGGAACCTTCTACTTACCAGTCTGGAAAATACAATGCATCTAAAACACCTATGGTTAAGAGAGGATCTACCTATTTGCGTTGGGCTATAATGCAAGCTGCAAGATTGGTTTCTATGAGAGATTCCACTTTTGCTACTTATATGGCAAAAAAGCGATCCGAAGGAAAACATTTTCATGTAGCCCAAAGCCATGTAGGCAAAAAATTGGTTCGAGTAATCTATTCACTATTAAAAAACAATACTGCATTTGTTCCACAAATGTAACAATAAAATATCCTTTCTGAAGGCAACGGAAGTTGCCTTATTTGTCATACAATTTTTTATCTGCTAAGAAAAACTATAAAATCTTATCAATTTTTACTTGACTTCATATAGTTAGTCTCCAAGCTTTTCAGATATAGTATACTATTATAGCAGAATAAAATCAACAATATTCGGAACAAAATCAAGTGTAACGTCTGGCTTTGTTCTTTTGACGTTATCCTATCCATAATATAATAAATCTCTTTTTCCCGATTTTACCTCAAAAGCGCCCAAAAAGCTGTTTTTAAAATTGGATGTCAAAAACCCGCGAAACCCCAGGATTCCTGCGCTCTCGCGGGCTTTTTCTCACCCAAAATTTTTACTCACACCACAAGCATTGCATCTCCAAAGCTAAAGAACCGATATCGTTCTTTCACCGCTTCTTCGTACGCCTTTAAAACATTTTCCCGCCCGGCCAGCGCCGATACCAGCATCACTAATGTGGACTTGGGCAGATGGAAATTCGTAATCAGCGCGTCCACCACATGAAACTGATAACCAGGATAGATAAAAATATCTGTCCAGCCGCTTCCCGCGTGGAGTATCCCATCTTCTGTGGACGCGGATTCCAAAGTACGGCAGCTCGTCGTCCCTACCGCCACGACGCGTCCCCCGTTTTGCCGGGTACGGTTAATCTTCTCTGCAGTCTCCTCATCCACCATGTAAAATTCCGAGTGCATGTGATGCTCTTCGATGTTCTCCACCTTGACCGGCCGGAAAGTTCCAAGCCCCACATGAAGAGTAACTTCCGCTATTTCGATCCCCTTTTCCCGAATCTGCTGTAAGAGTTCCTTGGTAAAATGCAAGCCGGCCGTGGGGGCAGCCGCCGAACCGTCATGTTTGGCATAAACGGTCTGATAACGATTTTTATCTGCCAAGCGATGAGTAATATAAGGCGGAAGAGGCATCTGGCCCAGCTGATCTAAAATCTCCTCAAAAATCCCCTGATAGGAAAACTGAATCTTCCGGTTCCCTTCTTCCAGCACATCGACTACGGTTCCTTTCAGCAATCCGTCGCCAAAAGAAATCACAGCGCCGGGCCGGGCCTTTTTTCCTGGTTTTACCAAAGTCTCCCAGGTATCATTTTCCAACCGCTTCAAAAGCAAGACTTCGATAGCGGCCCCGGTATCCTCCTTCACTCCCATCAAACGAGCTGGTATTACTTTCGTGTTATTAATCACCAAGCAATCTCCCGCATTTAGTTCCTGCAAAATATCCCGAAAGATTTCATGACGGGTCTCTCCCGTCTCGCGGTTTAAGACCAGCAAACGCGAAGCGGACCGATCTTCAATCGGGTCCTGTGCGATCAGTTCTTCCGGTAAAACATAATCAAAATCATTGATGTCCATATTTCTCTCCTCTATCTCAAAAATCCCATCTACTAAATTCTCATACCAGCAAAAGAACGGGGCTTATAAAAGCCCCGCCTTGTTTGCCGCTATCTTACCGATAGTCATTTCAATTCATTACGCGCCGCCGCCCGGATTATCCAATACCAACAAATCGGAGCGGATATATCTGGGCGTACCATCTCCATCTGGAAGATAAACCCGATACCAACTGTCGCTCTTTCCAATGACATGGACTTTTGTACCTGCGGCCACAACCGAGAAATCATCCCCATCCGTGCTGGGAGCCTTTCTCGCCTTTACCTCATTATTGGTATACATCATGGTATCCGTATTTTGGAATACCATACCGGTACTCTGCTCCGTAAATGTATTCTCACCGCCCTGAGCTGCCGTGGTAGTCTCCTGGGGCGTTGTTTCCGGAGCCTGCGTGGTCGTCGCTTCCGGTGTCGAAGACTCTGCTGGACTTGTACCCTCCGGTTGATCCGTGCTTTCCGGCGCCTGTGTATCACCAGCTTCCGTCGTGCTGCTTCCATTTCCTACCAAGGCGTTTAACGCTGGATCCGCAGCAAGCGCTTCGTTAAATTTGTTCAAAATATCTTTGCCCAACTGCTCGATCTTATCATCCGCGGACACTTGATTCATATAAGTTACAATTCTTTGATCCGCCTGAATCTGCTCCACCGTCATCAGACGCAATACGCCCGCTGAATCTGTCACCACATAAGCAGGGGTCAGCCCCGGCGCCAACGTATTCACATCCTTAAACTTAGCATCATAGGCAATATAAAGGGCAAACTCCCCTTCCTGATCGCCGGCCATC
Organism: Hominifimenecus sp. rT4P-3; assembly: GCF_051055405.1. Classification (GTDB taxonomy): domain Bacteria; phylum Bacillota; class Clostridia; order Lachnospirales; family Lachnospiraceae; genus Pseudolachnospira. The sequence continues at coordinate 1,344,495 of NZ_CP167068.1, read as the reverse complement.
GTATAGCAGGTAATATTCTGGTAATCTTCAATATACCCATTCATTTTGACAACCGTGTCCTCCGTCGGCAGAGAACCCGCGTCCATGATATTCTGAAGGGTCGCCATATCCGTTGTCTTCAATGCCAGATAGTACTGATTCACCAGCTGAACTACCGCTTCGTTTCCATTCTCCTGCCATGGGGAAGTCGGAGCTTCTGTAGCCGCTGAAGTAGCGCCTTCGCTGTTTCCTTCACCGCTTTTTCCCGAAGAAAGCTTTAGAACTACCACAACCGCCGCAATCACAATTAAACAGATCACTGCCAGAATAATATAACTTTTGTGACCAGAAAAACGGCTGCCGCCGCCCTGTCCACGGGAACTGCCGGAATAACTGCTCCTGCTATCGCGACCAGACGCGTAGCGATTGGATTCCACCTTCTCTTCTTCCGCAAATGGATCCTGAATCACTCTTTCAATTTTTCGCACTGGGCGTGAAGACGCCTCTATGGTTCCATAGGGCTTGTCCTCCGTCTCTGTTCCTCCGTCCAGACTAATATCTACGAAGTCGTCGTCCTCTCCTCCCCAGACATCCTCAAATTCTTCATCTATCTTCAATGGTTCAAAATCCTCGTCTTCCTCATCGAATGGCTTTGACATCGAATCATCCTTTCCAGCCGTAATATTTATGTAATAACTTTGTAATAAGGCTCTTATCATTTTAGCAAAGGCCTAGTCACTTGTCAACTGCCTGGTCTTACGTTTTTTTTAAGATCAACTGCTTCTATAAATTTTTTCTAAATCCGTGAAAATTTCAGTTGACTTTGCCAGTAGTTCTGATTATACTATAGAATATGCGTCAGTAACTCATTGGATAGAGTTCCAGACTCCGACTCTGGGGGTAGCAGGTTCGAATCCTGTCTGACGCATTTTTTTATTTTGTAATAAACCGCAAAAATAGTAGTTGACAAATAAAATTCAAAAGACTATTATAAGCTTAATCGTATACTTGGTCAAAAATGTATGGATAAGGCAGAGTACTGATTATGAAACCTACAGAGAGCCATGGGTTGATGCGACATGGTGGTTGAGGAATCAGGAAAATCCCCTTTGAACAGTCTAGCTGAAGGAATCTAAATTTTGTGTAAGCTGGAACGGAAAGCACCCGTTATCGTGTTGCTCAAAAATATGGTTTTGAAACCATTGGGCTTGAGTGGCTGTTTGTTATATTTCAGCAAAAAGAGTGGTACCGCAGAAGTCTATAGCTTTTGTCTCTTTGGAGATGGAAGCTTTTTTATTGCCATAAAATTTTTTACTAGGTCATTTCCGCTTCCATTGGGCGGCGGTTGACATTCTATACATATATAATTAAGGAGGAAATTATGAAAAAACATGTAAAATTTGTTGCTCTGGCCCTTTCGGCAGTGATGCTGATGGGTCTAACAGGCTGCGGAGCTTCTAACGAGGACAGCAAGACTCCCGATACGACCAAGGCTGCGGAAGAAAATACCACGGCGCCGGCCACAAACGATACCACCGCTGCTGCCAGCACAGACGCAACCGTACTGAAACTTGGAACCACGGTAAATGAACAGGACAGCTTCCAAGTAGCGGCTGAAAAATTTGCCGAGCTAGTCGAAGAAAGAACCAACGGTGCTTATAAGATTGACATCTATCCAAACGGTACTCTGGGTGGAGAAAGAGATATGCTGGAAAGTATGCAGATTGGCACTCTGGATATGGGAATCATTACCAGCGGACCTTTTATCAATTTCTCTTCCGCTATGGGCGTGCTTGATATGCCATATCTTTTTGCGAATAACGAACAGGCCTATGCCGTATTGGACGGAGAAATTGGACGGGAACTTTTGGATACTCTGGAAGATTCCGGATTAAAGGGACTTGCTTATGCCGAGCGTGGATTCCGCAATTTGACAAACAGCAAAAAGCCGATTCAAAGCGCTGCTGACTTAGATGGTTTAAAGATTCGTATTATGGAGAACGACGTATACACCGCAAGCTTTGAGGCGATGGGTGTAAATGCGAACCCCATGGCATGGGCGGACGCGTTGACTGCTCTTCAGCAGGGAACGGTCGATGGTCAGGAAAATCCGATCAATGTTATTTATTCCTACAGCTTGTGGGAATCGCAAAAATATGTAACCTTGGATCGCCATTCCTATTCTACTGCAATTATTACCATGAGCGCGGATGTGTTTAACTCTCTGGATGCGGATACTCAGAAGATTTTCCTCGATGCAGCTCAGGAAGCCGCAGAATTTGAGCGGGCGTGGGTAGCCGACCAAGAAAGCACTCAGCTTCAGGCTATGAAAGACAATGGTATGGAAGTCATCGAAACTCCGGATCTGGATTCCTTCAAACAAGCTGTTCAGCCGGTTTATGAGAAATACGCAGAGTATGCGGACTATGTAACAAGAATTCAGGAAGTTATCGCAGGTATGTAATCAATAAAAATGTGTTTCGTATCATGCCAGGCCCGCAAGTGTCGGCGGGCCTGGCATTGTATGAACTTGACAGACCGATCTGTGAAGGGGGATTTTTGTTTTGTTTATTATTCGAGGGATTCATAAATTAAGTGATATTCTTGATAAAATTGCAGAAATTGTAATTGTGCTTATGCTGGGAGCTATGGTATTAATCACTGGCGCACAGATTGTCTGCCGCATTTTTTTTACTGCTTTGGCCTGGAGCGAAGAGGCTACGCGCTATTTGCTGATCTGGAGTACTCTATTGGGAGCAGGCTGTGTATATAAGCATAGCGGCCATATTTCAATTTCTGTGCTTCAGGATAACCTCCCCTCAAAAGCGAAGGATATCCTGAAAATTATCATTCATCTACTCTGCATTGTGTTATTTACACTGATTATGTTTTATGGAATTCAATATTTTGGGAAACAGGGAAATCAGCTTTCCGCCGCCATGCGCCTACCTATGCGGTATGTTTATACCTGTATCCCTCTTGGCTGCGGCGTGATGCTTTTTCACGCTTTAGACGCCGTGCTAAACTGTGTAATGCATTTACTTGGAAAAGAGGAGGCGTAAAATGGCAGCATTACTATTTATTGCATTCATTATCTTGCTAATTTTAGGAGTTCCAGTAGCCTTTTCTATTGTGCTTTCCTCCGTGGTTGTAATGCTAAAAGGAGACGTACCTCTTTTGATGACCGTGCAGCGTATGTTTACCGCCACGGACTCCTTTTCATTAATTGCAGTTCCTTTTTTCATCTTTGCAGGTGATTTAATGGCAAAGGGAAAGGTTTCCAAGGTTCTGGTAGAATTTGCAGAAGCGCTCTTAGGAATGATTAAAGGCGGATTATCCATTGTATCGGTACTGGCAGGAATGTTTTTTGCCGCAATCTCCGGTTCCGGGGCGGCAACGACAGCCGCTGTAGGCGCAACGTTGATTCCTGAACTAAAAAAGAGAGGCTATAACGAGGCAAAATCCACAGCGCTTGTCGCGGCGGCAGGTACCATTGGCGTCGTTATTCCACCGTCTGTTCCCATGGTCCTCTATGCTGTGATTGCAGAAGAGAGCGTAAATACTTTGTTTAAGAACGGCTTTGTTCCCGGCATTTTAATGGGCGCCATTCTGATCGCCCTCTCCCTGTTTGAAGCCGCAAAGAATAATTATCCAAAAGGAGCATCCTTTTCTCTTCGAAATGTATGCAAGACCTTTTTGAAAGCTATCTGGGGAATCTTAATGCCAGTCATTATTCTAGGCGGGATTTTTTCCGGATATTTCACTCCATCCGAGGCGGCAGATGTAGCGGTTATCTATGCCATTTTAGTATCCGCCTTTGTTTACCGGGATATGGGTCCAAAAGAATTATTTAATATCATGAAAGGCAGCGCAAAAACCTCCGCTGTAATTATGATTATTATTTCCTGCAGCGGGCCCTTTGGATGGGTATTGGCAAACTGGAAAATTCCGGAATCCATTGCCAGTTCTGTGTTGAGCGTATCTACCAACCCTTACATTATCATGTTTTTGATCGCCGTTATTATTTTGATTGCCGGTGTGTTTATGGAGACATCTTCCGCAATTATTATTCTAACGCCTGTATTTTTACCGCTGGTGAAAGCGATGAATATCAGCCTAGTGCACTTTGGTATTGTCTTTGTGGTAGGAATTGCCATTGGCATGATTACGCCGCCAGTAGCCATCAATCTCTTTGTGGCATCCGGCATCACCGGATTGCCGATTGAAAAAATTGCGAAAGCCATTATTCCTTATCTGTTAGGATTGGTTCTTATATTTTTCCTGATCTTGTATGTTCCGATGCTAATTCCTGGATTAATGTAATATTCATGATAAAAAGGGCAAAGCAAAAAACGGCTTTGCCCTTTTCCTATTCATACGTTCTTTCCTATCGTCCACGGCTACTTTCTACTAAGTTTTTATACTTTTTTGTTGAATAAATACGAATTTCATCGTATAATTGACATATAAAACGATTGATGGAGGATTGTGCTATGAAATGTGAACGCTGCGGAAGAGAGATGGAGTATGTGGAAAAAAGCGACGACGCTTATTATGTCTGCCATGACTGTAAGGTTCGCCGCCATATCATGGATCGCCAGATTCCAACGCCAACCCATAAAAAGAAAAACAAATTTAGCGTATGTCTACTGATCTCATTTCTGATTGGGCTTGCCTATTGTATTTATTCCATCGTCTATTGGTCCGGTGCGATTGACAGCGTAACAGGAACTGCCGAACAGCTCGGAGCAGGGCTTGCGACAGTTATGGTCATGCCTCATCTCATCTGCACATTTTTAGCGATGCTCTTTAATGGAATTGGGTGTTTTGCCCGCATTCGCGGTCTTGCTTTAACCGGCGCCATCCTTTATACCATCGCACTGGTACTCTTCTTCCCTTATTTCATGTTTGTAATTTTGGAAGTCATTTTATCTTTCATCGGTTTTGCCACGATGAAACAAAAATAATCCTCTCCGGACAGAGTATGCTCTTGTCAACGGAAGGAAAAGGAGGCTTACCATTTGATTTGGTCAGCCTCCTTTTTTCCTAAAGCATCTGCTTATCGAATTCCGGATTGAAATAATAGAAATTTTTTGCGTCTAATGTTTCTTTCGTTCGCTCCAATGCCTCTCCAAAACGTTGAAAATGCACGACCTCACGGGAACGCAAAAACTTTAATGGTTCCCGTACTTCCGGGTCCGTAATCACGCGGAGCAAATTATCATATACGGTCCGGGCTTTTTGTTCCGCCGCCAAATCTTCTGTCAAATCCGTAATGGCATCTCCCTTGGATTGAAACTCCAACGACGTAAATGGCACACCAGCCGCCGCCTGAGGCCAAAGGGCAGCTGTATGGTCAATATAATAGGCGTCAAAGCCCGCTGTCTTGGCTTCTTCCGGCGTTAAATGTTTCGTCAGCTGATAAACCATGGCGCAGATAATTTCCATATGCGCCAATTCTTCCGTACCAATATCCGTTAAAAGCCCGCCGACGGATTTTACCGGCATAGTATACCGTTGCGCCAAATAACGCATGGAAGCCGAAAGTTCTCCATCCGGTCCGCCATACTGGCTAATGATCAGCTGCGCCGTTTTCGGGCAGGTGGTCGTAATTTTTACTGGAAACTGCAATCGTTTTTCATAACTCCACATTATACGCACGCTCCTTCCCAGGGCATCGGCCCTTCCTGCCAACAAAATGTATCTTTCGAACCTTCGCATTTCCAAATGCAATCTCTTGTCAGAGGTCCAAACTGTTTGTCATATTCCTGTTTCAGCTGGGCCCGCTTCTGACTATACTCACAGTAAAGTTCAATTGCTTCTTTATCCTGCGGATGAGTGTCAAGATATAAATTTAGATCGTCCAAATAAAAGCTGATCTCATCCAACTGCTGCAAAATACATGCTTCGTCTTCCCCTTTGGCTTTCTGCCGCAGCCGCTCTTCCTTTTTGCATCCGCAGTTCTCTTCCGCGGCAAAAAAAGGGAGATACAAATCTTTAAAAATAGTCCCGTTTTTAAATGCCTGTTCCTCGGTAAAACGTTCGCCCCAAGGCTGACAAGGAACCGTGGCAATGGCTAAATGTTCGTTTTGCATGGCATTTCCTCCTTTTGTTTTTCTTTTGCAAAATTAGTATGTGCAAAAGTAATCGGCTCACCATGCCATTATTTTGAGAAAAAGGAAAGGAACTCGCGCCGCGCAAAAATATTATATGGAAAAATTTGTCATAATTTATCGAGTAAAAAAAGTTAGGAAACCCGATCTTCTTCATCAAAAAGACTTAGAAAATTACGATTTTGCTTTTGTTCTCCCCTATTTTATGGTACACTGAAAAAAATTCTATGCACACCGGAGATAACATCATGAACTTTTTTGAAAAGCGGCCGTTCCTCCTGCTTGTCGTTGGTATTTTAGGAATCTCTCTCTCGTCGGTCTTAGTACGCTACTCTACCGCGCCGTCTCTAGTCACCGCCGCTTATCGTTTACTCTGGACGGTTCTTTTAATGCTGCCCATGACTCTTGGCAAAAGCAAGTCCCGGCAAGAGCTGACCTTGGTTCCGAAAAAAACGTTGTTTCTCTGCGCAGCCAGCGGTATCCTTTTGGCCCTTCATTTTGTTCTTTGGTTTGAATCCTTGGAGCATACTTCCATTGCCAGTTCCACCACTATTGTTTGTACCGAAGTGATCTGGGTTGCTATCGGCTCTGTTATCTTTTTACACAAAAAAATTTCCGGCAAGGAGATTTTTTGTATTGCTATCACCCTGGCCGGAAATATTCTAATTGCCCTATCGGATCACGCTTCCTCCAACAGCGGACTGTCCGGCGATCTCATGTCGCTTGCCGCTGCGATCGCTGTGGCAGGATACACGCTCTTAGGTGGTGTTGTCCGCCGGACTGTGTCCACCACCGGTTATACATTTATCGTCTACTCTTTCTGCGCCGCTACTTTAGTGCTGGCATCCCTCGTCAGCCGCACGCCCCTTGCCGGCTACGGCTTTCCCGCGGTTTTCGTCGGCCTTCTTCTCGCAATCTTTTCCACGCTTCTCGGCCACTCGATCTTTAGCTGGTGCCTCAAATACCTGTCGCCCTCTTTTGTCTCCGCGTCAAAGCTTTGCGAACCTTTGATTTCCGCTGTTTTAGCTTTCTTCCTGTTTCAGGAAACCCCTGTCTTCCTCCAAATTTTAGGCGGTTTTATCATTTTAGGCGGCATTCTTCTTTATACCCGTGTGGAGCTAAAACACTGAATGCTTCGGCGTTTGCAAGTTCGATTTGTTCTCACAAATGGTCCCAATCAATCTTTCTGTCCTTAAAGTAATATTCTTTATCATGCTCATTTACTTCACGCAAGATCTTACATGGATTGCCCACGGCGACAACATGGGAGGGCAAATCCTTCGTCACAACGCTGCCCGCGCCTACGACAACCTGATCTCCGATCACAATTCCCGGTAAAATGATCGCCCCAGCGCCGATCCAACAATTTTTGCCAATATGAACAGGCGCGTTGTACTGATACGCTCTTTCACGCAGTTCCGGAAGAATCGGATGCCCGGCAGTAGCGATCGTTACATTCGGACCGAACATCGTATAATCTCCCACATAAATATGTGTGTCATCCACACAGGTCAGATTAAAATTTGCATAGATATTCTTTCCAAAGTGAACGTGAGCTCCGCCAAAATTAGAATGAAACGGCGGCTCGATATAACAGTTTTCTCCGATTTCCGCAAACATCTCTTTTAACATAGCTTCCCGTTTGGCAAATTCTGTGGGGCGGGTCTGATTAAACTCATACAGACGATCCAGACATCTCCTTTGCCACGCCATAATTTCATCGTCCCCAGGAAGATAAAGTTCGCCCGTATGCATCCTGTTCTTCATTGTGCTCATCGTACCATCTCCTGATTTATTCTAAATCCCGCAGCGCCAAGTCTGCATTCTCTTCCGGTTTTACCTTGGCATGCACTTTCTCTATCACTCCATTTTCATCGATCAAATACGAAGAACGGACGATTCCCATTACTTTTTTTCCATACATATTTTTTTCTTTCCGCACATCGTAAGCTTCCAGTACTTGAAACTCTGGATCCGCTAAAATCCGAAACGGCAGCTGATATTTGGCGGCAAATCTCTGATGGGAAGCCACGGTATCCTTGCTCACGCCTAAGATAATCGCTCCTTTTTCCTCAAAGGCCGGAAACTGCTCCGCAAAGGTACATGTCTGTTTTGTACAGCCCGCCGTATTGTCCTTACTGTAAAAATAAAGGATTACCTTCTTCCCTCTAAAATCTGACAAGGAAACCAAATTTCCATCCTGATCCGGCAGCGTAAACTCCGGCGCCTTCTGTCCTACTTCCAACATATCCATTCCTCCTTATTATTTAAAAAACGCTTCTACCGCAAAAAGACCCACTCATTTTCAGAAGAAAGTTCTTCCTGATACCGATATTCCAATCGTTGAAATTCCTTAGCCGTCTCCATCTCTTTGGCTCCCTGTTCCGCCAAAAAGCGCACCATTTCCCCGCGGGCCATCTTTGCCTTTGTCCCCTTTTGGACGATCTTTTCACCGACCCGTTCCCCAAAGATGCACGTCACTTCACGGCTCCCTGCATCTAGTCCTCGTTCCACCGCCACGGCATATTCACGGGAGGCCAGATTCAAAATTTCCCGGTCCTCTCCCATTAGGAAATCCGCCAGATCCTTTCCCCAAAATTCATACAGATCCCGACACCCGTCCACGCCAGCTTTTGCCTGCATTTCCAACCGATACGGCGTCACTCCGTCAAAAGGTTTTAAAATGCCGTAAAACCCAGATAAAATGCGAAGATGCTCCTGTAAATATTCCAACGCTTCCTCCTCCAACACCCGCGGCGCAAGATATTGGTACTGAATTCCTTCATAAGAAAACAGCGCCGGCGTTAGACCGGCATACAAATCCATCCGCCGGAATCTGCCAAAGTTCAGTTCCGCAATCGAATCATTGCAGGCCCAAAGCCCCTTGGCTTCCCCGTAAGAAAGTCCCTGTACAAAGCGCATCAGCCGCTCCGTTTTAGGTAGAAAAGCCGGCAATTCCCGCCATGGCAGAAGATCTTCCTCCACCCGCATCTTTTTTGCCGGAGAGATTAAAATTTTCATACTTCCACCGTCCAGGCCTTTCTTCTTCCTCTCGCACGTTTCATACCTGGTCTCCCTTTATCACTTCGCGCTCAGCTTGCCGACATTTTTAATCAAAACCGAAATCGTTCCGTCTGGATTGGTCAAAAACTCCACCCGTTCCGGATTTTCATACTCTTCCATCGGGATCGTAATCTCAATGCCGGTATCTGTGGTCAAATGCTGTTTTTGGAATTTTCGAAGCGTCTGCTCGCTCTTTGGCGCGACCACCTCCCCAGACAGATGATATTTTTCCAGCTTTTCCTCCAGTTCCGCCTGCATCTGGGGGCGGTCGGAAAATACCTTTTCCTTGACGGCTTCTACCCGCAGACCCCCTTCCTCTTCCAACTCTTTGTAGATTACATTTTTGATTTCCATCCGCCGGCCGGTATCTTCCTCGCCATAATATTTCCGATTTACCTGTTCCACTGCCTTCGTCACCACATCCAGCTTCGCTTTCTGGGACATGGGAGCCTGACATTGAAGAAATTTTTCAGAAAAATACCAACATTTCTCTCCATTGATTTCGTATCGCTTTTCCACCAGCTGAAGCTCCAAATCCGAAAGGCGAACCAAAAAGGCTTCCGAAAGCCGTTGACTTTTCGACGGCAGCAACGCCTTTTGAAGAATGATTTCATTGCTGTTCCCCTCATCCCCCGGATTCGTGATATGTGTATAGGACGTTTTATAATCCATCTTTAAAAAGGCCAAATACGCTTCCTCACCGCGCATCATCCACAAAAGAATCGCGTCCGCCGATGGAATCGCAGGATTCTCATAGAGAATCCGATAGAGCATCTTCGCCAAAAGCTGGCTGGTCTCCACGAAATTTGCTTCCGTACACTCCCGTAAGATCTCTCCAACCTCTGAATCCGGCGCAAAACGACACAGCTTTTTCTCATCGCTTTCGGTAAACCGCTCGATATGTCCCTTTAAAAAATCACTGAAATCCGATCCAATCTCCATGGCGCAATCGGACAAAACGGGCATGCCTACATCCGAGTCCAAAATATGGACAACGCCTGCCTTTATCTGTATTTCTTCCTGTTTCACTCGTCCACTCCTTTTTGTTCTCTATGCCTTCAATTAACAAGAGCATACACGCCTCATAGCAGGATAATTTGGGCATCCTCTGCGTTATCTTCCATCGGCGTACGTCCATGCCTCTTTGGGTAAATATTGGCGGGCAATCCGGTTCTCCGGTTTTTTATCCAACAAGTATAATACGGCGACAAAGAACCATTCCAATGGTTTCATCAGCAAATATACCATATCCGCCGTCCATGCCGTCCGAATCCACCGAGAAATCGGATAGCCATACGTATCATAGAAACGGCGCACTGCCCGATGAAATCGAGGCGTCTTTTCCTGAATCAGTTCTTCAAAAGCATTTGCCACACAAAGCTGGCGATTCACTACGATCTTTTCTCCCCTCCGTATCCCATAACGGAGCGGCCGTACCAACTTCCTGTGGCCGCGTAAAGAGACGGTACAAAGATAATGGGTATCAAAGGTTACAGGCGGGGGCGATATCTTGGTGGAAAGAGTCCATTCGCTCGTCTCCGTAAAGACCCGCAAAAATCCATCCGGCTGCTGTCCAAAGAGCAGCAGCAAAATAGCGCAGAGAAAAAGCAGGGGAACCAGAAAAAAGACCACGGTCCGGCCCCAACGGGACGTCCGAGTCAAACAGATATGAGCCGCCCGCAAAAGACCATTTTTATATGTTCTCCCCTTCTGGCGCTCTGCCTCCTGAAGAAGAAAATCCCGGAAGAAAAATAATGCCATCAACAAAAAATTTGCCGGAAGAAGCCGCAGATACCAGGTAATCCAATCTGCGCTGTCCCCCAATTGCACCAAAAATAAAGTCTGGCAAACGCATCCCGCAAAAATCAAAAGAGCCAAGATCCCATGAAGCAGCGGGGGCCTTAACGGCTCCGGTTCATGTGAATCCATCTTATCGCTCGATCCCTGCTTGATCTTTCCCGGTATTCCTGCAAATTTTAACCACAGATAGGCGATCATTGCCAAAATGCACAGGATGGCAAAAAGCGCCGCATGATCTCCTGAAATTGGCTCATGGATCGTTCCTATATCCAAACCGCCGGCCATCGTATTCGTGGGCTGATCCCAAGGAACGGTTCCCCACATGTGATAAAGCATCGTAGACAAAATCACTCCGCTGAACAAGGCTAGTCCCTCAAAGATGGGTCTGCGCTTTCCCAGCGCCAGATTGTAGATGTTCCAAATCGAAAAAATCCAAGGAAGAAGCCCGCAAGTCAAAAGAATAAAAAACAAAGATACCTCCTAAAAAGCAAAAACGCCGTCGGTATCTGCCATCCGGCGGCGTTTCTCAAACCTTATGTTACAGTCTCTCCGTGTTGTCTCTCATAAAACGGTACTCTGCAACGGAACGGTCAAACCCTTTGATATGATAATACAGCCATTCAATCACTTTTTTATTCAACTGATCGACGAATGCGTCCGAAGGCCCTTCCTCATCCTCCAGCATCTGATGGAGATCCTCCACAGTCCGACGCAGCTCATCATGTTTTTCTTTATGCTCTGCGATTCCAGGGTAGCCAATCTCCGCCTGAAGTTTTTCTTCCGCTGTAAAATGAAATTCCGTGTAATCCGCCAAATAGTTCAGCAAGCGCACTGCGTTTAATTTATCTTTTTTCTCTTCGCAGCTTGCTACCAGATCATTGATCTTCTCAATCAGCACTTTATGCTGGGAATCAATCATTTCATTTCCTGTTACCAGAGACTCATCAAACTCTGCGTACATAACCAATCCTCCTATTCCTTTCAGCAAATATCCATAAGGTCTCTAACTTTGAGAATTATTCCTGTTATTTAGAATACGTTATCTCATGCAAAAAGTCAAGTTTTTCCTGGAAAATAAACCAAGCTGTTCTCTTATTTTCCTTTCAAACCGGATGTTACAAACCAAGGCGGCCCACATTTTACGATTCCAGAATCTTTTGATAGGCGAAGCGTTCGGTGCCATCATCCACGGTAATTTTTCCGCAGTAAGTAAATCCCTTTTTTCGGAAAAGGTTTCGCATCACCAGGTTCTTCTCATGGGTGTCGATACGCAGATTTTTATGACGGTTTAGGCACCAATCCACCACCGCGGAGCCAATGCCCTTCACGCGCCCGTCAGAAGCAATTCGGTGAATCACGCCATAAACCTGGTCATTCATCCATTCTCCTTCCCGGATTTCCCGGTAAGAAGGTTCCTCGCCGATCCAGTAACAGAAGGTTCCGACAACCGCTCCGTCTTCCTCGCAGATATAACTTCTCTGCTCCCGGATGTCTTCTTTCAAAAGCTCCTCCGCCGGATAATTGTCATCTCCCCATTGATGCGGATTCCCCTGCTCTGCCATGAACCGGCGGGCAATCTCATAGATACGAAGCATCTCTTCTAGATCTTCTGGTCTGGACTGTCGTATTCTCATATTTTTTACCATTCCTTTATGTTTATGGTAATGCTTAAAACGCTCTCTTCCATCATATCACAAATTCTTCTTTATTTTACTGGAATGTTAAAATGCGTTGCTTGTGGCAACAGGCAGTTTTGCCTATAATAGTGGTAACAACCGAAAGAAAGGAGGCTGTCCTTAATGCTCAACGAAAACATTAAAACAATCCGAAAATCAAAAGGACTTTCACAACAGGAGCTTGCTATCAAGCTAAACGTGGTGCGGCAAACCATTTCTAAATGGGAGCAAGGTTTATCCGTTCCCGATTCTGGTATGTTGATCTCCATATCGGAAGCGCTTGAAACACCCGTGAGTGCGTTGCTTGGGGAAAACGTCGTGGAGTCGGAAGTTGATGACTTAAAGGCAATTTCCGCAAAGCTGGAGGTGATAAACTTGCAACTTGCACAGAGAAAAACTACAAGAAAAAGAATTCTACATTGGCTCCTTATCTCATTGTGTGTCGTCATAGCAGCAATTTTTGCAATCTTATTGGCATTAGAAAGTCCTTACTTGGATTGGGATTATAGTGATCCTGAAACAGCCGTTCTCGGAGTGGCATTTCACTCATTTGAATGGCTGTTTGCCAAAGCAGCGCCGATTATCCTTCTTGGTGCAATCATTGGAATTTTCTTGACACGGAAGAAAGAATAAAGCCAGCACAACATTGTGTGAAAGCATAGGAAAAGTTAATCGTAGACGCTCAGACGCCAACGGAAACGGCATACAAAAACTGTTAATGGCGGCCGTCTAGTAATATAGGAGTGACTTACATTTTCATGGAAAAGTCACTCCTTATCGCTATAAACACCTTCTTAAAACCGCTAAATACAATTATTTACTAAAACCTGCCTTCTTTTGCCGCTTCCTCGATGGCTACCGCCACCGCTACCGTAGCGCCCACCATCGGGTTATTGCCCATACCGATCAGTCCCATCATCTCTACATGGGCAGGCACCGATGAAGAGCCCGCAAATTGGGCGTCCGAGTGCATCCGGCCCATGGTATCGGTCATGCCATAAGACGCCGGACCCGCGGCCATGTTATCGGGGTGCAACGTACGGCCCGTACCGCCGCCGGAAGCCACGGAAAAATATTTTTCTCCCGCCTCGATCCGCTCTTTTTTATAAGTACCGGCTACCGGATGCTGAAAACGGGTCGGGTTGGTGGAATTTCCGGTGATGGACACATCCACTTTCTCTTTCCACATGATCGCCACGCCTTCCCGGACGTCATTGGCGCCGTAGCAGTTTACCTTTCCTCTCGGTCCGCTGGAATATGCCTTCCGAAACACCTCTTTCAACTCTCCGGTGGCATAGTCATATTCTGTCTCCACATACGTAAATCCATTGATTCTCGCAATGATCTGAGCAGCATCTTTTCCCAAACCATTTAAAATAACGCGAAGAGGCTTCTGGCGCACCTTATTTGCCTTCTCAGCAATGCCGATCGCGCCTTCCGCAGCAGCAAAAGACTCATGGCCGGCCAGGAAGCAAAAACAATCCGTATCTTCCTCCAGCAGCATTTTTCCCAGATTTCCATGTCCCAGACCAACTTTTCTCTGATCTGCCACAGAACCAGGGATACAAAAAGCCTGCAATCCCTCGCCAAGGGCGGCGGCGGCTTCCGATGCCTTCCGGCAGCCTTTCTTAATCGCAATCGCTGCTCCTACCGTGTAGGCCCAGCACGCATTTTCAAAGCAGATCGGCTGAATCTTTTTCACCTGATTGTACACGTCAAGTCCGGCGTCTTTTGTAATCTTCTCCGCTTCTTCTATGGATGAAATCCCATAACTTTGAAGAACGCCGTTGATTTTATCGATCCGTCTTTCGTATGATTCAAATAAAGCCATCTCTTATTCCTCCTACTTTCGTTCCGTTTCCTTACCGAAATTTATTCTTTTCTCGGATCGATGATCTTCACTGCATCCTCTACGCGGCCATACTGGCCCTTGGCTTTTTCCCAAGCCGTATTCGGATCGTCGCCCTTTTTAATAAAATCCGTCATCTTCCCTAAATTCACAAACTGATAACCGATAATCTCGTCATTCTCATCCAGGGCAATGCCCGTGACATATCCTTCCGCCATCTCCAAATACCGCGGGCCTTTTTTCCTCGTCCCATACATGGTACCGATCTGAGAGCGAAGTCCTTTGCCCAAATCTTCTAAGCCGGCGCCAACCGGAAGACCGTCCTCAGAAAACGCGCTTTGGCTGCGGCCATAGACGATCTGCAAAAACAACTCCCGCATTGCCGTATTGATGGCGTCGCAAACCAGGTCCGTGTTTAACGCTTCCAAAATCGTCCGGCCCGGAAGAATCTCAGCGGCCATGGCCGCCGAATGGGTCATACCCGAACAACCGAGGGTTTCCACCAGAGCCTCCTCAATGATTCCGTCTTTTACATTCAACGTCAGCTTACACGCTCCCTGCTGCGGCGCGCACCAACCCACGCCATGGGTCAGACCAGAAATATCCTTTACTTCTTTTGCTTTTACCCAGTTCGCTTCCTCTGGAATTGGCGCAGCGCCATGGCAGGCCCCCTGCGCTACCGGACACATCATTTCCACTTCATGTGTATAAATCATGTTTTTCTTATCCTCCGATTCTTCTATCGTCTAAAATTCCTCACCTATTCCGATCGCTTTTGGAGCAAGGAAACTCCGCTCATCTCCGACGGCTGCGGCAGTCCCAACATCGCAAGCAGCGTCGGCGCAATGTCGCAGAGCCGTCCATCCTCTCTTAACGTATAGGCAGGATCCGCATTAATCAACAAAAACGGAACCGAATTCGTCGTATGGGCGGTAAAAGGATCTCCACTGGCCGGATCCACCAGCTGCTCTGCATTCCCATGGTCGGCGCAAAGGAACATCTGTCCTCCTGCCGCGAGAAGCGCATCTACCGCGCGTCCGACACAGGTATCCACCGCCTCCACCGCGTGAATGGCGGCTGACATCACGCCGGTATGCCCGACCATATCCGGATTCGCAAAATTGACGATGATCACATCATAGGCTCCGCTCCCGATGGCCTCCACCAACCGGTCGCATACCTCGTAAGCGCTCATCTCCGGCTTCAAATCATAGGTCGCCACCTTGGGGGACGGCACCAGAATTCTCTCTTCCCCAGGATTTGGTACTTCCACCCCTCCATTAAAGAAAAACGTCACATGGGCATATTTTTCCGTCTCTGCCAGGCGCAGCTGTCGAAGGCCCTGTTCGGAAAGATACTCTCCCAGCGTATTGACCAATTCCTCTTTCGGAAAAGCAATCCGCGTATGAGGAATCGTCGCATCGTAATCGGTAAAGCAAACATAAGTCAACTCTTTTAACGGCTCCCGTTCAAAGCCGATGAAAGAATCATCTAAAAACGCCCTTGTCAGCTCCCTGGCCCGATCCGGCCGAAAATTGAAAAAGATCACGGAATCGCCTTTTTTCACCGTTGCGAGCGGTTCTCCATCCGTATCCGCCGCCACAATCGGTTCCACAAACTCATCGGTAATTCCCCGGTCATAGGATGCCTGGACAGCGCCGAGAGGACAAGAAGTCCGCTCCCCTTCCCCTTTTGTCAAGGCGGCATAGGCCCGGCTGACCCGCTCCCAGCGATTATCGCGATCCATCGCGTAGTAACGGCCCATCACCGTCGCAATTTGTCCAACACCAATCTGCTCTTGCTTTTCTTCCAGTTCTTTCAGATATCCAAGTCCAGAAGTCGGCGCCGTATCCCTTCCATCTAAAAACGCATGCACATACACCTTCGTAAGTCCCAAGCGTTTCGCCATCTCCAGGAGGGCATATAAATGGGTATTATGGCTGTGTACGCCGCCATCCGATAAAAGTCCCCAAAGATGAACCGCCGTCCCGCGCTCCCTGGCGTTTCGGAACGCCGTCAAGAGAGACATATTTTCAAAAAACGTCCCTTCCTCAATAGCCTTGGTAATCTTGGTCAAATCCTGGTAAACCACCCGGCCGGCCCCCATATTTAAATGTCCGACCTCCGAATTTCCCATCTGGCCGTCGGGAAGTCCCACCGCTAATCCGCTGGCATTTCCTCTGACAAAAGGATACTCCCGCATCAGACGGTCCATATTTGGAGTCGCCGCCTGGGCGACCGCATTTCCCTCCCATTTATCATTTAGGCCAAAACCGTCTAAAATCATTAAAACCGTTGGTTTTCTCATTTCCTATCCTTCTTTTTCGGGCGAAACCACCCGTCTTCCACAAATTCTATTTTCTTTCCGCACCGGGTACAGAAAAGCTCTTTATCGGAGGGAAAGGGGTTGACCCACTTAGCGCTGCGCACATTTTTGCAGTGGGGGCATTGACCTGCCATCATCATTCCCGTGATTCCCGCCATCGCTACTACCATGGCAAGTAAACCGGGAAGCTGCAACCCAAAAAACACCAGAACTAACGCCAGAAAAAGGCCGCCGAATGCAACAAAGAATGCCGTCTGCAATTTCTTTCTTGATAGCTTTGGCTCCATAACCGCCTCTTATTTCTGATAATGCACAATCTGAGCAAAGTCCGGTTTTAAGCTGGCTCCGCCGACCAAGCCGCCGTCGATATCCGGCTGGGCAAACAATTCCGCCGCATTGGCCGGAGCCACGCTGCCGCCGTATTGAATGCGAATTGCCTCCGCCGTCGCATCTCCATATAATTCCCGGATCAACTCACGAATTCCATGGCAGACTTCCTGCGCCTGCTCACTGGTCGCTACTTTTCCCGTGCCAATCGCCCAAATCGGCTCGTAGGCAATCACTGCCTGCGCTGCCTGCGCCGCAGGAACCTCAAGAAAGGCAATCTTTACCTGCTGTCTGATCCAATCCATCGTGATCCCCTGTTCCCGCTGGGTCAAGGTCTCGCCACAGCAGACAATCGGAATCAGTCCATGCTCGAAAGCTTTTTTCACTTTTCGATTCACCGATTCGTCGGTCTCCGCAAAATATTCTCTCCGTTCCGAGTGACCTAAAATCACATAGGAAACACCGGCGTCCACCAACATCGCCGGAGCAATCTCTCCCGTATAAGCGCCTTTTTCTTCAAAATACATATTTTCTGCGCCGATCTTAATCTCGCTGCCCTTGGCCGCCTCCACGGCGGGTACCAGATCAATGGCCGGCACACAGCAGACCACGTCTGCGTCCGCGCCGGCTACGAGGGGTGCCAATTCCCGGATAAAAGCCGCCGCTTCGCTGGGCGTTTTGTTCATCTTCCAGTTTCCTGCTATGATTTTCTTTCTTGACATGATAACTCCTCCTGTTATCGAACTTCTCATTCTATTTATCGTCAGCTGCCGCCACACCAGGCAGTTCTTTTCCTTCCAAGAATTCCAAGGAAGCGCCGCCGCCGGTGGAAATATGCGTCATCTTATCTCCAAAGCCCAGCTGATTTACCGCCGCTGCCGAATCGCCGCCGCCAATAATCGTAGTTGCGGAAATCTCCGCCAAAGCCTTTGCTACCGCAATGGTGCCCGCCGCGAAATTCGGCATTTCAAATACGCCCATCGGTCCATTCCATACAACCGTCTTTGCATTTTTTAACGCCGCCGCAAACCGCTCTCTCGTCTTCGGACCAATATCCAGTCCCATCTCATCCGGCTGAATATCCCCCTCCGCCACGCGGGAAGGCGCGTCGTTGGCAAATTCCTTCGCCACCACCGTATCCATCGGAATCAACAGCTCCACCTGCTTCGCAGCGGCCTTTTCCATCATCTCTTTTGCGTAATCGATATAATCAGCCTCCAGAAGAGACGTGCCAACCTCTTTTCCCTGGGCCTTTAAAAAGGTGTAGGCCATCCCACCCCCAATGATCAGCGTATCCACTTTATCCAGCAGATTGTTAATCACAGAGATTTTACTGGAAACCTTGGAACCGCCGAGAATCGCCACAAAGGGGCGTTCCGGCTGATTCACCGCGTTCCCAAGAAAATCGATTTCCTTCTGCATCAGATATCCAACTGCACAGGGGCTCAGGAATTCGGTCACGCCCACATTGGAGCAGTGAGCCCGGTGAGCCGTGCCAAAAGCATCGTCCACAAAAACTTCCGCTAACGATGCCAAATCCTTACTGAACGCCTCGCCATTTTTCGTCTCTTCCGCACGGTAGCGAGTATTTTCCAAAAGCATAACCTCTCCGTCTTGAAGCTCCGCGGCCGCTTTTTTCGCGTTCGGGCCGACCACTTCCGGGTCCGCCGCAAACCGAACCTCCTGCCCTAAAAGCTCACTGAGACGCTCTGCTACCGGAGCCAAAGACAATTCCGGCTTTGGCTCTCCCTTGGGTTTTCCCAGATGAGAGCAAAGAATCAGACGGCCACCGTCCGCAATCAATTTCTTTAAAGTCGGAAGCGCCGCTGTCAGGCGGACTTCATCCGTAATCTTTCCGTCTTGAAGAGGTACGTTGAAATCACAGCGCACCAACACACGTTTTCCTTTTACTTGAATATCATCGATTGATTTCTTATTTAACATAATCTGCACTCCTTTCGGTTCTTCCTGCTACCCTCTAAAAAACGGCACAGAATACATCTTTATTTTAACAAAGATCATCTGGGAAAGCAAGTGCGTTCCTTTGCGGAGTGTTTTTTATTCTAATAGAAAATGTCGGAGAACTTTCCTATAGAATAGAAAGTGCTGTAAGCCTAGCCTATGCCGGGCTTACAGCACAGGATGACTCAGCATAAAAACGTCAAAGAGGAACAGTCATAGGCGCTGAGTCATTCAGACTGAATTTCACTTCGTCAATTCCGCTTTAGTATAACAAGGACTCCCTCATGCTGCAAGCCAAAACAATTCTTTTTGAAAGGAGCTCAAATTCCCTTCAAAAGTTGCTTGGAATTCGGGTCATTTCCCTTCCATTTTCTGTTCTTTTTCCAGGACGCCAAAAATATTCCCTCACTTCCACTCGCTTTTCGCCTGATTTTTTCGCTTTACTTTCTATAATTCTTTTTGCAAAAGTACTTTTCAGATTGACATTTCCGATAATTCTACTTATAATTTACAATGAATTGGTTTTATTGGATCGTTCCAAATTTGCCTAGACGTTAAGGTGGTATCCGTATCATGGCGCATACAACACAGATTAAACAGATCAACCGCAATGAAATCTACCGTTTTATCTACCGAGAAAAAGGCGTTTCCCAGCAGGAGATCGCCAAAGGGCTTTCTCTCAGCATGCCGACAGTCAATCAAAATCTGGCTGTACTGCGGCAGCTGGGGCTGATTACCGAAACCGGAACCTTTGAATCCACGGGAGGCCGGAAAGCGAAAGTGATCCAGTGCGTCCCCGATGCTAAAATTGCTCTAGGTCTAGACATTACCGCCAATCATATCAGTCTGGTAGCCATCGATATGGAAGCTACCGTACTCCAATACAGCCGTATTCGGCACCGTTTTGTGGATAGCTTATTCTATTATAATACCCTAGGAAAGTTCATTGATTCCTTTATTGAGCGAAGTCATTTGGATCGGGAAAAGATTTTAGGGCTTGGGATCTCCCTGCCCGCCATCATTGCGGAAGACAAAAAAACCGTGATCTACGCAAAAGCGGTGCGCGCTCCGAAGGATCTCTATCAAAAGCTGAAACCTCACATCCCCTTCCCGTTTCTTTTATTCAACGACGCCAACTCCGGCGGCTTTGCCGAGTGGTGGAACTCGGACCGGGAAGATTCCATCGTATATCTATCGCTCAGCAACTCGGTCGGCGGCGCGATTGTCCACCGAAACCGGCTCTATACCGGCACGCACCAAAAAAGCTGTGAATTCGGCCACGTTACCCTGATCCCCGATGGGAAGCCCTGCTATTGCGGAAAAAAGGGCTGCCTCAACGCATACTGTTCCGCCAACCTGCTCTCTGATATGGCCGACGGCAAGATGCAGCGCTTCTTTCAATATGTAGCAGAAGGACAAGAACCCTATCTGTCGGCTTTCCGGGAGTATCTGGACTACCTGGCGATCGCGGTCAATAATCTGCGCATGCATTATGACTGCGATATTATTCTCGGCGGATACGTAGGGCCTTATCTAAACGACTACCTGGATGAATTCCGGGAAATGGTCGAAAAAAGAAGTCCTTTTGAGGAAAAGGACCCCTATATTTTCTGTTGCCGTTATAAATTTGAGACAGCCGCCATTGGATCTGCCCTTCATTACATCGATCAATTTATTAAAAGTATCTAATGCCCTTCCATTGACAAGAGCATACACGGTTAGGACACGAACGCTTTACGAAAGGACTTCCGACTGTATTCGCCGTGCTTCCCATTTCGCCAGTTTCCCGACAAAGGGATAAACTCCCGCCACGCTGACCACGTTAAACACCGTGTGAAACAGCGCCAGGCCGGTAGGCGTGATGGGCTGTGCGGCGATTTGTGTATTTAGAGAAAAGAAAGCGGCACAGACCGGAGCCAAAACCACGACTCCCGCTAAATTGAATATCAGATGAAAACGGGCGGCAGCCTTTGCCTCCGCTCCCAGACTCACGCCAGCCAAAAGGGTCGTCAGACAGGTGCCAATATTTTGCCCCAAGGTCAAATAGACGGCTGCGCTCCAACTGATTTGTCCGGACAGAGCCAATACCTGCAAAATTCCAATTCCCGCTGACGAGCTTTGAATAATACAGACCAATACGATACCGGCTAAGATACCAGCCAGAGGCTTTTCTCCCATGGCAAGGACCCATTGCAAGATTCCGTCCAGGCCATTTCCCGCGGTAATTCCCTCTTCCATCCAGTCCAATCCAAGAAAGAGTAAGCCAAATCCCATGGCGAGTTCCGCCTGCCGCTTCCAGGGAAACCGTTTCCACGCCATACATAAAAAGCCTCCCGCAGCCAACGCCGGCATCAGCCAGGGAACCGACGGCAGCTGCTTCATCGAAATCATCCAGGCAGTCACCGTCGTCCCTACATTTGCCCCCATGATCAAATCAAAGGCCTGCCGCAGCGGAAGCAGTCCCGCTTCCACCAGACTGACAATCATCACCGTCACCACCGTGCTGCTTTGCACTACCCCGGTGATACCGCAGCCAAGCGCAATCGCCCGAAAGCGGCCGGATACCAGGTGCATCAGCCGCTGACGAAACCGGCCGGCAAATAGCTGCTCCATGGCCTCGCTCATCTCATGAATTCCGTATAAAAAAATCCCCAGACCGCCAAAAAAATAGAACAAAGGATAACCTCCCAGTACTCTTCATCCTATTTTATTGCGCCCGCGAAAGAATATGATCTATTTTAGGTTTTCCGGATTCAAACATTGAAGCTCCGGCAGAACAAACCTGCCGTCCTTGCGGATCAGCACGTCGTCAAAATATATCTCTCCTCCGCCATACTCCGGCCTCTGAATGCAGACCAAATCCCAGTGAATCGCCGAATGGTTTCCATTGGGCGCATCCTCATAACAGCTCCCCGGCGTAAAGTGGAACGACCCCATAATCTTTTCATCAAACAAAATATCCTTCATAGGCTCCAGTACATAGGGATTTACGCCGATGGCAAATTCTCCGATATACCGGGCGCCTTCATCCGTGTCAAAAATTCGGTTGATCCGCTCCGTGTCATTGGCCTGAGCTTTCACGATCTTTCCTTTTTCAAAGGTCAGCTTCACATTTTCAAAGGTAAATCCCTGTTCCACCGACGGGGTATTGTAAGACAAAATCCCCTCCACTGAGTCCTTCACCGGCGCGGTATAAACCTCGCCGTCGGGAATATTGCACTCACCGGCGCAGGGAATAGCCGGAACCCCCTTGATCGAAAAGCGCAAATCCGTGCCAGGCCCCACCAGACGCACCCGGTCGGTCCGCTCCATCAACGATACCAGCGGCTTCATCGCTTCCGCCATCTTGGAGTAGTCCAGATTGCAGACGTCAAAATAGAAATCTTCAAAAGCTTCCAGGCTGGTGCCGGCCGCCTGTGCCATCGACGCATTGGGGTAACGGAGCACGACCCACTTGGTTTCATTGACACGGATGTCCGTGACCGGACGCTGATAAAGCTTCCGGTAAAGCGCCTGCTGATCTGCCGGCAAATCCGAGAGCTCCGAAATATTATCCGCCCCCCGCACGGCGATATAGGCATCCATCTCCTTCATCTCTTCGCTGTCAAGACGCGCCATCAGAGCGAGCTGCTCTTCGGTGCAGTGTAGGATCAACTCCCGGCGAATACGAGGGTCCTGAAAGTGGGGAAACGGCCGGCCGCCGGCCGCATAGGTTTCTTTGATCAGCTGCCTGGCTAAATCCGTCGTATCCTGACCAATATATTCGATATACACATTTTCCCCCGGCTGCACGCGGCAGGAATAATGAATCAGGTTGTAGGCCAAGGTTTTGATGCGTTCGTCCATAAAAATGGCTCCTTTCTTTGATTCCGTTAAAGGTACCTTCAATTGACAAGGGCACACACGGTCAGGACAGAGTATGCTCTTGTCAACTGAAGGTATTATCTCTCAAGAAAAGAGATTTGTAAAGGGGCGGAAAAAAGTTGACAAATCGAAGGCTTTCCACTATTCTGGACATAAAAGTGAACTTGTTTTAGTAGAAAGGACTTTTTATGTACCCGGATTTTCATATACACACCTCATTTTCCAGCGATTCCGAAACAGACCCGGAACTCCAGATTCAAAAGGCAATTTCTCTTGGAATGGACACGATCTGCCTGACCGATCATCAGGACTTCGACTTTCCTCCCGGAGAGTACGATTTTCTCTTCGATACCGACGCCTATTTTCAAAAGCTGGCCGCGCTGAAAGAAACCTACCGGGAGCAGATACAACTTTGCATTGGCGTAGAACTGGGCCTGCAGCCTCATCTAAAAAAGCAGTTGCCGGAATATATTTCCCACTATCCCTTTGACTTTGTTATCGGCTCGACCCACGTCTCCCGCCGCTTAGACCCTTATGAAAAAGAGTTCTTTGAAGGAATCTCCGAAGAACGCGCCTATCGGCTGTATTTTGAAGAAGAGCTGGAAAATCTAAAGACCTACGACTGCTATGACGTGGCCGGGCATATCGACTATGTGGTCCGGTACGGCCCAACCAAAGCCGCTTGCTACTCTTACGCCAAACAAAAAGATGTGCTGGATGAAATCCTGCGAACCCTGATTGATAAAGGAAAAGGGCTGGAATGCAATACCTCCGGCCTTCGTTCCGGTTTGGACTTTCCGAACCCGCATCCCGATCTTCTCCGCAGGTACCGGGAAATGGGCGGCGAAATTATAACGCTCGGTTCCGACGCCCATGCTCCATCCAATATCGGAGAAAATTTTCAGCAAATAAAAGATCTTCTCACTTACTGTGGATTCCGATACTATACCATTTTCAAAAACAGAAAACCAGAATTTCGTCCCTTGTAAATAAGATTCGGGTGCCAAAGGGTCTCCCCTTTTATTGTTTTACTTTGTCTTCTGTTCTTCTGCCAAAATCTGGCGTCCCATATGGACTCCCATGGCGGAAGCCATCATCAGTCCCCGCGTCCAACCGCTGGAATCGCCCAGACAGTGAAGCCCGGCAATACTGGTATTTAAATTCTCATCCATTTTTACCCGGTTGCTGTAAAACTTTAGCTCCGGGGAATACAGCAGCGTTTCCTCCGCCGCAAAGCCTGGTACCACCTGATCCAAAGCCGCAATGAAATTGATGATATTGAGCATCGCCCGGTAGGGCATGGCCGCCGTAATGTCCCCGGCCACAGCGTCGGGGAGGGTCGGCTTTACATTGGAAAATAAAAGCTCCTTGGGCCAGGTACGCTTTCCATCCAGGATATCGCCGTACCGCTGCACCAGGATATGGCCTGCTCCCAGCATATTGGTCAGTTCTCCGACTTTCTGCGCATAGGCGATCGGCTGGTTAAAGGGCTGATTAAAGTTATGAGAACAGAGAATCGCCAGATTTGTATTGTCCGACTTTAACTCTTTATAGGAATGGCCGTTGACAACAGCCAAATCATTGTCATAATTTTCCTGACTGACAAAACCGCCTGGATTCTGGCAGAACGTGCGGACCTTGTTTTTGAAAGGCTTCGGGTATCCGATCAACTTGGATTCGTACAGCACCCGGTTCACCTTTTCCATAACTTCATTCCGAACCTCCACCCGCACGCCGATGTCCACGGTTCCAGGCTGGTGCGCAATATTGTGCTCGGCACAGATATGATCCAGCCAATCCGCGCCTCTGCGGCCAGTCGCAATGATGGTCTTTTCTGCAAAAACTTCCTGCTCCACGTCTTTCTTACGTAAAATCACTCCTTTACAGACATGGTCCTCCAAAATTAAGTTCTGACATTCCTGCCCAAACAAAATTTCCACGCCGTGTTCCAATAAATACTGCTCAATCGAATAATAGATCGTCTGCGCTTTTTCCGTTCCCAGATGACGGATCGGGCAATCCACCAGCTTCAATCCTGCTTTGATGGCGCGCTTTCGGATATCCTTTACTTCCTCGCTTTGGCCCAGGCCCTCCACATGCTCATCCGCGCCGAATTCCAGATAAATCTGATCCGTGTAATGAATCAGATCCTGGGCAAATGCCTCTCCTACCAGAGTCGGAAAATCACCGCCCACTTCATAACTTAAGGACAGCTTGCCATCGGAAAATGCTCCGGCCCCGGAAAATCCTGTCGTGATATGGCAATAAGGTTTACAATTGACGCATTTTTGCGTTTTTACCTTGGGACACCGCCGTTCTTCAATGGCCACGCCCTTCTCAACAATCAGTACTTTCTTGGAACTCCCTCCTCGAATCAGCTCCAATGCGGTAAAAATACCGGCAGGGCCGGCTCCAATAATGACAACATCGTATTTCATGTCTTTTCCTCCTCATTTTCAATCTGAAAAACTGATCTCCTTTCCGCTCTCCGGCAAAAGGAAAAATGCTACATAGGGCAAAAACAAACCAGCCGCCGGGCAAAGACGATAGATTTCCCCTAACGCGGGAAGCAAACCTATAGTCAGCTGTTCGGCAGCTGGTAGAAACATTCAACCATCCTATGAATTTATATATGTTGCGCTCCGGGTATTATTCTATAAAAGAACGGCTATTCTGTCAAGCAGATCTGTGCCCGCGCCCCAAAATCATACAAAATTTCACTCTTTTTCCCAGGTCCATAGCCACCGATTTTCTTCAAACATAGGAAAAAGTTCTTGCTTTTCTCTCCAATAAGCAAGATAAGAGCGAATCGTACTGCCGATCAGCACATACTGAACCGCGTCCATTTTTAACTGATATTGGTAAAATACAGCCTGTACGACCTCCTCCGTGCTTTTGGGTTCCCGGCAAAAATCCCGCACAAACGCCGCAACTTCTAGAACCTTTTCCCGGTTTTTTTGTACCAAAGGCCGAATATCAGAAACCGGTTCCGCATGGGAGGGAATAAAAAGCTTACCGGAAAGGTTCTCGACCCGATCCAAACTATCCAGATACGCCTGCACGTCATAAAGAAACGATACATGGTACTTTTCCAATACTTCCTCGCTGGTCAAACTATCGGCCAGAAACCAAACATCGTCGCTGGTATGAAATCCAGCCATGGAAAAGGAATGTCCTGGCAGCAAAATCATTTCCAAGCCTTCCGGCAGCACTTCGGGCGTCAGCTCTTCTACCAAACTCTCCTTTGCCAGCAGGAACTTATTCCGATGCTCCTTGATCGGATATCCGCCATAGAGAAACGACGGTTCCAGTTCCGGATAGCGCACAAAGGCAGTTTCCGTCCCCGGCGCATAAATCTTACACCCCAGTCTTTGCTGGAGCAGCTGATTTCCCCCGATATGGTCGGCATGGGAATGGGTATTGAAAATCATTTTTAACTCCCATCCCTGCTCCGCCAATATTTTCTGTACCTTTTTTCCAGCGTCCTTGTCATTTCCACTGTCAATCAGGCAAACTTCCCGATCACTGATTTGATAAATCCCCATCCGGGATGGACAAGAAATCCAATAGGTCCTCTCTCCGGCTTTCATTCTTTCGTACATCTCCACGAACCTCCCTTTCCCTTCCATGCGCAAGAGCATACACGCCTTTGCCAGTGGAAGCTACTGCTCTACCATCTGGAGGAACTCTTCCTCCGAAAGAATCGGTATTCCCAGTTCCCGCGCCTTCCGGTTTTTGGAAGACGCCGAAGTCGTATCATTGTTGATCAGATAATCCGTCTTACTGCTGACGCTGCCCGCCGCCTTTCCTCCCAGCCGCTCAATCAACTCCTGGGCTTCCTTTCGGTTGGAAAAATGGGTCAGGCTTCCGGTAATGACAAAAGTTTTCCCCAAAAGCGGCTTCTCCTCCTGCTCTTCCTCCGGCTTTTCCAACTCCAGGATGGATAGCAAAGCGTCCACCAAACGCTGATTTTCCTCTTTTGAAAAATACTCGCGGATGCCTTCTGCAATCACCTCTCCGATACCGTCCACCGCCACCAGTTCCTCCTGGGTCGCCTTACGGATTCGGTCCATCTCATAGCCAAAGGCGCGGCAGAGCATTCTTGCGTTGGCCGGGCCGATATTGGCAATGCCAAGACTGTAGATCAGGCGTGGGAGCGTCGTATGCTTTGCCTGCTCCAGCGCAGCCATCAAATTGTCAAAGGATTTTTTTCCCAGCCCTTCCATGGCAATGATCTCTTCTTCGTGTTCGCCCAAAGAAAACAGATCCGCAAAATTCTTTACAAAGCCAGCTCCGATAAATTTCTCCAAGGTAGCTTCCGACAAGCCGTCGATATTTAGAGCGTCCCGGCTGACAAACAGGGCAAAGCTTTTGATTCGTTTCGCCTGGCATTCCGGATTCGTACAGTACAGAGACTTCACATCCGTTGTCTGGCGGACTTCGGTCCGTCCTCCGCAAACCGGACAGCATTCCGGCGGTTGTACCGGCCCGCTCTTGGTTAGATTTTCCGCAATCTGAGGAATAATCATATTGGCCTTATATACGGTAATCCGGTCTCCGATTCCCAGCTTTAACGATTCTAGAATGCTCAAATTGTGAACGCTGGCGCGGCTGACCGTCGTTCCCTCCAATTGGACTGGTTCGAAGATGGCCACCGGGTTAATGAGCCCAGTCCGGGACGGACTCCACTCGATCTCCCGCAGCGCCGTCTCTCCCAGCTCATCGCTCCACTTAAAGGCGATGGAGTCCCTGGGAAATTTCGCGGTCCGGCCCAGGGAACGGCCATAGGCAATATCTTCAAAGATCAAAACCAGGCCATCCGACGGCAAGTCGTTTTCCGTTACCATTCCGGCAAAGGAAATCACGCTGGAAGCCACGTTTTCCCTGGTCACATGCTCATAGTAGACCACGTCAAAACCCATGCTTCGGAGCCATTCCATCTGTTCCGATCGGGAATTATGAAAATCCACGCCGTCGGCTTTCACCAGCGTAAACGCATAAAAACAGACGCTTCTTTTTGCCGTCACTTGATTGTTCAGCTGGCGGACAGAGCCGCTGCAAAGATTCCGGGGATTTTTGTATTTCTCCTCCTCATCTTCCAGCTCTGCATTGATCTTTCGAAAATCCGAATAACGGATAACCGCCTCGCCCCGAAGCACCAATTCTCCTGTATAAGAAATATTGAGGGGTACGTTTTTAAAAACCCGCGCGTTGCTGGTCACTACCTCTCCGACTTCTCCGTTTCCCCGCGTAACCGCCTTAGCTAACTTGCCATCCCGGTAAGTCAGCACAATCGTCAGTCCATCCATCTTCCAGGACAGCAAGCCTTCCTGATCTCCCAGCCATTCTTGAAGCGCTTCGATATCCTTCGTCTTATCTAAGGACAGCATCGGCGACTCATGGGCTTCCTTGGGAAGCTGGCTGAGCAGCTCATAGCCTACATGGATGGTCGGACTTGCCGACAGCACGACTCCTGTTTCCTGTTCCAGGCACAAAAGCTCATCATAAAGCTTATCATAATCGTAATTCGTCATGATCTCGGAGCTTTCCTGATAGTAGGCGCGGGACGCCGCGTTCAACTGATCTACCAGTTCCTTCATCCGTTCCATTTTTGTCTGTTCCATCTCTGCCTCCCGCTTATTGGCGATACCCAAGCGTCTGTTTTTTATCTTCCTGGCGTCTTCCGGAAAGAAGAGCAAAAAGCTCGTCTTTTTCCGGGCCTTCAATCTTTCGATACTCTCCCGGCTTTAAATCTCCCAAGGTAATATTCATGACCCGCAGCCGCTTTAACTCCACCACACGGCAGCCAAGCGCCTCGCACATACGGCGAATCTGACGATTTAATCCCTGGGTTAAGATAATGCGGAAACTGTCCGGCCCTGTTTTTTTTACCTGACAAGGTCTGGTCACCGTATCCAAGATAGGAACACCGCTTCGCATCTGCTGCAAAAACTCCAATGTCACCGGACGATTGATCCGGACCTGGTATTCCTTTTCATGGTAATTGCTTCCCCGCAGAATCTGATCGGTAATCGCGCCGATATTCGTCATCAAGATCAATCCCTCCGACGCCTTATCCAACCGTCCCACCGGATAAATCCGCTCCGGGTACCGTACCAGATCCACAATATTTTTCTCCCCCCGATGCTCCGCAGTCGTGCATACAATTCCCTGGGGCTTATAGACGGCAAGAATAACTTCCTCCTGCCTTTTCTCGATCCGGCGGCCGTCCACCGTCACCTCGCTCGTATCCATTACTTTCTGCCCAGGTTCCGCCGGCTTTCCATCTACGAACACCCGGCCTTCCTCGATCCATCGATCCGCCTCTCTGCGGGAGCAGACCCCCGCAGCGCTCAAATATTTATTCAAACGAGTCGCTTCCATCCGATTGCCCTTTCTCTATCTAGTATAAATCAAATGACTGCTCTTATGCCTTCTACAAAAACAACTGAATTAAAATACCGCAGACCGCCCCAATCCCGTACAGAATCGCTACCAGGCGGGCGTTCTCTTTTTTATCCGGATTTGCGCGAAACAATACGGCAATGCCAACGCCGGCGCCAGAGATCAACCCGGCGGCTACCGCGCCAAAAGAGATCGCTCCCTGAAGGAAAAGCTCCGCCAAAACCACGGAAGGAAGGCAGCTGGGGATCAATCCCACCGCGGCAGTCAAAAGAGGCTGCCATAGCTTTGTCCCGGCGGCCAACTCTTGCAGCAAACCGGCTCCGCCAAATTCCATCAAAAGCTCCAGGGCTAACATCAAGATCAGCAAAAACACGTATATTTTCGCGGTATGTTCCAATGCCGCACGGAAAATCCCCTCTTCCTCGTCGTGACAATTCTCGCAGAGCTGCTCAATCCGTTTCGGTTTTCCCAAAGGATACTTCTGATTCCAGAGGTCCACAAGATAACCGGCAACGACGCCGATGATAATCTTGCAAAGAATCAATTTCCCAATCACCGGAATCCCTTCTGGATGCGCCATCAAAACCAAAATCGCCTCGTCGGAGGTAGCGATAAATACCGCCAACAACGTTCCTGGCGTCACCAACCCAACCGCATAGAGATTGGCGGACGCCGCGGAAAAACCACACTGGGGAACGCATCCCAGAATAGAACCGATTACCGGTCCGGCGCTTCGCGTCTTTTTCAGCGCGCCGGCAAAGGTTTCCTGCCCTCTTTTTTCAATCCATTCCACCAATAGAAATGCCGCGAACAAAAACGGCACCATGCTGGTCGCTTCCAAAAAGGTATCGATCAGCTCTTCCCATTCCATATCAAATCCCTCACTTCTTTTTCTGTCACCCGCCAAACCAGCGGAAAAATTTCTTCCTGACCGCAAACTGCCAACGCGTAACCAGGCTCCGGATGCCAAAGCTTTAGTCGTTCTTCCTGTAAAACACCGTTCCGGCACACACGAAAATGCTCTCCCGGCAAGATGGAAAACTCGTTTAAGGAGAGCGCCAGACCTTCTCCCGTCTTTTTTAGATAGCTTTCCCGCAAAGACCAAACCTCCATAAAAGCCTGTTCCGGATGTTCGGCTTCTGCGATATAAGTTCTTTCCGCTTCCGTAAAATACCGGCCCGCCACATTGGCTTTTTGCGGACGAACTTCCTGGATATCCACACCAACCGCAGCCTGCGCCACCGCGCCGGCTGCAAAATAGCCCGAATGGGACAAATTAAACTTAAGTTCCGGCGCAGTGGCGAAATAGGGTTTCCCTCCCGTACTTTCTGAAATCTCCCATTTTACCGTTCTTTGCTGCCGCCTTAACATTGCCCAAAGCAAAAGCTCCGCCCCCAGCGATCTTGCCCGCGAAGAAATCGGCCGAAGACGCTGCAGCTTGTCCTGACATCGTTTGGATACAAAGCTGGAATACATTTCTAATTGTGTCTCATCTTCCAGCCACCGCACATCCATGACCGCCGTCTGTATCACAGACCAATCCTCCTTTTTTTCTCCGGCAAAATATCTCCCATACCAACTGGAGATACCTTTAATTGACAAGGGAACAACTGCCTCATAGCGGGATAATTATAGAAACATTGCCATGTATAGCGGAAGATGCCAAATCCCATCCTTTTCCATAACATCCTTTGGATAAAGGATGTATGGCGTCCCGACTTTAGGTGAAAACTTTTTTCTAAACTTATCAATAGATGAGTGAGAACGATAATTGGCAGATTTCACTTCTATCGGCGAAATCTTCTTTTTTTCGGTAATCAGGAAATCAATTTCCATATGGTTTACTCGATTTGCACTATCGCTGCGCGAATAGAAATAAAGCCTATGCCCGCCCCGACGAAGCATCTGTGCTACGATATTTTCCATGATCATACCTTCATTAATATCAAGCTTATCAAAAAGAATCGCTCTATACAGCTCATTATCTGTGAAGGCAGTATCCATAAAGGTATGCGTAACCAGAAGCCCGGTATCTGCCATATAACACTTTTGCATCGCATGATCCGCACTGAGCGCCAGCCCTACATTGGGATCGGTTGCATTGAAACAGGCGTTGATTACCATTGCCTCATTTAACCAAATGAACGAATCTTCATACGCGCGAAAACGGGCGTCTCTACTAATAGAGGACAGCGTATATTTTTTCTCTTTTTTTGAAAGCTGGCCGGGAATTCCATCGAACACGGCATAGACTTTTTCTTCGTAGCCTGCGGCAAATTTGGAAACATCGTCGCGGTAAAGGCGGAGAATACGCCGCTTTGCTTCATCGGACGCCTCAAAATCTTTTCCATTTCGATACGCAAGAATGGATTGCGGCATCCCCCCTACAAGGACATATTGCCGAAAATCATTCATAATTTTACGGTGCAGTGTTTGCCCAAGCGGCGTTTTGGATTCAAAACACTTGCGGATCAGGGGAACCGTCACCTCATCTCCCATCGCCCAAAGAAACTCTTCAAAGTCCATCGGCAACAGTTCTATATGTTCTTCCTCGGACGGAATTATGATATTCTCCGTATTCTTTTTCAGGCGAATCAGCGATCCCGTTTCCAAAAAATCATAACGTCCGTCTGCAACAAAATATTTGATCAGCTGCCGCGCTCTCGGAAACTGCTGCACTTCATCAAAAACAATCAGTGATTCCCGTTTGTACAGCAAGGTAGAATAGAAAGCAGATAGTTTCGCGAAAAACAAATCCATGTCAGAGCTTTCATAAGAAAAAAGATCAAGAATATCCTGCGGCGCATTACCGAAATCAATAATAATGTGGCTCTTATATTCATTCTCCGCAAAACGCTCGGCTATATAGCTTTTACCGACACGACGCGCGCCATCGATTAAGAGCGCAGTCTGTCCCTTGCTTTTACGCTTCCAGTCCAGCAGATCGTCATATATTTTTCTTTTCAGCATATACGAAAACCTCCTTGCGGATATAGTCTACTCTGACGCCGCGCTTATTATACCGCAGAAATCACGAAAAAGCAAGTTGAATGCTTTTCCTTTTTCACGAAAAAGCAAGTTATCAGAGAGTCTTATTACACGAAATGCAAAAACAAAGAAAGGCCGCCGGATATTCCGACGGTCTTTCTTTGTACTATAGGTAAAGGATGATTCAACAAAATTTATACCCAGCCCTGTTCTCTCATGGCTTTTGCCACGCGGCGGAATCCGGCAATATTTGCGCCTATAACAAAGTCTCCGGTATGGCCATACTTTTCAGCAGCCAATGCTACCTGGGCATAAATATTTTTCATGATTTTATGGAGATCCGCATCTACTTTTTCAAAGCTTCTTCTCTTTCTGGAACTGTTCTGAGCCATCTCCAATGCGGATACGGCTACGCCGCCTGCATTCGCCGCCTTACTCGGCATAAACAGCAGTCCCTGGCCCTGCAAATAAATGGTAGCCTCGCGGGTGATCGGCATATTCGAGCCCTCCGCAAGGGCAAAACATCCGTTTTGCACCAGTTTTTTGGCATCTTCCATATCGATCTCATTTTGAATTGCGCAGGGAAGAGCAATATCGCAAGGTACTTCCCAAACTTTTCTGCCCTCATAGTAGCTGGCAGAGGGCACCATATCTGCGTACTCACTAATACGTCCGCGGCGAACCTCTTTGATTTCCTTAACCAGATCCACGCGGATACCGTCGGGATCATAGACAAAACCATTGGAATCGCTGACAGTCAAGACTTTTGCTCCCATCTGTTCCGCCTTTTCCACTGCATAAATCGCCACGTTGCCAGAACCGGAAACAATTACATTCTTTCCTTCCACGGTTTTTCCTGCCGCCTGAAGCATCTCTTCACAGATATACAGAAGACCATAGCCCGTCGCTTCGGTTCTCACCAAAGACCCGCCGGAGGCCAACCCCTTTCCGGAAAGAGCGCCGTGCATCTGATTGGTCAGACGCTTATATTGGCCAAACAGATAGCCGATTTCCCGGCCGCCTACACCGATATCGCCAGCAGGTACATCCTCATCCGGTCCAATATACTTATAGAGTTCTGTCATAAAGCTCTGGCAAAACGCCATAATCTCCCGCTCTGATTTTCCCTTCGGGTTAAAATTCGAACCACCCTTGCCTCCGCCGATGGCCTGGCCGGTCAAGGCATTTTTGAAAGTTTGCTCAAAAGCAAGAAAACGCATGGTATTTCCGTTTACACTGGGATGGAAACGAAGACCTCCTTTATACGGCCCTAACGCGCTGTTAAACTGCACGCGATAACCGCGGTGAACCTGCACCTGTCCCTTATCATCCACCCAGGGTACACGAAAAGAAATACATCTTTCCGGCTCCAAGAGACGCTCCAGCAAACGAACGCTGCGATACTCTTCTTCGTGGGTCTCGATCACCGGACGGATAGAATCCAAAAATTCACCCGCCGCCTGATGATACTCTGCTTCACCGGGATTTATCTTTTTCAATAATTCCATAACTTCATCTGTGTACAACATCTTCATTCTCCTCACTTTCTTACTTTTATACAGCAGCGAAATATCACTGCACTTTGTCAATGTATCCGGATAGAAAAAAGAAAGACCGTTTCGTCTTTTTTGTTTTTCATATTTTTTATTAGTATACAGTATTAAATTTAGTTTGTCAACACCATAATTTAACAAAATTAAGTTTTTATGTTTTTTACTGTATTGAAATAAAGATTTTCACAAAAAAAGCAGGATATCCCTTCCATATCTTCTAGTTTTTGCTTGGTTTTCACTTATTATCTTAAGTTTCACCCCAGAAAAACATACAAAATCAAAAGTTTTATCCTGCTTTTTTCGATTTTTCTTTTTATATATTTTATATTTAAATATTGTTTTTTGGATAATGTATTTTTATTAAAACTTTCTTTCCCTTATTGGTATATAGCGTACAAAGCTTTTGCTAATATCTTCGCATCTTTTCGGTAAAGAGTAACCGGTAAAACCTCTTTTTCTACCCGCAAAAGCCCATACACCGCTGTTCTGGCCGCCCGCACCTGACACTCTTCGCTTCCCGCTGTTTCTTCCGGCAAGTCGCTGAACCATCCAGCAAACGCCAGGTTCCCCTCCGGATCTGGCAGAATCGAAACACGATCTGCCATCCCATGAGGCGAGAAAGCCGCACGGGCATATGGTTTCCGAGTCAAAGTGCAGCCAATCACCTCTTCCTGCACCTTTTCCCAGATCTCCTGCCATCTTAGACAGCTCAATACCTCATCCACAATTTCTCTGCCCGTACAATCTTTCATTGGTTTTTGAACATATTTACCCAGGCGCTCTGGATACTGACCATATCCAATCAACACGGTTTCTTCCGGCTGCTGATGCTTATAATAAGGTTGTACTGGCACGAAAAAACTGATTCCCCAAGAAGAATCCCTTAAAGTAACTAGACCACCAGACCCTGGCCGGTTTCCCGAAAATGCTTCTATCTTACGAAGCAAAGTGTCTCCCCGACATACAATCGAAAAATCCATGGTCTCTGTAAACGGAACGTTTTCAAAAAACACTTCCGGACGTCCCAGCACCCCCGGACGTTTTGACGCTGCCAGAGCCCAAAAGCTGGCTTCCTCCGGCCCCTTATCCAGCAAACAGTTCGCAGGCCGTTCCCAATTCCCCCTAGAAAACCATCGCCGTTCATCACCGTCCGTGACTAGGCAAATGTCATCGGTTGCAATCGGAATACGGTAGGAACGTTCTTCTTCCCGAACGAATATCCCTGTGACACAAACACGGTTCTCCTCCAACTCAATCTCTTGAATTTCCCTTTTCTCCTCAAAAATGACTCCTCGTTCCGACAAATAGGAGCGCAGCCTCTGATAAACCCCGTCCTCCGGAGCAATGGGAAACTGGCACATCCATTCCATCGTATCCATGTCACCAAAATGAGGGAGCCAACGCAGCAGTAAACGCCGAAATTCTAAAATTCCACACTCTTCCCTGATGTCAAAAGCGCTCCTCCATAAATGCCAAAAATTTGTAGAAAAGAAATGGAGACATGCAAACCAATCTTGTATCGTCTGTCCCTCCAGTTCATCCTCCCCAGCAGTCATAAGCTGTGCCAATTTCCGGCGTTCCTCTTGATTTAGTCCCAAACTTTCCGTATCGACAATCCGCCCTTTTCCATCTATCATCCGCGCTTTCCCGCAAACGGGATGAGTCTTAGAAAAACGCCGAATATCCTCAGCCATAGAAATCTTTGCATGTTTTTTGGAGACAGAAAAAGACTCCAAAAGTTCCCAAAAATTCTCATAAAGTTTTTCTTCTAAAAAGCGACTGCGCCAGCAAGGAAAGGAGCCATCCTGCGAAAAAGTCTCCACTGTGTTGGAGCCGCCGGAAAAAATATGAATCTGATTCGCCGGAAACCTGGCGTCCCGTATCAGATAAACTGCCGCGGCAAGCCCAGTAAGCCCGTCGCCCAAAAGGTAAGCCTGCCGTTTTCCATAACGTCTCTTTTTCAGCTGCTCTTCCACCTCTTTTTGATGCTGTCGGCGAGTCTTTGCCTCATAAGATTTTTTCACAATGGCCGCCGCCGCTACCGCGCCGCCTGCCACAAGAACCTTTTTCCAATGTCTCTTTTTCATCTAATCGTCCCCCAAATACGGAGCTTCCAATTCGTTTCTTCGCCTTCAGCGTAACATAGGATGCTGGAGATGTCAAATCATCCTCCCTTCCTGTCCGCTTGGCTCTTGTTTCTATAAGTTCCAGAGTCAAAAAATCTACACATGAATAAATCCCTAGACAGCCTGACAAAATAGAAACAGGAGGTGATTTCTTATGGATTTAAAAATGAATGACGCCGCTGTGGATCTGCCCACTGCCTGCGAAGAAGCGTTGCGGGAAAAGGCCATGCAAAGCGCATTAGAACGAGAAGATCTTGAGGAGAGAAATGTACCGATGAAAGAAAAGAATCAACCCTATGAATTTGACTATGGAGACAACGATATTCCGGAAATTGATCTGCCGAAAAGCGATAACGTATGGACAAACATACCGCCTCGAACGCCGGGCGAAGAAAGCCAGCCCCTGGAAGATCCCGGACCGGGCTGGAAATAAAAATCCCCCTTAAGATTCAAGGGTCAAAAGGCCTCTGTATGAAAACCTGTTGAAATATTTTGTATTTGCAGGAGCGTTAGTACTTCTTCGATTCCGGGAATTTGTCTTATGAACAAAAATAGGACTGTTTGAGCGCAGCGAGTTTCCTATTTTTGTTCATGTTTTTCACAAATTTTCGGAATCCTAGAAGTACTCGCGCCGAAACCTAACAAAATATTTCAACAGGTTTTCATACAGAGGTCTGACACCCGAATCTCTATCAAAAATTCTTTGTTACCTTTCCCCTGAATCTTCTTTTTCCAATCGCTTTGCTTTCTCCCGCTCCCATCCGCGCTCCAGCAGCCGATCGAGATAAACAGACTTCAACTGCTTACTTGCCAGCGCTTGCTTGAGAGGCGGAAGCCTTAGGATCACGCCAAATACAGCCGCCATAGCTCGATGGCTGGCAAAGGCCTGATTGTCAAAAATCAAATTTGGCAGAGTTCCCTTCTCAATGGCCTGCAATACGAACCGGTGCGTGCTGGTAACCGGCGTCACCACCTGAATCGGTCTCCGTTTCATCTCAATGGCATCAAACGAACAATTTCTAGCGCAAACGCCGCACCCCAGGCAAATATCCGTATCCACCACGGCTCTCTTCTTTCCACGGGTCCGGCTCTCCTTGATCTCTATGGCAAGAATCGGACAAACCTTGGCGCATTTCCCACAGGCCACACATTTTTCCCAGGAAATCTGAGGCAAATAATTGGTCGTCGCCACCGGCTGCATGGGCCGGAATCGCCGCGCCGCCTGTAAGGCCTCACAGCAGCAGCCACAGCAATTACAGATAAACGCAGGATCCTCCCGCACATTCTCTCCGATCTGAACCAAGTTGGAGGAATAAGAGCGCTCCAGCGCGTCCATGGCCTCTTCTTTTGAAATCAGGCGCGCATGTTCTCCGTGCTCCGCCAGGGAACGAGCCACATTTCCAAAGGTTAGACAGACATCCCAGGGCGCATCGATCTCACAGGGATGCCCGGCATGAAACGCTTTGTGGCGGCAATAGCAAGTGCCAAGGCCAATATATTCCGCCTCGTCGATGATATGGCTGGCCCGCTCATAGTCCAGGATATGGTTGGTCTGCCGGTTTGTCAGCACCGGTTCCTGCACGTACACCCGCCCCAGTTTCGTCTCTGTGGCCCAAAAAAGATCTTTGATAAAATCTTCTTCCACGTTCATATATTGGTAATACAGCTCGCTCAGGTACTTTTGATCAATGTCCCCTCTGGTCCGCATCAACGCAAATTCAAAAAAACCGGCCATGGGAGGCGGCATCACAAATTTTCGTACCCCCTCGTATTCCGAGTCTACCAACAATGCTTTCTCGCAGAGATGATTTAAAAAACGTTCCGCTTTTCCTTCCGTGGTATTCCAAATCCGTGCAGCTCGTTTTATGGTAAATGGACGAATCGGAAGAAGAGCCATCCATTTTGCCTCTTCCTCCGAATACAAAACTTGCAAAATCTTATATAATGTTTTCGTTGGAGGCGCCCCCTGAGTGAACCAGTTGATTCTCTCCTCCAGGTTCTGATACGCATCCCTCGCCGTTAAATGCCCCATCGTTCCTACTCTTCCTCGTTATCCAAAAGAGGCCCTTCCTTTTTATCCACATAAAGGATGCCGTCCAGGTGATCGCACTCATGCTGGATCGCCCGTGCCAACAACTCGGTTCCTTCCAGTTCAAACCAGTTCATATCGATATCCTGCGCTTTTACCTTGACATAATTGGGACGCGTCACTACCGCATGTTTGCCAGGAACGCTGAGGCAGCCTTCGCTGCCGGTCTGAGAACCGTCGGTCTCCAAAATTTCCGGATTAATCAACACAAAGGGATGTTCCCCGTCCACATCGATCACCACGACACGTTTTAAGATTCCTACTTGGGGACCGGCCAGTCCCACACCGTACGCATCATACATGGTATCAAACATATCTTCAATAATGCCGCGCAGCCGGGGCGTCATCTCCTTTACCGGCTTACAGTGTTTGCGGAGCACTTCATCTCCCAGTTCCCGAATGTTTCGAATCGCCATATTTTCCTCCTAATTGTCCTATCGTTTTTCACAACAAATCGATCTGTACATGTATACCATGAAGCGCCTCTTCTCTCCGGCGAACCTGATGAAGGCGCTCTCTGCTTGGGTGTTTCAAATAAATCATTTTTCGGTAAATATCCTGAATCCGAGAAATCCCTGCCTCGGACGGCCCGATCACCGCCACATCCGGAAATACAGTCCGGATATCCGCCGCAATTTCTTCCGCCTCCGCCTGAGCGGCTTCTTCTTTTGGTGAAGTAACCAATACAGAAAGCATGGCTCCTGCCGGCGGATAAGCCAAAAGCTTGCGGTACGCCATTTCCTGATCGTAAAAGCTGAAATAATCCTGCTTTGCCGCGGCCTGTATTCCATAATTTTCCGGACTATAAGTCTGAATGACCACTTCCCCCGCATCCGCGCCGCGTCCGGCCCTTCCAGCCGCTTGGGTCAATAGCTGAAATGTTCGCTCCACCGCCCGGAAATCATTGCTGTATAGAGAAAGGTCCGCCGCCAGCACTCCCATCAAAGTCACTCGTGGAAAGTCATGTCCTTTCACGATCATCTGCGTCCCGATCAGGATGTCCGCTTCCCCGGAAGCAAAAGCAGATAGAAGCTTGGAATGGCTGTCCTTTTTTCCCGTAGTATCCAGATCCATCCGCAAAGTCCGCGCCTCCGGAAACTGCTTGTGTACCATCGCTTCCACTTTCTGGGTTCCTATGCCAAAGCCGGCGATATAAGGGGAGCCGCAGGCAGGACAGCGGTCCGGCATTGGTTCCCGGTACCCGCAATAGTGGCAGGTCAACGTTCCATTCCGATGGGAAGTCAGCGCCACGTCGCAGTGGGGACATTTGATCGCCGCACCGCAGGATCGGCAGGACAAAAATCCCGCATAGCCTCTGCGGTTCAGGAACAACATCACCTGTTCCTTCTTACCCAGACGATCTTCCATCAATCCTTGCAGCTTCCGGCTAAAGATGCTC
This sequence comes from Hominifimenecus sp. rT4P-3, assembly GCF_051055405.1. Taxonomy (GTDB): domain Bacteria; phylum Bacillota; class Clostridia; order Lachnospirales; family Lachnospiraceae; genus Pseudolachnospira. Next base: position 1,304,976 of record NZ_CP167068.1, on the reverse strand, counting down.
TTGTTTCCCTCTCTTAATTCTACCCGCAAATCCACGATGGAAACCATCGGAAGCGCGCTGCCCGCTTTTGCCCTTCCAGGCAGGGAAAACAGACCATATTCTTTCTGAAGCGCCTTGGTATACGTCTCTAAAGACGGGGTGGCGGAGCCGAAGACAACGCCCGCTCCCGCAAGTCTTGCCCGCTCCAAAGCCACCTCTGAAGCCAAGTACCTCGGAGCCGTCTCACTGCGGTATGCTCCCTCGTGTTCCTCATCCATCAAAATCAAACCAAGATGGGGAAAGGGGGTAAATAGAGCGGACCGTGGGCCAATCATCACATCGATCTTCCCCTGCCTGGCCTGCTCAAAGTGCTCATACTTTTCTCCCGCCGAAAGCCTGGAATTCACCACGCTGACCCGGTCTCCAAATCGTTCATAAAACCGTCTCAAGTTTTGGTAAGTTAAAGAAATCTCCGGAATCAGCAAAATCGTCTGCTTCCCCTGCGCCTGCATTCGGGCGATCAGCTCCATGTAAACCTCTGTTTTTCCGCTCCCCGTCACGCCAAATAAAAGGGCCGGCTTGGGATAGGCCGCGCAGATTCCTTCCACCGCCTGACGCTGGGCCTCGTTCAGAGAAACCGGCGGCGCCGTTTTCGTTGGAAGCGCCGTCTGCTCCACCCGCGGACTGCGCGCTTTTACGCGGGTCTTGGCGGGAAGTACCGTCTTTAAAGCCTGGTTCATCGTGCAGCCATAGGTGTCCTTCATCCAGGCCGCCAGGGAAATAAGCTGAGACTCGATGGGAACAGCCTTCTCCGAAAGCCCAAGAATTTCCTTCATCTTGGCTTCCTCAAACTCCGCCTGGTCGGTCAATTCCAGCACATAGCCCGTCAAGGTCCGGTTCCCAAAAGGAATCACCACCTGCAATCCCGGAGCCAACACTTCCTCCCATTCTTCCGGTACTTTATACTGAAACGTTTTATCTAATTTTTCCAGCGAAATATCTACGATAATATTTGCAAATTTCAAAGCTTAACCAGTTCTTTCAGGACTTCTCCCAGCTTCATGCCGTTGGAGCCTTTCAGTAAGACCGTATCGCCGGCTCTCACCCAGGCGGTCACAGCGGCAGCCGCAGTTTCATTGGTTTCAAAATAAGAGACAGATTTTCCTGCCTTTTCCAGAGCCTCGCCCAGCGCCCGAATCTTCGTTCCAACAAGAAAATACCGCTCGATCGGACACTGCGCCGCATACTCTCCTACCTGGTAGTGAAAAGAAAGGGAATCCGGCCCCAGCTCCAGCATATCCGCCAAAACCGCCGCTCTGCGTCCCTTGGTTTCCGTGGTGGAAAGTACCTGAAGCGCCGCCCGCATCGACTCCGGGCTGGCATTGTAACTATCGTCAATCAACGTCATTTCGTGATGCTGCAAGATCTGCAATCGTCTGGCAAAACCGGCGAACTCTTCCAATTTCCTGGCAGCGGCAGGCAGCGGAACTTCTAACTGATCTGCAACTGCCAGAGCCGCTAGGGCATTCATCACATTGTGAAGGCCTGGAACCCCCAAGGAAAGGGAAAGTTCTCCCTTCGGCGTCACCGCCGTAAAAAAGGTACGCCCCTTCTCCACATGAACGTCCTTTGCCTGATAATCGTTTCCCGCTTCCATTCCATAGTAGACGGTCTGAAACTCCGCGTTTTTCGGGAAGCTGCGAAGAAGCGGCTCATCTCCGTTCAAAATTGCCGTCTGGTCTGGGCCAAACCCATCGGTAATGTGCATCTTTTCCTGGCAGATGCCTTCCCGAGAACCCAAATTTTCAATATGGGAAACGCCGATATTGGTCACCACTGCCAGATCGGGCCGCGCCACCGCTGCAATCCGCGGCATCTCTCCGGGCTCGCTCATCCCCATCTCTAAAACAGCGGCCTCCGCCGTCAAATCCGCCTGACAAATGGTGATGGGAACGCCCAACTGACCGTTGCTGTTTCCACTGGTGCCAGTCACCCGCTTTCCCGCGGACAGGGCGGCAGTCACCATCTCTCTCGTGGTCGTCTTCCCCACGCTGCCCGTAATGCCAATCACCGGCATCCTTAACCGGTTCCGGTACCATGCCCCCAATGTCTGAAGCGCTTTTACGGTATCCTCCACCCGAATCCAGGGATGGGAATCCGCCTTTTCGTCGTGTTCGGATGTAAAAGCAGCCACAGCCCCAGCGGCAAACGCCCCCTCGATAAAGCGATGGGCATCCACCTTGGCCCCGATGATCGGTACAAAAAGATCTTCCCCATTCATATTTCGGGAATCAATACTAATATGTTTCACCTGAGTATGAGGATCTCCGCATAACAGCCGTCCTCCAACTGCCTCTACAATATCTGCAACCGTTACCTGTTCCATAACCATTCCGGCGTCGCCTGCCGGTACCAAATGACAGATTCCATGCCCCGGTACCTTTGGCTACAGCCCCAACTCCTTTATTGTTTCTTCAATCACTTCCCGGTCTAGAAAATGGGTTTTTACCCCTTCTACTTCCTGGTAATCCTCATGGCCTTTGCCAATCACCGCAATCACATCTCCGTCCTCTGCATGGGAAATGCTATAACGGATGGCCTCCCTTCGATCTGGAATATCTATGGATTTTCCTCCGGTGGGATTCAGACCGATATGGATATCTTTCATGATATCTTCTACCTTTTCAAAGCGGGAATTGTCCGCCGTGACGATGGATAAATCCGCCATCTGGCCGGCAGCCTCTCCCATCTCATAACGCCGATGCGGGTCACGGTTTCCTCCGCATCCAAACACGACTACCAGCCGTTTCGGCTGATATCCCCGCAAAGTCTCCAAAAGACTCTTGGTACTGATCCCGTTGTGAGCGTAATCGACAATGACAGAAAAACGGTCTGAAGCGTAGACCAGCTCCATCCGCCCATCCACCCGCACGTTCCGCAAAGCGTCCTGTATCGCCTCCGGCGCGATTCCAAGGGCCAGGGCAGCCGACGCGGCCCCCAGAGCATTGTAGACATTAAACAGCCCTGGAATTCCTACTTCCACAGGAAATGCCTCTTTCCCTTTTAGATCAAAGCCGATTCCCATGAAATCGCCTTGCTTTTTATGTCCAATATTTGCCGCGATATAATCGGCTTCCTTGCTCTGCCCAAAGGTAAAAAGCCGGCAGCTATGGCCTTCGGTCAGGGCTTCCCAATTTTCGTCGTCCCGATTTACTAGACCAGTCCGGCACATCTGAAACAGTTTTCCTTTATACGAACGGTACTCTTCAAAGCTTTTATGTTCATTGGGGCCGATATGGTCCGGAGACAAATTAGTAAAAACGCCGATATCAAAATCAATCCCGTCCACCCGGTGCATCATGACGCCCTGGGAGGACACTTCCATAATCATATATTCGCATCCCTTTTCCACCATCCGATGAAAATATTCCTGCAGCTCGTAGGATTCCGGCGTTGTATTATTGGTGGCGAAATGTTCGCCGTCAATTACCGCTCCGTTGGTTCCAACCAGACCAACCGTTTTTCCAGCCGCTTCTAAAATCGCTTTCAGCATGTAAGTGCTCGTCGTCTTCCCTTTGGTACCGGTAAAACCAACTGCCTTCATCTTCCGGGTAGGATGGCCAAAATAAGCTGCAGAAAGCAACGCCAAGGCTTTTCTGGCGTTGGAAACCCGAATCACAGTAACTCCGTCCGGCGCTTCCACGTCCTTTTCCACCACCACGGCGACCGCCCCTTTTTCCACCACCTGAGGAATAAAGGTATGGGCATCCACCTTCGTGCCACTGATACAGACAAAAACCGCCTTCTGGCAATCCTTACGGGAGTCGTAGATCAGGCGTTCCACCTCCACCTCCAAACTGCCCTGTCTGCACTCATATTCCATTTCTTCCAGCAACGTGCGTAACTTCATACTCTGTCCTTTCCCGCTTTCCTGCGGATGCGAAGTTCTAACGAAACGTTTCCAATAAGGCGTCGAATTCCTCCATCGTCATCAAAATCTGCCTTGCCTTTGTCCCTTCTTCCGGTCCCACCACGCCGGCGTCAGCCAACTGATCCATAATTCTGGCAGCCCGGTTAAATCCGATCTTAAAAGCTCGCTGCAAATTTCCGATGGATGCTTTCTCCTTTTCAATGATAAACCGTCCGCACCGTTCAAAATACTCATCCCGATCACCGGCTCCCACGGAGCCCTCATCTTTGGCTCCCGCCAGATGCCGTTCCAAATCCTGAGGAACCGCTGCGACCGGATCCGCCTGTTCCTTTAAGAAGTCCACCACATCGTTCACTTCGGAGTCGGACACAAAAGCTCCCTGAATACGGACCGGATGAGGATAACCGGACGGATGGAACAGCATATCGCCCTTCCCCAGCAGCTTCTCCGCGCCAACCATATCGATGATCGTTCGGGAATCCACGCCAGAAGAAACAGCAAATGCAATCCGGGAAGGCACATTCGCCTTGATCAAACCAGTGATAACATTGACCGAAGGTCTTTGGGTAGCCAACACCAGATGAATCCCCGCCGCACGGGCCAACTGGGCCAGACGGCAGATCGCTTCCTCCACCTCGCCGGGCGCTACCATCATCAAATCCGCCAACTCATCCACAATCACGACGATCTGAGGCATCTTCTCCATCTGATCGTCGTCGGCTTCCTCCACCTTCTGGTTATATCCCTTGATATCCCGGACATTCTGATCCGCGAATCGTTTATAACGGTCCGTCATCTCCGCTACCGCCCAGTTCAAAGCTCCGGCGGCCTTCTTCGGATCCGTCACAACCGGAATCAGAAGATGGGGAATCCCATTATAAACGCTAAGCTCTACCACCTTCGGGTCAATCATAATCAATTTGACCTCGTCGGGAGTCGCCTTATATAAAATACTCATAATGATCGTATTGATGCAAACAGATTTACCGGAACCCGTCGCACCCGCAATCAGAAGGTGCGGCATACGGGCCAGGTCGGCTACGATCACCTTTCCACCGATATCCCTGCCAACGCCGAAACCAATCCGGGAAGGGAATTTTCGAAATTCCTCCGAATCCAACAGTTCTTTCAGGTAAACGGTCTGATTTTCCGTATTTGGCACCTCGATGCCAACCGCCGCCTTTCCTGGAATCGGCGCCTCAATTCGGATGTCCGCCGCCGCCAGATTCAGCTTGATGTCATTGGTCAGGCTTAAAATCTTGCTAACCTTTACCCCTTGCTCCGGCTTCAGTTCATAACGCGTTACGGTGGGCCCGCAGCTGATATCCGTCACCGTCACCCCTACGCCATAACTTTGCAAGGTCTGCTGAAGCTTCACCGCCGTCTCCTTTAACTCCTGCTCGGACATGCCGCTTTTCTTGGGTCCCATCTTTAACAAGCGCACCGATGGCAGGACATATTCCCGCTTCACCTTGGGGGGCGGCGGCGCCACAATGGAAACCGGCTCAGTTTTCACATCATGATCGCGGAAGGTTACGCCGGAGTTTCCATCGTTCTGGCTATTTTCCCGCCAAATACTTTCCCCATGACCGGCGGATTTCTTCGGAACCGGAATAACGGTTTCCTCCACCGCAGAAGGTTCCGGAGCCGCAAATTCATCATAAGCCGCCATGGAATCCTCGTCCTCATCGGCCCTTCCTTGCTCTTCCTCCCAAGATCCGGAAAGAGGTTCTTCCGGTGCTTCCGGCAATCCCCAAACCGCAGACTCGCTGTCTTCCACATCTTCCTGGACAGACGAATTCCAAGCGGAGACGGCAGCCTCCCGATCCCAGGCCGAACTCTCCCCTTGAAGCGAACCTGACAAATCTGGCGAAGAAAAATCCGTGCCGTCCTCCATGGCCGCCCGCAGCTCTGCATCCAATGCCTCCAACTCGCTGAGGGTTCTTTTGTCTTTTCTGCTGTGAATACTCTCCATCCCCACCGGCGCATCGAAATTCGGTTCATCTTCTATCTCTGTAAAAGTGGGGGCCGGCTGGTGGATGGTCCCCGTAAAGGTATCCAAATTCAGCCCGGAACCAGGCGTCTCCAAAACTGGCGCTTCCGCTATTTTGGGATCGGGTACTGGCATCTCCATTTTGCGGTCCTTTTGTTTGGAAACAGCTTCTTCCAAAACTTCGTCACTGGCTGGTTCCGCCAGAGTAATATGTTCCAAGTCCACGCCTTGAACCTTTTGCTCCACCCGCATCCGTTCCTCTCGGAGCTGCTCCGTGCGCAAACGCCGGGCTTCCTGCTTTTTCGCCGCACGAAGCGCCTGCTCTTCCCGCATCCGAGCCATATCTTCCTTGGCAGAGCTCATCACACGGGCCCCCCTCTCATGAAGGGGACGTATAAATGATTTCCCGGTGACAAAAACAACGCCCGCAATGGTCAAAACCACCAAAATTACATAAGCGCCAAGCACGCCTAACGTCGGCACCAACAGTCGATACCAAATACCGCCGCAGACGCCTCCGTTCATCCCTTCGGCGCCCATCTCATAGTAATCCTTTAATCCATAGGATGTCCCAAGGCTGCGGGCTCCCAAAAGTTCTAAAATCCCACACAAGGTCACCAGGGTCATTCCTAATACCAAAATTTTTAAAAATGCGGCGACTGGATAATCACTTCCGTTGGAAGCGGCAAAGCAAACCGCCCAAAAGAAATAAATAGGAAATATCCAAGCTACGGTGCCAAAAAGTCCGAACTGAACCGATTTTAACCCCGCCCCAATACTTCCGGCCATGCCCATATTTCCTAAAAACAAGATGACAGCGATTGCAAACGCCACTAAAATACCAATCTCTTTTCCAATTCCACTGCTCTGATTTTTGGCAGAATTCCTTTTTCTGGAAGACTTTTTTGCAGCCGGCTTTCGGGAAGAAGCCGTTTTCTTTTTGCTCCCCGAAGACGGTTTTCTTTTTGCCTGTGCCAATGTTTCAATCCCTCCTAAATTCCCCGTTTTTCCTTATAAATAGGAAGCAGCAACATACTTAATTATAGCTGCTCTCCAAGTTGTGTCAAGCAAAACTCATCGAATTCCTGGATCGCTGGTTTTCCTTATATGGTGATGGTGCCGCCAAAAGTTATATCTGTTTTAGTATAACATATTTTTCAAGGAACGCAAACATCCGTTCTTGACTTTTTCTGGATTTCTCATCCAATAAGGCTTGTCAAAAATTTAATTTTGTTGTATGATCGTATTTACGTCATAGAGTATAAAAACATATAGGAAGGACTGAAACACTATGGAAAAGTTACTGTATGCAGCACCCGTTCTCGGCGTGCTGGCCCTGCTATTCGCCCTGCTTAAGGCAAGCAACGTTTCCAAGCAGGAAGAAGGCACCGACCGCATGAAAGAAATTGCGGCTGCCATCAGCGAAGGCGCTAGAGCGTTTCTCTTTGCAGAATACCGGATTCTAGTCATCTTCGTTGCTGTTCTCTTCGTCGCCATCGGCTTTGGCATTAACTGGCTGACCGCGGTTTGCTTTTTGGTAGGCGCCGTCTTTTCGGTTGCCGCAGGCTATGCCGGCATGACCGTCGCCACAAAAGCCAATGTCCGCACGGCCAATGCGGCCAGAACCGGCGGCATGAACAAGGCCCTGGGAGTCGCCTTTGGCGGAGGCTCCGTGATGGGTATGTGCGTGGTTGGCCTTGGTCTTCTTGGATGCAGCGTGATCTATGCGATCACTGGTCAGGTGGAAATCCTCTCCGGCTTCAGCTTAGGAGCATCCTCGATCGCCCTGTTTGCCCGTGTAGGCGGCGGTATTTACACCAAAGCTGCCGATGTAGGCGCGGATCTGGTTGGCAAGGTAGAAGCCGGTATTCCGGAGGATGATCCGAGAAACCCTGCCGTTATCGCGGATAACGTGGGCGATAACGTCGGCGACGTAGCCGGCATGGGAGCTGACCTGTTCGAGTCTTATGTAGGCGCTCTGGTCTCTGCCCTGACCTTAGGTATCCTGGTAGAAGGCGCGTTTACCGGCGCAGGCGCCGTATTCCCCTTGGTATTAGCCGCTGTCGGTATCCTGGCTTCCATCATCGCTACCTTCTTTGTCCGCGGCAATGAAAACGCAAACCCTCATAAGGCTCTGAAAATGGGGTCTTATGTATCCGCCGTTCTGGTTGTGATTGGTTCTCTGATCTTAAGCAAACTGTTCTTTGACGGTTTCCAGCCGGCAATCGCCATCATCTCCGGCTTAGTCGTCGGTCTGATCATCGGTATTGTTACCGAGATCTATACCTCCGGCGATTACAAATCCGTAAAGAAAATTGCAGATCAATCTGAGACCGGCGCTGCCACCACCATCATTTCCGGTTTGGCAGTCGGCATGATGTCCACCTGTGTCCCGATTCTCCTGATCTGCGTCGGCATCTTTGTCTCCTATCAGGTTGCCGGCTTATACGGTATCGCCTTGGCTGCCGTAGGTATGCTGTCCACCACCGGTATCACCGTAGCGGTAGACGCCTATGGTCCGATCGCGGATAATGCTGGCGGTATCGCCGAGATGTCCGGTCTCGATCATTCTGTCCGTGAAATTACCGATAAGTTGGATGCAGTCGGAAACACCACGGCCGCCATGGGCAAAGGCTTTGCCATTGGATCCGCCGCTCTGACTGCCCTGGCTTTGTTTGTTTCTTACGCACAGGCAGTTGGACTGACTGCCATCAATATCCTGGATTCCAACGTTACCATCGGCCTTCTGATCGGCGGTATGCTGCCGTTCCTATTCTCCGCTATGACCATGGAATCGGTTTCCAAAGCGGCTTACAGCATGATCGAGGAAGTGCGCCGCCAGTTCAAGACCATCCCTGGCATCATGGAAGGAACCGGCAAACCGGACTACAAGTCCTGCGTGGCCATCTCCACCACTTCCGCATTGAAAGAGATGCTGATTCCCGGTATCATGGCGGTACTCGCTCCCCTGGTTGTCGGACTGCTTCTCGGCACCTCCGCCCTGGGCGGACTGCTGGCCGGCTCTCTGGTTACCGGCGTCCTGATGGCGATCTTCATGAGCAATGCCGGCGGAGCCTGGGACAACGCGAAAAAGTATATTGAGGAAGGCAACCACGGTGGAAAGGGAAGCGAGGCTCACAAAGCCGCCGTTGTCGGCGATACCGTCGGCGATCCTTTCAAGGATACCTCTGGCCCGTCCATCAACATCCTGATCAAACTGATGACCGTCGTATCTTTGGTGTTTGCACCTCTGTTTTTGACCTACGGCGGACTGCTGATCAAATAAAATCCCGCTCGCTCCTGCGAAACGGTAAAATATAATTCGAACGTAACCCGCGGCGCTCTTCGATTTTTCGTCGAATTGGCCGCGGGTTTTTCTATTCCAGGTTCCAAGAAAAAACAGATCTTGCGCAACCCTCTCTTTTTCGATACAATAAAAAAAGCAACCATGGAAGGGAGGGGAAAATCATCCGATACTTTTCCCAATTTCAAAAAAGAACCAAATGTTTTCTCATTACTTTTTTATGCGCTGCTTTATTTCTCACCGCTATCCCGGAGACAGCAGCCGCCCAGAATCCAGTGGAGGCCTTTGTCACCCGCCTTTACCAAAATCTATTGCAGCGGGAACCGGACGCCGTGGGCTTTCGCGGTTGGACGGATGCGCTGATATCTGGTCGTGAGCAAGGCGCAAAAGTGGCGCAGGGCTTCATCGAAAGCGTGGAGTTTCGGTCTCGAAATATTTCTAATACGGAATACGTCCGCTTGCTCTATGCAACATTTCTGGACCGGGAACCGGATGCTTCCGGAATGGCAAACTGGCAGGCGGTCTTAGACAGCGGCCTTTCCCGGCTGTACGTTTTCCGCGGTTTTGCCGAATCACAGGAATTTACCGGGATCTGCCAACGATATGGTATTATCCGAGGAAATGTTCAACTAACAGCCCCGCGGGACCAAAATGAAGGGATTACTCGCTTTTTGGTTCGCTGTTACCGGTTGTGCCTAAAACGGGAACCCGATGAAGGCGGCTTAAATGATTGGTGCAGTCGAATCCTCTCTGGAAACTGCGGAGCAATGGAGGCAGCCTACGGTTTTATTTTTTCCCGGGAGCTGTTAAACCGAAACCTTTCCAATGAGGACTACCTGAAGGTACTCTACCGCACCTTCCTGGATAGGGAACCGGATTCCTCCGGTTTTCAAGACTGGATGCAACGCTTAGCTTCCGGGAAATCAAGAGCAGAAGTATTTTATGGCTTTGCCTATTCCGTGGAGTTTCAGAAAATTTGCAGTAAATATCAGGTTCCTTTGGAGGCCGGCGGACGAATTCCGTCTGACAGCAGCACGCCCTTAGAGCGTCATGGCGCACTCTCCGTGTCCGGCACGAACCTCATCGATCAAAATGGCGAACCGTTCCAGCTAACCGGTATCAGCACCCACGGTCTGGCCTGGTTTCCTCAATACGTCAGTCTGGACGCGTTCCGTACCTTACGGGATGATTGGGGCGCTAATCTGATCCGTCTGGCGCTGTACACAGAAGAATACGGCGGCTACTGTTCCGGCGGGGACCGTGGGCAGCTGAAAGCACGCATTGATGACGGCGTTTCCTATGCTACCGAGCTGGGCATGTACGCCATCATCGATTGGCATATTTTAAGCGACGGGAACCCCATGACGCACAAAGAAGAAGCAAAAAGCTTCTTCTCTGAAATGTCAAGGAAATATCGGGATCACCGCAACGTCCTCTATGAAATTTGCAACGAGCCAAACGGCGGAGTATCCTGGGATACAATCAAAAGGTATGCGGAAGAAATCATTCCCGTCATCCGTGCCAATGACCCCGACGCCGTCATCCTAATCGGCACGCCAACCTGGTCACAGGATGTGGACGCTGCGGCGCGCAACCCGATCAAAGGCTATGGAAACCTGATGTATTCCCTGCATTTTTATGCGGCCACCCACACGGATTTCCTGCGAGAAAAAGCGCGAACCGCTCTCAACAAGGGGCTCCCGCTCTTTATCACGGAGTTCAGCATCTGCGATGCCTCCGGCAATGGCGCCATCGACTATCGCCAGGCAGAAAAATGGTTTCAGCTCATAGACGAATACAATCTCTCCTATGCCGGATGGAATCTATCCAACAAAGGCGAGACATCCGCTCTCCTTCGCTCCTCCTGCCAAAAGACGAGCGGATGGGCAGATCATGATCTAAGCGATACCGGACGCTGGCTGAAAAAGCAAATACAGAGCGAATAAGAAAGCAAAAGGGGACGATTCGTCCCCTTTTGCAGCATTCATCACAATATATCCTGAAATGCCTCCCGCCAAGCCTCGATCAATCGTTCTAAGCTCCAGGCTGCATTGGCTGGGCTTGTGGAAGGAAGCGTAAGAGCCGGCCGGCCCGTCTGTTGTTCACAGTATTTCTGATACAGACGGGCGGCCGTTTTTCCGTTTACAAAAATCTGACATACCTCCGATTGCGCTAGGATTCTGCTCAGATCATTGGGTACTACATTCCGAATACTGCTGTCGCTGGACCCCTCGATATCACAGGATGCAATCACGTCCCAAACCGCAATCTTATTTTGCAGCAAAAAGGCTCTCTTTTGTTCTATGGTTTCCGGCTTTTGCACGCCCAGTACCCGGCTCAAAACCGCCCAAAACCGATTTTGGGGATGGTGATAGAAAAACTGCCCCTCCCGTGACTTGACAGATGGAAAGCTGCCGAGAATCAATATCCGGGAGGCTGCGTCAAAAACAGGATCGATTTCATGGATCACATGTTTCATACCTGTCTCCTTCATCCTACCTCTCAATCCCATATTTCTGGCACAATTTGGCAAATTCCTGGCTGTAAATAAAGCCGTCTAACACTTCCTCCCGGCTGCCGCCAGAGGCCAATATCCGGCACCATCCTTCCATGCCAGTGGAATCCGGTTCCCGGTTAAACATCGTCCGATAAAGCAGAGTCACGTACTGACGGTCCGAATGGCCTTTGCCGATAAACTCCCGGCTGAAAAAGAATCCTTTCGTCAGTTCACCGCCGCCAAACTCGTGGCGAAGCAGACGTCCGGTCCAATCATATAGCCCATTCTTATCAAAACGCCTCCCCAGACATACCGTATACATACGGGATACAAAAGCCGTTACATCCGGATTTTGATCTACCACTTCCGGGGATGTATAAGAACCCGCGTCAATACCGTATCTCTGACAAAGATTCCGAAACTCCTGCGAATTTGCAAATCCCGCGAACAATCCATAGCGGCTCATCCCCTGGGCGCTTCTCTCCAGCCAAAAAGCCTTTCCGCCCGCATCAGAAGCCCTGCCTAAAATCGTTCGATAAAGCAGTTCAATATAGTCGGCGTCCGATGTATTTTTCCGTCTATATTCCTCACTGAAGATAAAGCCAAAGGCAACGCCCGTTCCGCTTTCCCGGCGTTCCACCAAAACATTTTTCCAGGAACGCCATCCTCCAGCATCCGGCGTCCGCCCTAAAACTAGCTGATACAGCCGGGTGACAAAATCTCCTACAGGATCCGAAGGCGTCGTCCCCGTCGTTTGCTTCGGAGCAATCGTAAAATCTCGTTTCAGCACACAGGTTGCGCGTCCCAAGGAAAAGGTATAATACAAAGAGGCCTTGCCCTGTGCCAATGCCTGCAAATTTCCGGAAGAAGAACCGACAGATAGAATCCTAGACGCGGAACTGCTCCAGCGTCCCGCAGGCGCCGAAAGCGTTCCTTTTCGTTCAATCGAAGCCCAGCCGGTATCCCCTACGGTTCCCAGAGAGGACGACGTCATCCGGATACCCGTGGTGCCAGAAAAGATCTTGCCAGACGACGCCATCCAAGTACGTCCCGTTATCTCCTGGCCGGTAGCTGCCACATCCCAGTACACCCTGGAAAAAACCATACTTTTGTTGGAGACATCCACTACATTCGCAAAGACACCTCCTAAAATCGGACTGCTTCCGGTTCCTTTCACCGGGCCTGCAGCAAAGCAGTCTCGAATCTCAGACTCCTGCACATAGGAGCATAGCCCGCCTGCCTCAGGGGCTGTCACAACAGCCGACGTCCGACAGCTATCAAGGAGGCCGCCCTGCATCAAAAATCCGACGAGCCCGCCTGCCCGGCTATTGGAAGAAATACTGCCTCCCTCCACCACGACGCCGGAAATCTCCCCAAAAGACATCGCCACAATCCCCGCATATCCACTGCCAGCTTTAACCTTTGGATTTTGAAAGGTCACATTTCGGATGGCTGCGCCTGCTTCCAACAGTTCCACGAGGCCAGCGCTCAGATCGCCGGAGACGGTAAGACCGGAAATGGTTTTTCCATTTCCATCCAAAATCCCCTTAAAACTGGGGACCATAAGAAAATTGCTGCCGGACAAATCCAGGTGATTCATCAGCCGGTACCATTCTCCCCGCTGTGCCGCCCCAATCGCCGCCAGATCGCTGGCCGTATAGATCTCATAGGGCTGCGCCGCCGTTCCGTTTCCTTTTAAAGCCTCTGGCACCGTCAAATCAAAGGTAATCGACCCATCCGCATTTTTCCGGATATGATCCACAATAATTCCACTGTTCGCTCCATCGGCATAATAAATAATCCCACTGTCATAGCCGGGGTTTTCCTTCCCCAACGCTTTTCCCAGAGAGGTAAAACCCTTCGCATTGTCCGCGGAAAGCGTAGCATAACCGATCTCTCCATCGCCAACATGATACCCGCTTTCCCCAGGCCGAAAGGCATAGATAAAGTCCGGCGGCCCCATCGCATTTCCATCCCAAGCGCTGGGACCGGTTTTGCTTTCGTTGATGCGATAAACCAAAAGTCCCCCATTCTTCTGTTCCGTATTTCCCGATTCTACCGGCCGGTTCTCAATAATAAAGGACGCATCCTCGCGGAGAGGTGAACGCACCTTTATCGCATACACTTCATTGGGATCCGTATACTGAGCTGCGGCCAAAGTGATATTCTTTCTTGTCTCGGAAATCACCTGCAGAGGCGCTCCATATCCAAAGAACTCCCGTTGATAATATGCGGAAAGATTCGGCGGCTCCATCCCGCCTCCATCCATGATATCCCAGGGACCCATCGGTTTCGCATTTTGGTCTGTAACCCGATATAAATCCGGCGCGCCCATGGAATGCAGATATTCATGAATTACCGTCTGGGAAGACCGCTTATATGTGCCAAAAATCCCGATATTCTCGCTTCCCCGGTTTAATATAGTATAAGTTTTGACATAAAGTCCCTTCACTGGTACATTGATCCAGGAGTCAATCTTATGCGGCCAAAGCAGATCTCCGTGGCAAATATTTTCGATTCCACATGCACCGTAAACCGGCAGCACAAAAGAGATGGAGTCAATCACACCATCCCCATCGGTATCCAAATCCAAATCAGAAGCATCCAGTTGGCTGCGCACTGCCGTCATTGCTTCCGTAACCAGTTCCCGCTCTCTTTCGATTCTCTGATCGCTGGTATATCCTTCGCTGAGGGTACCGTCGGATTTCACATACTGCTTTTTAAAATAGTCGCTGGTATGGGAAAGTTCTACCGAATAATAGCTTCCGTCCGCATTACGGGGGAAAAAGGAAGTATCCACCTGATAACGGCCGTAGGAAATACGCGACAAATACTTCTTCAAAGAATTTTCATCTTGATTGAAGGTTTTATTTACGTTTTCTGCTTTCTGCTCCGTAATGTATTCCCCTGTATCTTGAAACCGCAGGAACACAATCACATTGTCAATGGAACGGGCGGCGCCCTTTGAGGAGAGCGCAAGGCTCTGTGTGGACCCATAATGGTCCAATTCCAGGCTTAAAATCTCCTCTGTATCTGCTTCTGTCCAGGAAAGTTCTTCCTGCAACGCTTGTTCCTGCGACTCATCTCCCTGACCACGTTCTTCTTGCAAAGCTGTCTCTTGCACAGTTTCTTCTGAAATGGAAGTTTCTTCCGAAAAAGAAACTGGTTCAGGAATGCTTTCCTCCGCTGTTTCTCCTTCCGAAGCGCTGCTTTCCTCCGCTATGATAGACGATTCGGCTGGAAGCGCGCTGCCGTAGACAACGCTATTTCCTGCCAAAAAGACAGCAAGCAATAAACATATGATTCGGCTGGACCACTTTCTCATCTTTCTTCTCCTCGTCTCATTTCACATAGAAAGCACCGCTCTTTGCATTGACACGGCTTTCTCAAACGTCATCTTAACACAAAGTTGGTGCTTTCTTTTTTGCTTATTACAATTTATTCATCGATACTATAGTTTGGTGCTTCTTTCGTAATATGCACGTCATGGGGATGACTTTCCTTTAGGGATGCTGCCGAAATCTTGATAAAGCGGCCATTTTCCTTCAAAGTCTCAATCGTCGGAGCTCCGCAATACCCCATTCCGGCGCGCAGACCGCCGATCAACTGGAATACGGTATCCTCCACCGTTCCCTTGTAAGCCACGCGTCCTTCTACGCCTTCCGGAACCAATTTCTTTGCGTCATTCTGGAAATAACGGTCCTTACTGCCATTTTCCATCGCGGCAATCGAACCCATGCCACGATACACCTTGTACTTTCTTCCCTGATATAATTCAAAGGTTCCCGGGCTCTCATCACAGCCGGCAAACATGGAGCCCATCATGCAGAGATTTGCTCCCGCCGCAATCGCCTTCGTCATATCGCCGGAATACTTGATTCCTCCATCTGCAATAATCGGAACTCCGCTGGCCTTCGCCGCTTCATAGCAATCCATGACCGCCGTAATCTGAGGAACGCCGATACCTGCTACCACACGAGTCGTACAGATCGAGCCAGGGCCAATTCCTACTTTTACTGCATCCACACCCGCTTCAATCAATGCCTTTGTCGCCTCCGCAGTCGCCACATTTCCGGCAATCACCTGCAGCTCCGGATACTTGGCTTTGATCGCACGGACCGCATCTAAAATATTTTTCGAATGACCATGGGCGGAATCGATGACGATGGCATCTACCTTGGCGTTGACCAAAGCGTCCACCCGCTCCATCATATTGCCGGTGATTCCAACCGCCGCTCCGCAAAGCAGGCGTCCCTGATCGTCCTTCGCAGACAGCGGGTACTTGATCTGTTTTTCGATATCTTTAATCGTAATCAGGCCTTTCAGATTAAAATCCTGATCTACGATCGGAAGCTTCTCTTTTCTGGCTTTCGCCAAAATCTTCTTGGCCTCTTCCAACGTAATGCCCTCCTGGGCGGTTACTAGGCCTTCAGAAGTCATGCACTCGGAGATCTTCTTTGTAAAATCTTCTTCAAATTTCAAATCGCGGTTTGTAATGATGCCGACCAGCTTCTTTCCCCTGGTAATCGGAACGCCGGAGATGCGAAACTTCGCCATCAGTTCATTGGCGTCCGCCAACGTGTGATCCGGGGAAAGATAAAAGGGATCGGTGATTACTCCATTCTCGGAACGTTTCACCTTATCCACTTCCTCGGCCTGCTGCTCAATCGACATGTTCTTATGAATAATCCCGATTCCGCCCTGTCTCGCCATAGCAATAGCCATGCGGTGTTCGGTTACTGTATCCATACCGGCGCTCATCATCGGTATGTTCAGTTTGATTTTTTTCGTCAGGTGGGTAGAAACATCTACCATATTGGGAGTGACTTCTGAATAAGACGGCACCAGCAGCACATCATCAAAAGTAATTCCTTCGCCAATAATCTTCCCCATTATCGTGCTCTCCTTCTATCGTCTATTGTATTGTTACGAGTGTAGCAAAACTAACCGCGGATGTCAAGAAAGCTGGACAAAAACCTGAGAAAATTTCTCTAGGGGCAGTTGTCAGAAGCCCTATGAAACAAAAAAGCCGCAGTCTTGCCAGCAACTCCGGCAAAACTGCGGCTCGTATTTTTTATTTGATAAAAAACAGGAATTACATCATTCCCATGCCCGGGTCAGGCATCGCCGGAGCCTTCGGCTCTTTGATGGTGGAAACCACGGACTCGGTGGTAAGCAGCGTAGAAGCTACGCTGGTTGCATTCTGCAGCGCGCTTCTGGTTACCTTGGCAGGGTCCAGAATGCCAGCTTCGATCATGTCGACATAGGCTTCGTTCAAAACGTCAAAGCCAACGCCAACGGCGGACTCTTTTACCTTGTTGATGATAACGGCGCCTTCCAAACCTGCATTGGCAGCGATGTGGAACAGAGGAGCCTCCAAAGCTTTCAAAACAAGCTCTGCGCCCGTCTTCTCGTCTCCGCTCATCTCTTTTGCCATCTTTTCAACTTCCTTAGCGGCATGGATATAAGCAGAACCACCACCGGTGATGATGCCCTCTTCCACAGCAGCTCTCGTAGCTGCCAGAGCATCTTCCATACGAAGCTTCGCTTCCTTCATCTCGGTTTCGGTTGCAGCGCCGACACGGATTACCGCTACGCCGCCGGACAGCTTGGCCAATCTCTCCTGATATTTCTCTTTGTCAAACTCGGAAGTGGTCTCTGCCAACTGGGCTCTGATCTGTCCGATTCTAGCCTGGATGTCTTCGCTGGAGCCAAGACCGTCTACAATGATCGTATTCTCCTTCGTTACCTTGACGGATTTCGCACGACCCAGCATATCCATGGTCGCATCTTTCAGCTCGTAGCCAAGTTCCTCGGAGATCAGCTGACCGCCGGTCAAAACAGCGATATCTTTCAGCATTTCTTTTCTTCTGTCGCCGTAGCCAGGAGCCTTTACGCCCACAACGGTAAAGGTGCCGCGCAGCTTATTGACAATCAATGTCGTCAGAGCTTCTCCTTCAATATCTTCCGCAATAATCAGCAGCTTTCTTCCGCTCTGAACCACTTGCTCCAACAGCGGCAGGATCTCCTGAATATTGGAAATCTTCTTATCGGTAATCAGGATGCAGGGATCTTCCAGATTTGCTTCCATCTTTTCCATATCGGTGCACATATAAGCGGACAGATAACCGCGGTCAAACTGCATACCTTCTACCAAATCCAGCTCGGTCTGCATGGTCTTGGACTCTTCGATGGTGATCACGCCGTTTCCGGAAACCTTCTCCATAGCCTCGGCAACCATCTCGCCTACCGCATCGTCGCCGGCAGAAATCGCAGCCACGCGGGCAATCTGGTTCTTGCCGCTGATCGGCTTGCTCATTTCTTTAATAGCCTCTACCGCCTTCTCCGTCGCTTTTTTCATACCCTTTCTCAGGATGATCGGATTGGCGCCGGCAGCCAGGTTCTTCATACCAGCGTTTACCATGGCCTGAGCCAAAACGGTAGCGGTCGTGGTGCCGTCGCCGGCCACATCGTTGGTCTTGGACGCAACTTCCTTGATCAACTGAGCGCCCATATTCTCAAAGCCGTCTTCCAGCTCGATCTCTTTCGCAATGGTAACACCGTCGTTGGTAATCAACGGAGCGCCAAAGGATTTATCCAAAACAACGTTTCTTCCCTTCGGTCCCAAGGTTACGCGAACGGTATTTGCCAATTGATTAACGCCGGCTTCCAAAGCAGCTCTTGCTTCTGCGCCATATTTAATTTCCTTTGCCATGATAAATCAGCCTCCTTATTTTTCTACGATTGCAACAATGTCGCTCTGCTTCACAACGATATATTCTTCCTCGTCCAGTTTCACCTCAGTGCCGGCATATTTGGAATAAATAACCATATCGCCAGCTTTTACTTCCATCTTTACTTCCTTACCGTCTACCATTCCACCAGGACCAACGGCAACGACCTCTGCCTGCTGAGGTTTCTCCTTGGGAGCTCCGGTCAGGATAATGCCGGACTTTGTCGTCTCTTCTGCTGCCACATGTTTTAATACGACTTTGTCGCCTAAAGGTAATAACTTCATATGATCTGTCCTCCTGTTCTTACCAAATCTTTTCTTTCTCTGTTAGCACTCATTTCTGTCGAGTGCTAATTACTGTGTATATCTTATTCATTTAACGCAGGAATTGCAACGTCCTAATTTCCTATATTTTACCCATTTCCTCATATATATATCCTGTTTTCTCTGTTTTTCTCTCTTTTTTTTGTTTTTTTACTTTTCCCCCTTTTCAATCCACCAGATTTATACTACAATGTTACTACCTTCAATTAGCAAAACAAGGTACCTTATTCCAAAAATGGAAATTTATTTAGGAAAGGATGGATATTCCCATGAAGAAATTAGGAAAGTTTGTCTGCTTTACCGCTATCACCAGCGCTGTCGTAGGAGGCATTGCCTATCTGATGAAAAAAGATAAATTAAAAGTGGAAATCGAGCAAGAAGACGAAAATGGCGATACTTTTGAAGAAGACCTGAAAGATCTCTTCGATGATTTCAAAGAAGAGACCAAGGAAAAAATATGCGACGCCAAAGAGTGTGCGCAGGATCACATGGAGGATATGAAGGAAAAAGCCTCCACAGTTACCGATCAAGTCAAATCCGCCGCCGGGGAAATCAAAGAAACCGTTACCAAAACTGCGGAAGAGATCGCGGATGAAATAAAGGAATGATTTTTTTCCAACATGCCAAATAACATAGGTTCATAAAGAGGAGCAAACCCATCGATCTCGATGATTTTGCTCCTCTTTGATTTCGCGCCTTTGTGCCAATGAAAGATTTCTTATCTCCACGCCAAATCCAACTTCCGGATTCCTTCTTCAATCTGCTCCTGCGTCAAATTGGCATAACCTAAGATTACTGTATGGCTTTCTCTTTGATCTGGCGCTAAAAAATAGGAGGATAAACCGTAGACTCGAACGCCCGCTGCTTCCGCCGCTTCTAAGAGTTCCCGTTCCGTCCGGCCTTGTTTCGATTCCAAAAGCACGTGAAGACCGGCCATATCCCCTTGAATAAGAAAGCGGTCCTCCAAAGGTTCCAATTCACCAATCAATTTATCGTGCTTATTTCGGTAAATCCCCCGCATCCGATTCAGATGGCGCTCAAAATATCCCTCTTCCAAAAAACGCCGCAGTATTTCCTGATCCACACGGGATACCGTGGAAGAATAAAATCCACAGTTTTCCTGATATCGCCCAATGAGATGTTTGGGAAGCACCAAAAAGCTGACTCGAATCGCCGGGGCCACCGCCTTGGAAAAGGTCCCCAAATAGATCACCCTCTCCTTTTGGTCAAAGCCGCCCAAAGCTGGAATCGGTTTTCCCCGATAACGAAACTCACTGTCGTAATCATCCTCAATGATATACCGCCCGTCGACCTCCCCTGCCCAGTTCAAAAGCTCCTGCCTCCGGCGAATCGGCATTACAATCCCCGTCGGATATTGGTGCGAAGGCATAATATACGCGATCTTTGCGCCGGAACTACGCAGTGCCTCTACTTCCATCCCATTTTTATCCATGGGGACTGGGACTACCGGATGGCCAAGACGCCGGAAAACCCGGTACGCCTGCTTATAGGTCGGATCTTCCATAGCAATCTTATGATTTCCCAAGATTTGATTCAACAACATCAAAAGATATTCGCTTCCCGCGCCAACAATCATCTGCTCCGGCAAGCAGGTAACGCCGCGGGCCGACTGCAGATACCGGCAAATTGCCTGACGTAACGCCAACTCTCCTTTGGGCTCTCCGCTGGTAAACAAATTTTTGTTGGCCATGGTCAAGGTTTCACGGGAAAGCTTCCGCCAAGTGTGAAGAGGAAAATGATCCAGGTCAATTCCGCGGGGTGAAAAATCGATCTTCCTCTCTGCCTTTTCTTCTACCGGCAAAACGCTCGCCTCTCGGCATCCGCTTTCCTTTTCATCCATAGAAAGCAGGACGTCGATCTCCGCAACAAAGTATCCTCGGCATGCCTCCGGTTCCAGATACCCTTCCGCGGTTAACTGGTCATAGGCCAACTGCACGGTACTGCGGCTGACGCCAAGGTTTTTAGAAAGCTGTCTGGTTGACGGCAGCTTCGTATGAGCCAAGATCCTTCCTTGTTGAATCTCTTCTTTTATAAAGCGATAAATCTGCTCATATATAGGAGCAGATTTATCATCAAAAGGAACCAATAATTCCATCATACGTTTTTCTCGATCTTAAAGGAACTTTTCAAAGACACAATTCGGTTAAATACCGGTTCTCCCGGCTTGGAATCCTTGGAATCCACGCAAAAATAGCCATTTCTTACAAACTGGAAGCGATCTCCTACCACTGCCTCTGCCAAAGCGGGTTCCACATAGCAGTTTTCCCGCACCACCAGAGAATTGGGGTTCAAATTCAGCGTGCCATCCTCGGCAAACATCCCTTTTTCCTGATCCACAATATTTTCATAAAGCCGCGCCGTTACTTTCTTAGCCGTGGGCGCTGCCACCCAATGGATGGTTCCTTTTACCTTACGGCCAGTAAAACCGCTGCCGCTGCGCGTCTCCGGGTCATAGGTACAATGAATCACGGAAACTCTGCCGTCCTCGTCCTTCTCATAACTCTGACAGGTCACAAAATAGGCGTTCATCAAGCGTACTTCGTTGCCAGGGAAGAGACGGAAATATTTTTTCGGAGGTTCCTCCATAAAGTCTTCCCGCTCAATATAAAGCTCTCTGGCAAAGGGAACCGTTCGGCTTCCCAGTTCCTCGTTCTCCAGGTTATTTGGTACATCCATATATTCGATCTGATCTTCCGGATAATTATCAATGATCACCTTTACCGGGTCCAGTACAGCCATCATCCGGGGCTGTTTCAGCTTTAAGTCCTCGCGGATGCAATACTCCAGCATCGCAATATCCACCACGCTCTGGCTCTTGGACACGCCGCATAAGTCCACAAACATCTGAATGGACTCCGGCGTATATCCGCGGCGGCGCAACCCACTGATGCTGACCAGACGAGGGTCGTCCCAGCCGTCCACGATTCCATCTTCCACCAATCGTTTGATATATCTCTTGCCGGTAACCGTATCTTTCAGATAGAGCTTTGCAAACTCGATCTGACGGGGCGGTTCCTCAAACTCACACTCCTGCACGACCCAATCATATAGGGGGCGATGATCTTCAAATTCCAAGGTACAGATCGAATGGGTGATATGCTCTAAGGCATCTTCAATTGGGTGGGCAAAATCATACATCGGATAGATGCACCAGCGATCTCCCGTCCGATGATGGCTCATGTGGGCTACCCGGTAAAGGATCGGGTCCCGCATGTTGATGTTAGGAGACGCCATATCAATCTTGGCCCGAAGCACCTTCTCCCCGTCCGCATATTTGCCATCTTTCATCTCTTCAAAAAGCTTCAGGTTTTCCTCTACAGGGCGATTCCGGTACGGGCTTTCTTTTCCCGGCTCCGTCAAAGTCCCACGGTATTCCCGAATCTCATCCGGAGTCAAATCACACACATAGGCTTTTCCCTTTTTGATCAGTTTGACGGCCAATTCGTACATCTCTTCAAAATAATCGGAGGCAAAAAATAGCCGTTCCTCCCAGTCGGCTCCCAGCCACTTGATATCTTCCTGAATGGCTTCGACAAATTCCAGCTTCTCTTTCGTCGGATTCGTATCGTCAAACCGCATATTAAACTTGCCGCCATATTCTTTTGCAAGATCATAATTTAACAGGATCGCTTTAGCATGGCCGATATGCAGATATCCGTTTGGCTCCGGAGGAAAACGTGTCTGCACATGGTCATAGACCCCCTCTTTCAAATCCTGGTCAATCATCTGTTCAATAAAATTCTTAGAAACGGTATTTTCCTCCATCGTTTCCCCTTTCTCTGAAAAGTTTACATTTTGTTCACATAATCCATCAAAAAATTTCACAATTCTCTTTTAATATCTAATTATAACAAATGAACTTGTTAACTAGCAAAACTTTTTTCATAACGCGCCGGCACGCGAGTGCCGGCATCCTCTTTTTCTAAGGTTATTCTCGAATATACACGCCCTGTTCTTCCCAAAAGTCTAACAATTCCTGCATGGCTTCTTCCGCCCAGTTTTCACTGACCGGACCATCGGTCTCTTTGGATTTTTCCACCTGTTGTTTTTGTTCCTTTTCTTCCATTGCCCTGTTCCCTTTTTGTAATTTTTCTTGATTTTTCCAACAACAAAGACTTTTTACCTATTATAAACGCTGGTTGAAATTCCGTCAAGGCACGGGTTCAAAAACAACAACGCCGATAAGCCATCTTACTTACCGGCGTTGCTGACACCTATTTATTTACTTTTCTTTGTCTTCTGTTTTAGGCCAAACAACATACATACGCCCAATAGGGTACATACGCCTAACAAAACCCAAAGGTGCAGATTGCTGCTATCGCCGGTCTTTGGCGTGCCCGAAGAGTTCGGGTTATCCGGAACGTTGGGATGCCCCGGATTATCTGGTTTATTTGGATCATCCGGCGGGGAAGGCGGGTTTTCCGCATCTCTATGGTTTGTAAAGGCAACCGCTGCGCCCTCACCATCTGAAATCGTTCCGTTTTCATTTTTGGAAGTGGTTTCATAGCCGTCTTGATTCGCTTCCACCTCAGTTACCGTATACCCGGTCCCCGCGATCAGCTGTTCAATGGTAATACTCTCTCCACTTTTTAGCGAAATCGTATCGCCGCTTCTCAGCGTTCCGCTTTTGCTTCCCGTATAGTGATAGCTGTCCGGCAGCTCACTGCCATCCATTCCAGCCAGGGTTACGATAAAGTGGAATTCCTTTGTCTGATCTCCAGCCTTTCCGGTAACCGTTTTACTGATGCTCAAACTGCCAGTCTTCCAGCTCTCCCGGCTGTTCGTAAACGCTGCTTCCTCCACCTTGCCCTCAACGATCGTTCCCGCTATCGATCCCTCCTTCGGATGTGCGTACCAACCATCCTCTTTGGCTTCTGTCACCGTGTATTTTGTTCCAGCGGGCAGGCCAAGGATGGTAATGCTCTCGTCGTGATGCAAAGGAATCGTACTTCCGCTCTCAATATATCCCGATTTGTCTGTACCGTAAAAATAATATTCTCCCTCTAGGTTTTTCCCATCTGGGCCAATGAGAGTGATGGTAAACGAGAAGTTTTTGGTATAGTCGTCCTCCGAGGCGGCATGAACCACCTTTTTGCTCAGCACTAGCTCACCTGTCTGCGTATCCGGCTCCATCTGATCCGTCACCACGACCAGATTTAGGAGGCTAAACAAACTGGTAATATCGATGCTGCCTAAATCGTCCCAATATGTTTGGCTGAGCGCCTCATACATATCCTGTTCCAGCGCACTGCTGTTCTGTTCCACGCGTGTCCGAATAAAACCGGTATCGGTAACGAAGAAAGGCAAAAAGTTCTTTCCGCCGTCTTTATCGTGGAGGCCATAATCGATCATCTCATTTCTCTTATAATGCAGATTCATGCTCCGCTTCACCTGGCCGCTCGTGTCGGACAGCGCCATATCCGTCCAGCCCGTCAAGTCAAACTTGCCGGAATCCTGAACCTGAGCATACGCAGTGATATCCCGAATCGTAATATTCACATCGCCATCATGGGCATATTTGACCATGGTTTGAATCAGCTTACCCACTCCTGCCATCACAGTCACGCCATCATCCTTTGTACCGGCGTCGGCATAGATCGAATAAATACCAACGATCACAGGAATCACCGTCGGATTCAGGTGATATCCGGCAGGCGCGCTGATTTCTTTCAAATAGTACTCGGTATTTAGTGAATTGGCCCACTCCATCTTCGCGTAGCCATCCTGCTCGCTGTTATAAGGAGCAAATACCAGCATACCATTTTGGCCGTCCACGTTCGCGGTCGTCCCCTGAGAAACCGGATCACCCGTGCAATCTGGATTATCATACAGCGCAAACGTCACGCCATTGACGGATTTTCCATCCTGGTCTACTTTCCATACCCGCAATTCTCTCTGCTCGTTGGGGACATAGATCAAGGAACGGAAATTTCGATTAAACTGATCCACATTCAGGAAACTGAAGCCAAATCCGCTTCCTGTGCTGGCATCTGAAACAGATTTGATGCGGCCGGCAATCTCTTCCACCGCCTCATCTAAAGTCTTTCCATTTTCTTTTACCAACTGATTGACACAACGGCCCAAATCTAGATACATCTCATGATGATCGGAAGATACGGCATCTGCGCCCATCACCGCCGCCAGAGCTTCCGGAGTAAGCATCGCATACTCCATGCGCATATCCGCATCTGCAGCATTATTTAAGCGGTAACGCGCCGCATTTCCTGGCAAATCGCTCAGCGTGCCTTCCAAATGCCGTTCCTCTGCATTCCAGGTCAAATGCCAGTCGGCAGTCCACGATTTGTCCTGTACGTCCGCGGCTGCAGCCGTTTTCGCGCTTTGATACAAAATGGCTTTCAGCGCCGCTCCCCTCCAATTGTCAACCACTTGATCAGGGTCGTCGTGATCATAGGAAACCGCCTGAAATCCCTCTACATTGTCGCCGTACAAAGGGGCCCATTCCTGGGTTCTCTGGTGCATCATCAGCATGGGAATTGCCACTACGAGGCCCTTCTCTTGTACTTCGGAGGAAACATGTTTCGCCGGATTGCTCTCCACATTCCCAGTAGCAGGATTGTAATGCCCGTAGGTAATCGTATTGTTTCCCGCGATCGTAGAGATAAAGCTGGCATAGGCGCCGGTCGTCCAACGGTTGGACACAGAAAGCATGGTCGTTTCCGGATTATATTCCAGAACAACGTCAATCGGCAAAGTTCGATAACCTGCCGGCGCGTTGCGTTCTTTTAGGATATAGTATTCTCCCTCGCCTGTTTCCTCATTATAACGATCCGCAAAATTAAAGGGTTCTGCTACCCCATCTTTCGCGGAGGTCTCCGAACTGACAAAAGGGGCGATGCCATCCGCTCCCGTCTTTAGGGTTGCGATCGGCTGATTGCTGCCGGCTTGAGCCACATAGATCGGATCCTCGCTGGTCCTGCCATGTACATTCGTACATAGAAGCGCGTTTTCCGTGCCGGCGTCGACTTTTCTTGCGTCATACAGTTCAAACTCCACGCCCTGAATCGGATTGCCGTTTTGATCTACCTTTTTGATTTGCTGGTAGAGCCGAGGCTGGAGGTTAAACCGGATCGCAAGGCTGGAGTCATAGTTCCCGCGTTCCAGATAAAACATCTTCAGCGTATGGTTCGTATTGCTGGCAAACGTATTTCCCGTCCAGAAACGAGTATCCTCCATACCCGCCTCCCGGAACACATCCCGGAGAGTAGTATGTGTCACCATTTTAGCTCCCGCAGGATCTTCCGGAATCCCGTCGTCTCCTGCGGCGCCGAATCCTCGGCCAACATAGATATCCCCGGTCGCAAAGTCAATCGTTCCGTATAGTTCGCTGTGAACGCCTCCCAGATCTAAGACCAAAACGTCGTCAATAAAGATCCAAATATCATCGTCCCCTGCGAATTTAAAGGTCATCGGCACCTTGCCTTTGGCGCCAATATTGACTTTACCATCCGTTGGCTGACGGAAGTTCATATCTATGGTCATCCCCAGATGGTGATTCATGGTATTTCCAAAACATGCGACGCTGCTGGTAAGCTTTCCATCCGCATCAACGCCATTAAATACTTCCGAACCATTATTAAAAGGGAAGAAATTCCCGATGCTCCCCACCCCATCCGTACGCACGGTAGCGGGAGCGTCGTAAAGCGTGAACCGATTCTCATCCTTATTATATTCGGCGAAATTCTCACGCATATTGTAATAGTAATAGCCTTCATCATCCAACTGGAACAGACCCTTCACGTTGGTATAGCTCTGTTTGTTGCTATGATTTTTTTCCGGATCGAACAGATAACTCAAAGATTCCGTTCCATCTCCAATGCTCTGCCCCGCATGATTTTCCCAATTGGCAATTACGGTTTCGCTTAGATTTTGCACTTCCTCCGACTGATTGGCATATGAAAAATTGGGATCCTCCGTCTGTTCGATGGATAATTTCCAGTCCTTAATCAGCGTCCAATCTCTTTCCGCCTGATTCCCCGTCAATTTCTGCCGCGCGGCATCCATATTGATCTCCGGATAGCCGTTCTTTAATACGGGCTTTACAATATTTTCCATACCGGCATAGGTTTTTCCATAATTCGTATTTTCACCCGCGCCTTTATTCCAGAGTCCTCCGTGGACAACCCCATCTCCAAAAAGCAGAAGATGGTTTTCATTAATCCCTCTATTCCAGTTATCTGGTCCTGAAAAATTGGCCTTACTGCCATCTTCCCGCCAATGTTTGGCGGCCTCTTTTGTCAGGATATCTCCATTGGGCGCCGTCGGAGACTGTCCCCTATCGTCAACCCAATAATCAAATAAATTTACCGTTGTTTCATCCGGATCGATCCCCTGCACTTGGTGGCTCTCCAAAATCGTCGGGTCCAGCGCGTATAATTCCGCGCCTCCTAAATCCAAAGTGACCGCCAAGGGCATCTCGGTTTCTTCCAGAATGTATTCCTGAGTGAAAGATGCTTGGAGCAAATAGCGCCCTTCATAGGCGCCCTCTTCCGGAAAAGAGCTGAAATCCCAAATCAGATCCACCATCTGTTCGGTCCCATCCGCGAGATAAGCCCTGATTTGAGAGGGAAGCATCTGCGTCAAAATATCTACTGTCACAGGATTCTCAGCGCTCGCTCCGGGCAATGCCAGAAACCACTGGCTGCTTCCTTCATTCCAAACCAAATAGGATTCCTCATCTACCCATTCCCAAGCAGAAACCTGCGTCTCATTCTCTTGATTGCAAATTTCACAGACATATCCGCAAGGCTGCCCAATCACTGGCTCTACATAGCCGCATGCACTGTCATGCTCATGGGCGCAGGTAGTATCTTCACTATCCTCGTTCCAATTACATTCATCATTGTGTTCATGGAGACAAGGCGCCCCCTCTTCGGACGCAATATAACCACATTCCGCTGTATGCTCCGGATGATGTTCACACAGACCGGTATCCTCCTGTGCGAATGCTTGAACCGTACCAGCCAAATAGGGAGAAAGCATACATACGCACATCGCTATTGCCAGCATACGTCGGCGTGCTTTTCTAGACAAGTTTCGTTTTCTGTTTCGCATGATACTCTCTTTTCCTCCTTTATATCTTCTTAAATCTTTGAACCAGAAAAAATTTTTCCTCGCTGCTTCTCATCGGGATTCTCCTAGATGGGAATTTTCTCTCCGATTAGAAGACGGCATTTCGGCATTGTTCCGTAACCTGATATTGTTTTCCTATGTCGCACTCCACATAACACATCCGATTCTTACACAGTCCCGCTCCTTCTGGAAAATGTCTAAGTTCGAGTTTTGACCTCGATATCATTTTAGCCATCGCCTAAGTCATGTTTTTCCTACGCCGGTAATTTTCATGACTGGATATACAAAGATGATGTCCACCACCTTAGCTGCACATCACGATAAGATTATACTATTCGCTTTTTTGAAAAACAAGTATTTCCTTAACTTTTCGATCTTTTTTTCATTTTTTATTGGTGAAAAATGAGAAAAAAATCACTCAATTTATAAGTTTTTTACAAAGCACCTCCGTCTCCGGTGCTGCCGCGTTTCAAAAAATTTCCATAACCCCTGCACTTGCTTATTTTCTTCTAACTCTGGCCCCGTCTCTGCAAAACGAATCCCACGCTTACGGGCTTCTTTTGTCATACTATAGAGCAGCACGGCTGCCAGCCCCTTATTCTGGTATTCCGGCGCTACAGCGACCAGGTAAAGATCCAGTACCTCCGCCTTCTGGAACGGAGCACGCAAAATTCGGTACCAACCAAAAGGAAATAAGCGTCCTTTGCTCTTTTTTACCGCCCGGTTCATGGACGGCACGGCAAAGCCAAGGCCTACAAGCTCCTCTTGTGCATCCACCAACAATTTTGCATACGCCGGATTAATCAGCAGCATAAATTGTTGATAATATTTCCGAACCAACCCCTGCGTCAAGGGTACCGTACCATATAATCCGTTATAGGTACGGTTTAAAAGATCAAACGCACGGGAAATGTATGGTCTCAGTTCCCGTCGGGATTTTGGCTCCACAAGGCGCAGTCCATAACGCTTTAACGCCCTCTCCTGCAAGCGGCGCAGCGTTTCCAACTCCTGGTCCGGAACCTGAATCTGAAACTCCAGCCAATCGACGTCCTTTTGATATCCCAGGCTTTCCAAATGTTCCTGGTAATAAGGCGCGTTATGGATCGTAACCATCATGCCGTCCTCGTCGAACCCCTCGATCAGCATCCCCTCTTGATCCATGTCGCAAAATCCAATCGGTCCATGGATTTCCGTAAGGCCCAGCGTCCGCCCCCAGTTCTCCACCGTCTCCAAAAGAGCTTTTGAGACCTCTTTATCATCGATAAAATCTAATCGAGAAAAACGAATTCTTTTGGTTCCCCACTTTTCATTGGCTGCCTGGTTTACGATTCCAGCGATCCGTCCGACCGGCACGCCGTCTCGAAAAGCCAGCCACCGTTTTGCCTGACAAAACCCAAAAGCAGGATTTTTCTTTGGTTCAAAATTATCTCTCTCGTCAGATAAAATATCCGGGATTGCCTGAGGTACATTCCGATACATCTTTTCATTCAATCCAGTAAAGATTCTCTTCTCCCTCCGGGTCTGCACCTCCCGTACTTCTAGCATTACCGTTTCCTCCCTCACCGTTCTCTTCCCAGAGAAAAACCATTCACGACTGCCGTCCGTGGTTCCCAGCGTAAAAGCTTACTCCTTTGTCAGATACGCCACGCCGATTGTTCCCGGCCCGCAATGTACGCAGATGGAACACCCCGGCTGCAAAGTGATCACTTCCTCCACCTCCGGCTGGCATTCCCGAATCACCGCTTCAATCTGTGCATTCACCTCTTCATTGAAACTAGTATTTGCCACAAAAATGCGTCTGGTGTCCACATCCTTCCGACCTGCCAGCGCCTGTTCCATCAGTTTCCGATATACAGACGGGTTGCTTCCTCGATATTTCTTTCCTGCTAACAGCTTCCCATCTACCATGTCAATGCCCGGCCTCAGTTTCAAAAGGCTGGCTCCCATCCCGGCAAGATTGCTGCACCGGCCGCCTTTCCACAAAAACTCGATAGATTCCACCACAAAGCTGACATGAACTCGCTTCTTCATAGCATTAATCGACTCCACGATCTCCGGCGCGCTCATCCCCTGATCGCGCATTTCGCAAGCCTCCAGAATTAAAAGAGCCACGCCAATCGAAACGCTGCGCGTGTCAATCGAATATACATTATTATATTCTTGGGATGCCGTATAGGAAGCCTGAAACGTGCTGGTCATCTCTGAACTGATATGAAAATGAATCAGGTCCGCATCCGGATTTTGCTCTAGAATCGGTTTCCAAAACTCGTGGTAATCCATGGAATTCGGCGCGGAAGTCGTACAAAGTTTTCCGGTATTTTTATAATAATCAAAAATCTCCTGGGGAAATACATTTTCCATGTCTTTCCTCGGTTCCGAGCCTACATTCACCGGCAGCGGCATAAATCCAACAGAAAGCCTTTCCCGCATTTCAGGCGTCAAATCACACGTGCTGTCTCCAATAATCAATACTTTTCTTTTCACTTTACTCTCCTATCTCATTTCTAATGGTAACGATATTTCCTGTACCAAATCTTTGACAACTTCACCAGCAGCAATCAATCCGGCCACGGAAGGCACAAAAGCCACGCTGCCCGGCACAGCCCGCCGTCCGTCTTCCTCCTCGCAAGGAAGCGGGGTCCTAGCTGGTTCCGTAGAATAGACTACTTTTAAAGAAAAAATCCCTCTCTTTTTCAGCTCTCTTCGCATCACACGGGCCAAAGGACATACGGACGTTTTCGAGATATCCGTCACAACAAACCGCGTAGGGTCTAATTTATTTCCAGCCCCCATACAGCTAATCAACGGAGTCTCTGCCTTTCTCGCCCGTACTGCCAGCTCTAACTTTGCCGTCACCGTATCCACTGCATCTACAATATAATCATATTCTCCCAAATTCAAATCGTCCGCAGTCTCCGGCAAATAGAAAAGCCGCATGGCCCGTACTTTTATATCCGGATTGATATCCAAGATTCGTTCCCGCATCACATCTACTTTATAACGGCCTACGGTACTCTGAAGCGCCACAATCTGACGGTTTCGATTACTGACGGAGACGATATCCGGGTCAATCAAATCAATCGCTCCGATCCCGCTGCGAGCCAGTGCCTCCGCCGCATGACCGCCAACGCCTCCGATTCCAAAAACAGCCACCCGGCATGCGCTTAGTTTTTCCATTGCCTCTGGCCCAAATAGAAGCTCTGTCCGCAGAAACTCTTCCAATATTTTAGATTCCTTTCATACTTACTTTATTATTATTTAAGATTTTATCAGCATACCATGATTTTCCCGTTCTGGCAAATCAAATTTTTCCTTAAACAAATTTTTATTCAAGAACTCCCATAGGCTTCTTGAATTCCGTTTCAGTATAGCGTATACTAGAAAAGATTTTTATAGAAAATCCTTAAATTTTTCTGAAGTTTTTATACTTCTATTACATTTATCCTTTATAATAGAGGAAGCAGGAAGCAAGAAGCAAGCCCGATG
Organism: Hominifimenecus sp. rT4P-3; assembly: GCF_051055405.1. Lineage (GTDB taxonomy): Bacteria > Bacillota > Clostridia > Lachnospirales > Lachnospiraceae > Pseudolachnospira. Next base: position 1,273,618 of record NZ_CP167068.1, on the reverse strand, counting down.
GGGCAAAGGATTTGGGAGGTATCGTTATGAAAGAAAGATTTCGGCAATTCATGATGGGACGGTATGGCGCCGACCAGCTTTCCCGTTTTATCATGGGATGCGGTATTGTCACCCTCATTTTATACATGATTCTCCGCGGCCGCCTATGGTATTGGCTGACGCTGGTTCTTTTAGTTTGGAATTATTACCGCGTGCTGTCTCGCGATCACAACAAACGATACCGGGAAAATTTAAAATATTTAGAACTGCGCAGAAAAGTCACCGGGATTTTTCGGGGTACACGCACATCGGCTCAGGACAAAAATTTTCGTATCTACCATTGCCCCTCCTGCCATCAGAAGGTCCGCGTTCCCCGCGGAAAAGGAAAAATTTCCATCACCTGCCCGAAATGCCGCTGCGAATTCATTAAACGTACCTAACGCGCAAAACAAAGGAAACTATGAAGGGAGATACCAGCTATGTTCGGATACATTACCGTAAATAAACCGGAGCTTCTGGTAAAAGATTTTGATACCTATCGGGCTTATTACTGCGGTTTGTGCCACGCGCTGAAAAAGCAGCTGGGAAAACGCGCCCAACTGACGCTCTCCTATGATATGACCTTTTTAGCCATCTTGCTGACTGGGCTTTACGAACCGAAAAACGTGCGGACTTGCCACTGTTGTCTATTGCATCCTGCCGTGAAGCATCCTACCTATGAAAATCCTTATCTGGATTACGCCGCCGCCATGAATCTTCTCCTATCCTATTACAATTTGCTGGATAACTGGAGGGATGAACGCAGCGTTAAAAGCAGAATCCTGGCGATCGCCCTCCGCCCGGCAGTCAGACGAATCAAAAAGCAATACCCCCGCCAAACAGCCGCGGTATGCCGCTATCTGCGCCGCCTTTCCCGCTGTGAGCAGGAAAGCTCCACCGATCTTGACTACGTATCGGGGCTGACTGGAGAAATGTTAGGAGAAATCTTTGTATATCAAGAAGATTCCTGGGCTCCGATCTTACGGCGAATGGCTTTTTTCCTCGGAAAGTTTATCTACCTGATGGACGCTCTCGACGATTTGGAAAAGGACCGGAAAGACGGCCTCTACAATCCTTGGGCAGAGATGGCGCACCAGCCTGATTTCCAGAAAAACGCAGAAGACATCCTAACCATGATGATGGGGGAATGTTCTCTGGCATTTGAACGGTTGCCTATTTTAAAAAATACTGCTATACTACGTAATGTACTTTATTCCGGCGTTTGGAGTAAGTACGAGAAAATCAAGGAGAACCAGAAACATGTCTGATCCGTACCAGGTGCTGGGCATCCCGTCCACAGCCTCCGACGACGAAGTTAAAAAAGCATATCGCCGCCTCAGCCGAAAATACCATCCGGATGCCAACATCAACAACCCCAACAAAGCAGAAGCAGAAGAAAAATTTAAAGATGTCCAGCAGGCCTATGAGCAGATCATGCGCGAACGGGAACAAGGGTATCGCGGAAACGCAGGTCCTTCCGGCGGCGGCTATGGACAAAGCAGTTACGGAGGATATGGACAAGGCAGTTACGGCAGCGAAGAAGAAAATCCCTTCGGCGGTTTCTGGGGACCATTTGGAGGCGGTTTCTGGGGGAGTTTTGGAGGCCAGCAGCAACAGCGCCAGGAACAATATACCGGTGAAACCGGTCAAAAGCTACAGGCTGCCGCCAATTATATCAATGCCCGTCACTATGAAGAGGCATTAAACGTCCTAGATAGTATGAAAGATCGGCCGGCACGATGGTACTATTTTTGCGCCATCTGCCACAATGGAATGGGAAATAATGTAAACGCCCTCTCCTATGCGAAGCAAGCGCTCGCCATGGAACCGGACAATCCAGAATATCAAATGCTGGTGCAGCAGCTCCAATCCGGCGGACGCTGGTATCAACAACAAGGACAAAGATATGGCGGACGCTCCGCTATGGATTGCAATACACTCTGCTGCAGTATCTGTGCTTTACAGCTCTGCTGCAGCGGCTACGGACGGTTTTTCTGCTGTTAGCAGGAAAAACCGTCTTTTTTTATGATCCCTTTTTCCACAAAAGCATCGATCAGACTTTTCGCATAATCCCAAAGTTCCGGCGCCCCCTCCGGCGTGCGGCAGTTTCGACGCAAAATCTGACCTTCACAGACACCATGTTCGCTCCAGGAACGTCCATTGGACGCAGCGTTTAAGAGAATGGGCTGAATTTTATCCAGAGCGTTGGCAAAACGGGATTCCGGTGTGTCCATTCGTTCAAATTCTTCCCAAAGCCCGCGAAGCTGTTCTGCCTGATCGTCAGGTAAGATTCCAAAAATCCGACTGGCGGCTTTTTCTTCCCGTTCCTTCTTCGTCGTATTTCCCGCCGAATCATAAGCGTAGGTATCGCCTGCGTCAATCTCCACCAGATCATGGACCAACACCAAAGACACGACGTGCAGCGTATCCACTGGCTCCTTCGCATACTCGCCAAGAAGCAGCGCCATCACGGCCATATGCCAGGCATGCTCGGCGTCTCCCTCCTTCCGGCTCCCATCCGCTAAATAAGTCTGGCGCATAATTTCTTTTTGCTTATCGATCTCCAGAATGAAATCCATCTGCTTTCTCAACCGTTCGTTCACTGAATCTTCCCTCCTTTAAAAAAGAGACCGTACCTGCCGGTCGGTCTCTCTTCCTGCAAAAATTGTTCTTTTACTCTACGTTTTCGCACTCATTCTCCACGTATTTACGAATATTGGAGGCATTCACATAGATCTTAGGATTCTGTCCGTCGTCCACAACAAAGGTGGGAGCCTGACGGATTCCATATTTCATCACCAAATCCTGTTCTTCCTCGGCGTCGATCAGAGTATACTCTTCTCCCTTTAAAAATTCCTTTGCAATTCGACAGTTGGGGCAAGTCTTGGTGGTAAAGAGATACTTTCTGGCCTCCGGATTCTGCACCCTAGCAGCCTGCACCGGCTTTGCGCCAATGGTCACATAATTTCCAGCCACGCCGCTTCTGCGAAGCCGGGACTGTTCCATAATATAGGTACGGCGGTTCTTATACTCCTGAGTCTTGCCTTCATTCCAGTTTTGCACCGGGCGGTAGTAACCGGTAATCCGGCTGTAAACTTCCGCGCTCTTTCCACATTTCGGACAGGTAAAATGCTCCCCGCTGATATACCCATGCTCTTTGCAGACGGAATAGGTCGGAGACAGGGTATAGTACGGCAGTTTATAATTTTCCGCAATCACGCGGACCAATTTCGCCGCCGCCTTCCAATCCGGCAGTTTCTCGCCAAGGAATGCGTGGAATACCGTGCCGGAGGTATAAAGGGTCTGCAGCTCGTCCTGGATATCCAGCGCTTCAAAAATATCGGCGGTATATTCCACCGGCAGGTGGGAGCTATTGGTATAGTAAGGCGAATCTCCTTCTGCTCCGGCCGTCCGGATGTCCGGCCAGCGGTCGCGGTCATGCTTCGCCAGACGATATGCCGTCGATTCGGCGGGGGTTGCCTCCAAGTTATACAGATCGCCATACTGCTCCTGATAAATCACCAGGCGTTCCCGCATATGGTTCAACACTTCTTTCGTGAACTCCTGCGTCTTCTCGCTGGCCATGGATTCTCCCAGCCAGGCAGCGTTCAGGCCAACCTCATTCATGCCGACCAGACCCAGAGTTGAAAAATGGTTATTAAAGGTTCCAAGGTAAGATTTTGTATAAGGATATAACCCTTCATCCAACAAGCGGGTGATCACTTGACGTTTGATCTTTAAGGAGCGGGCCGAGATATCCATCACCTTGTCCAAACGCTGATAAAACTCCTCCGGCGTCTTAGACAAATAGGCAATCCGCGGCATATTGATCGTAACCACGCCAATGGACCCGGTGCTCTCGCCAGAGCCGAAGAAACCACCGGACTTCCGGCGCAGTTCCCGAAGATCCAGACGCAGACGGCAGCACATACTGCGGACGTCGCTGGGCTCCATGTCGCTGTTAATGTAATTGGAGAAATAAGGAGTTCCGTATTTAGCCGTCATTTCAAACAGCAGACTGTTGTTCTCCGTATCGCTCCAGTCGAAATCTTTTGTGATCGAGTAGGTCGGAATCGGATACTGGAAACCGCGGCCGTTGGCGTCGCCCTCAATCATGATTTCCAAGAAGGCCTTATTGACCATATCCATTTCCTTCTTGCAGTCTTTATATTTGAAATCCATTTCTTTTCCGCCGACAATGGCATTCATCTCAGCCAAATCGTTGGGAACTGTCCAGTCCAGCGTAATGTTGGAAAAAGGTGCCTGCGTTCCCCAACGGGACGGCGTATTTACACCGTAGATAAAGGATTCAATGCACTTCTTCACTTCTTCATAGGAAAGGTTGTCCACCTTTACGAACGGCGCCAGATAAGTGTCAAAGGATGAAAACGCCTGAGCGCCCGCCCACTCATTCTGCATAATGCCAAGGAAGTTTACCATCTGATTGCAGAGCACGGACAGATGTTTTGCCGGAGAGGAAGTGATTTTTCCAGTAATTCCGCCGAGGCCTTCCTGAATCAGCTGTTTCAGAGACCATCCTGCACAGTAACCGGTCAACATGGAAAGGTCATGTAAATGGATATCCGCATTGCGGTGAGCGTTTGCAATTTCCTCATCATAAATCTCGGACAGCCAATAGTTTGCCGTAATCGCTCCAGAATTGCTTAAAATCAAACCTCCTACGGAATAAGTCACCGTGGAATTCTCCTTCACGCGCCAATCTTCCACTTTGACATAACTATTTACCACGTCCTTATAGTCCAGGATCGTCGATTTCATATTCCGGAATTTTTCTCTCTGTTTACGGTACAGAATATATGCTTTCGCCACATCCGTGTAGCCTGTCTGTTCCAATACATGTTCTACACTATCTTGGATTTCTTCTACTGTGATTTTTCCATCTCGGATTTTTTCCTGAAAATCCGCCGTCACGCGTAGCGCAAGCAGTTCCATAATCTCTTCGCTGTACTGCTTATCCGTCGCCTCAAACGCTTTCTGAATCGCAGCCGAAATCTTGCGCAGATTAAAGTCTGCGACCTCTCCATCCCTCTTCACCACTTGAAACATGACTTCATCCTCCATCAATTCTGTCTCTACACTATAGCACAAGATATAGTATGTGTCAATCATTTCCAATGGAAGATATGGTGATTTCCTTGCCATTTTTTATACTTTTATTGTATGGAAATATTTCCCAGCAATCAAAAAATGCCGAAGAAAACCTGCATTTTTCCAGCGTTTATCCGGGTTTTTCCGCATACATTTCCAAATGATATAGGTCCAAACCCAGGGAAGTTTTCTTCCGGAAACCAGTTTGGCAAGAGAGGCGCCCAGACTGTATAGATCGGAGGCAATTCCCGGCGTCTGCCCTTCCTCCGGATATAACTCCGGGGCTGCATACCCCTCGGTACCATGACCAGAAGGATTTTGGCCCAGCCAAAAAGCGGAACCAAAATCGACTAACATTAGCCTGCCTTCTGCGCTCGCAATCAAATGCTCCGGTTTAAGATCCCCATGAATCAAAGGGGGCGACTGACGCTCCAAATATTCCAAAATTTTTAAAAGTTCTAAAATCCATCCCCAAATCTGTCCCAGTTCCGGACACTCTTTGCTGCAGATTTCCTTCAGATTTTTTCCCTTCGCCCACTCAGTTACCAAAAAGAAATGCTCTTTCCCCTCCCGAAAGTCCAGAACCCTCGGAATTCCCGGATGGCACAATCCTTTCAGCACTTCTCTCTCCCTTACCAAAGCCTCCACCGCCTGAGGGTTGTCTTTTACCGCGGCCTTCACCGCCACAAAGATCTCTAAATTGCGGTCCTTCGCCAAAAAGACGGTGCCGTTTCCTCCTTCTCCCAGCGGAGAAACCCGCTCGTACCGGTCTGCCAAAACCGTCCACAACTCTTTCATTTCATTCCTTCTTTCACCGGCCCCCATGCACCTATTTTATCAAAAGAAAAAAGGACAGTCCCGCAACAAACCGTCACACTTTGTTGCAAAACAATCCTTTTTCACCTATCTTCTAGTTTTCTATTTAAAGGCGGTTGTAAACTTCCGCCGGCACATAGCCTGTCACATGAATTCCGTCTTCTTCATACTCTTCAGACAACAGCTGTCCATATTTCCGGATCGCCTGAACTTTTCCTGCCTCTGCATAAGGAAAAGTCTTTTGTACATATACCTTTCTCTCCCGCAAAATATTTGCCAGCGTAATCTTCAATTCGTCTAAGCCCTGCCCCGTCTTCGCAGAAATAACCAACGTATCGTCGGCATGGGAATCATAGAGATGAGGAAGTTCCGCCACCTTATCGCTCTTATTAAAAAGCGTCACTACCGTCTTGTCTCCCACACCCAGCTCCCGCAGAGTATCATAAACCACATACATCTGTACATCCATCTGTACGCTGCTGCTATCCACCACATGAAGAATGATGTCCGCATGCTTCGCTTCCTCCAGCGTACTTTTAAATGCTTCAATCAGATGATGGGGCAATTTGCGAATAAAGCCAACCGTGTCGGTCAAAAGAATCTCCTCGCCAGCCGGCAATTCTAAACTCCGCGTCGTCGGGTCCAGCGTAGCAAACAATTTGTCCTCCGCCAGAATATCCGCGCCGGTCAACGCATTGAGCAGCGTGGATTTTCCCGCATTGGTATAGCCGACGATGGCCGCCACCGGAATTCGGTTTCGGCTTCTCTGCTGCCTCGTCACCTCCCGGTGCCGCTTGACGTCTTCCAGCTCCCGTTTCAACCAGGAAATCCGTTCGTGGATCAGACGGCGGTCCGTCTCCAATTTGCTTTCTCCTGGTCCTCTCGTACCGATACCGCCGCCCAGCCGGGACAAGGAATTTCGAAGTCCAACGAGACGCGCTGCCCGGTAACGAAGCTGCGCCAGCTCTACCTGTATCTTCCCTTCCCTTGACGTTGCATGTCTGGCAAAGATATCCAAGATCACCAACGTCCGGTCCATCACCTTCACGTCCAGAGCCTGTTCCATGTTTTTCATCTGGGCAGGCGTCAGTTCATCATCGCAAACGACTCCTGTGGCCCCTAGATCCTGAATCCGTTCCCGAACCTCCTCCAGTTTGCCGCGTCCGAGATAGGTGCCTGGGTGAATCTGCTCCCGGCTTTGAATCATTTTTTCCAATGTCACAGCCCCGGCAGTCTCCACCAGCTCTTCCAATTCATCCAGGGACTCCTGCATGGAATCGATACTTCCGGTGGCAACTCCCACCAGGATCACCCGCTCCTGCTCTTCCTTTATTTCGATCATTCGCTTCTCCTGTCAAACCTTCTGCGTCGTGCTGCCCAGACCTCCATTTCGGATTCCTTCCGCCGCATCGTCCACAGTAATACCATACTCCATAAAAATACCTTGGGCAAACCCAACGCCCGCCGGCAGTTCGATCTGTTTGCCGGAACGGGAATCATTGGTCACTTTGATAAAAATATGGCCCTCGTTGTCCGAATAAAAATAGTCGCTGTCAATCACGCCTACCGTATTGTCCATCTGAAGACGATACTTAAAGCCCAGACCGCTGCGGGGATAGATCATCAATACCCAGCCTTCCTCCATCTCCGCCCGAATGCCTGTGGGAACCTTGATCGTCTCCCCCGGCGCCAGCTGAATCGGACAAGGCGTATAAAAATCATAGCCCGCAGATCCTCTCGTAGCCCGCTGGGGCAGACGGATATCCTCATAAACCGCCGTGCCATCCTCTCCAAATGTATCGTTCCAATCCGCCAGGAAACGCTCCCGGCTCACCTTATGAAATTTCGCAATCTGCTTCATTGATTTTCTCCTTTTATCCTCTTGTTCTTCCATGCCTGCTCCCCCCATAAATGAGGACAAAGAGCATTATTATTATATCGGAAGCCGAAAGATTCTGCAACAAAAAGCTCCAAATCAAGAACCCAAACGCCTTTTTTGCATATACTAAAAGGAGTGCGAAACTTCGGAGGTTATTATGAGTCTAAAAACATGGCATATCCTTGGTCTTTTTCTTACTTTGATTCTCGGCCCTCTCCTTCATTTCACCTATTCCTGGTCCGGCCATCAGCCTTTTGTCGCCTTATTCAGCCCTGTCAATGAAAGCGTCTGGGAGCATCAAAAACTTCTCGCTATGCCCTTTTTCCTATTTGCCGTCATAGAATATATCGCCTATGGAAAATATCTTCCGAATTTTTTCGCTGTAAAACTAATCGCCCTGTTGTTAGGAATTTTGACCATCGCCGGCCTATTCTATTCCTACAGCAGTATTCTCGGAACCAATTATCTTCCCCTTGATATTGGAACCTTTTTCGCCGGAGTTATCGTTGCCTACATGTTCAGTCTTTACAGCTTCCGGAAAGGTCTTTTTCTAAAAGGCCCCTTTCCCACACTGGCCGGTCCGCTTTTCCTTCTTCTGTTGGCCGTCTTTTTCCTTTTTACATTCTATCCCCCGAAGCTTGGTCTATTTTACGATAGTGTTTCCGGGGCATACGGCATAAAAAAATCTGTCTGAAGCAGTTCTTTTATCCATAACACGTTTTCATAAAAGTAGGCGGCATAGCCAAATTCGACCATGCCGCCTGTTTTTTATTCCTCGAACAAAGGCGTGCTAAAATACCGCTCCGCCGTATCCGGAAGTACGGTTACCACCGTCTTTCCTTTTCCCAGCTTTTCCGCCAATTTCAACGCTGCCGCCACATTGGTTCCGCTGGAAATACCGCACATCAGGCCTTCCTTGCTGGCCAAATCCTTCGCGGTCTGAATCGCTTCCTCATCGGATACCACATAGATATGACTGTAGATCGTTCGATCCAAATTGTCCGGGATCAATCCGTCGCCAATCCCCATTTGAAGATGGGTTCCTATGTTTCCACCGGCTAAGATCGCCGCGTTTTCAGGCTCTACCGCCCAAATCTCCATCTCCGGATTCGCTTCTTTTAGCATCTGTCCAATTCCCGTAATGGTACCGCCCGTTCCAATCCCAGAACAAAATCCATCGATCGGCCCATCCACAGCTTCTAAAATTTCCTTTGCCGTGTGCTTCCGATGCACCTCCGGATTCGCCGGGTTGGAAAATTGCTGGGGAACAAACACGCGGGAATCTTCTTTTGCCATCTGCATCGCAGTCTGCAAACACTCTTCGATACATGCGCCAATATCTCCTGCATCATGGATCAGCTTTACTTCCGCCCCATAATGCTGCACTAGGAGACGCCGTTCCTCGCTGACGGAATCCGGCATAATAATAATTGTCCGGTATCCCCGAACCGCTCCAATCAGCGCCAGGCCAATTCCCTGATTTCCGCTGGTCGGCTCCACAATAATGGTGTCCTTCTGAATCCGTCCTGATTTCTCGCCTGCTTCAATCATATTCAAAGCGGTTCTGGTCTTAATCGAGCCGCCTACATTCAACCCCTCATATTTCACCAAAACCCGCGCTGCTTCCGGGCGATTCATCCGCTGGAGCTCAATTAACGGGGTTTCCCCGATCGCTTCCAGTACGTTATGGTAGATCATCCTTCTCCTCCTAAAATAGTCCTCGGTTCAATATATCACAAAACTTCCCATTTTGCTATTGTTTTTTCACCGATTCCAGAACTTTTCTTACTGCCTTTATAAACAAAGAAGACGGATTTTCCATACCCGCATTTTTATCATCCCTATTTCTTCTATTGTATCTGCTCCTCCAAGCGCCTTAGGTGCCGCTCCACTTCACCGACCGGCAGGCCCATCACCGTATAGTAGTCGCCGTGGATTCGCTTCACCAGCAAAGCGCCTTTTCCCTGAATCCCATAAGCTCCCGCTTTATCCATCGGCTCCCCAGTCGCTATATACGCTTGAATCTCATCTTCTGAGAGCGGATAAAATTCTACTTTTGTCACAGTGGTAAAATGCGTCTCCTCCGCTTTGGAAAGGAGCGCCACGCCGGTATATACCATATGGGTATTCCCGGACAGCATCCGCAGCATTCGCGCGGCATCCGCCTCATTTTCCGGCTTTCCCAACACCTGGCCGTCCAATTCCACAATGGTGTCGGCCCCTAAAACCATATCTTCCGGATATTTTTCCAAAACAGCGGCAGCCTTCTTCACTGCCAAAAATTCCGGAATATCCTGCGGCTCCATCCCCTCCGGAACTGTCTCATCCGCATCTGACGGAATACATTGGTACGTTCTCCCTACCATTGCCAATAACTCTTTTCTTCGCGGTGAACCCGATGCTAAAATCAACATGTTTCCCCTTCTATCCCCCTCTTATCCTAAAAAACTACGAATCAGCTTTCTTTTGCTCTTTGTATACGGTGGATACCGCAGCGGCAGATCGAGCCGTGAAGAAGCAAACACAACGCCTTTTTCGTGGCTGAAGGTATCAAAACTATACTTTCCATGATACCGGCCCATTCCGCTGCCTCCTACTCCTCCGAAAGGCAAATATCCGGAGGTCAAATGAAGCACCGTATCATTGACGCATCCTCCCCCAAAAGAAATATGGTTTAAAACTCGTCTAGTCACTTTCCGATTTTCCGTAAACAGATACAAGGCCAGCGGCTTTTCACGCTCTCTGATCAGCTGTTCCGCTTCCTTCAAATTTCGATAAGACAGCACTGGCAAAACCGGGCCAAAAATTTCTTCCTGCATCAAAGGCGAAGCCTCGTCTGTCAAAACCACAGTCGGTTCAATCTGTAAAGTCTCCATCCGGCTCCTTCCGCCGATCCATACCTTCTCCCCAAGAAGCAGCCGCCGGACCCGGCAGAAATGCCGCCTGTTAATCATTCGAGGATAATCCGGATTCTCCAACGGGTCCTCTCCGTAAAGCCGTTGAATCCATCTCTTTAAATAGAAACAAAACTCTTCTTTTACCGAGTCGTCCACCAAAATGTAATCCGGAGCCACGCAAGTCTGCCCCGCGTTGAGATATTTACCAAATACAATCCGCTTTGCCGCCAGATTCAGCCGGGCGCTTTTCTCCACAATACAAGGGCTTTTTCCTCCCAGCTCCAATGTCACCGGCGTCAGATGGGCAGCCGCCTTTTCCATCACCAGCTTTCCCACCGTCACGCCTCCGGTAAAGAAAATATAATCAAATCGCTGTTCCAACAATTCCTGATTAGCTTTCCTTCCGCCTCGGATTACTGCCGCCAGACCTTCCGGCAAAGCTTCTCTTACGATTTGTTCCACAATCATGGCAGTTGCCGGCGCATAGGCGGAAGGCTTGATCACCGCGCAATTTCCTGCCGCCAAAGCCCCGGCGAAAGGCTGAAGGCAGAGCAAAAATGGATAATTCCAAGGAGCCATGATGAGAACCACGCCATAAGGTTCCTTCTTTCGCATAGCATAGGAAGGAAACTGAGGCAGTGAACCTGGCGCCACGCACGTTTTCCCGTATCGTTCCAGATGGGTCCGAAGTTTCCGGATTTCTCCCAAAACCAAACCGATTTCCGTCATAAACGCTTCTATATCCGATTTGTGCAGATCTTGCTTTAAGGCATCGCAAATCTCATTTTGATGCCGCCGCACCGCCGCTTCCAGACGCGTCAGCGCCTCCCTGCGCGCTTTGAACGGAAGCGTCTTCCCTTCCTGAAAAAAACGCCTCTGCTGATTCAGAATTTCCTGAATCCCCTCCATAATCCGCCTCCCATTTTCCTTGCCTGGTAAGTTCCAATTTCTTCCTATTGTTTCCTTATTTTATGCCATCCATACAGAATTTGTCAACGATAGCTTCCGGTAAAGATCAGATTGCCCAATCCATCCTCCGATACGCTCCAGGATTTTCCCTCTTTCGGAAGGCGAATTTCGCCGTCTGCGCGTTGCCGCGTAATCAGCTGATCTCCGACTTGATAAAACGTTCCGATTTCCAGACTATCCAGGTATTCTTCCAATGTTTGGTTTCGCATATACATCAGTTCCGCATGGGGGAGGCCTACATACCGGATATGCCATGGTTCGTGAACCACTCCGGTGGAACCGGATTTTCCCCAAGGGTATCGAATCACAAAGCCCTGTTCATAGCAATAACGGTTTACATATTGGCCTGCTTCTGACTTTAAAAAACCGTATCCTCCATATTGGCTGACATAGACGTCCAAGGCCAACCCTGTTTCATGTTCGCTGGCGCCAGGCTTGGTTGCCGTATCCGGATTCTCCTGCAAAACCACTGCCTGAGCCTCCCGATCCCGGTAAGAACTCCGGACATACAATTTCTCTCCGGTAACTTCCATCACCTTTTCACTGAGATCGGAATAAGCCTTTGTGATACAGGCGTTCATCTGCACATCGGTATCCTTGTAACATACCAAATCAAACTCCCGGCCAGACGGAATCGGATGATTCACGTTCACCAGATACAGCGCGTCATTTTTTTGCATATCCACAGCCCCTTCGATTTCCGAAAAGGACCCGCAAATCAGATCGGAAGCACCAAATTCCCGCTCTTCCCAATCCGCGTTTCGAAACCAAGAAGCCACTTGCTCTTTTAGCAAAAAACGCCAATCCGGCTTCCAAACAAGAAGGGCCGCGCCAGCGGCAATCAGCAATAGGAGCAAAATTCCCGCTATCATTCCAACTGTTCTCTTTTTTCCCTGCTTTTTCATATCTGTTCCTTTCCTATAACATATATCTTTCTGCCAGCTTCGACTGTATTTACAATAGCATCCTGCTTCTTTGCCTCAGCCGCCAGATCAAATATTCTTCTTATGTTCACAATTATACCGGTTGGTAGCAACACAGATTTGAACAAAAAGAGAGGAAAAGAGAAAAGAAATCGAAATATTCTCGAAATATAGAATTTCCATCGCACAAGAACCGGAAAAATGGGAAGGCCAGACTACTCAAGGCCCAGCCTTCCCATTTTCTTCCATCACTTTTTTTGTCTATTGCGGAAAACAACTTCCAATAAATCTACTGCCTGATCAATCGTACATTTGCTGCTGTCAAGGCAGATATCATAATACTCTTTTTCGCCCCATTTGGCATCGGTATAGTAATTGTAATAGGTACGGCGCTGCTTATCTACTTCCCGGATCAGTTCTTCAACTTTCTCCATCGGCAGGGACTCACGCTCTATTACGTTTTTGACCCGCGCATCATAGGGAGCGTAGATAAAGACCCGGCAGCATCCTGGATGTTCTTTTAAAATATAGTCGGCGCATCTGCCAATCACAATACAATCCTCTTTCTCTGCCAGTTCCCGTATAATTTTAGCCTGTGTTTCAAATAAAAGATCATTCATTGGATAGAAACGAAACCGGTGCTGCATTTGGTACGGATCATCCACAGGCCGCCGCCAATCGCTGGCTTTTTTCTCGTCTACCTTAGCCAATACATCCGGAGGAATATCTGTACTCTCCGAGGCCAGATAAATCAAATTCTTGTCATAGTAGGGAATGTTCAAACGTTTCGCCAATTCCTGAGCAATCTTTCTTCCATTGCTTCCATACTGCCGCCCTAAAGCAATAACCGTATGAGCCATATCTCTGCCTCCTTTTTGCACAATTCCACCTCCCCGCTTATTTCTCAACGGAAGATGTTTTTATTATTTTATCACAGAATCCTATTCTTTTCAATAGAAACTGTCGAATTCACAAAAAGTTGCCAATTATTCTGAAAAAGATTGTCCCATTCTACTTTCCTTTTCCTCATTCTTAATTTCCCAATGAATCAAGAAAGTCAGTATTGCACGCAGAGCAATGATACTGGCTACAATGAAAATCTCCTGCAGCTCCCGCACCACCACCGTACGAAGGATCTCACTGCCCAGTTTAAATTCCAGCCCCATGGCTAGCCCTTTGGCTAAAATCAGTCTGGTCTCCGGATTCCGACGTATATAGTTTATGATTCCCCGAACTCCAGCCACCATGATTACCAGCACGCCGATGTACTCAAACAGCAGAATCGCGAACTGAACAATCGTCTGCAACGTTTCCTCCAATAGTTCCATCTCTCCCTCCCTGAGCGCATTTATTCTTTTGTCCTCCTTTATTGTGCCTGCTGGCCCATGCTTTGTCAAGGAAATTTCGACGGACTTTTCCATGTTACAGAATATTTTTTATTTTAAATTTGAATTGCCAGGAAATCGATCTTTCATCGCTGGGTTTTCCATCACGCCGCCTTGCTCGCTAAACCGGGAGCCATGGCAGGGACAATCCCATGTATGCTCGTATGGATTCCATTTTAGCCCGCATCCAAGATGCGTACACCGGCGAAATGTAGGGAAAAGATAATCCACAATGGTCTCGCCCATATTGGCAAACAACTGTGTCCGCAGCATACTGCGATTCGGCGCGTATACCGGCGCATAGGGACTTTGCCCTTTGCAGATAAGGTCTGCCAGAACCTCCGAAGCCACCATCGACGAGGTCATGCCCCATTCATTGAACCCAGTCGCCACGTAGAGGTTGGGAGTAGCCGGACTATATTGTCCGATATAAGGAATCTCGTCGAGGCTCATACAATCCTGAGCCGCCCAGGCACAACGTTCTATCGCGTGGGGAAAGTGGGTATGGATAAATTCGTGCACGGCGTCGAAACCGCCGCCCTTTTTCCCCGTTCGGTGATCCCCGCCTCCTACCAGCAGCAAATCTTTGTAATTTCTCAGATAAATACTTCCTTCTGCTGTCCCCACATAGGTGCCCTTCACGTCCTCCGCCCCTTCCAAGGCAACGACAAAGGAACGTTTTTGGTACAGTTTCATGAAGTACAGGCCGCGCCGGTTTAATATCGGAAAGTGCGTCGCAACAATAATCTTTTTTGCTTCAATGCTCCCCTGATCGGCAAAAGCCGTTGTTCCCTGAATTTTACGAATAAACGTATGCTCGAAAATAGGCAGCTGCTCTGCCATGGCGTACAAAAACTTTAACGGATGAAACTGTGCCATTCCTGGATAACGAACTGCACCGGAAACGGGAAAAGGAAGCGGGGTATCTGTAACAAATTCCGCCGGAAATCCAAGCTTCTGTACGATTTTTGCTTCCTCACGAAGCTTGTCCGTCTTTCCCAAGGTATACATATAGGAAGGTTTTTCCTCCCAGTCGCAGGGATATTTCTCGGCCAATTTTTGAAAACGCCGCACCGCGCGCAAATTGCTGTCTAAATACTGTCTGGCTTTTGCTTCTCCAAATTGACGTTTTATATCGGAATACAGCTTGTCATGCTGTGCGCTCAGCACCGCCGTGGTCCCCCGTGTGATACCCTGTCCGATTTGCCCACCTTCAGCGATCAAGCAATCGATACCTTTCTCTTTTAAACGGTAAGCGCAAAGAATCCCCGCCATCCCGCCTCCAATAATAAGAACATCTGTCTTTCTCGTCCCTTTTAAAGTCGGATAGGAACGATGTTCCGGAATATCATCCCACAGATAATTCATTCTTTTTCCCTCCCTCTTAACGTTACGTGAACCAAATCGCCTGGCTGTTTTCCAATTGCCGAGCGCACTGCTTTTGTGATTCCTAAAATATGGCCGGGCGTTCCCATTCGCACCAGGCTCCCATCGTATTTTTCACCATCAAAAGACGCATGAATCAGTACTCGCCCTTTTCCAAATTCTTTCTTCACATCAAAAGGGACCTCCACATAAGCCCCGTCAATATCTGGAACTTTCTGAATCACCGCGTCAAATTCATAAAATTTTTCGTTCATGTTCCGTTACCTCTTTATCAGAAAAGTCGTTCTCTTTTATCATGCCCCGACATTCCGTATACATCCCTAAAAAATCGTTTTTGAAAATTGGAAATTTTTCTTTGGACAATAGGCGGATAAATACGGAACCAGATCAACCTTCCAGAAATATACTGGAGAGTAGAGTTCTTTTTCATCAAATATTTTGAAGGGATTGTGTTTTTTATGGAGCTGCATTGGATGTCGGCCCTGTTGTTTGCGATATCGTCCAACGCCGACAGTCTGGTGGTTGGTTTATCTTATGGAATTAAAAAAACGCCGATCCGCTGGTATTCCAATCTGATTGTCGGAGCAATTTCGCTTACTGGAACGGTACTATCCATGGTCTTCGGAAAAGGCGTTCTGCGCTTTCTCCCGGAAAGTCTTTCCAGTATTCTCGGCTGTATCATCATTATATGGATCGGCGCCTTTGGCTTCGTTCATTTTATGATCGATAAGTTGTTTCGAAAAAAGAAGGGAGAATCGACCCTAAAAGAACTAAGTCTAAGAAAAACCATCTTTCTTGGATTTACTTTGACGCTTAATAATGCGGGGCTGGGAATCGGAGCCAGTATTACAGGTCTTCCTGTATTTTCCACCGTGTTATGCTCCTCTCTCGTTTGCATGCTGTTTCTCTATTTAGGAAACTGGATCGGTCGTTCCCAGCTTTCCGACTTTATCGGTCATTTTGCCGAACCCCTGGCGGATCTGCTGATGATTTGCCTCGGTATCTATGAGATCTTCCATTGATCATAAAACAAGAAAACCGGAAACGTTATCTCGCAATCTCCATAAACGTTTCCGGTTTTCTTGTTTCAGGTATAAAAATTTTTCTAACAGAATTTCGGAATCGAAGGGGCTCTGGATGAAACGGTATCGGAATATTTTGTATTTGCAGGAGCGTTCGTACTTCTTCGATTCCGAAAATTTGTGTTAGGAACAAAAATAAGGCTGTTTGAGCGCAGCGAGTTCCTTATTTTTGTGAGTGCTTTTCACAAATTTGCGGAATCCTAGAAGTACTCGCTCCGAAACCCTACAAAATATTCCGATACCGTTTCATCCAGAGCCCCTCCGATTCCGAAATCCTAGCAGGAGTGTTCGTTTCGGTTCTCCCAATTGTTCCGGCAAATCCATTCCGTCGCAAGATCCATAGCCGCGCGGCATGCGTTTGTTTCATCCAGAGAATTCAGCATAACAAAGTCATGAATGATCGCTTGAAAGCGAACCGCCGTCACCGGTACCCCAGCAGCCCGCAATTTTCTGGCGTAAGCTTCCCCTTCGTCGCGAAGTACATCCGCCTCTCCATTGATGATCAATGCTTCTGGAAGCCCGCAAAGCTGATTGATATTTGCCTGCAAAGGAGATGCAAAAATCTGGTTTCGATCTCTCCTAGACGGAGCGTATTGATCCCAAAACCATTTCATTCCATCCCGGTAAAGATAATAATCCTCAGCAAACATATGATAAGATTCCGTATCAAAGCACGCGTTGGTTACAGGATAAAACAGAAGCTGTTTCTGGATTTTGGGACCATTTCTAAATTTCGCCAGCAAGGTCATTGCAATCGCCAGATTTCCTCCTGCACTGTCCCCGGCAACAGTCAAGGTTTCCATATTCATCGTATATCCCGCCTGGGAAATTAGTTCCGGCAGCCGGCAAAGAACTGCATAACACTGTTCGATAGCAATAGGATATCTGGCTTCCGGAGCTCTGGCATATTCCGGAAATACGACAATACATCGTGTCCGCGCCGCTAATTCTCGAACCAGCTTTTCATGGGTATGAAAACTTCCAAAGACCCAACCAGCTCCATGGATATAAAAAATCACGTCTGCCGGATTGCATATATTTTCCGGTATGACAATCGCCACAGGAACCCGTCCCCATCGGTTCGTCATAACTATGGTAGAATCCGTTTGAGCTGGGTATAAATAAACCGATGAATCCTGCGTTTTTTCTAAAACTTCCCTGCCTTCTCTTGGGGGAAGCTGATAAATTCTTGGGCATTCGATGGCCGCATTGCTGACTGCCTCAGCTGCCGGCTCCAACTGAACTGCTCGTTTCATAAAAGACTCCCGTTCTTGATCGCTATACCTTTATTTTATGCGTGGGAAGTATTTCGGTTCCAGAGCCAGTCTGTCGCCTCCAATCCTATGAATTCTTTTCGCATTTATCGATACCTTCCATTGACAAGGGCATATGCTGTCCTAACCGTGTATACCCTTGTCAATGGAAGATAATAATATTATTTAATGTCTCTTTCTGTCTATCTTTTCGCTTTACAGCCTATCCGTCTTCTCTGTACTGTAAACTACATTCAAAGTCAGAAAGGAGATTTTGCTATGAAAGAATCTATTGAAACCCTTATTTACTGGATCGCTGGGCGGCCTACTCGCGTTGGGTATCGCTATCTAACCGCTGCGATCGAAATTGTTCTGGAAGATGGATATCCGATCCGCAGCCTGACCACTTCTCTCTATCCCAAAATTGCGGAAAGGACTGGAGCCACCACGCACAGCGTGGCCAGAGGCTTAGCCCGCGCCGTCGATGATTGTTGGGAATATGGAAACCGGAACGCGCTGGAACAGCTTGTTGGACGCAGGTTATTGGAGAAACCCAGTCCAGGGGAGATGATCTACTATCTGGTCCGGTATCTCTCCCATTAGTTCCAGTGAGCCAATAGCTTAAAATCCACCAAAAAGACGCTGTATCCAGGCGCCTTTTTGGTGGATTTCGGACCTATATTTTCATCCTCACAAAAAAGAATTCCGCTTGGTGAAATTTTCCGCCTGCGGCGGGGCAGCTCTGATGCCATCTTCCTTTCCGCCGCCCAAAAGGACTCGCGCTGCATCAGAGAAATACGTTTACTTCAAAGTCTCGCTATGATTCAAAACAAGCGTGCTGTATAAAAAAAGTACGTCGCAGTCGTCAAAATCAATAAACTGCCCCAGATAATCCGGCTGGATATACCGAATATCAACCAAAGTAATCTGGGAATACCCGCCAATCAGTAAAGGGGCAATACTGGATCCAAAAGAATCTCGGAACATCACCAATTTTTTATCGGTTTGCGCCGTTGGATTCTCGATCGTAACAAGAGACAGCGGGCCGGACAAAAACAGTTCATAAGGATCTTTTCCTCCTGCGCGCTCAAGATCATATACCGGCATATCCTTCCTATTTTGCCAGTCATATGCCGTACATTCCTGTATTGCCGCATTGGTCAAGTACTGCAAAGTATCCGATTCGGCAGGCAAGGCGGACTGTCCATAATATACTCCATAGAATTCCTGCTCCAATGTACGAATCTCATAATCCGTCAAAACGTCGGCATCCATTGCCTGCGCCAGCCGCTCCGCTACATCTACGATTTTTTCCTGACGCCAGTGGGTATCTGTTTTATAGTAATCGTCCCTATCTAAAAGGTCTGAAATCGTGATATACTCCGCAAAATCCGCGTTTTGTGCCATCCATTTTTCGATTTCCGCATAATCCATCGAA
The DNA here is from genome assembly GCF_051055405.1 of Hominifimenecus sp. rT4P-3. GTDB lineage: Bacteria > Bacillota > Clostridia > Lachnospirales > Lachnospiraceae > Pseudolachnospira. The sequence continues at coordinate 1,254,463 of NZ_CP167068.1, read as the reverse complement.
AGATGCCCGCTCTTTTGCGCCAAAAAGCAATTCTTATCTGGAATAACAGAAAGGAAAACTCTGTTCTTTTCCGTCAGGTATTTCCCGCACACATATCGAAAACGTTCCTCCGCCCGTTTGAAAGAAGATTCATGGAGCGGGTACTCTATGGCAGAGAGAAAGCCGTCCCAACAATAGATTCCATTGTTATCCTGTCGTCCAAAAACTTTCGTGGCCGTCCATGCCTTGATCGTCCGCATCTGTTCCCGAAATGGAAACGTGTCCACCGTATAGGACTCAAAATCTGTCATAAAACGTCCATCCCAGATCCTAGAAGGTGAAATTTCCGGCATAGCCGCAAGCTTGCGTCTCTCGCTCTCCGAATATTCGGCTTTAGGCAGGAACACACATAACAAGAAGCCGGTCAAAAAAACGAGCGCGGCAAAAATACAGATCACCTGATCTTTTTTCTGCGTATTCATATATGGCTCCTCCTTAAAATCGAAAATATAAAAAAGGGTTAAAAGAGCCGTCCACCAAATAGGCGGTTATCATCAATAATAATACGCCAAGGACAATTGGTTCCATCCCATTTACCATTCTCCTGCCCGCCGGCCTCTTAGAAATCCTATCTATGATTTGCCGAATCACTGGCGTAGCGCCCACGATGGAAATCAGGAAAACCGCGCCAAAACTCCGAAGGCAGTATAAAGCCTCGCCGGAGGCGAGCGGAATTCCTCCAGCGCCAAAAAGCCCTCCGATGTCGGAAAATGCTTGTCCCATATTCTGGGCATTGAAAATCATAAAGCTGATCATCACCAAAAACAAAACGTAACTGTGGGATAGAATCCGGCTTTTTTCCAGCCATTTTCCAAGCCAAAATTTTTCCATGGCCAGCAATATGGCAAAAAACAGCCCCCATGCAATAAAATTCCATGCCGCCCCATGCCAAAATCCCGTCAGCGCCCACACAAGGAAGATATTCCATAGATGCCGCTTTCGATTCACACGATTTCCTCCCAAAGGGATATACACGTAATCCCGGAACCATGAGCCAAGGGAAATATGCCAGCGGCGCCAGAATTCTGTAATGCTGGCGGAGATATACGGATAACGGAAGTTCTCTGAAAAATGAAATCCAAATATTTTTCCCAGTCCGATCGCCATATCGCTGTATCCGGAAAAATCAAAATAGATCTGCAGAGCAAAGGCTAAGGCATACAGCCAATAAAACAAGACGGATTTTTCCTCCGACGCCCGGAACACGCTGCACAGTTCCCCCAATTGGTTGGCCAACAATACTTTTTTTCCCAATCCAATAATAAAACGCCGAATTCCCTCGGCAGCCATCCCCCATGCGTGCCGCCGTTCCTTTAGCTGCCCCGCGATATCAGAGTATCGGACAATGGGACCTGCGATGAGCTGCGGAAACATGGCGATATAAGTCGCTAGATGAATGATATTTTTCTGGGCCGCTTCCCCTCTGTATACGTCAATGATATAGCTGATGATCTGGAAAGTGTAGAAACTGATCCCGATGGGAAGCGCCACATGCAAAAGAGGAATATTTTGTCCGGTGGCCCGATTCCAATTGATCAGGAAAAAATCCGCATATTTAAAGTACAACAATGCAGCGAGGCTAAGGATCACCGCCAGAACGCAAAACACCTTCCCGGAACCCTTGCCTCTATACTTTTCAATCCCTATTCCAAAGCCGTAACTAGTCAAAATGGATCCACCCATCAGAAACACGTATCGGGGCTCTCCCCAGGCATAAAATAGGATACTGCTCAACAGCAGCATGACATTTTTAAGATACCTTGGGGATAAAAAATACAAAATGATTGTCAATGGCAGAAAGTAATACAAAAATGAAATACTGGAAAAAAGCATCTCCTAATCTTCCTTTGATTTATCCAATCGGTACTTCTGCAATCACTGTTGCGCTGCTTAAGGCAGATAAGGCATTGGCCTGAAACGTTTTCATGATCTCTGCTTCCCCATAGGCAGTCACCACATATTCCCCGTCTACATCCAGGATCAGCAGCGTATCCGGCTGACCGCAGATCCATTGCCGTTCCAAAATATGGGATTTCACTGCATCCGTGAAAGCATTTTTATCGATACCTGCCTTTAGATGATAGACGGCCCCGGTAAAAGTATTGGCATTCATCATATGCACCATGGAGGCGGCATCGTCAATATCCGGCGCCAAATCTTCCGGTAAGCCTAAGGTGATATCCAGTTCTTCGGTTTTGCTGATATCAAATTTTCCCGGCGCATCCATAACTGCATTTTCCTGATTTCCCCCATACATAGCGAACAAATCTTCTTCGGCGTAAGCGTCCACCACTGCGCTCAGCACGTCCAAAGCCGACGCATATTGGGAGCCTTTACTTTCCTCCGTCTGCTCCTGCTTGCTTCCGCATCCGAATAGGGTAAAAATCATGGCTCCTACTAAAACGAGTGCTGCTGCTTTTTTCATCGTGTCATCTCCTTTTTATGAATTATTTTTATCTATTATGTCCAGTGGATCCTCGTGTAAATCCACTGCATTGTATCAATTATTACCGTTTTTCTCTGCTGCACCACGAATCTTTCTAATGCTTTCCAAATACTCTTCCTCAACCGGAGACAAGTTCTGAACCTGATATTTCTTATACTCTTTTGCAGCCTTCTCTATTGCCTGTGCATGACTAATTGTACCAGCTCCCTGCAATACTTTTTCGCCTGTAGTTTTCAAAACATTATCAAGATGCTCCACATAATCTGACATATACATGGGATTATGGCGCATGGCCTGAATTTCTGCAAAGTCAAAGTAACCAGATACAATATTATTTAGGATTTTTAACTCCTCATCATTAAGATAATTCTTTGCAATGCTTATATCTTTTAATGCGGGAAAATCCCCAGAAAAACTCTTCAATCCCATAAAAGGCTGGTTGGCATCAACACGTTCATATATAACTTCTGCTGCTGTATGTCCATGGGCTGCATAATGCAATTTATTTTGTACCATTTTAAAAAATGCAATAGACTCACTGCTTTTAGGATCGTAATCAACACTTGTTGCATACAAATCCAGCACCTGTCGATACATGACCTTTTCAGATGAACGGATATCCCGAATACGGTCGAGTAATTCCTTCCAGTAATTCCCACCACCGCTTCCTTTCAAGCGCTCATCATCCATAGTAAAACCCTTAATCATATACTCTTTCAGCCGTTCTGTAGCCCAACGCCGAAAATTAGTTGCAATTTTGGATTTTACGCGATAGCCAAGAGAAATAATCATATCAAGATTATAGTGGATTGTATTATAATTTTTTCCATCAGCCGCAGTTGTTCGGAATTTCCGAACAACTGCATTTTCTTCTAACTCTCCTTCTTCAAAAATATGTTTAATATGCTCACTAATATTGGATTTACTGGTTTGGTAGAGTTCACATAATTGCGCCTGTGTAAGCCAAACCGTTTCGCCTTCCAACTTCACATCAATCTTGGTATGCCCATCTTCCGTTTGGTATATGAGAATTTCATTATCAACAATATTTAAATTTCCTTTTTTATTTTCCACTTTTCGGCCCCCCTTTTACCGTTCCATCAATTTCCTACTGACTTCTCTCACTGATCCGAGTTGCCTTTCAAACATAATATCCCATAAGTCCAGACATTTATCAGCAATCTGTTTATCTGCCGTTTTACTAGAATTCGCTGTCTCATCATATAAAGATATAATCAATTTTGAAATCTTATCTTCTATGCCCCATTGCTTTCTCAAAGTCTCTATTTCCATCTGTAAAATATTTTCACATAACTGTATAACAATGTCTGCATAATCAACAATGGAAACTGCATTCTCTTCCAGATAATGAACAAATGCACTTACAGTCCTCCTGCTCACCCTAGTTTTCATAAACTCCCTTAAAAACTCCCTATCATTCTTGACATCAACATATTTCTCATAAAACATTTTAGATAATGGAAATTCTACATCCATATCAATGCTCTTATAAGTAAGAATGATATCTTTTGCTACCTCCCGATAATCATTAACCTCCAAATAGATTACCGCCATATCCAATATAGCTTTTATTTGCTCTGCACTTCTAGATTCAACGGACATCACAATCGTTTCAAATTCATTATGTTGTATATAAAATTCACAGACGGCATATCCTCCTATTTCTACAAGTTGTTTATCTTCCGATTCAAAACATTTCTCAATAATATTAATAATCCTTTCCCTGTATTTAGGATATAGCAGAAAAAACATATTGCTCGAATCATGAAAACTTGCCATTCGAACATCTGACTCATACAAATATATAATTTTTTCTTCTGCCCATTCTCTATTGATATTAAAAGATGGCCATAAAGCATACAAAGATGCAAAACGCACCGCAGGATTTTCATCTTTTGTTAATCTTTCAATAACATCTTTAAATCGTGAAAACAATCCCTTGTCTTCCCAGAGCAAATGTCCTATCGCCCTTGCTGCGTTTCCTCTGACACAATTTAATGCATTGCTATGTAACATATCACAACTCTTCATTTCTTTGTCTTTCAAGTTTGTTACATTGGGATTATTTAATTCTGGATTACTATGTTTTAAAGAAATATTCATTAATTGTTCTATTACTTCTGAAGACCAATTAGCATCACTTATTTTTTCAACTATTCCACAAAAATATGAAGCCCTATGATTTTTCATATCACATGGAAATTCAAGCAATAATTTCTCTATAACCGAAAAATCAACCTCCCCCAATTTCTCCGATATTTCCACTCCTAAAAACAAAGAATCCACAAACACAGGCAATACCTGTTCCTTGTTCTCTAAAACAAGCCTTATCATTTCCTGTGGATGCTGCTTTACTACTGATTGAAAATCACTCGCATATGCTTCATAAGAACTCTCAATAAATCCACCTTTTACTTCAACCCATCTATGTTGACTCCGGCTCTTCAACTTGCTATTCGTGATGATTTGAAGCCATTGCCCCTTACTAATATTTTTATCTGAAACAGGTGACCTTACCCATCCCGAATGCCCATTTTTATTACAATAGCGAGATGGAACTTTATGAAAACGCCTATCCAGCACACGCAACAATTCTTTTGCTTTTGTGCTAATTCTTTCTTCCGGCAAACACTGCAATAATTCATACTGTAAGTCTCCCCAAAAACTCCAGTACACAGAAGGATATTCTTTCTGTTTGTTTTGCTCAATCCTTCGCTTATACCATTCAGATGCATTTGGAGAAATATATCGACAAATTGCTTCTTCTGTTACCAATAATGTCTCTTTATTACAATTGCTTCCATGAATTTTTAAAACCTCTTTCGCAAGTCCCAATTCATCCTCTGCTCCACTGGTACAATCAAAAACATTTTTATCCATATCATTGCTAAGATAACGCATTATCCGATTGCTATATAGGGAAGATAGCGCCGCCAATCCTGTTAAAATTATTTCATTAAATACATGATATCCCTGCCCCATATATGGTTCATAATATTCCCAAAAACGTTCCGGAGATTTACTACATAATACTATAGTCGCTTTTTTGACTAAACACACGCAGGCTCTTTCAATATTTCTTTTATGCGCATACCTTTCTGACCAATCACTATACTTTACTTCCCTCCCGCTCTCTTTTGGTATATATGGAAGAAATTCATTAAGTACAACTTCCCCATTGTCTATAAAAAAAGAATCATCTGAATCTACTAATTCTTCTTCATAACGGTATACGTATCTGCCCTGACTTTTTATTTTATTTTGTAGCCAAAAAGAAATAAGTCGGATTGTTCTTGTCTCAAATTGTTTCATCATAGATTTTACATCTATATAAACTGCTTTTGCATACTCAGGATAATGCTCATAAAACATCATCCTAAGTTCAAACATCTCCGCACTTTCCTGCATAATATCTTGAAGAAAGCATCCCATAAACTGTTCGTCATCGTTCTTATCACTAAAAGCATGTTTTTTAATAAAAAAAATATCTTCATTATCTAAATCAGGCGTAATACTCTGCAATAAATTAAAAACCAAAACTTTTTTCTCGTGTTCTGAATACCATCGTTCCAAAACACCTTGGTTTCTCAATACGGCTATATATTGCTTTCTCGAAAAAATAACATTATTCAGTATATACTTTCCATAAATTTCGTTTTCACAATTATCTATAATAAATTGAATGATATTATCATCTGGTTCTTGAATTTGTCTCAACATCTCATAAAAGACATATTTGACATAATATCTGATATCATCTGAAATTAACATTCTTTTACCAATTAGAATAAAATCACTACTATCATATTCCAAAAGATTTTGTAAAAACATCTGCACCTGATATCTTCTTCCAGGTGTTTGCTTACTTTTTTCTCCTATAACATTTTCTATACTTTGTCCAGAAAAATATTTTTCCATCATTCTTTGAGATATAAAATAATCCAAAATTGATTGATGTACAAAACCAACCCTATTATTTTGAATCGTAATAATTTCCGATGAAACTAAATAATCTAGGCCCGCGTCTTCGACATGCAAGATTTGTTTTGGAACATATAAGCGTCCTGCTCTATCCAAAATTTCAACTATATTTGTCTTGGCTTCATTAACAGATTTTTGCTGCAATCCTACGGTTACACTTTTTCTGCATATTTGCTCAAACCATTTGTCTATCAGATGACTAGTCGTTAAACAATCCGCATAGACTTCTTCTTTATCCAAATGTTGCCAGATATAAAGATTACTTGGTATTCTTAATAATTTTTTTAGTCTGAGTGACAACTGCTCATAATGTTTACCTACAATTCTTTTTACAACATCTTCGTTAAAATCCCCTACTTTTACTATTTCCCAATCATCTTCAGCAGTTTCCTTCTTCTTAAACAACGAATTTATATTATTATCATTTTCAAGATCGTATGTCCTACAGACAAATATTATAATTATTTTTTTCTTTCTTTCACAATTCAAGTACTCTACCTGTCTGATTAGTTCCATGCAAACTGCAAGTGCTTCACTAGAATTGGCCTGTGTCCATCTTAAAGCATCTAATTGATCTAAAATAATTACCGCATTTTCGTTTCTTGAAATACAATGTATAGAATGAACAATTGACCCAGGAAGTCCCAACGCTTGTCCCCAGATTTCACAATTCTTATGAGGTATTCTTCGATCCAGTTTTATCGCAATATACGGAAGTTTCCTTTCATCGCAATAATTTAGAATTGCTTCTGTACACCCACTTTTTCCATAACCAGCACTTCCAGAAATAATAGCCGATTTTTCATTTTCAATAGCTTTTATACAATCATCAAATTCTTCCCTATGAATTAGACCCCCTTGTAATGCTCTAAAATTCTCTCTATATTCTCGATTAATCTCATTGATTCTCGGTGCAATTCTTTTATCACCATCTTTCAAACGAAGAGTAATTCCCTGTTTTATAAAATAATCACATAATATAGATTGTGTAATTTGCTTTCCTAATATATCCCCTACAACAACAAACGAAAGTAATGCATTGTAAACTACTTTTTGTTCACTACTAAACAAATATTGTATATTTTGATTTATGCGTTCCTGCAACTCATATTCTGATATCTGCTTATAAAAGATTCTCTTTAAATAGTCAACACTTTTTAAAACATCAACATCTTTATCGCAATTCAAGTCCATTGCAGCACAAAAACTTTTATAAAATTTTTGAAATTCCTTACTGCTTTTCATTATTTGTATAGAGTAAAAATCTTCTGCTTTGCCACTAGTATTACATGCCCTATTATGTAAATCAAATAGAAAAGAACAAGTCATGGGACTGACTAATGATACTCTTCGCCTATTACCCCTATTCAATTGAACTTTCCATGTAGAAAATATATCTTTCGCCTTTAAATCAGAAATATCCCAATACTCTTTACTCCCATTTCGCGCTTTACATTGCTGGTGTTCTTCCTGCCCATCAAAAGTCATTACTAATATATCTGTACCAATCTCATCTGTACCAAGCGCTTCAACAATAACACCATAATTTGTTTCATCTAAAACCTTGAGCATCTCATAGATTATACAATTTATTTCATATCTATTCCCTTGTTTATCTGCTCTTCCACCTTTTTCAAATGGCATGATTTCGTCCCTCTCACAAATCCTCAAAAATATTCAAGAATATCCTAGCATTTAAATTCATTTTAATAGTCTGTTATTTTATCAAAGCCTTATATCATTCCAAAATATTTCAGCGCCATCATAATAGCCTTTTCTTTATCCAATGGACATTGCGATTATGTCACAGCTTCATTCTCCAGCTTATTGTAATTCTCACATTCGATAATTCCACATTTTTCTTTTACCTGTGCGATATATAAACTGCTGACCCTTAACCCTGCATTTTTCAATACATATGCCTTAATTTCTGCATATGTCGCTTTTTTCTCCGCAGAAGTTAAATCCATACCATCTAATTTGAGTTCTACTTCTATATGATAGTTTACTTAAGTTTGGAAAGCAAACACACCGTCTCCACATTCGCCGTCCCAGGGAACATATCCACACACATTACCCGCTCTACCCGATAGCCTCCTGCCAGGCAAGCAACCAAATCCCGCGCCAGGGATGTGGGCTTACAACTGATATATACGATCCGCTCCACGCCATACTGCAAAATCTTTTCCAAAGCCTTGGGGTGAATGCCGTCTCTCGGCGGATCCAACACAATCATCTCCGGCTTTTCCTCGATCGTATCCAATACCTTCAGTACGTCTCCGGCGATAAACATGCAGTTGCTCAAGCCGTTTTCCTCTGCATTCCTCCGGGCAGCCTCCACAGCCTCCTCCACAATCTCGACCCCGATCACCTTCTCCGCCACTGGCGCCAGAATCTGCGCGATTGTGCCTGTCCCACTGTAAAGATCAAACACCGTCTGCCCTTCGATTTCTCCGACAAATTCTCGGACCGTCTGATATAAAACTTCCGCTCCCGCCGAGTTTGTCTGGAAAAAGGAAAAAGGCGTAATCCGGAACCGGAGCCCCAAAAGTTCTTCATAAAAATAATTTTTCCCATATAACACATGCGTCTGTTCACATTTCACCACATCCGCGACGCCGCCATTTTCCCCGTGTAAAATCCCAGCGATTGTTCCATCCAAGTTTAAGGCCAAAAGCTGCTCCACAAAGTCCGACTCCACATGAAATCCCGGAACCGTCACCAGCAAAAGCAACAATTCGCCGGTTTTCCAACCTTTGCGCACCACAAGATGGCGCAAAATGCCAGTCTTTTGCATCTTCTTATAAAAGGGAACCTGCTTTTTCGTAAAATATTCTAGAACGGCACGCAGAATTTTTCGGTAATCTTCCTCCACGATTCGGCAGCCGTCTACATTTACAATATCGTAGAAACTGCCCCGCTTATGAAGCCCCAAAGTCATGGGACCATCCTTCACCGCGTCTCCAAAAGAAAATTCCATTTTATTCCGGTATTCTGCCGGGCGCGGACTGGGCAAAATCCCCTGAAAAGGAAAGTCCTCTCCCAGCACAGGTTTCAACAATTCCGTTACCTGCTCCGCTTTTATTTTTAACTGCTCCTCATAGGGAAGCGTCTGATAGCTGCAGCCGCCGCACTGCCCAAAATGCGGGCAAGGATCCGCCGTCTCCGCAGGCGACTTCTCCAGCACTTCTAAAAGACGCCCCTCCAGTCTCTTTTCTCCGCCTTTCGTCACCATAACAGCAACCTTTTGGCCTGGCAATACATGTTTCACCGTCATTTTCCGGTCATCTATATGTAAAATTCCCTTATTGGGGAAATTTAATTTCTCCACAACACCCTCTACTCTCGTACCTTTTTTCATAAAACTTAACCCCTCCGTAGTTCGATCGCCTCAATTTAAAATTCACTCTGTCCTAACCATGCATGCCCTTGTCAATGGAAGGTATCCTTATCTCAAATATAGATAAAAAGGGCTGCCGCATCCCTGCAGCAGCCCCATCCTCTATCACCAATTTCTTACTTTTCGGGCTCTTTTTCCTCGGCTTCCTCGTCCTCGTCTTCAAAGAACTCATCCATATCGTCATCATCAAAGTAGATATCGTCATCAAAGTCATCGAAATCGTCCTTGATAAAGAAACGATACACGCCGTAAGCAATCGCCGCAACAGCTGTCACAATACCAACGATTGTCAAAATCGTGCAGATCACATGCTTTGTTTTCTGCTCTTCCTCCTGCTTATGCAAAAGGCTATTCAGTTTACTGGCGGCCAGCATCTCTTCAACTTTACTCATCTCACTTATTCACCCTTTCCTGGTTCAAGATTTACAAAAGGACTTCTTGTTTTCCAAGTCCTTTTATATAGTGGTAGTATACCATCTTTTGGAGAAATTTACTATAAAAATGTTATAAAATTTTCCTTTTCCTCGCTACATGTTATACTTTCGCCAATTTTGCAAAAGATGCAAACAGTTTTTTCACTCCTACCCGGTCAAACTGCACCGTCACTTCAAAATCTCTCTTACCATTTTCAACCTCCAAAACCGTACCCTCGCCAAACTTCACATGGCGCACCCGATCGCCCTTTCCATAGTCCAGCTGGGAGGTCTTTTTCATCGAAAACTGTTTTCCCAAATAAGCCGCCGTGGTCTGGGAAGTCAGAACCGTAGGTTTGGGACGATAAGCCCCGCCATGCCCTTTTTCCAACACCGCAACGCCGCTTCTTTTCACCGACGCTTCCATTCCGGACAACAAGCTTTTTGGAATCTCGTCGACAAACCGGGACACCCGGCTCACTCTGGTCTCCCCATTGGTCATTCTCTGTCTCGCCGCCGTCAATGTCAGCGCTTCCCTCGCTCTCGTAATTCCAACATAACAAAGACGCCGCTCCTCCTCGATATCCGTTGGATCGTCGGACATGATGGAAAGGCTGCTGGGGAAGAGGCCGTCTTCCATACCGCTCAAATACACGCGAGGAAATTCCAGGCCCTTCGCACTGTGCAGCGTCATCAAAATGACCCTGTCTTCTTCTTCGTCCAAATTATCCACATCCGCAACCAGCGCAATCTCCTCCAGGAAACGTCCCAAGGCTCCGGTATCTTCCGGCTCGTCCCCAAATTCAGCCGCTTTATTGACCAATTCCTGAAGGTTTTCCAATCTAGTCTGCGCCTCAATGGTATTCTCCGCTTCGAGCTCTGCCCGATACCCCGTCGAATCCAGCACACTTTCCAACAAGTCCTTTACCGTAAGGAAATCCGCCTGACTCCGCAAAGTCTGAATCTGATGGACAAACTCCCCGATCTTGCCGGCGGCTTTTCCTAAAGAAGGAACTCGCTCCGCCTCCGTCAAAGCGTCATAGAAGCTCATTCCATAGTCCGCGGCATAAGCCGCCACTTTATTGATACTGGTCTGGCCGATTCCCCGCCGAGGCACATTGATGACCCGCTGTACCGCCAGATCATCCTGTCCATTTGCCACGGTTTTTAGGTAGCAGACGATGTCCTTGATTTCCTTGCGCTGATAGAAATTGATGCCGCCAACCAGACGATAAGGCAAACTATAAGCCACACATTTTTCTTCCAACAAACGGGACTGCGCATTTGTCCGGTAAAGAATGGCACAGCTTCCAAAGGAATATTTTTCTTTATTCTTTAAAATATCTCGAACAATTCCCTCCGCTTCCTCGTAAGCAGTTTCATACTGGCGAAGAGAAACCTTTACCCCCTCCTCGTTCTCCGTCCAGAGAGCCTTATCTTTTCGCCCCTGGTTATTTTTGATCACTTGGTTCGCCACTTCCAAAATATTTTTCGTAGACCGGTAATTTTGTTCTAGCTTGACCACTTTGGCGCCTGGAAAAGTCTTTTCAAAATCTAAGATATTCTGAATATTAGCGCCCCGAAACTTATAGATCGACTGGTCGTCGTCGCCCACGACGCACAGGTTTTTATGCGCTCTGGCAAGCAGCGAGAGCAGACGAAACTGGGCCGTATTGGTATCCTGGTACTCGTCTACCATAATATAACGAAACCGCTCCTGATAATCCGCAAGAATTTCACCATGAATCTCGAACAACTCTACCGTCTTCACCAAAAGATCATCGAAATCCATCGCATTATTGCTTTTCAGCTGACTTTGATATTCCGCATAAATATCCGCTACGCGGGTCTTCCTGAAATCTCCCGCGGCCATGGTATAAAAAGCATCGGAAGAAATCATTTCATTTTTCGCGGATGAAATCTGGCTTAACATCGCTTTTTCTTTATAGATCTTCGGGTCCACGTCCAGCTTTTTTAAAACCTGCTTCATCAAGGTTTTCTGGTCATCGCTGTCGTAAATGCTAAACTGATTGGTATATCCCAATAATTCTCCATGACGCCGCAAAATCCGCACGCACATCGAATGGAACGTGGAAACCCAGACCTGGCTGGCTCCATGTCCCACCAAATCATCCACACGCTCCCTCATCTCAGCAGCCGCTTTATTGGTAAAAGTAATTGCCAGAATGTTCCATGGCGCCACCTGCTTTTCGTGAATCAGATAGGCAATCCGGTGGGTCAGCGCACGGGTCTTTCCAGAACCCGCCCCCGCCAGGATGAGAACAGGTCCCTCGGTCGTAAAAACCGCGTCCCTTTGCTTCTCATTTAACGTGTCATACATCGTGCTCATGAATGATCTCCCTCATATCATTATCTTTTGATAGCGTTTCCAGATAAGCTCCGGTAACGTACACAAAGATAAGATCCCTTCCCAATGAAGGAATCTTATCTGAATTTCTAGCGTAACTTATATCCACAGTTCGGGCAAAAATTTGCTCCGCTTGCCGCTGCTCCACAGTTCGGACAGAAATTCGGAGCCGGCCCGCCTGCAGACATGCTTCCCCCAGCCGCAGAACCAGTAAAATTTTGACGAATCGCCTGTTTTGCTATCTCCTGCACATCCTCCGGATAGGAAACGTTCTGTATGTAGAACTCATCGATCGCAATTCCGATATCCCGCATCTGCATATCCAGGTCTTCACAAATTCCTTTTGCAATCTGCGCTGAGCTGGACTGTAGGTGAAAAATATCTTTCCCTTCCTGGACGACCCATTTCATCAAGAGCGGATCTAAGCAGGCAGCAACTCGCTCCTTGACTTCATCGACGGTATAAAGCTGCCGAACACCCGCCACTTGGTCAATCAAGCTGATATAATCGCAGACCCGACACTGAAACGTCCCAAAAGCGCGGATCGGAAGACCTCCCGGAAGCCCCTCGACTGGGATAAAAATCGCACCTCTCGTTCCCCACTTTACGGTAAAATCCTTTACATTTACAAAGAGGATCTCCGCCCGAAGACTCGACCGAAAGCCAAAGCGGAAATTTTTTAAGGTGGATAATACCGGAACAATGTCCGATTCGATATCATAGCTTCCTTCATCCTGGAAGATACCTTCAATCTTGCCGTCCACCATAAAAATCGCGTCCTGTCCGGCACGGACTACCAGACGGCTTCCCTTTTTAATCTCCGTATCCGGCCACTTCCAGAAAATCGTTTCGCTGTTATATTCCTCCCACTCGATCACAGAGGAACCACCGAACAATCCCATATGTTATTTCCCCAACTTTGCTTTCAGCGCCGCCAGCTCGTCGTCCACCGCCGAAGCCGGAGCAGAATCATATTTCTCTGCCAAAGCATCCAGTCCATCCGGATCCGACGCCGACTGGTTCAACTCAGCCATAGCATTTGCCTCGTCCAGCATCCGGTTCGCTTTTGCTTCCATGCGGTCGAAGGCGGACAGATTTTCCTGGCTTCCAGCAACGCTGGCGCCAATTTTATTGATCTTTTCCTGGGTCTTGGCCACAGCCATCTTCGCTTTCACAGAATCCCGGCGGGCGTTCAAAGATGCAATATCCTTGCAAAGTTTATCGTGCATCTGACGCATCTTCGCTGCATTGTCCGCGGCGGCGGCATATGTTTGAGCAAGGCTCGCGCGATTTTCGGATAACTGCCCCTTTTTCTCCAGGAACTTCTTCGCATCCGCGTCATTTCCAGCCAAAACCGCCTTCTCCGCATACGTCTGCATCTTAGCGATCTCTTTATCGCAATCATCTAAAGCCCGTTTCGCGCGGGTCTCTTCCGCCATAATCGAAGCAGTCTCCGCTTTCACCTTTCCCAAGTCGCTTTCCAGATTTCTCAGATACTGGTCTATCATCTTGGAAGGGTCCTCCATCTTATCCAAAAGGGCGTTGATGTTGGCCGACATAATGTCAGAAAATCTTTGAATAATTCCCATCGTTCTATCCTCCTATATGCGAATTTTTTATTTACTTCCTTTATATTTTGGTGCTGTCCGACCTAAGGAATCTTCCATCCAGGCTTTCTTTATACTCTGGTGCTATCCGACCCCAGGACTCCTCCCACCTTCGGTGGGCCCCTCCTCAGGTTATATGGTGGGCCCCTCCTTAGGTCATATCATACCATACTTCTGATTTGCTGTCCATGATTCTTTCTGGCAAATAATTATCGAAATATATGGGGGATTTTACACTGCTGATGCGATATTTCCTAAATATCGCATAAAATGCACTCACGTGATCTGCAAAAGAATCTCAGCAGGGGCAAGCACCGGAATGCCGAAGCCTTCAAAGTCATTTTTATTTCGGCTAACAATATAATCGCAACGTATCGATTTCGCACAGGTGGCGGCTAGACAATCCTCAAAATCTTTTGCTTTTTTCTGGAAAGCAATAAGAACGTCATCATTTGTAACACTGCATACCTTAACAATCTCTAAAAGCTTTCCAATTGCTTTATATGCCAATTCCGTGCTGTGTGTATATTTTCTTACAAGATAGTAGATATCGGTAACGGAAGGCGCCGATACAAATCCTTCTACTTTATGTTCTTCACAGAGGCTCAAGACTTTGTATGAATCTGCGACAAAAGGCTCCCGTTCCAGCAACACATCAATCACTACATTGGTATCACACATTATTTTCATATTTTGACAATCGCTCCTCTCGTAAAGAATCTATGTCGATATCAAGAGGAACATCTTTCAACATCCCGCGCAGGGAATCTACAGCAGAAATCCGAGGATTTACAACTTTTGCGATTATTTTCCCATTGCGGGTAATAAAAATATCTTCTTTCGCAATCAACTCCAGATATTTTCCAAAGTTGGTTTTAAACTCCGTTGCAGTAACCGTCATATGGAATCCATCCTCCTTTTCTATATGTTTGCTTTTATTATATGCGATTTTTTCTATAAAATCAATAAAATCGCACAAAAACAGCTAATATTAGCCGTAAAAATATTCGATCTGGAATAGGCGTATCACTTTGTTCTTGATCTCAATACGCCTTACTTAACAAAAAATCCGCCAAATACACAATTTTAACACCGTTAACAGTTCCTACCGCAAGCTCGTAAAGCGTTACTACATATTTCCTAATCTTTTTCTCTCATACTGTATTTTTATTATAGAAAAACAACAAAAAAATCCCCTCATTTTTCGCAATTTCTTATCTCTTTTATGATCTCGTTGTCCTCCCTGTATTTGCCCTTGCTGCATGGAAGGTACCTGCAAGAAAAGCTTGTAATCTGGTTTTAATTACTATATAATAGGGGGATGGAGGTACAAAGGCATGGCACATTCAAAGGAATTTGAAAAACTGTTGGAGAAATACGGGAAGCTCGCATATATCAAGCCGTCCATGCTCCCGAACATCGATCTCTACATGGATCAGGTCACGACCTTTATGGATGAAAAGCTGAAAGAATTCAAACGCCATCCAGACGATAAGATTCTGACCAAAACCATGATCAACAATTACACCAAAAACAACCTGCTGCCGCCTTCGGAAAAGAAAAAATACAGCCAGGAACATCTGCTTTTGTTAATATTTATCTATTACCTGAAAAACATCCTGTCCATCAACGACATTCAGACGCTCTTACAGCCGCTCAATGAACATTACTTTGGCAATGAAGAGGACGAAGGGCTCAGCATGAAAGACATCTATAAAGATATCGTACATCTGGAAACCCAGATGTTCCGCCCCTTTTACAAGGATATCCTCGGAAAAATCAATCTCGCGGAGAAATCATTTCCGGATGTTCCTGAAGAATCCAGGGAATACCTGCAGAATTTCGCCATGGTATGCATGCTTGGCTTCGATGTGTATCTAAAAAAGCAAATGATCGAAACAATCATCGACGATATGAAAGAATAGCGGAGCGGCCTTTGGCCGCTCTTCCATTTTTTCTCAATGTATCCGCCCGCACTGAATCTCCCAAAGAAGTTTCCGGTTCACCTCAAATCCCCAATCATTTTCCTCTAAGTAACACAACTCCTGTTCCGCATAGTCTTTTGCTTCTCGAACCAAAGTTCTCCACGTCGTCTCCAGAGGAATGATGCAAATACCAGATTCACAAATGTCCATCTTCCTTCGAAAACGCTCCGCCACCCGGATCGCCGTTTTTGCGTCGTGGGTATGAGGGAGATTTCCCCACACTTCCATCGCTCTGGTCGGCACAACCCGCCCGCCGCAATATCCCTCGGAAAAAGACCAATAAATCTGATCAATTCCCTGCGCACAAGCGACCCGGTACTGATCTTTTGCCGCTAAAATATAAATTCCATTATCTACACTCATAACAGATTCATTCCTCCAAAATAAGAGCGTTTCTTTTTTCCAACTTCTGTAATTTCCCTATTGTCTCCGAAACAACGCCATTTCCCTATGTAAAAGCGCGTTTCATTATCGAACATTTATTCGCTTTTCTGTATTATATCATCTCCTACAAGAGAAGTCAATAGCATATCCCACAGAATTTTTCCATCTCAGTTTTATGCAATGTTTTTTGTTTTTTATTCAATATTGTTTAAATCGATGATATTCTTTCCTTAATTTTATTGTTTTTTCTTTCAATGCAACTCTCTAACATTTTCTCTTGACAAGTGTCTTTTCTTGCGGTATACTCTCTTTACCCCTATAAACGAATGCACGTTCTAACTCATTTTCTTTTTTCTAACTTCACTTTCCCTTGTCAATCACAAAAAATCAAAAGAAAGGAAGGCTAGCGATGTCAAAGCAACTCACATCTGCAAATTCTGCCGAGTCCGGCAATATTACTCAAAAAATCCGTCAAAATATGGCGAAGTATGATCACCGTCAGGAGAGCCCTGTTCTTCGGGAACGGGATTTTTACCCGCCCACGGATCATCGTTCCCGCCGCACCCCTACCTGGTGCTGTTCCGATCAGCCATACGACAGCTACATCAAAGAGATCGCCATCTATCGCGAAAAATAAACAGGAAGGAGTGAGATCCATGAAGGAAAAACCCGCAGGTGTACGCATCCTCTCCCTGGATGCAAAAGATCTTTATCTGGCCAATCATACAGAGGGAAAGCAAGACGGCTATGAAATCCGAAAACCAGACGGTACGCTCCGTCTTCGAAAATTTATCAACACGCTGGATGAAAGCATAGAACTGCGAAAGCTCCGGGACGTTTATGAAAAGGCGTACCGCAACAATCGATTTTCTTTCTGGAAAAATGGTTTCGAGTATACCACCCATGTCATCAACGTCACATTTCACTACAATGTCAAACAGTTTAACCATCTCCGCCCTGGCGTTTACGTCCGAGAAGGATTCGATCTGGAAACACTGGTTTTTCACGACCACGTCTGTGAAAAGGACGGAATGCTGCTGGCGGTGGAAACCGGTGTTCCGGTATCGTCTCCGGTGGAAGCCGCCCTTACCGAAGGCTTTTTTACCTTTGACGGTTCCTGTTATCAGCCAGGCCGGATTCCGACCTTACAAACTGTGTCCCAACTGCGGAAAGAGCTCTATGAACATGGATTTGTCTGCGATGGCATTCACTATGTCCGTTTTAAGCGATCTTCCGGATCTGCCCGTGTTGGAAAATGCCTTTTTATTGACGAACGGCTTTATCGCTCCATGCACCGCTGGGAATGCTGCGGTGTCAAGCTAAAAAAAGGCCAGCCTGTCGACCTGGCCGCCTGGGAATCTTATATCTCGCTGACGACCTCTTCCATCCTGGATACGCTGACGATCCTGCCGGAAAATATCCTTCTAATCGAGGATTATGAAAGCGTCTTCACAGAACGCGCCATGGAAACCACCATCGAAGGCACATGGCTCTCCACCAAAGAAGCTGAGACCGAAATCCGAAACAATATCTTCGACGGTCAATCCCTGATGGATATCAGCCTATTTGGGAAATATTCCGACAAGGGTATGCTGCTGCTTCGAAACCGTTTTTTCAAATCCTGCTGCTTTAACGCCAATCTGCAGCTCTGGTTTCAGGAAAATGATATCACCGACGTCGCGCAGCTGCATGGTGTCACCAGGGCGCGTTCTCTGGACGAGATCAAGCTCATTACCACGCCCAGCAGCATCAAATATCTGAAATTTGGTTCCTTTGAGCAGTGGTTGGATCAACTGGAACCCGAATTCGGCATCGTAAAACACGAAAAGCCGACCCATTACTTCGGAGGCCGCATGGTCTCCACCCATTACCAGTTGTTAAATACCCTCCATTTAAGCGAGAAAGATATGAAACAATTTTTATCTCCCTCTCTCGACTACCTCCATCGTTTAAAAAGAGATCCGGCTGTCGTCCGCTACTATGTCCAGTATCCTGCGGAAACCGTCCTTCCCGAAGGGCCGCTTTACTCTAAAAATGATATGATCTTCCGCCTTTTAGGGTTAAATGAACGTTTTGCTGAAACCAAAGCGTACCATGACTTTAAAGGAGATTTGACCAGAGCATTTGTCAAGAACCTGAAAAAAGGCCATGTGCTCGTCCACGGAACCTATGCCACCCTGCTGGGAAATCCTCTGGAAATGCTGCTCGCAAGCATCGGGCGTTTCGACGGTCACTCCCGCCTTGGTATCGGCCATGTTCACAGCATCGGCTTTTCCTATCACCAGACGCTTTTGTGCAGCCGTTCTCCTCACATCACGCTGTCCAACGTATGGCTGCCGGAAAATGTTCCCGACGAGACGCTCGACCGTTATCTGAATCTAACTCCGGAGATTCTTTGTATCAACTCCATCGGCGAGAGCGTTTTAGACCGCAACAGCGGTTCTGACTTTGATTCCGACGCTCTGCTATGTACCGATGAACCGACGCTGATTAAAGCCGCTAGACTCCACTACGATGAATTTCTGGTGCCGGTCAATCACGCCGCCTCTCAAAAGCGGAAACGGAAATTTACCAACGCGGAAAAAGCGGATCTGGATATCCGCACCAGCACCAATAAGATTGGAGAAATCGTCAACCTATCCCAAGAACTAAATTCCCTTCTCTGGGATAAGATGAATCATCAGGCCCCTGCGGATGAGATTCAGGAAATCTACCGGGATATCTGCCAGCTCGATATTCTATCCGGGATTGAAATCGATAAGGCCAAGAAGGAATTTGTCATCGACAGTACGGCGGAACTAAAAAAGATTCGGAAGAAATACCATCGGGAAGACGCCAAGGGACGCGCTATCAAGCCACAGTTTTTCGCCCACATCGCCCGGTCAAAAGGCTATTACGATCCGGAGAAAAAGAACTATCAGCGCCATGAAACATCGATGGATTATCTGCAAAAATGCGTCAACTCCTTTCAACGCACCGACAACCGAAACACGCAGAAAAAGGAATTTCTTCCATTCTCAGAAATTCTGAATAAAGAAGATTATTCTTGTTCCGAAGTCAACTACCGTCAGGTGGAAAAGATCTTTTCCCTATTGGAAGAAACGCGGCTTGAGATCAATCAAATCTACGCTTCCGAACAGCTGGATGCCGCTGCCAAGAAACAGCGGGCCGACGAACTTCGTCAAAAAGCCGCCGACTATATCCAAAATAGAAAGATGAATTCCAGCACCATGCTTTATCTCCTTGCTTCCTGTGAAAAGCCAGAGCACCGCCTGACCGGCCGAACCGCGCTCCGCCTGCTCTTTGGCTGTCCCAACCTGGATTTCTACCAATTAATCAAAAAAAGCGCGCAGCCGGTAGAAACGCTGATCGAGCAGGAAGACGGTGAAATCCCCATCTATGGGTTCCGATTTACTAAACGCGTTCTCCCCTATCGGTAGAACGAATCCAAAACTTGCAATTTTTCCCATCTTATTTCCGAATCGGTTTTCCATTCCCTGGAAAAGCCACGGAATAGCGCGGTTTCTTCGAACGTTAGTTCTCGTCCTTTAGGGAAGAAAGAAACCTGCCAAAGCCTTTCTCTTCCTCGTATCTCACCGGACCGGGAGAACCCATCCACGATGGGCTCCCGGCCACTCTCATTTTATGAAAAGGAGGTGCCGACCATAGCCACCAGTTCTATCATTACCAATCTAAAACATCAAGTCATTCAAGAAATCTTAGCCGACGATGCGCTGCCCGCGCTGATCAAAAGCAGTTCCGATTCCCCTGCCGGAAATCACATCTTCCCTTATAAGAAAATGCCGGAAGCTGCCACTTCTATTTCAGCCTATCTCACCGTTCAGGTGCATCTATTCCCCTCGGCTTCCGGAAAAACCTGGGTAAGGCCCACCCTGGAAATCTGGATTTTCTCCTCCCCCTCCCACATTCTGTTCACAGAAGGAGAAACTAGTGAAAACAGAAACGATGCGATCGCCCGGCTTCTGGACGAAAAGCTGAACGGCCGATCCGACCTCGGAGGTTTCGGCCCGCTTCATCTCGTCAGCAGCCGGGAAGGTGTCGTGGAAGATTTGGCTTATTATCGCCGGCTTATCTTTGAGACAAAGGACTTCAATGTGCAGCTATGAACAATGATATGTTACAAATCTATCGCGGCAAGGATTATGTCATCAACGATTTCATTCGAATCCACCAGCCGACCTTAGGAGAAATTGCAGATTTTGGCGAGCAAAGGTACTTTTCCGTCGTCCATATGCTCTGTGCCACGCCGACCGACTGCAAATACCAACTCCATCTTCAAGGAATCAATTGGGAAGAAATCACGGATTTCGAACTTTTTCTCATCTACTCCAAAGGCTTCCGCCAGGAAGATACCCGTCTTCTCTTCGGAGATCTGGACATCGCTTCCTACGGGCGGTACCGCAATCAGGAAAACGATGAGTTATGTCTATACAATCCGGAAACCAATTCGATCATCGACCGGTCCATCTATGAATTGATGGTATCCTTTCTGCGGAAAGTTCACGGCCTGAAACGCCACGTAGAGATCTCCGGCAACGAATTCACGCACAAGGCGCTCTTAGAGGAAGCGGAAGAAGAATTTCTGCTTCAAAAAAATAAAGAATTCGAATCCTCACTGGTGCCTCTGATTTCTACGATGCTTGGCATGGAAGGCTTCGGCTATAACCATAATACGGTCTGGGACATGAAGCTTCTCGCGTTTATGGACAGCGTCCGGCGAATCCCTTCCATAAAAAATACGGATCTGCTTTTGCAAAGCGGATACTCCGGCTTTGGCATCGACCTGAAAAAGGTCAACAAAAAAGAACTCAACTATTTCCGGGACCTGGATTAAAGGCCCGGACCCATAAGGAGGAAAAAAATTATGGCTTTCAATTTAAACAATTTCGTTATTGACCGTGTAAGAAGAGGTACCATGTTCTCTCCCAGCACTGGAGAAGTTCTGTGGTCCATCACCCAGATCAAAGACGCCAGCCTGAGCATGACCAGCGAGTCCGCTGACGTAACGGACGCGATCGGCAGCGTCATCATGAAGTTCGACCGCTCCAAAAACGCAGAATTTTCTGCTTCCAACGCGCTGTTTGACACTAGCCTGGCTGCGGCGCAGTTTGGTTCGGAGAAAAAAGTGGCCGGCGCGGATTCCAAGATCGTTGTACCGGCCTACGAGAAAGTAACGGTAGAAAACGGCAAAGCTCTTCTGAGCCATGTGCCCGCTGGTACGGCTGGCTCTGAGATCAAGTACATCTACGCGTTAAACGGTGATAGCACATTGGGAACCAGATACGGAGTAGAGGCCACCGCTTCCGCTACTGCGTTCGCTCTGGATGCTGAGACGAAGACGATTACGGTTCCCACCGGCGTAACTGGCGATATCGCCGTATTCTATGAGTACGAAGCAGAAGAGGCCGTTATGCTGGAAAACAATGCGGAAGACTTCCCGAAGGCTGGTAAGTTCGTGATGGAAGTAGTCGGCAAGGACACCTGCAATACGGATAAGGTTTACTATGCGTATGTGGTATTCCCCAACGCCAAACTGAAACCGGATATGGATCTCAGCTTCACGACCGACGGCGGACATCCGTTCAGCATGACCATGATGCAGAATTACTGCGATCCGGACAAGCGTCTGTTCAACATCTATATTGCAAACGGCTCCGATGAGCGATAACTTAAACCATCGCTGCTTGATCTGCGGCCGCCGGTATTACGCCTGTGACGACTGTCTGAAAAAGCGCTCTTTCACCCCCTGGCGCTCGATTACGGATACCAAAGAGCACTACCAGTTATACCTTCTCCTCTGTGATTACCGGGACGGCCGCCTGTCCCGGGCAGAGGCCAGGGAAAAGCTCTCCCGAATTGAATTTTCTCCGGAGGAGTGTCTGGAAAGTGTGCGCCAATTACTGAACGAAATTATGGAATAGGAATTTTACATGGGCCGGAACACCGGCTATCTTTACTCTTATCTTAGGCATAAGAGCGTCCTATTCTGAGGGCGCCCTTATGCCTATTTTTTTGCGATGGAGGCTCACAGACGAAACGATTCGCCTTCACACGCCCACGTCTATTCGTTCCCCTGCCCTATACTAGCAGGGGAAATCTATTTTATCAGGAGGAACAACCCATGCGCGCATACAGCGAATTATTCCATTGCTTCTATGAAATGGAGGACTGTATCTTAATCCCCAATATGAAGCAAAATTTTAAATATTTAAACTCCGGCAAAGTCGGCGACTTGCTGATGGATATCATCTGCGGCTCCGACGGACGACTGGTTTTTGTCTGGCAAAAGGCGCCAGCCCTCAAAGAACTTTACCTGCTCTGGTGCGACAGACAACTATAACAAAATACCAAAAGCGATAATGAAACCCCAAACAATCATCAAACACCTATAAAATAACAAATTCAAAGAAAGGATTTACTCCATATGAAAAAAGAAAATATCTGTGTAAAAAAATATCTCTCCTTCCCGGAAAGAGAGCGCTTTATCACCATCGTCGCCGACTCCTATTTTGAATCCGGAGAAGACGGCGCCATCACCTATGCCCCCTACCGCGCCCTGGAAGCTCTGGCAGTGGGATTTTTTACGCTGTGCGTAGAAGGAATCACCTACGAAGAGGGAGAAGATGTCTATCAGTGTCTGGAAGATCCCGATCTTCGCGCCCTGTTTGAAGAAAATCGCTTCTCCTGGATTTTAACCGAAGTGGACGACTGCGCCCGCGATTTGGCGGATTTCCACAAAGACCGTCTCCTCACCGTGTCTTCCCCTGTGCAGCAAAAGCTGGCGGAAGCCCTGGAAGCCGAGCTGCTGATTCGAAAGCAGGAAGAAGATCTGCTGAAAAAGCAGGAAGAATTTTTAGAAGATCAGAAAAAACAAAACGCCTACGCGGAAAAGGTCCTGGAATTAATGACCCCCGAAGAAATCGCAGAACTAAACCGCAAGATGCTTTCCGGACAGGAAGAAATGGAAGAAGCCATCCGCTCGATTGCCTATAAGGTAACGGAAGAAGGAAAAGAAGACGCAGCGGAGACGGTTTAAAAAGGCTATTCCCCAAAATTACAGACCCGGCGGCAGACGCTCCTTTGTCTGTCACCGGGTCTATCTATACCGTATTTTCATCAAGAGCAAACTTTACATGCCCTGCTTTTCCCGCTTTCCGATATGGTTCCGCTATAGATCGTCTTGGAACGTTTTAGTGTAGAACAATTCTCGCTATAATGGTAAACCTTACCGCTTGGCACCCAATATACCGTCGTCTCATTTCTTTCTTCCCTGGAATCATTGGCCTTATTTTCCAGAGACTGGATGTTTTCTTCCTCCGATGAATCCGCTTTGTCCCTTTCACCGGACGCTGCCTGGCAGGTTTCATGCTCTTTTGACAGGGATTCATATGCGCTCTCTGCAGAACTCATCCGGTCTGTCAATTCACGAACCGCTTGAGACTGCCCGCTCGCTTGCGCCTCCAAAGCCGCCATACTGCTTTCCCGATCATCAAACATCCTTTCCGATTGTTCTGCCAACGATTCCAGCTCGCCCTCTTTTGTTTTAAGCGCCGAATTTTCATCCGCCAACGAGGAAGCCTGTCCCTGTAACTGTTCTACCTGCGCCTCCAAACTGCTGATAGACGCTTCCTTTTCCTGAATTTCATTCCCATGGCTCCCGCTTACTCCCACCAAGAGAATGAGTAAAACACAGGAAGTGATCGCTAAAAATCTGGTGTTTTTTAATTTCTTTCCGATTGCGGATATACGTGTTTTCCATCCTTTGTCTCTCATGGTATTCCCCTTTCCCTAACCAGTTGGTATTTATTTCTAAATCATACCATGTTTTCACTGACAAAGATAGAATCAATCTCATTTTACGTCATAGATCAGCGAAAAGCCGTCTCTATTCCCTACCATTTGCATGGAACGAAAACAAATCATCTTCCCGACGGAGGCTTCATTGTTCACTCCGATACGGAGATGATATCACATAGATGTTACCCGTTAACCGCTCCAATCAGGAGACTCAACTACTTAAAAGAAAGGACTTATTTCCTATGACACAAAATTCAAAAACTTCAAAATCTTCCTCTGGGTCCAGTTCTCCCAAGCGGAAGAAATCTTCTGAGCTTCCTTCCGGGAAGCTCTCACTATCCGGAGAACTACAAATCACCAATCTCAATCAAATACGGACTCAACTGGATTCTTTAACAAAAAAACGGTTTGTGGAACTGGAAGTCAAGCTGACCGGCGACGGCGCAGATTTTCTGAAAAATCCCCAGATACGCACTGGGCCGGTACAGGTGCAGACAACGGCTGCCCCTTCTAATACCAGTTCTTCTAAATCAACTTCCTCAAAACCTTCTCTCTTTGACAGCTCTGCTCAAGGCAGGGCGCTTGTCGCTGCTTCTACTCCTCTTATCAGAGACGCGGGTGAGGGGTGAAACGCTCCCCTTTGCAAAATGGCCCGCTGCAGTCCGGTGGTAACACGGAACGAGCATTTCTTTCAAAATGCAAGGGACTGCATAGGAAACAACCGAAATTGGCGCCTCTGGCGCTCCATCTCGTATTCATGGACAGGGTGCACCGTACCCGACCGCTACGAAACCGCAGGAGATCAGGAACTCATCTATCCTGCGGCGGCCAGCCTGAAAGGGACTGGGTATCGTGACAAGGCGGCCGGCAGGGTAATCTGCAGCAAAGCCTCTCTTCCTGGAGAGGAATGTTCATCGACTATAATGGTTGACGGGAGCGATCGCTTCCGGATGGCATAGTCAGGGCTAACGTGCGCACATCACGGGAATACGGGCATATTCTAAGCGTATGTCATGTGCTGTTGTGACTTCCCCCGTTCGGAAGGCTTGCTTAGAGAACGGATCAAACTTCTAGATAACCAAAAAGGAGCCTTACAGGAAGGCCCCCTTGCTCTTATAAATGGTAAAGTGAAACGGTAAATATGCTTGCTTGATAGGAAAATGTGGATGCTTTACAGGTCGAAAAAGTGGCCAAAGCCAAATTGGATTTTAGACCGGTTCGCTTCGCGGACTTCCTCCCCGATCATTTCTGCCAGTTTCGCATTGGGATCCTCTTCCTCCCCCATTTCAATTCTTCTTTTATGGAACTCATATTGGTCGAATAAGGGGTTCCCATAACAGTTTTCATTATAAAGCTGCTGTTTCAGCCGAGAAGGATCTCCTGCCTTCTCCAAAATTTCCCCTATGGTACTTTTTACCGGAATCATCGTGCAGCCACAATTGCTACATTCATCGTCTTGTTCAATTGTACTCCATGTCCAGCCGCACCTTGGACAAATCAAGTAGTGTTCCAGCCGCTCCTGGGGAACTCCCTTGATCAGCTGACGCACGATCTCTTTTTCTTCTTCACTCTTTGCATACCGCCACATAATATATCTATCTGTCACTTCCCAAGCCCACATCTCATATGTATTGTCATAACTTTCTGCTTTTATATCCGTTTCCTGCATTTTTTTTCCACATTTAAAACATTTTCTGTCTTCTGAATCGCCAATAATTTCGCATTCCCAGCATATCCCCACGGTTTTATTCATTTTTGCCCCCACTTTCCATTTCTATTTGTGCATCAACATTATACTACTTGTTTCATCATAACATCACAACACCCATTTGTAAACAGCGAATTGCCCGCATTTTTCACGCAATAAAAACACAAATAAGTTTAAAATTGAAAGTGATTTTTATATTCCCAAAGGGGTAAGTTCTATTCCCCCAAACAAAAAAAACAACATACGCGAAGCCTTCTCTTCCGTCCAAAAACGAGGATTGGATCAAACTTTAAAAAAATTTAAAAATTTAGACGAATCCACCAAACAGTACCTAAAAACCACTGATTCCTCCCAGTACTCCATCGAGGGATTGAACAAGCACCTAAATCAGCAGGCGAAGTCCGCTCAAAGGGCAGCCATCGGCACTCAGCTTGCCTCCACTGCCTTAAACGGCCTCATGTCCTTCGGCATCAGTGCTGGCATCAGCCTAATCGCTTCCGGCATCAGTGAACTGGTCCATGCCAGGGAGGAGGCCTTAAAGGCGGCTCAAAGCGCCACCGAAGAACTTGTATCCAAAAATTCCAACATGGATTCTATGATCTCCCAGGTCACGGAACTCCGTACCGCTCTCGATTCTGGAGCTCTGTCCGAATCCCAGGCAGCAGAGGCAAAGGAACAACTCTTCTCCATCCAGCAACAGCTGGTCAACTCCTACGGCTCCCAAGCTCAGGGCATCGACCTGGTCAACGGCAGCCTGCAGACGCAAATTGGTCTGATGGAGCAGCTTTCCGAAAAGGATGCTCTGGACTATCTGCATCGGGAAAGAAAAGGCATAAAAGTTGCAAAAGAGGAAATGACAAAGGAACGCCACTATTCCCTTGGAGATTTTTCTTTAGCTTCCAAAAATCCAGATGATGTAAAAACTCTGGAATCCATTGTCAAGGAGTTTGAATCACAAGGACTCCGTCTTCAGGAAAATAGTTTAAAAACCCGTTCAACCATCTACTTTGATGGAGACGCCACAGAAGCCGACCGCGTCATCAAGCAATTTCTGAATCGTGTTCACGCAGAACTGGGAGATACGGATTTTACCAATGATATTTTTGATCAATCTTCCGATGCTTTAACCAAAAACCAGGAAATCCTTGATGACAGCCAAGCGGTTTACAAACAAGCCCTTATGTCAGAAATGGTTTCCCAAGGGACCGGTGCCGGTTCAATCGCGGATAAGTATAACCAGTATACGCAGGCGATTATGAAATATAATCAGGCGCTTTTAAACCCCGAAGATACCGAAGCTCTCTCAGCGGCAAGGTCAGAATTCGAAACAATCCGTGCAGACGTCGAAGCAATGGGCGACAACTCTTTCAAATACCTGTTCGATGATGCCTACAAGGGTTTGAACCAGGCTGCGGATTCTGCGCTCCGTTTCCATGACGCTTTAAATGGAGGGGGCGCAAATTCTGCAGAGCAGGCTGTCAAGGATGCTGGTGACGCTTTAAAAGGCTATAACCTTTCCGCCGATAATTTTATCGACCCAAGTACAGTTTCCAATATTCAAGGCGCGGAAGATGCCGTACAAGATTTTGTCGAATCTGCCCTGGAGTTTGGCATTATCTCGGATACTTCTGAAGCCGAATTGAAAAAGCTTACGGACTTACTGGTAGATTTCGGCATCATCAGCGCCTCCGCCAGCGACGGTATGGATGATCTGGCTTCAAACTCAGAACGTTTTGTAGCACTCTATTCATCCGCCGCTGCTGTTCTCGATCAAACTGGCACAGCCCTGGCCAAGTCCCTCTCTGGCACTGGTTTGGACACAGAGAGCATTACCCAGCTTTCCTCTGCCTTCCAGGGACTGGAAGGCTATGACACATCTAAGCTCTTTCAGACCACGGCCGACGGCATCCATCTAAATGTCGACGAACTCCGCAGGCTGAACAAGGAATACCAGGATCAGACCGCGGAGACTTTCTATCAAAATGTAAAGGATTCCTACTCCAAATGGCAGACTGCCATCCGCACCAATGCCAATGAGGAAGAAATCTCCCGCCTATATCAGGAGTATGAAAACGCAACCCAGCTTGCCTCCCAGTACGACGGCTTAACCTCTGCCTACCAAAACTGGATCCGGGTAAAATCCGGCGGGGAAGAAGGTGATAAATACGACTCTTACCAGGAAATTTTCCGGCGAGGGAAAGAGCTCCAAGAAGCTGGCCTTACGGGAACAGAAGAATACCGGGCCCTTGCTGATCTGCTTTCCTCCGACGATCTGACCAATGCTTCCAGTGAACAGGTTAAGGAGGCATTTAACCGGGCCCTTGAGTTAGAGCAGTATTTTACCGAAGGAAAGGAAGGCGTCGAAAAGTTTCTCGAAGATTTCCATTCGGAGGACGGGATCTATGACGTAGAAGCAATTGCCGCCCAGCTGCACACGGAAGAGGAAAATATCGAGGCGATCCTGGCCAAAGCCAGGGACTATGATTATGACGTCCAGAGTAAAGAAAAGCCTTTCACAAACTACATGACTTCCCTGGAAGAACTGGAACGCCATTCCGATTCTGCTTTCGATACCCTGAAAAAGTTGGAAAAGGTCACGGAGGACTTCCAGTTTGATCCTTCCAATACGGAGACTCTTGACGCTCAGACGGAGCAGGCGAAAACTTTATTGGAGTCTTTCCAGAATTCCGATGGCGAATTGGATCTAAGCATGGATGGCGCGCAGGAAGCCGTCACCATCTTAGCTACGCTGATCCGCCAAAAGCAGTCCCTGAATCAGCCGACGATCATGTCTGTCGATACATCCGGTGCAGATATCGAAATTCAGAAAGGAATCGGACTGCTCCAAGCTTATCAAATGGCTGCCGGCGATCTGGAGGTTGCAAAAGAAATCGGGGTTGAAGCGGACATTTCGACTGCCCAGGATAACCTGGATAAAATTTCCGGTCAAATCCAGAACCTTCCGGAAGACGTAAAGGCACAGTTGAAGATCACCGGTGTGGATTCCACCAGCCTGAGTCAGACGCTGCAGGCTTTGGATGCAGGGGCACTGAGCACACTCAATGTAAAAGTAAATAGTGGAGAAGTCGACCAATTCGTAAACACGCCCCACGATGCCGAGGGGACATGTTCCTACAAGATTGATGCATGGTCTGTTAATGCCTGGATTCCTCCGGCCAAAACAGGCGTTGTCTCATATTTCCCGAAGCTCTCATCCGGTTCTACGATTTCCCCTCTCCTTCCACCACTCCTCCACCAGGCCGATGGCACCGCCCATGCCCTCGGTACCTTCCCTTCCCTCTCTGCCCGTGCTCTAGCCCTCGGCGGCCTGACAGGCCTTCCTCCCTTCTCTTCTGCGTCCTACGCCAGGGGCAGCTGGGGTACCAAGCGCAGTGAGAACGCTCTTACCGGGGAACTGGGCCAGGAACTGATCGTCTATGGCAACCGCTGGTGGACCGTCGGCGATACCGGCGCTGAGATCACCCATATCCCCAAGGGCGCTATCGTCTTTAACCATAAGCAGACCGAGGAAATCCTGAAAAATGGCTACGTTACCTCCGGCGGCGGCAGGGGCAGGGCCTATGCTTCCGGCACCATTCCGAACTCGCTCTCCGGTCCTGCCTATGCTTCCGGCACCGGCGATGCGGAGGATTCCTTTGAGGAGCTCGTCGACTGGATCGTCCGCAAGCTGGATGTCCTAAAGGCCCGCACCGAGGAGTTCCTTAACTCCGTGGAGTCTTCCGTCTCCACCGCTGCCAAGAAGGCTGGCTTTGATTCTGCTTTTTCTTCCATGATCGAGCAGATGCAGCTCCTCGAAGAAGCCGCAAACCGCTATCGGCAGGAGGCCGATTCCACCGACCTTTCCGATCACTATAAGGCTCTGGTCCGTTCTGGACGCATTGACCTGGAGAAGATTACCGACGAGGACTTGAAGAAGTCCATCGATACTTTCCAGGATTTCTATGATAAGGCCCAGGACTGCGCGGGGGAGCTTTCTTCCCTCCGGGGCGATATCCGAAGCGCCGCCGAGGATTTTGCCAACCTCCGCCTCGATGAGACCAAGGAGAAGATCGACCGGCTGGACGACGCCATGTCACGCCTGGAACAGGCTTATAAAAATGCTCTCAGCCTGACGGAAAAGAACAACCTCTTAGACCAGCAGACCCAGAACCTGAAAAATCAGCTGGATACCTATAACAGCGCTTTGGTGGATGCCAATACCGAGCTGGCCATCCAGATGGGGCTTTTGAAGAATGCCACCAGAGACCAGTTCCTTTCTGCTTTCCAGGCCAAGGAAAAGATCGATACCTCTTCCCTCTCCGGCTCTGCGCTGGTCCTGGCGGAGAAGTACAATGCCCTTTTAGCGGTGCAGAGGGAGGCTTACCAGAATGCTTCCAAGGCTGCCGCGGATTATACCGAGGCTCTCCGGGAGAATGCCAAGGCTAAGTTAGAGAACCTGCAGGAGGAACTGGACAATCGAAACGATCTTCTTTCTTCCAAACGCTCCCGCTTTGAGTCTGGGCTTGATCTCCTGGAGGCCAGGGGGGATTCCATCGGCATGGCCTATTACCAGAAGATGCAGGAGCTGTCCGAGCAGGAACGCCTTTCTTTGGAAGCGGCCAACCGGGAGCTGCAGGCTCTCCTGGACCGGGAAGTTTCCCGCGGTGTGATCGTCAAGAATTCCGAGGACTGGTACCGCCTGACTGGACAAATCCTGGACAATGCCAATGCCATCGATGCCTGCACCAAGTCCATCCTGGAGATGCAGCAGGCCATGGATGACATCCGCTGGGAGAACCTTTCCAGAAAGGTACAGGCTTACCAAGATCTGACGGAGGAGACCGACTTCCTGCTGGATCTCTTGAAACGCGAAGACCTGGTGAAAAAGACCGGTGCCTACACGGAAGCGGGCCTGGCCTCCGCTGGTCTGATGGCCCAGAAACTTGCCATCGTCCGACAGTCGGTTTCCGAATACCAGGCGGCCCTAGCTTCCCTGGATGCGGAGGCCAAGGGTTCCGGAGCGGACCAGATGGGCGCTTCCGGGTATAACGCCTACATGGAAAAACGAAATGAGCTGATGGAGGATTACCGGGATGCCATCTCCGATGTCTACGACTATGAGGAGGACATGCTGGACCTCATCCAGGAACAATTGGATGCCCAGGCGGATGCCTACGAGGATATCTTAGGCAAGCGGAAGGAAGCCCTGAAAACCGCCAAGGAGGAATCCGACTATCAGAAAACCATCGCGGAGCAGACAACCAGTATCCGGGAGATGGAGCGGCAGCTTTCCGCTTTAGAAGGCAATGACTCCGACTACGCGAGAAAGCGGCGGAAGCAGCTGCAGGCGGACCTGGCCAAGGCCCAGGAAAAGCTAGAGGATACGGAGGCCGATAAGAAGTACGAAATCCAGGTGGAAGTTTTGGATCAGGAGTTTGAGGACTTTAAGGACTCCTTAGAAGCCTACGCCAAGGATACGAAGACGGCTCTTGCGGACCTGACCGGCCAGATCAATGGGAATGTTTCCTTGGTCCGGGAAAGCCTGCAGAAGCTTTCGGAGGAAACCGGGTATCAGATCAGCGAGGGGATCACCGGCGTATGGTCTACGGCTGGAAATGCCGTGACGAGTTATACGGGCACGGTGGCCGATGCGGATGCGGCGATCACGGCGCATCTGAAACAGATTTCGGATGCCTACGACGCCATGGCAATCCGGATCGAGCAGGCGACCCAGTCGATGCTTTCGTCGATTGCAAAGCAGAACGAGGCGGTGACCGGCCAGAAGAGCGGGCCCATCCAGGCGGGCCATGTGAATGATACCACGGATTCCGCGGCAGTCAGCGCGGTGGTGGATAAGAACCGGAACTATATCCGGGGCCTGTATCTGGATCTGTTGAAGCGGGAACCGGATGAGGCTGGTTTGGAGGATTGGAACCAGCGGATGGCAAACGGGATGACAGCCGAGGAAGTCCGCCAGGGGATTATCAACTCCGAGGAATACCGGCGAAAATATGGCGGAACGTCCGGCTCTTCTTCCGGCACAGACCGGAAACTTGCCGAGGTTATCGCCAAAAGTGGAGTCAGGATCCGTTCCGGCAAATCTACCAAAAGCAGTATCCTTGATGCGCTTCCCCGTGGCACAGAGGTTGAGATTCTAGCGGAGGACGGCGATTGGGTACAGATTCGCAAAGGCAGCCTGAGCGGCTGGGCCGTGGCCAAATGGTTCCGCCGCTACGCAGCCGGAACACGCCGCGCCGGCGTATCTTCCTGGGCCTGGACTTCCGATGGAACCGGTGATGAAATCGTCATCTCCCCCAGCCGCCGTGCGGTTCTCACTCCTGTGGAGGCCGGCGACATCATTCCGAATGCCGATCTCAGCCGCAACCTCTTTGCCTGGGGCGCATACCGGCCGGAGGATTTCCTTCGTCAAACCAATCGGACCGCCCACGCGGTTTCCGCCGCCTCTCCGGTCACCAATATCACCATCCCCATCCAGTCTCCCCTGGTTCAAGTGGACGGCATCGCCACCGACGAGGTCGCGGCCCGCATGAGCCGGCAGATGGATCAGCAACTGAAAAACTTTGGACGGGATATGAAAAAGTCCATCCAGTCCTATACCGTAAAAAGATAACTTCTATAAGGAGGATTTTCACATGACTTTAAAAGAAAAAATAGCCATCCTAGAGGCGGACAACGAACGTCTCCGCCGGGAAAACCAACGTCTTGCCGAGGGCCACGAGGCCTGCAGGACCGCACTTCGGGAACTCCGGGAAGTACTCCAGGAGGCCCAGGAAATCAAACGCGCCAGCGGCGCAAAATATCGAGAGATCTTAGCCATCCGTGAAGACTGGAAGGCTCTGGTCTCCGAGGAAAGGAGGTAATCTTATGACAACAGCAAAAAGTTTTGTGTTCGGCGGCCAATCCCTCAAAAACCTTGGCCTTCGCCTTTGCTCTTTTGACGGCGGCGGGGAAGTGAAAATATCGCTTCCCTACGTCCCCACCTATACGGCGGAGAAGCCTCCGGCCCACTACCGCTGGCAGATGGCGGGCAGCAAATACGAAGCTCCGATCACCTTTACGATCTCCTTTGGAAAGCCCTGCGGCCCCGATCATTTTTTCTCCCTTGAGGAAGAACGCCGGCTGGCAAAATGGCTGACCTTTTGCCCGGACTTTCAGGAATTTCACTTCGAAGATTTTGATTCCGACTGGGATGATTTCTTTCACATCTCCTATTTTGTCCATGTGACCAGCCTGGAAAAGGAAATGTTGGGCGGCAACTGCATCGGCTTTACCGCAGAATTCACCGCCGACGCGCCCTTTGGCTTTTCCGCCCCGATCACCCGGACCTTGTCCACCGGAACCACGGACTTCGACGTCTGCTCGGATTCCCCGGATCCCATCTATCCCCGTATCATTCTCACCGCCGGCGCAGCCGGAAACGTCTCCCTGAAAAATTGTACCAACGGCTCGTTTTCCCGTTTCTACAACCTCTCTGCCGGCGAGATTTTGACCATGGAAAAAACCGGTTCCGGCCTTTTAACCTCTCTGCCTTCCCATTCCATCCTGGATGATTTCGATAAAAATTGGATTTCCCTGGCCGACGGCGTCAACGAATGGAAGATCGAAGGAAACGCTTCTCTGACGCTGACTTATCGGGAGCCCAGAAAGGTAGGTATCTAATATGAGTCTTTTTCACTATGATGCAAAAGGAAATATCCAGGTTCCGGACGTATACCTGCAAAAAAGGAACCTGGAAACCATCGGCCTGCTCTTTGTGACAGGCCTTACCGTCACGGAAAATCTAAACGATTTCAATACAGTTTCCTTTGAGGTTCCCCGTCTCTATCAGGGAAAAGAAAATCCCTGCTACGACGCCCTGGAAACGCTCCAACTCGTCTATCTCCCGCCCCACGGCCACTTCTCCATCTCGGTGGAGACCTCCTCCGACGGCCGGGAGGTAAAAAAGGTCTCCGGTACTTCCTGGGAGACGGAACTAGATTCCCGGTACCTGGATGATTTCCAGGTAAACACCTTTGAAGAAGGGGACGAAACCGACGCGGAGGGAAATTATGTGCGCTCCCATCTCTTTGACGAATCGGACCGGGAACACAGTATCCTGCACCGGGCCTTATCCGGCACCGGATGGAGCCTGCAAATGGGCGGCGCTTCCGAAGAATACGCGAAGCTGTGCGGCCGCTATCCCACCTACGACCTGACGCGTCAGAGCGTCCGCAGCTTTCTGATCAGCCTCCAGGAAGAATATGAGCTTTTGTTCCTCTACGGAAAGGAAGAACGGACCATCACCTGCTATCTGCTCTCTGACTACGGCAGAGACACCGGCATCTACGCTTCCTTTGAGAACCTGAACCAACAGATTCAGATCGAGACCGACGAGGATGCTATCGTCACAGCGCTCCGGGTATCCGGAGGCGAGGGCATCTACACGGAGGACGTGGTTCCCGCCCCTTCCGGCCAGCTGATCCGCCTGGACTACTTCTTAACGCCCCAGTACATGAGCCAGGAAACCATCGACGCCTGGAAAGCCTACGTGGCCTATTATAACCAGGTCTCCGAAAGCTACAGCCAAAAGCTGCTGGTCTGGGACGAAAAAAACACGCTCCTCCAGGAATATCTTCACTCCACCCCCCAAAGCCAGACCAAAGAGGAAGATGGAACCCTCGCTGAACTGAACCAACTCTCCGCCTCGGAGTTAACCGCCGCCTTTTCCTGGACGACGTACGCCTCGTCCGTGCCGGCGGAAAAGCGGTTCAATTACGGGCAAGCTTACCTGCAAGCCATCTATGACGCCTACGAGGAAGCCAAGTCCGTCCGGGTGCAGGAGGGACACACCAAAGACGCTCCTTATGAACAGATCCTACGGATTCTGGACGCTTCCCGCGCCGCTCTTGATCAGCGAAAAAGCCAGATCGACGCCTTGAATGCGGAGATTCAGACGGTCAATCAGCAAAAGGCCCAGCTTCGCCAAAGCTGCGATATCCGCACACGCCTTCGGGAATATTTTTCCTCGGAAGGATTGTCCGGAGAAGCGCTTTCTTCCCAGGTACTCGCCTCGTGGAATGAGCTTCAATCCTTTATCCGCGAAGAGGAATACTCCAACGACAACTATTTTGCCACAGACTTGGACTCCTACGCCAACCGGATGGAGATTACCAGAGAGCTCCTCGCCCAGGCGGAAAAGGAGCTGAACAAGAACTGCCGCCCCCATGTGACCTGGAACTGCACGATTTTCAATCCGGCCCTGCGTAAGGATTTTGATTTTTCCAGAGAAACCCTGGAACTGGGAAACTTCATGACGCTGGAGATGCACGAAGGCTACGCGGAAAAAATCCGCATCATCGGGGCGGAAATCCCCTATGAAAAGCCGGAAGAACTGCGCCTTACCTTTGCCGACCGGGTCGAAAGCGACAAGATGGTCGACGACATCGGGCGGCAGATCGGCAGCGCCACCAGCGCCGCGGCCAGCTTTCAGTCCATCGCCGCCCAAAAAGACAACTACGACTCCGCCTATCAGTTCATCCAGGAAATGATTCAGCACGGTCTCAACGCCGCCCTCGCGGGCATCTACAACGACGACAATCAGGAAATCACCATCGACCGTTACGGCTTATGGGGGCGGTCGAGGAAAACCGCCGGCGATTTCGAACCGGAGCAGATCTTAATCCAGAAAAACAAGATTCTGTTTACCGACGATTACTGGAAAACCATCCGAAGCGCCCTGGGAAAGATCGAGATCAAAAACGCCGATGGAAGTATTTCCCAGAAGTACGGCCTCATCGCCGATACGGTTCTGGTAGACGACCTGTACGCCTTAGGCGCTACCATCGGCCAGTGGGTCATTGACGCCGGGGCGCTGCGAAGCCCACACTTCCGAAAAAGCGAGGACAATACGCGTGTTCTGGAAGGCACGTATCTGGGGGCTGACGGCTCCATCCTGACGCCCAACCTTCAGCTGATCCCCGGCTCCGGTCTGACTATCGACGTCAACTCCTTTCATCTAAACGCCGGAGGAAGCAGCAGCGGCATCACTCTGGAACAGTATCTGGAAAATATTAAGACGGATACGATCACCGAATCCAAAAAGGACGTGGAAAATCTCTGCACCCATACGTCGGAAGAAAACCAGGTTCTCTGCCTCCATGCTCAGGCTGACGGATGCGTGCGGCTGGAATCCTTACTGGGAAACAGCATCCAGGAAATCACCCCCAGCACGCCGGGAGCCTGGTATCCGATCGCAAGCGTCGGGGACTGCGGATATCTGGAACTGATCTGCAGCAAGGCAAACCGGAATTTTATCCTGGAAAGCCAATCCGCCGCAACGGATGAAACTCATCCGGAGGTCAACTTATCTGTCCAGCCGGATCTCCCCGACATCCTGGAAGGCAGGGAAGAAAAAAGCATCACGCTGTCCTGCCGGATTCACCGGCAGTCTTTAGCTGCTTCCACTTCCGTTCATGCTGGAGTCACCTGTCAGGTAGAGTATCGGGAAGAGGGATCGGAAACCTTTTCCTGTCTATATGAGCCGGCGGAGGACGATCTGGAAGAGTTCCGCATCCAGGAAAGTTTTGAGCTGTCCGGCCAATCCATCAAATCCATCACGCTTACCTGCCAATCAAACAGCGGCAGCATTTTGGTCAACGAACCCAAGCTGGAACTGGGGGCCGTGGAACATACCATCTGGACTCCTGCCCCGGAGGATCTCACATCGGAAAATGCCGCTTCGCTGGCTCCTCTGATTCAAAAAGTGAAACTTCCTCTCTCCGAGCCTTTGCGCTCCCTGGGAGAGGAAAAGGATGAAATCGTCGAGCAGGACGGGGAATTCGGTATCCTCCGGCGCATCCACGCTCACACCTTTACCGGGGAAGAAGCAATCGCTTATCAAGACGGCGTGTTCTCTTTCACGCCTCCTCTGGCGGCAGCTGCATCCGGAACCTGTCTTTCCAACTATTACGCCGGGGCTGCGTCGGACTCTGGCGAAGACATTTCCGTCTATTTATCGGAAAGCGCCTCCCCGGAGGAAAAGCCTCGCTTATGCTTCCGGGATTCCCGCTTTTCTTCCGCGGAAGATTTCCAAAGCTGGCTGACCTCCTGCCAAAGCAGCAGCGTTCCCCTGATGGTTCAATACCCCCTGGAAACGCCGGTCTTTCAGATCTTTGCCAAAGCAGAGCAGGACGCCCTGCGCAATCTCCGCTCCTATGAAGCCCCGGACGTTCTCTATGTAACCGAGCGGCTTCCCCTGGAATTCCAGTGTTCCTTTAAGACGAAGCTGTACTATGAATCCTACCAGACACAGCAGACCCTCTTTCAATTTGAGAACGCAGTCAACTCTTCTTTCCGGGACGGAATCATCAGCGAAAGCGAAATTTTGATCTTGTCCCAGCAGCTCAATTATCTCAGCACCGACAAGACCCGCATCGATCAGGAATATGTCTCCCTGACCGGAAAGGAAAATATTACAGAGGTTACGCGTCAAAGCTTAGACGAGATCAAGGATCAATACGACACCGCTTATGAAAATCTGACCGACGCCGTCCGCCAGGTCTCCCAGGATCGTGTCGTTACTCTGGAAGAAAAAGCGGACATCGACCAGAAATTCACGCTCTACAAAGAAGCACTTCAACGCTACACGGAAATTTATCAGTCGTCTACCGCGGAAGACATCACGGGACAGCTGAAAAGCGATACCCTGAATGTCAGCAAGGTCGCCTCTCTGCTCTCTGCCTTGGAGCTAAAGAAAAATGAAATCCTAGACAATCAGCTGGACCTCGATACGATTCCGGCGGAATACAAAAACGCCGCTTATCAGAACAGCACTTACGGCGCGGCATATCAGGACAGGCTTCAGCTTCTCCTTACCTCTTATCAGACTGACGCGGAGGAAGGCTACTGCGATCGGATCATCCAGCTCATCTCAAGCTTTCTCAGCGCTTACCAGGAGAAAGATTCTCAGGATTTCGATTTTGCTGGCAGCTACGATGAAATCCAAACTACCTATACCGCCTTTTTGTCCGTGCTCTCCGAATACAATCGCATCCGGCGGTATCTATCCGAATCCGCCCAAAGCCAGGGAAGTCTTGCTCACATCCAGAATACGCTGGAGCTGGACGATCGGCATGTCAGTTTCCTGCTGTCCGAACTCAATAACAATTCCTTTGTTCTGACGATCTGCGCGGACGCGATGATTCTTTCCAAAGATCCGATCTGGACAGCGGAGCGGACTGGCTTTTCGGAGGAAGAGCTGGAAAACCTGGCGGCGGAAGGGAGCGTTTACGCTTATTTCACCTCCCGCAAACTCCGGGTTGCGGAATCCCATGTACAAAATTCCACTGTTTCCGATTCTCTTCAGATCGGGAATTATGTCTGGGAAAAGAGGATGTCCCTCGAAGAATCTGGCAGCTTTAGCGAGCACCTTTCCCTTTCATTTAAAAATTCATAAAAAGGATGTGAAACCATGAGTAGTTACAATTATTACAACCCCTCAAGCTCCAACTCTGCTTATATGGGGAAATTTGCCATCGTTGAATCCAACAATGTCAACGCCAACTCCTCCACCATCACCTGGGCCTTCGGCCTATACCGGAACGACAGCTATCAAAGCAGCTATTCCCGTAAAGAGGGAAACCACGTAGTCGTCTCCATCAACGGCAGTGAAGTCTTCAACTCGACCGACATCGGAACCGTAAAAGCCCCCAATGGAGAAGGAAACGCCTATATCCTGGCCTCCGGCACCACTGTCGTAGGCCACAATGGAGACGGTACCAAGACGTTCTCCTTTTCCGCCAAATACACCAACTCCTACTCCAGCAGCATCAGTCCCCTGGAGGTAAGCGGAAGCCACGTCTGCAACTCCATCCCGCGGGGCTCCACCTTCTCCATCGGCTCCAGCTCCCTCTATCTCGGGCAAAGCCAGTCCTACTCCATCACCCGGTATTCATCCGCTTTTAAACACCGGATTTCCATGACGGTCAAGGACGCCAACAACCTAGATGCGACGGTCTTCCTCCAGGACGGCGTGGACACGACCTTAACGGCCACTGTGCCCTGGTCCATCGTCCAGTACATGTACCAGAAAAACCTGTCTTCGGTCACGGTAACCACCCACATGCTGACCTACAGCGGCACGGTCAGCAATGTCATCGGAGCAAAGTCTACGACGTTCACGGCTAAGATTCCTGCCGCCTCCCTGTCCCTTAGTTCCGCCAATATTGCCATGGGAAGCTCCACCACCGTGAACATTGCCCGAAAAAGCAATTATCTGAATTATAAAGTCAGCTTCGCTTTTGGCCAGATTTCCAGTCAAATTGCCACGATCGCCACAGGCAGCGCCAGCTCCTATGCCTTTTCGCCGAGCGTCAGCACTTACGCCTCGGCGATCCCTTCTGCAAAGAGCGGCACAGGAACCGTCACCGTGTCCACCTACTGCGGCACGACCCTGATCGGCTCTTCCTCGGCGAACCTGACCCTCTCCCTGCCTTCCAATCTAGATTATACACCTTCCTTCACCGAGGTTTTATCGCCGGGAAATACGCAAAACGGTTACTATTTGAAAGGCCGTTCCACGATTTCCGGCTCCTTCTCCAACGCCTCGGTAAAATATGGGGCCGGCGTCAAAACCCAGAGAATCACCATCAATGGAACCAGCTACGGGAATTCGTTTTCCAACGTGCCGCTTTCCTCCGCCGGTACCTATACGATCGTGTATTACCTGGAAGATACCCGCGGCTATTCCAAGACGGCGACCAAAACCATCCAGGTTTCCAACTATGAAATGCCAAAGATCACCAGCTTTCAGGTGGAGCGCTGCGGAGATGGCAACGCGAACTGCAAAATCAGTTACACCGCGTCTTATTTTAAACCGGCCAGCGAGACGTATACCAATTCCGCTGCCGTCAAACTGGTCTACGGCAGCACCGTACTGTCCGTCGCCAGTTACACCGGCGAGGCAGACGCCGCGGAAACCCAAACGGTCTCTCTGACGGACTGGATCATTCCAAATGGCTCCGCCAACGCCGCTTTTTCCACGGAAAAATCCTATTCCTTCCGCCTGGAAATCTATGACAGCGCAAACGGCAATGCGGCAGCCGATACAAAAACCGTCAGCATCCAATCGCTCTTTTATCTGCTCGACTTTAAGGGCGATCAGGGAATTGCCCTGGGAAAAGGCTCCGTCGGAAATGGATTGGAGGTCAATTTCGACAGCCATTTCTATAAAACACTGGAGGTAGCTGACTCCCTGGTAGCGAAAAATGGGCTGGAACTCTACCAGGCGACCCCACACATCGACTTCCACCACAACAACTCCACCTCGGACTACACGGCGCGAATCATCGCCGATGGAAGCAACACCTTAAATTTGGCAGCCAGCGGAGGCGTCAAGGAGAACGGAACCCTTTTATCCAGCAAATACGCCGCCTCTTCCCATTCCCATAACTACGCCGCGGCCTCCCACACCCACAATTATGCCGCGGCTTCCCACACGCACAGTTATCTGCCCTTATCCGGCGGAACCTTGAGCGGAAATGTCCTGATCCCTTTTAACCGCGGCTTCTACTGGAACGCCACGAACAAAGGCGGACGCATCTATTGCAGCCAAGATCAGCGCATGTACTTTGGCGCGTCCAATGAAACCAACTACTACATTTTCTATGGGGTATTGGATAACCGCTGGGCCTTCTGCCCGGATGTCAGCGGCTATATGAGCCTTGGCAGCGACAGCAAACGCTGGGATCAGCTCTTCGCCAGATCCGGAACCATCAACACGTCCGACCGAAACGAAAAGAAAGAGATCAAAAACATGGACGCGGAGCTGGCCAAACAGTTCATCAAAAAATTATCCACCAAGACCTACAAATTCATTGAATCCACATCAAACCGTACCCACTGGGGCTTAATCTCCCAGGAAGTAGAGGACGTGATGGAGGAACTGGGGATAGATTCCACGGACTTTGCCGGCTTTATCAAGTCCCCCAAGTACGTGGAGCAGGAGGATGAGAACGGCCAGATCCAGTCCATCCCCATCGAAGGGGAGTACACCTATGGCCTGCGCTACGATGAATTTATCGCCCCGATGATCTCCGCGATTCAGTCTCTGATGACGGAAGTGGAATCCTTAAAGGAACAGCTGGCCAAGCTGGTTCCTTCCGAAAAATAATCTTAATATAGGAGAATACCATATGACAATTCAAGAAAAACGTTCGATCTACCGCGCGGCTCTTTTGAGCCGCGAAAAGAAAAATCAATACTCTCAGTCCGATTCCAAACGCCTTTTGGTCGAGTCCGGCTGGGGCGACTGCTCTTCCACCCCTTACTACTGGCTGAAAAAGCTGTTTGGCCTTCGCATCGGGGACTACACCGGAGCCCAGATAAAATCCCCTCTGGGAAAGCAGGTTCCCATGGAAATCCGGGGCGGGATTCCAGACGAAACGAAGATGGAAATCGGCGATCACCTCTATTTTCGTGGAAATGACGCCAGCCGCCCACAGGGCGTGGGGCATGTGGAAATCTATATCGGCGATGGAAAGTGCTTTGGCCATGGCTCCGGCATGGGAGGTACCGTAAAGGATATGGCCTCCTACTGCGCCAAACGTCAGTCCACGCCTTCCCGCTCCGCCACGCTGAAAAACAAAGGGCTGATCTGCGTCATCCGCTTTCTTGCGGAAGATTCCTCTGAGGATGATCTTTCCGCGGAAGAAGAAATCCGAACCCTCTCTCCCGTTCAAAAATTTCAGTGTTGGTTAAATGACCGCCTGAAAATCGGCTTAGAAGTGGACGGAAGCTGCGGCCCTCGCACAAAAAAAGCTGCGGTGATGGCCATGCAGGAATATCTCAACGAAACTTACCATGCTGGACTTGCGGTAGACGGAAGCTTTGGCCCTGCCTCCCGCAAGGCCTATCACACCGTTTGCCGGGGAGTGCAGGGAACTCCTGCCTTTCTTGTACAAGGGCTTCTCTACGGCCACGGTCTGAATCCCAACGGTTTTGACGGCCATTGCGGTCCCGGCTGCGAAACAGCCATCCGTCAATTCCAAAAGCGATACAGCCTGACCGTGGACGGACGCTGCGGACCGGCTACCTTCTCCGCTCTTGTCAAAAACGCATCGAAAGGATAGGTGACACTTGTTATGGAAACTTCCGTAACGATCTGGAGCCTGCTCGATTCGATCAGTACCGCTGATTTTCTCCGCTTTTTACTGGCGGTGGGGGCTATTCTTGCCTCCACTGCCGGCCTGGCGGTTAAATTGTACAAATGGTTTGATAAAACCTGGCGCATTCAGGAAGAAAACGCCGAGTACAAACAGTTGGTGCAAGCCCACAGCGATGCCATCGGAGAAATCGAGCAGACGTTACTGGAAATCAAGCAATTAAACGAACGACAAAATGAAGTAAATCTAAAACAAATCCGCCATTCCATTGTCCGGGCTTCCGAAGAGGCAATCTCCGACGGATTCATCTCCGCCAACCGCCTCAAAGCCCTGGAAGAACTTTTCGAAACCTACGAAGAGCTTTTTCATGGCAATGGCTACGTAAAAACCTTAATGAAAAAAGTCCGCCTTCTGGAAGTACGCGGACTCAGTGAAGAATAGGAGGAACTTATATGTACGAACTTGGACAAAACCTTTCGGTCCTGGCTCTTGCCATGGCCGTCAACATTTTATTGGGTACTTACTATCAGGTCGGCCGGAAAAAACGGCGTTTCAGCAAAACCCTTTTTCTCTCCGGACTGATCAAAGCGGTCATCGTCGGCTTCTCTTTTGTAAGCCTGGGCTACTGTTTTGAAACCACTGATCTATCCGCCCTCGGCATCACTCCCTCTATGATCATGAACGCTTCGATCTTACTGTATGTGGGAAAAGATGTGACCGCCCTGGCAAAAGCTCTGGGCGTCGAAGAGCTGTTAGGCAAAGAACCAAAATAAACCATATCATTTATCACCAAAAGGAGGCTATTTTATGTTTCAAATTGAAAACAACAATCTTATCCGTGTCATCCAGGGCGACACCGGCGCCATCGAAATCCATCTTGACAACTATGAACTGAAAACGGGCGATCAGGTATTTTTTACCGTAAAAAAGAATCTGTCCGATCCAGACTCTGTCCTTCAAAAAATCATCACTACCTTTGAAAATGGAGATGGAAAAATCTTGCTTTCTTCCACCGACACCAACCTGCCCTGCGGCGAATACGTCTACGACCTGCAATGCAATCTTGCGGACGGACGGGTCGATACCGTCGTCGGTCCCAGCTATTTTCGCGTAGAGGGAGGGGTAACCGATGATTAATGGAACCATAAGCGCTGCAGGCAATCTTACAGAACATATCTCCATCGGACGCGGAGAAAAAGGCGATACCGGGGACGTTACTCCGGAAGCTTTAGCCGCTGCCGCCAAGGCGGAGGAAGCCGCAGAATCCGCACAGGATGCTCTCGATCAAGTCACGACACACGCCGCAAACGTAGCCGCTTCCCTCGAAGAAGTGGAAGCATACGCCGCGGATGTGGCCCTTGCCAATGAAGCCGCGGCGTCCGCCAATCAAGCTGCGGAAGACGCCAATGCTGTAAAGGCTGACCTTCTTCAAAAATTGGCCGCTGGGGAATTCACCGGGGCCGCCGGGCCCCAGGGGCCTGCGGGAGCGCAGGGAGAAACTGGACCGCAAGGACCAAAAGGGGAGCCAGGGGAACCTGGCCCCCAGGGGCCGAAGGGGGAAACGGGCAAAACCGGCCCTCAGGGACCAAAGGGGGAAACGGGTGACACCGGCCCTCAAGGGCCAAAAGGGGAAACGGGTGACACCGGCCCTCAGGGACCAAAGGGAGATACCCCCGCTCTTGCCAACAACCTGACTACCACGACTGCCGGTATGGCCCTGGATTCCACCCAGGGCCATATCTTGGCAAATCAGATTGGAACGCTCTCTTCTCTTTCCACCACGGAAAAAGGCTCTGTCGTCAATGCGGTCAATGAACTGCAAAGTACATCCACTAACCTGCAGGGGCAGCTGAACCAGCTCAGTGAAACGCTGGAAAACCTGGCTGGTTCCGGCGTCTATGCGTCGGACAGTACGGAAAATCCACCTGTTGGTATCATGTTAAATGCAGATACGCTAGGAGGACAAGCGCCTACTTATTACGCCAAGCAAACCATGGTTGACCAACTAAATGCAACTCTAAACAATGTTCCTGAATTTATCGTCGACGAGACAAGCGGAAAAATTACAGGGTATAAAACTGCTGCCGGAGGTGCCGATACAGTCTACCCTTTTTCCAGTAATTTTGTTATGAGTGTAACCGTCACAGGGAAATTAAGTGATGGAGGGCCTGATGTCAGTTTTTCAAAAACATATGAAATCACTTATCAAAATGGAACGTTTTCCTGCACCGGTTCCGGTAGTGACTATTTGGATTGGTATGGAAATGTTACGGTCTGGATTGATTCGATAGAGGTAAATTCCATCACCTTTATGTAAAATGAAAATCTGCCATAAAAACGTCTCAGGAAAAAACAACTAAATTTCGAACGTATCACAATCTATATCGAAAGGAGATTAATATGCCAACATCAGGAAGAAAAGCAACTTTAAAT
This sequence comes from Hominifimenecus sp. rT4P-3, assembly GCF_051055405.1. Taxonomy (GTDB): domain Bacteria; phylum Bacillota; class Clostridia; order Lachnospirales; family Lachnospiraceae; genus Pseudolachnospira. The sequence goes on along the minus strand of NZ_CP167068.1, from coordinate 1,209,700 downwards.
GATACGGACGGGGCTGTGTACCCCATTACATCGACAGAGTGTGTCGTAGATACGGATGGAAAAACTCTGCATGATCTATTAAATGCTCTTATCAGCGGTAATGCCGGCTCTCATAACGGTATTTACCGCGGTAAAAATCTAGGCACAGAAGTCACAACGAAACAGTGGGAAGCCATCAGTTCCGGAACCTTTCAGGATTTATATATCGGAGATTACTGGACCATCGGCGACGTAAATTATCGTATCGCTGCCTTTGATTATTATTACAATACCGGAGATACGAACTGTACTGCTCACCACGTTGTCATTGTGCCAGACACGTGCCTTTATAGTGCGCATATGAACGCATCGAATACAACTGCCGGAGCTTATAAGGGCTCCGCCATGTACACCACTAATCTGGCACAGGCAAAAACCACGATCCAATCCGCATTTAGCGGACATGTTTTATCCCATCGGATTTATATCAATAAAGAGGTTTCCGGTGGAAAAGCATCCACAGGGGAATGGTCTGACAGCGTGGTAGATTTAATGAATGAACAAATGGTCTATGGAAGCGGGGTTTACAGCCCCGTGTCCGACGCAAGTTCTCTGCCGAAAAACTACCGAGTGGAAAAAACTCAGCTCCCACTATTTGCATTGGAGCCATCCCGCATCTGCAATCGCACAAACTGGTGGCTGAGGGATGTCATTGGTTCTACTATTTTTGCAAACGTCCATGCGAACGGTGGTGCAGACGCCTCCAATGCATCTAATTTCTACGGTGTCCGGCCAGCTTTTTGCATCTGTTAAAGGAAATCGCACAAGTTAGGAAAGTCTAAAAAAGGAGAATTTGCGGTGTTCATGTCAAATTTGGAATTATCCAAAAAATATTCGTGTATTTTAATGTGTATTTTTTCAATAAATATCATTGATTTTTACACGAACATCTTTTATACTATAATCAGCACCTTTAAGGAGGGCGAATTTATGTATAGAAAAATTATGTGCTTCTTAGAAACATGGAAAGACAACGAACACCGCAAGCCTCTTATCTTGCAGGGAGCAAGGCAGGTTGGCAAGACCTATTCCATTTTGGAGTTTGGGCGCACCCATTATGAAAATGTAGCGTATTTCAATTTTGAAACAAATCCAAAGCTAAATGAAACCTTTGAGGAAAACATCGGCCCTGATTATCTGATACCGATTTTATCCCATATTGCCGGGCAGACAATTATCAGAGAAAAGACTCTGATTATCTTTGACGAGGTACAGCTTTGTGAAAGGGCGTTGACTTCGCTGAAATACTTTTGCGAGGACGCTCCCGACTACCACATCATTGTGGCGGGCAGTCTGCTTGGCGTGGCGGTAAACCGGGCAAAATTCTCTTTCCCTGTCGGTAAAGTGGATATGAAAACCCTGTATCCGATGGACATGGAGGAATTTATGCTTGCCATGGGCGAGGACGCTCTTGTAGATCAGATAAAAAAATGCTTTGCTGCCAACACGCCGCTGCCTTCCGCTCTCCACGATGCGGCAATGCAGCTCTACCGCCAGTATCTCATTGTGGGCGGTATGCCGGAGTGTGTCATGCAGTTTGTTGAAACAAGAGACTATATCCTTGTCCGTCATACGCAGGACACGATTCTTTTCAGCTATCTCAATGATATGAGCAAATATAACAACTTGAATGAAATCAAAAAGACACGGCTTGCCTACGACAACATTACCGTACAGCTTTCTAAGAAAAATACCCGCTTTCAGTATAAGCTGATAAAAAAGGGCGGGCGGGCTTCGGAGTTTGAAAATGCGATCGAATGGCTCTGCCTATCGGGTATCGTATCGCGGGTCTACAAGGTGGAACAAATCAAAAAGCCTCTGGAAAATTACCGTGACATCGATGCGTTTAAAATTTATGTGTCGGATTTGGGACTACTCCTTGCGAAGAAAGATTTAGCGGCAAACGATATCCTTTACATGGTGGAGGAACTGAATGACTTTAAGGGTGGCATGGCTGAAAACTATGTCCATGTACAGCTCGCGATTAATGGATATCACACCTACTATTGGACGTCTGAGCGGGGTGCGGAGATTGATTTTATCATTCAGCGTGACAGCAAACTTATTCCCATTGAGGTTAAATCCGCCGACAACACCAGAGCCAAAAGTTTAAAGGTTTATATGGAAACCTACAAGCCTGATTATGCCATCAAACTCTCTACAAAAAACTTTGGCTTTGAAGATGGAAAAAAGACTGTTCCTCTTTACGCCGCATTTTGTATCTAAATCAAATATAGCAAGAGTAACGCCCACTTTATACAGTGGGTGTTATTTTTTTTAAGAAAATAAAAGGAGGAATCATCAGCAATGAAAGCAACCATAAGTATTCCAGAAAATCTCACCAAACAAATCTCCATCGGACGCGGGGAAAAAGGCGATACGGGGGATGTTACTCCCGAAGCCTTAGCCGCTGCCGCCAAGGCGGAGAATGCCGCCGAATCCGCACAGGATGCTCTCGATCAAATCGAGGCACACGCCGCCAACGTGGCCGCTTCCCTCGAACAGGTGGAAGCATATGCCGCAGATGTAGCCCTTGCAAATGAAGCCGCAGCGTCCGCCAATCAAGCCGCGAAAGGCGCCAATGCCGTAAAAGCTAACCTTCTCCAAAAATTGGCCGCCGGAGAATTCAACGGAGCTGCCGGACCCCAGGGACCCGCGGGAGCACAGGGAGAAACTGGACCGCAAGGACCAAAGGGGGAGCCAGGGGAGCCGGGCGAACCTGGCCCCCAGGGGCCGAAAGGGGAACCTGGAGAAACCGGCCCTCAGGGGCCAAAGGGGGATACCCCTGCGCTTGCCAACAACCTGACTACCACGACTGCCGGTATGGCTCTGGATTCCACTCAGGGCAATATCCTGGCTACGCGGATTGGAACGCTCTCTTCTCTTTCTACTACGGAAAAGGGTTCTATTATTGACGCGATTAATGAGTTGCAAAGCATATTGGAAGAAAATCAAGAACAAATTGATCAATTAAAAGAGCTTATCTATCCGAATGCAGGATCGCATAATAGTATTTATCGAGGCAAAAATCTTGGTTCGGAGGTTACACCGGAACAATGGGAAGCCATCGGTTCCGGTACATTTCAAGACTTATACATCGGTGATTACTGGTCGATCAATGATGTCAACTATCGTATCGCCGCCTTTGACTATTATTATCGTACGGGCGATACTACCTGCACGACTCATCATGTAGTACTTATTCCGGATCAGAGCCTGTACTATGCCCCTGTCACCACTGACGCCGACGGTATGGACAACGGATACGCTGGCTCCTACATGCATGAAACCGGACTGGAAGAAGCCAAAAACACGATTCAAAATGCTTTTGGCTCTACACATATTCTGTCGCATAAGCTGAATCTTTGTAATACAGTAATGTCCGGAAAGCCTGCCGGAGAATCCTGGTACGATAGCACAGTAGATCTTATGAATGAGCAAAATGTATACGGATGTAAAATCCACGGAGCTGTTTCAAACACGGAATATCCCTTAAATGACTATCCCGTAGATAAAAGCCAATATCCGCTTTTCGCCTTAGAGCCATCCCGAATCGGCAATGGCGAAAATTGGTGGTTGCGCGACATATGTGGCAGCAATACTGTCGCTGCCGTTCGAGCAGGCGGTGAAGCCGGCTATATTGGAGGCGGTTATCCCAATGGCGGCGTACGCCCCCAATTTTCTATCAAACAATAGGCAAAAATCCGGTCTGCCATGAACAATGGGTGAAGGAACCGCGCCTTCACCCATACCTCTTCATACCTTTTTGCTGTAAAGCACAAAAATCGTCCTTACAAATCTCCTGCCCTGAACGCCGTATACCCTTCGTAATAATAGCTATGGTCAATACCTTTTATATAAATTTCCCGGTTATGAATGTCATCTGTCATAGCCGCCTTTAAGATATGCTTGATTTCAATATCCCGAATCGGGCTGCGCTCCATCGCAAGAAGATAATCCTCTTTGTCCACCTTACTCCAATCTACAACCTGATTCTGCTCCGTTTTTAAAATCTGATCCAGCCATATACGGGTACTGCGCCCATTTCCTTCTCGAAAAGGGTGTGCAATATTCATTTCCACATATTTCTCAATAATCTCATCAAACGTAGACTGTGGCATTTGATCGATATTTTCAAGAGCTGTTTGCAGATACATTAAAGGGGCAAAACGTAAGTTTCCTTTTGCAATATTTACCGTTCTGATTTCACCGGCAAAATCATAAATCTCCTCGAAAAGGAACTGATGAATCGCTTTTAGCGACGAAAACTTCCCCGCTTCCAAAGTATCGAGCATCCTCTTTTCAAAGAGCTGCACTGCCTTTGCTTTGCTGATGCACTCCTCTTCCCTGGCAAGCTCGGCAGAATTGTTCAAACCCAGTTTATTTTCCAACGCCATGCCGCACCTCCAATACATAACAGTTTTATTATAACATATACGCTGCAAGAAACCAAGGGCTGATAAAATGCACTCTTGCATCGGCAATAAAGCCCAATATTTGCTTCAAAAATAGATAGACAACAAATCATCTTCCCGACGGAGGCTTCATTGTTCACTCCGATACGGAGATGATATCACATAGATGTTACCCGTTAACCGCTCCGATCAGGGGCTCCTACTACCTTAAAGAAAGGACTTATTTTCTATGGCAAAAAATGCAAACCAAACATACCTCGTGGCGCTGGACGACAGCGCCGCGCAAGAAAAACTGAATACACTGACACAAAAAAGAGTCGTGGAACTGGAACTTCAGTTCTCCGGTGATTTCGACAAGCATACGCAAGAAATTGAAAAACGGCTCGGCAATATCAGCCGGCAGCTGGATTCTATGCGATCTGGAATGTCCAGCCTTGGGAAAGAATCCAAAAGCGCTTCCGGCGGACTACTAAATACTGCAACAACATATATTGGTACCGCTTCTAGCATTGCTAGTATATATCACCTAATAAAAGATACCACAACAGCTCAAGCAAGTTTTGGATAACAGGGCTATTTCGGAAAAGATTTCTGCAAAAATGGAGCAGCTTTCAATTCCGGAAGAATCCGTATACGTCACGGAAAGGAGTAACGGGAATTAACCCGATGTGAGTTTACAATTTCTCATATGCTGGAACAGGGAAGGAACGCGGAACCGAAACGGAGCCGGTAACGGCACACGGTATGGTTTGAAAATCCGCTTTCCGCGCCGCTTGGCACAACTCGATCAGCAGCACATCCTCCTGCCATTCATCTTGGCTAAACTGTATAAACTGTCAACGCATAGTAAGAGTTTTTAACAGGAGGAAATGCCCAGAGACTACCCATCCTTGGAGTACATCCTGCCTTAGTGGATGTGCTTTTATTGTATAGTCCATGTATTTACCAGAAAAAATTGTCGGCGCTCTGCCCGCCGTTTGTCTAGGGCAGATTTACCTCACTCTTTTTCAATCTGCACTGCGGTAGCAATGCCAACTATACACCCAAATCCTGTACCTAGATCTTTCATTTTACTAACTTGTAACCCAATTATGCCATTTCCTTTAAGCGCACGTGTTCTTCTTGTCAAATCTCTCATCATTTCATCTATTGAAATTTGATAACATTCTTCTTCTCCTATTTTCAAAAACGTACTTGGTCCTACACACTTAGCAATGTTTATAACGCTATGTACAACCCCTAAATATTTCACAATTTTATACCGTTCAAAATTATACCCTGTTGTGATCAATACATTATCCATGGTTCCACCTCCGACATTTTACGTTTTACTTTTTCAGTTTTACCATACCATAAGAAAAGCAGATAGACAACTGTTTTTTTCTATACATGCTAACCTTACCAAAACTTGGGTTAATAGGCGTAGGGATTGCTGCTTTCGACCTATTGTCCGGTCTTTTCCAATCCCTAAATAACGCTCAAAAAAGTGTCCAGGAGACAAAAGAAAAATTCGAATCGTTGCGTTCTGAGGTCGAATCGCTAAACGACGAGCTTTCTTCCGTCAAACAACGGATAGAGGAACTACAGGGCAAAGTTCCGCTGACCTTCACGGAACACCAGGAGCTGAAACAGCTAAAAGAGGTCAACAAACAATTGGAACTCCGGCTGGCTCTCAAAAAACTTACACAGAATCAAGCTGGGGAAGAAAAGGCCTCCAATGCGCGAGACGCTATCACGAAAAAGTCCGAGCAAGTTCAAGTCGGAACAGAAACGATATTCGACGAAAACGGCTCAGAAATTACTGTTCCAAAGATGGAAAGCGTGGACCGCATCGACAAAACCCTCGATGATCTAAAAAAATTAGAAGATTTGAGAGCTCAGCTCTCCGTGGCAACCCACAACAATGATAAAACGATGCAGAGCGCTCTTCGAACACAGATCAAGAGCTATGAATCCACCATAAAAGAACGGATATCCGGCTTAATCACAGAGTCCGAAGATCTCTATGATGCAGAAACAGGCATGGTCATTGAGGGATATGAGGGAATCGCCAGCCGCTTAGAGAATCTATTTCAAAGAGGTCTCTTTGTTTTAGATCCCGTGGCCGCTATTGAAGGGGTAGAGAAAAGTACTTCTGAAATGCGTCAAGCCATCCTGTCAAAACTCTCCAACAACCAAAATGTCAATCGATTAGCGCCTCTTGGCATCGCTTCTATCATCCATTCCCAGCGGGATCCTATGCTGGAATATCTGCTTACAGCTTCCGACGAGACAATCGACATCATTTACACGCTCATGGCAAGCAATCAATCCGATTCCTGGACTTTGGAAGACTTCCAAAAAGCGGTAGACGAATTTCAAAAGAAAAAGTTGGAAATCTCTGAGCTTACAGGGAATGTCAATACTTATGGCGATGAGCGAGAACTGCTTTCTCAGATGTCCAGTCAAAATTCCACATTAACCATTGATCAATATGAGAAGTTGATCGAATATTCGGAGGATTATGCCGACTGCCTATCTGTGGAGGGCGATCGAATCACGCTGCACGAAGACGCCGTCAAAGAGCTAAGCAAAGCGCGGGAAAAAGAAATTCAAGCGAAAATCGAGGAAGGGAAATCCAATAAATACCTAGAATACCATAAGTTGAACCAGGAATTAAATCATCTCCTTGACGGATATGATAAATACAATTTTGCCACTCATTATCAAATTTCTTCGAAATTGGAAGAGATGGAGGCCATTGCTTCTGAAATTGATCAATACTACTTACTGGAACAACAACTTCTAGGCACCAGCAATGCCTTTGATACCTATCGAAATTCGCAATCCGCTCCCAGTCCTGAGGATGATTATAATACCGGCTTAAGCGCCATGGAGGATTTATCCAAAGGATTTTCTGAGCAACGCTATGGCACTGCTGGCTTTGAGGCTGGCGCTCGCCTGCTGATTCCGGAGGATGTGATCGATCAAGGCGTTGGGGCAATGAAAGATTACTATGACGACACTTTAAAAAAGTATTTTACAGAAGATGACGAAGGTATTACCCAATTTGTCCGAGATGCTCTTTCCGAGGGACTCTTCATTGGCGATACAGAGAGTTTCGTAGTAGCGGAAGGCGCCAAACTGCAGGACTTTGTTGATCAACTCGGTCTAACGAAGGAAGCCGCCTTGTCCTTGTTCGGAGATCTGGAATCCTTCACCTTTGGTCAAACCTTCGACTGGACAGATGAATTATTAGATAGCAGCGCCGATAACTTGAATGCCTTAGAAATGATGGAAGCTCAGGCGCTTGCTGATAAGGCAGCAATGATTGAGGAAGGAACATGGGGTCTCACCTCGGAGTACGACCAGGAAAGCACCCAGCAAATTTTGGATAAACTAGAAGAAATCCAAAAAGCCAAGGAAGATTTGGCAAGCCAAACTGCAGAAGATTTAGTAAATTATGCTACCCTACAGCAAGAATATGACTCCCTGATCAAGCAATGGAGTTCTGCGGAGACACCTGAGGAAAAAATCCGCTTAAAAGCGGAGGCCGATGAGGTCCAGCAGCAAATTGCAGAAATTGAACAAGGGCTAACAGAACCCACTGAAATGAACATCCAGGTTTCCCGAGAATATCTGGAAAATGAAATTCAAAATACCAAAGAAAAACTCAACACGCTTACCCCCGAAAGCGATGCTTACCGTACAGCCCAAGAGGAACTGTCAAAGCTGGAAGACAGCCTCAATAAGGTGAACAATTTAGATAACACTTCTTCTATCATTATGATGGAACAACTAAAAAATATCTCTTCCGAAGTTTTCAAACTAATTGTTCAACCAAAAAAATTTCCCTTGGATACGGTCGCCGCCCAAGCACGTTTATCCGCCCTATCAGTCGCCCTTCTTGCTATTAAGGCACAAGCGGAACAAGGCGCTAACTTTAAAATCAGCACGCTTATTACTACTAGCAATACCTCCACAGAAAACGAATCTTCCCAGGGAGGAACATCTAGGGGTACTGGAAGGTCGTTTGCTGTAAAAAACGGTACTGCACATGCAAAAGGCAGCTGGGGTACCAAACGCAGAGAAACAGCGTTAACAGGAGAGCTAGGTCAAGAACTGATTGTCTATGGCGACAAATATTGGACCGTAGGCGACCGCGGCGCAGAATTTGCTACTATCCCGAAGGGCGCCATTATCTTTAATCATAGACAAACCGAAGAATTATTTAAAAATGGCTATGTAACCTCCGGCGGGGGACGAGGAAAAGCTTACGCAAGGGGTAATTTTGATACGTCGGGCCATGCTTTTGTAGCAGGTTACGGCGGTACCCCTTCTTCTGGCTCCTCTGATAGTAAATCCAATCGCCAAAGTTCTTCCAATTCAAAATCCACCTCTGATGCCAAAGACACATTTGAGGAACTCGTCGACTGGATCGTCCGCAAGCTGGATGTCCTAAAGGCCCGCACCGAGGAGTTCCTTAACTCCGTGGAGTCTTCCGTCTCCACCGCTGCCAAGAAGGCTGGCTTCGATTCTGCTTTTTCTTCCATGATCGAGCAGATGCAGCTCCTCGAAGAAGCCGCAAACCGCTATCAGCAGGAGGCCGATTCCACCGACCTTTCCGATCACTATAAGGCTCTGGTCCGCTCTGGACGCATTGACCTGGAGAAGATTACCGACGAGGACTTGAAGAAGTCCATCGATACTTTCCAGGATTTCTATGATAAGGCACAGGACTGCGCGGGGGAGCTTTCTTCCCTCCGGGGCGATATCCGAAGCGCCGCCGAGGATTTTGCCAACCTCCGCCTCGATGAGACCAAGGAGAAGATTGACCGGCTGGACGACGCCATGTCCCGCCTGGAACAGGCTTATAAGAATGCTCTCAGCCTGACGGAAAAGAACAGCCTCTTAGACCAGCAGACCCAAAACCTGAAAAATCAGCTGGATACCTATAACAGCGCTTTGGTGGATGCCAATACCGAGCTGGCCATCCAGATGGGGCTTTTGAAGAATGCCACTAGAGACCAGTTCCTTTCTGCTTTCCAGGCCAAGGAAAAGATCGATACCTCTTCCCTCTCCGGCTCTGCGCTGGTCCTGGCGGAGAAGTACAATGCCCTTTTAGCGGTGCAGAGGGAGGCTTACCAGAATGCTTCCAAGGCTGCCGCGGATTATACCGAGGCTCTCCGGGAGAATGCCAAGGCTAAGTTAGAGAACCTGCAGGAGGAACTGGATAATCGAAACGATCTTCTTTCTTCCAAACGCTCCCGCTTTGAGTCTGGCCTTGATCTCCTGGAGGCCAGAGGAGATTCCATCGGCATGGCCTATTATCAGAAGATGCAGGAGCTGTCCGAGCAGGAACGCCTTTCTTTGGAGGCGGCCAATCGGGAGCTGCAGGCTCTCCTGGACCGGGAAGTTTCCCGCGGCGTGATCGTCAAGAATTCCGAGGACTGGTACCGCCTGACCGAACAGATCCTCGACAATGCCAATGCCATCAATGCCTGCACCAAGTCTATCCTGGAGATGCAGCAGGCCATGGATGACATCCGCTGGGAGAACCTTTCCAGAAAGGTGCAGGCTTACCAGGACCTGACGGAGGAGACCGACTTCCTGCTGGATCTCTTGAAACGCGAAGACCTGGTGGAAAAGAGCGGGGCTTACACGGCATCGGGCCTGGCCTCCGCTGGTTTGATGGCCCAGAAACTTGCCATCGCCAGGCAGTCGGTTTCCGAATACCAGGCGGCCCTAGCTTCCCTGGATGCTAAGGCCAAGCGTTCCGGAGCGGACCAGATGGGCGCTTCCGGATATAACGCCTACATGGAAAAACGAAATGAGCTGATGGAGGATTACCGGGATGCCATCTCCGATGTCTACGACTATGAGGAGGACATGCTGGACCTCATCCAGGAACAATTGGATGCCCAGGCGGATGCCTACGAGGAGATCTTAGACAAGCGGAAGGAAGCCCTGAAAACCGCCAAGGAGGAATCTGACTATCAGAAAACCATCGCGGAGCAGACAAACAGTATCCGGGAGATCGAGCGGCAGCTTTCTGCTTTAGAAGGCAATGACTCCGACTACGCGAGAAAGAGGCGGAAGCAGCTGCAGGCGGACCTGGCCAAGGCCCAGGAAAAGCTAGAGGATACGGAGGCCGATAAGAAGTACGAAATCCAGGTGGAAGTTTTGGATCAGGAGTTTGAGGACCTTAAGGACTCCTTAGAAGCCTACGCCAAGGATACGAAGACGGCTCTTACGGACCTGACCGGCCAGATCAATGGGAATGTTTCCTCGGTCCGGGAAAGCCTGCAGAAGCTTTCGGAGGAAACCGGGTATCAGATCAGCGAGGGAATCACCGGCGTGTGGTCGGCGGCTGGAAATGCCGTGACCACCTATACGGGCACGGTGGCCGATGCGGATGCGGCGATCACGGCGCATCTGAAACAGATCTCGGATGCCTACGACGCGATGGCAATCCGGATCGAGCAGGCGACCCAGTCGATGCTTTCGTCGATTGCGAAGCAGAACGAGGCGGTGACCGGCCAGAAGAGCGGGCCCATCCAGGCGGGCCATGTGAATGATGCCACGGATTCCGCCGCGGTCAGCGCGGTGGTGGATAAGAACCGGAACTATATCCGGGGCCTGTACCTGGATCTGTTGAAGCGGGAACCGGATGAGGCTGGTTTGGAGGATTGGAACCAGCGGATGGCAAACGGGATGACGGCCGAGGAAGTCCGCCAGGGGATTATCAACTCGGAAGAATACCGACGGAAGCATCAGACGCCGTCCTCTCCTACGTTGACTGGAGAAGATCAAAAAGTATCAAATGTAAATGGTACGCTGCGCCGGGGACAAAAAGGCGATGATGTCCGAAAGCTTCAACGCGCCTTAAACGGAACTATCCAGGCAGGCCTGGACATAGACGGAAGTTTCGGCCCCGCCACCCTCCGGGCAGTCCTGGAATTCCAGCGACAAAACGGGCTCAATCCGGATGGCAATGTCGGTCCCAAGACCAAGGCGAAATTCCGGGAGGCCGGATTCCGCCAGGGAGGTATCGTCGATGTTTTGAGACAAAGTGGAGAAGATGGACTTGCCATGGTAAGAAATGGAGAAGTGATCCTGACCCCAGACGATGGCAGGCTGTTCCGCGACTTTGTGGGAAATATGCCGGAATTGACGAGCGCAATGAATCATCTGCTTCGCTCCGAATTGACGCCGACGCCTTCCCTTTTGCTTTCTCCACTCTCCCCGTCAGACCTAGCTCCAGTCACTTTGGAACTCAACGCCCCTCTGGTAGCGCTTTCCGGTGATGTCAACACGGAAATGGCGAATCGGATTGGGCGGATTGTGAAAAAGGAGCTGGATACCAGCCTGAAAGCGATCCGAAACTCCGCAAAACGAAATATGAAGCGGTAATTTGGTAGGAAGAGTCTCTCTGGAAAACTTTTACAAGGCGCAAAAGAAGGAGGGTCCAAGCGGCCCTCCTTCTTTACGTTTTAATAGAAAATTCCTATGAAATAAAAAAACTCCCAAGTAAACACCTGGAAGCTTGTCCCGTGCCTGGAGGGATTCGAACCCCCGACCCACGGCTTAGAAGGCCGTTGCTCTATCCGGCTGAGCTACAGACACACTCTCTTTCTTCACAAAAAAGCAAAGAAAAAATCGGGGCGACAGGATTCGAACCTGCGACCTCCCGGTCCCTAACCGGACGCTCTACCAAACTGAGCCACGCTCCGAAATAATGATAGCACTTCTCACACTGTTATATAATCTACCAAATTCCCAGACATTTGTCAAGAAGTTTTTCTTCAAAAGCGCATTTTTAAACATTGTACAGCTATCGTCCCGGTTAATCCAAAGGAGGCGGCGAAAAAAGTCATGGACCAGTAAAAAGAAATCCGCCTAGGAAAAAGGATAGCGCTTCTTCCCAGGCGTTTTTTGTTCTACAGGAAATTCCTTCTTGGTTTCCGCTTCAGCTTCGAAAAAGCCGTAGAATATTATTTGTTTTGCTGTACTTATTGGTAAATAGAATCAAATCTCCGTTTTCGTCAACGGTCAATCCATGAGCGTGAAGAGCGCAGCCGCGGCTTCCAAATCGAGCCACAACTTGGAAATCCAGATTGATAATCGTAATCCCTCCGTCCAGTTCTCCCACATAGACCCATTTTTCATCCGCGCAAACCGAGCCTACCCGAAAAAGTCCGCTTCCGCAAAAAGCCAGAAGCTTTCCATCCTGATCAAAAACATGTACGCAGGCATTTTCTCGGTCGGCTACCCAAATCCGATCCCTAGCGTCCAGACAAAGATCATGTACCAAGCGAAAGCGCCCTGGACCGCTTCCCGGCTCTCCAAAGGATCTATCCAAAGTCCCGTCTGGACGAAATTTGTGTACCGCCGCATTGCCGTAGCCGTCAGCGGCAAAATAGTAGCCGCTGCGGCCGACCTTCATACTGCACGGCCGACAAAAAGGTGCTCCGCAGCGTCGAATGCTATCCAGCCTGGCATTAAAATCCGGCCTCTTATTCCAGCTCTCTTCTTTTGGAATTCTTCCTTCTCGGCGAAGTTCTTCCAGATATCCGGGATCATAGCCGCTGTCGCCGTGGCGTCCCAGCCATCCGAAATCCCGAATCCAGCGTCCTTCTAAATCGATCTCTCGGATCACGTGGGCTTTCATTCCGGCATCCGCCACCAGCAGGGTATGAACCGGCGTAAAATTAGCGCTATGAGCCTTTTGAAAAAGCCCTATACCAAAGGCTCTTTGATACTTCCCCTCCGTGTCAAATACCGTGAGCGGATGCTCTCTGTCTTCTGTCGCCACAATCAAACTGCCGTCCCAGTCAACGCAGCCTCCCAACGCGTGGACTCCTGTCAGATTTTCTGGCCATTTCGCCCATGATGCGTCCGCCTGATACCGAAAGCCTCCGCTTTCATAGATCCCGTCCCGCTCCGGTGTACGGTTTGGCGGACATATGATTTCTACCATACTCCATTTCCTCCCTGCCTATGCTTTCACTAAGCCCGGCCTTCGACCAGGGCGAGTGCCTCCGCCTCCATCAACTCTCGAGACGGGCTTTTCCGATCCAGAACGGAAACTCGCTCGATCAAATCATACAACGGCACATCGTGGCTCACCGCCATTTCGCGGAACAAGCTCAAAAAGCTAGAATGGCACCCAGCGATACCGCATATCACATCCTCCGGTCGAATAAAAGAGCTTTCATCGCAGCCGCCAAGTTCTGGAAGCAGCTGTCTCTCCACGAAGCCCAAAAGCCCCGGTATATTTACCGTCTTCAACATTCCTCGGCGCGCAAGCAGCGCCGAGAGGATCTCCGTCGCGCCATTCCCCGCGCTGCGGGCCAGCCCCAGCAGGCAGCAATCTAGCGTATCCGCCCCGGCTTCCAGGGCGGTCAACGCATTTGCATGAGAGAGCCCCAAATTATTGTGTCCATGAAAAGCGACGGAAATCCGCACCTCCTGCCGTATCGCCTCCACATAAGCGCGGACGTCCTCCGGCAGCATGGTTCCTGCCGAATCCATCACCGTAATCCGATCCAGCCCGCAGGATTCCAGCACTCTGGCCTCTCTGGCTAAATCGGCCGGAGGCAAAAGATAAGATTTCATCAAGGAATACTCGCAGGCAATCCCGCATGCTTTTACCTGCTGAATCGCTTCATAGCATTTGAATCCGTCTCCAGCGGCAGCTCCGATGCGGATAAATTTCATACCCGCATCGCTCGCTTCACGGATTCGCTCCGTCGTCGCATTTTTGATATTTAAAAAAATCCCGATCGTCCCACGCCTAGTAAACGGCTGAGCCATCTCCAGATATTCCTGATCATTCAAGCTTTCATCGGGAGCGACTCCCCCCAGCCCCTTACTGCCTCCGATCTCGATGGTATCAATTCCGTTGGAAAGAAGGCCTTCCAGTATCAATTCTGCCTGCTTTCTGGAAAATCCATTCGGGACAGCATTGGCGCCATCGCGCAGAGTACAGTCAAAAAGTGTAATCTGCCCCATGATTTTACCTTCTCTCCTTTTTCGGCTTCTTTTTCTTTTTAACTACGCTAAATAATACAAAAGCAATCAAAATCCATAGAACGATGCAAACCGGACGGGATACAAAGATGGAAAGATTTCCCTGTGAAATCAGCAGCGACCGGCGAAAATCCATCTCAAACAGCCCTGCCAATACCAAAGCCAATGCGAAAGCTCCGACCGGATAATGCAGCTTTTTCGCGAAAAAGCCAATCACACCGCAAACGATTGCTACCCAAATATCAAAAAATTGATTGCGGCAGCAATAAGCGCCGATCAATGCGCACATCAAAATCAAGGGCGCCAGAATATAATTTGGAATAACCAACAGGCGGGCAAAGATGCTAGTTGCAAAAAAGCCCAAAACAAACATAAAAATCGTCGCCAAAAGAAGTCCCCACATTAACGTATAGACAAAGTCCGTATTGGTGCTCATCAAAGTAGGGCCGGGAGTAATTCCTTTTACCACCAGTACACCGGAAATCACCGCCACGAAACCAGAGCCTGGCAGACCGATTGCAAGCCACGGCACTAGTGCGCCTGCCACCGCGCCGTTATTTCCGGATTCCGGCGCAGCGATTCCAAGAGGGCTTCCTTCCCCGAATTCATCGGGATTCTTCGCTACTCGCTTTGCTTCCGTATAGGCAAGGAAGGAGCCGGATTCGCATCCAAGTCCCGGTATGATTCCGCAGACCACTCCGATGATTCCCGATTTAATTACCGTTGGCAGACACATTTTTACGTCCTTCTTTTCAAATCTGCAATTACATTTCTTTGCGTCCGCCACATAGCTGGCTGAGGTGTTTCCCATCGACATATTAAAAATCTCCGCAATGGCAAACATTCCTGTGATGATCGGCACCAATTTAAATCCATCATATAAAATGATACTTCCCATGGTGAAGCGTGGATTCCCAGAAAAAATATCCAAACCCACGGTAGCTGTCATCAATCCCAACAGCAGCATAATTCCCGTCTTTAAAAAATTGTCGCCCGTTGCCATCAGCGTCAGCATACCAAAGGTGGCCACCAGAAAAAGCTCCGGATCCGTCAGTTTCGTCGCTAATCCAGCCAAAGGCCCTGTAGCAAACATCAATACCAGCACTCCTAAAATGCCGCCGACAGTGGAGGCAAATAAGGAAATTCCAAGCGCCCGTCCAGGCTCACCATTTCTGGCCATAGCATTTCCATCCAGCACCGTAGAAATTGCTCCGGCCTGACCAGGGATTCCTAGCGTCACCGCCGAAATCGATCCGCCGTAGCTGGCTCCTTGATATAAGGACATCATCATAATCAACGCTGGAATCGCGTCCATCTGGTAAATCAGAGGAAATAGCATGGTCACGCCCACCGACGCTCCCAAACCAGGAAGGGCGCCGATCAGCATCCCATAAGCCGTACCAAAAACGATGGCGAAAAGGTTCGTCATGTTAAATAGTAAGGAAAAATCAAAATCCGTTAATACACCCACGTCGCCTCTCCTTTTCTTAAGTGAACTCGATTTTCAGCCCAATGCCGAACAATAATATCACAAATAGGGTAAACGCGGCGGCTACCAATAGGGTTTTTATTAACTTTTTCATGCTTTTTGGTTCCTGATTGTAGAGCCAAACTAGAACTCCTGTCGTCACAAAAACCATTGGATAAAAGACGCCCAGCATCTGCCACGCCAATACAAATAGAATCGTGGTTAGAAGGATTCCTCCCTGTTTCCCCGGATTTCCCACTTTTACCGTTCCAGTCTCCGTCTTCCGGGAGCCCAGCGTGTCCGCATAAAGGGAAATCAGGCTCAATACGAAAATCAATATCGCTAGAAGGCGCGGGTAAAAAGAGGAAGAAAGGCTAAAGTTCGCGCCCTCCTCAATAAAGAAGGAAAGGACAAAATATCCTACCGATAATACGATCAGTATCCCGTCCACCGCCAATGACAGTTTTCTTTTACTGATTTCCATATAGATGTTCTCCTTTGCGGTTACTTATTGTCATACCACTCAAAAGCATTCTTTCCCCACTCGATGACATCATTGTATGCCTGAGTAAATTCTTCACGATTTTTATTGCTCACAGACATGCCCATGCCAGTCACGCACTCCTCCCAGGCCGGATCAGCGACGATCTGAGCGTTGATCTCCTCCAAGCGATCCATAACAGCTTCGTCGGTGCCGCTCTTACAGAACATGCCGCGCCATACCGTTACTGAATTAGCATTCTCATATCCCAGTTCTCCCAGCGTAGGAGTGTCCGGAGTGACATCGTAATGCTTGTCGCCGGTCAGGGCCAGACAACGCATCGAACCGCCTTGCACTTCTGTACTGGAACGATTGTTGCTCAGCAGCATGAAATCAGCGTCGCCGGCTAAAACTGCTGTGATCTGTTCATTTCCGGTATCATAAGGAATAAAATTGAAATCAATCTCCATATCCTGCATCAGCAAGCATGCCCAGTAATGGACAATTCCCTTTGTCTTATTTCCGGCTCCATTCACCTTTCCAGGATTTTCCTGACATGCCTTGATCAAATCTTCGATGCTCTGATACTGACTGTCAGCAGCTACGGTAATCCACATGGAGTCATTGGTCAGGCCAAAGAGAGGGGATACCGAATCGCCTGCAAAAGGAGCTGTACCGGCGGCCACTGTCAAAGGCAACGATTGGGACTGCTGGAGCAAAGTAAATCCGTCGGCATCCTCTTTCAGCAGCATATTCATCGCCATGATGCCGGAAGAAGCAGTCTCATTCACTACCATTGTTTTACAGCCGCTATATTTAGTGAAAAGCTCCGCCCATTTGCGTGTCAAGATATCGGAGTTATTGCCCGGATCCGCATCCGTAATAATGGTCACCGTCTTATCGCTCGCATAGATGTCCTCTGCGTTCGCGGTTGTCTCTCCCGCTGTGCTATTCTCTGCTGCCGCTGTTTCGACTGCCGCCGTACTGGCCGGCGCGGTTGTCGTCTTGCTGGATTCTGAGCTACATCCGGTCAGGGATACCGCCGCCGTCATTGCCAGAGCCAGGAACATTGCTATTGTCTTTTTCATACTTATTCTCCTTCTGATGGTTTATTTTTGTTGACTTAATGCAAGTCAGAGACGTGCAAAGTTTTTCCCATATAGAAGCGGTGCGCGTCCGCATCACTCAAATCTGCATAGGTTACAAGTATTCCCTCTAACGAAGTCGGCAGCGTTTTTGTCTGATGGGTATGCGCCAGAATTGCCGCCGATATCTTATGAGGAAGCCCTGCCTGCAGACTGTAGTAGGCGCTGAAAAATCCATGCTGATAACTGCGTCCCACCTCTGTTTTCTGAATTCCGCCATCTTCTTTCGGTGTGTTCTCCAACAATTTGGAAATATCATGCAGCGCCGCAATACTGATCACAGCGTCCATATCAATATCATATTGATATTCCTTCTGCAAAATCTTTGCCAGACAAATGCTTCCCTCCGTCACGGATCTCGTGTGTTGGCATAAGGTTACATAGTCGCAAAATGGATTAAATCTGGCCGTCTTTAAATTTTCAAAATTACCATACTGGTAGGCCAGTTCCCAAGCTTTGACCACCTTATCCCGTAGTGCTGCGTCCTCAATCTGTTCAATCTGGGGAATCAGTGCCACCAATTCATCTCTTGAGAAATCTGTTTTCATTTCTTTTCCTTTCCACTGGGCCCTTATGTGATTTACGATCTGTCTTTACTCTAGCGGATAAAGATAAAAAAATCCAATCAATAAATTTTTTTCATTCCGCCTCCATCAAAAAAATATTTATCTGTTTTTTTAGGACACGCATGCTATAATGAGAAAAAAGGAAAGGGCAGGATGTACATGAATTTACAGCATCTATACTATTTTCAAACTCTGGCGAAGCTTCAGCATTTTGCAAAATCTGCTTCCGAGCTTTATATTACTCAGCCTTGTCTCAGCTATGCAATCACCGCCCTGGAGAAAGAACTGGGCGTCAAGCTGGTGGAACGCACCAGTCGTTCTTCTCAGCTTACCGACGTCGGCGAGGTTTTTTTAACTTATGTCAATCGCGCTTTAGAAGAATTGGAAAAGGGGAAATTTGCCGTCAAATCCTTTACTGAATTAAGCGATTCCTATATACGAATCATCACAGAAAAAACTTTTTTGACTACCACGATTGTAAAAGCTTTTAAAAGCGAAGAAATTCATCAAAATATGGACTTGCAGTTAACGCAAAATATTGGTCAAGGCTTATATGAACAAATGCGCCTAGGAAATTTTGACTTCGGCATTAGCGCGAGTTTTCCAAATATCGAAGGAATTGAATATTTTGAGATTTCCGATTTCCCTCTGGTTCTCTTAGTGCCGAAAACGCATCCATTAGCCAACCAAGGCAGTATTAATCTTTACGATGTCGATTGGTCTCAGACTGTAATTTCCCGCTCCGATACCTCGATCACCGTCAAACGAATCAATGCGATCTACAAAATGGTCGGTTTTAATCCGGATACGAATACTTGCCGCGTCAAATCCTCCCTTGCGCTGGCCACTATGGTAGAAGCGGGATTAGGCATTGGACTTTCCTCCTACTATCCGCAACTGGAGAGCTTTTCCGAGCTAAGAGTTCTAAAAATCCACACGCCGGACGTGCTAAACGTCCTTTACTTTTTCCGCCGCCTGAACGCGCCGAAGACAAAAAGCTGCGAAGCTTTTTTTTCCTATGTGCAGAAGCATTATGCTATCTCCGCGGTGAAGACGCTTTAATATTTTTACGCTTCTTCTACACCATCTAGATCTCTATTCTTTTTCAAAATAGAATAAAAAAGCCAAGAACCACATATTTTCAAAAATATATGGTTCTTGGCTTTTTTATACTTGCAATCAAAATAGCGACCGCGATCCACCGTCTTTTTCAGAGGCGTCTATTCTCATTTACGCAATTTTCTCTTTCGCCAAAGCGGCCAACTTTGCAAAGCCTTCCGCATCGTTCACTGCCATATCGGCCAGGATTTTGCGGTTCATCTCCACGCCGGCCTGCTTCAGACCAAACATGAAACGGCTGTAGGACAGGCCGTTCATTCTGGCGGCAGCGTTGATACGGGCAATCCACAGACGGCGGAACTGTCTCTTTCTCTGTTTCCGGCCTGCATAGGAGCTTGTCAGAGCTCTCATGACAGACTGCTTTGCTACTCTATACTGTTTGGAGCGTGCTCCACGATATCCCTTTGCCAGCTTTAATACACGATTATGTCTCTTCTTGGCGCCTAAGCCACCTTTTACTCTTGCCATTTCGGTAATCTCCTTTCAACTATTAGTAGGGCAGAATCTTCTTCATAACCTTTGCGTTGGTCGCATCGGTCATGGCTGCTTTCCGAAGATTTCTTTTTCTCTTCTGAGACTTCTTCGTCAGAATGTGGCTCTTGTAGGCTTTCATTCTCTTCAGCTGACCGGTTCCGGTCTTTTTGAAACGCTTTGCAGCGGCTCTTTTCGTCTTTAATTTCAGCATTTCTATGTCCTCCTTCAGATTGTATTGCTTAGCGTTTTTCGCTTAAGAACATAACTAGGCTTCTGCCTTCCACCTTAGGCGCTTTGTCGACAGTCGCGATATCCGCCACTTTTTCCGCAAAATCATCCAGGATGTGCCTGCTCTGATTCATATGGCTCATCTCACGACCGCGGAAACGGAGGCTAACCTTCACTTTGTCGCCCTTTTCCAAAAACTTCCTGGCCGCCTTAACCTTGGTATTCAGATCGTTCTCCTCGATATTCGGAGTCAGACGAACTTCCTTGGTTTCAATGATCTTTTGCTTTTTCTTGGCTTCTTTTTCCTTGCGGGCCAGCTCATACCGGTACTTTCCATAATCGATAATCTTGCAAACCGGCGGATTCGCAGTCGGAGCAACCATTACCAGATCTAATTCCTCTTCTCTGGCCATCCGTAGAGCTTCTCTGGAATTCATCACACCAACCTGTTGTCCCTGACTTCCGATCAGACGAATCTCTCTGTCACCGATTTTCCCGTTAATCAATAGATCGCTAATTGCCGTATACCTCCTAAAATAATGTTCCTGCGATTGCCTGACAGCAGCGGCTAACGAAACACAGTCCAAGCAAAACCGTATTTCAGCCACAAAAAAAGGTGAATAGCTAGACTACCCACCTATCCTTACCCATAAAAAGTAAGATCGTCAGAACCCAAGTCACAACATGTGCTAAGGTGAGAGTGGATACTCTGCTTTTTCATAAATTTACAACATATAGATGTTACCATCGTTTCTCTTATTTGTCAAGCACTTTTCATGGTAATCTCATTCCTACAATCCTCCATAGCTAAGAGCATGCACACCTCATAACTTATTACACCACGGATGGCAGATTCTTCGGAGCCTGCCTTTCAGTTTTGGGGCATAGAAATGGAGCTGCTGCTCCGGTAGTGATGATTCCTCTACTTTCGCAACAGCCCCTGTTCTTTTTCCTTAGCCGCGAGCCTGGAAACTAGCGCACATGGTCTGATCCGCCATCTTTGCGTTAGGGCCGGCAATACCGATATGCTCTGCGCTGCATTTGCGGTCTGCGTTAAACACGCAGTTGATCGCTTCACAGCCAACGGACAGCTGCGTGTTTGCTTCCCTTACGGAATTTTCACAGCAGCCTTCCCGTCTCTCATCGAAATTGCCGCAGCAGGTTTCATTGTCCGTATGGGCATGAGTCCCTTCCACCAAGATCTCTCTCCGGCAGCAGCAATTATCTGCATAATGAACACAGGTATTTACACTACAATCTAAAACTGGCATGGGATATTCCTCCTTTTCTTTTCTCTCACGTTTATTCTTCACCAAAGAAAAGGAATTTATACCCGACCGTTTCAGTTCTTCCGCTGCCAAAAGACAGCACTATTTTTTTAATTTTTAAAACTATGAATCGGAGCCGGAATTCTTCCGCCGCGGTTGACAAATTTCTCGCAGGAGTACGGGTTGACGCGCATAATCGGAGCATATCCCAGAAGGCCGCCGAACTCCACCACCTCGCCGACCCCTTTCCCGATTACCGGGATCACGCGTACCGCCGTGGTCTTTTGATTAACCATTCCGATCGCCGCCTCATCGGCAATCAGGCCGGAGATGGTCGACGCCGACGTATCGCCGGGAATGGCGATCATATCAAGCCCCACAGAACAAACGCAAGTCATCGCTTCCAATTTTTCCAACGTCAGGGCGCCGCGATTTACCGCGTCGATCATGCCTTGATCCTCGCTGACCGGGATAAAAGCGCCGCTTAAGCCGCCCACATAGGAGGACGCCATCACACCGCCTTTTTTCACTTGATCGTTCAGAAGGGCCAGGGCAGCCGTCGTTCCAGGCGCTCCGACGGATTCCAGTCCCATCTCTTCCAAAATCTCCGCCACGCTGTCGCCGACTGCCGGAGTCGGAGCCAAAGAAAGATCCAAAATGCCAAAGGGTACGCCGAGACGGGCCGATGCTTCCTGGGCAACCAGCTGACCGACACGGGTCACCTTAAAGGCCGTGCGCTTTACGGTTTCGCAGAGCACCTCGAAATTTTCTCCCCGCACCTTTTCCAGCGCACGCTTCACCACACCCGGCCCGCTGACGCCGACGTTGATGATCGCGTCGCCCTCCGTCACGCCGTGGAAAGCGCCCGCCATAAACGGGTTGTCATCCGGCGCATTGCAGAATACCACCAGCTTTGCGCAGCCAAGAGAGTCCTGATCCGCCGTCTCTTTTGCCGTCTGCAAAATCATTTCTCCCATCAGCTGAATGGCATCCATATCCAGTCCCGTCTTGGTGGAACCAACGTTTACGGAACTGCACACCCGCTCCGTAGCGGCCAACGCCTTGGGGATGGACAAAATCAAATTTCGATCCGCAGCCGTCATTCCCTTTGATACCAGCGCGGAATAACCGCCGAGGAAGTTCACGCCGACGGTCTTTGCCGCCCGGTCCAGAGTTTCCGCAATGGTGACAAAATCCTCCGGCGTACGACAGGCAGAGCCGCCTACCAGTGAAATCGGCGTGACCGAAATCCGCTTATTCACAATCGGAATCCCATATTCCCGTTCAATATCTCGGCCCACGGAGACTAGATTTTTTGCCAGCCGTGTAATCTTCTCATAAATCTTTTCATTCAGCGCTTTCAGATCGCCGTCGCAGCAGTCCAGCAAGCTGATTCCCATGGTGATCGTCCGGACGTCCAGCTTTTCCTGTTCGATCATCTGATTGGTTTCATTGACTTCCCAAATATTAATCATGCCTTGCCTCCTGCTTAGATGCGGTGCATCTTTTCAAAAATCTCTTCGCTCTGGCAGCGAATCCGCACGCCGATGGTCTCTCCCAGCGTTTCCAGCTCCTCCGCCAGTTCCCCGATCGTCTTCGACGATTCATTGGCGTCCACAATCATCATCATGTTAAAAAAGCCCTGGATGATGGTTTGGGAGATATCCAGAATATTTACTTGATTCTCCGCCAGATACGTGCACACCTTGGCAATGATGCCGACCGTGTCTTTTCCTACCACCGTAATAATCGTTTTTTTCATGTCATCCTCCTAGATCTGCACGGTATTGGACCGGCCGGAACGAGGAGCCACCGCCAAGGACACGTCGTCCTTTTTGCAGCCGCACTCCCCCATCAAAAGCTCCATACGCACCGTCTCATAAGCCAATTCCGCATAATTATTTTCTTTACTCAAATGTCCCAGCAGCACATACCGAAGCCGGGGCTGCCAGACTTCCGCCAGCAGACGACCCGCGGTTTCATTGGACAGATGTCCCTGCTTTCCCATCACCCGCTGCTTCAGATAATAAGGATAAGGGCCAACCTGCAGCATCCGCACGTCGTGATTCGCTTCCAGCAGGAGGGCGTCCAAATCCGCCATAAAGGCCACCGTCGCCGGATGATATTCTCCCAAATCTGTTACCACCGCTACGGATTTCCCTCCGCAATTCACCCGATAAGCCACCGGGTCTGCGGCGTCGTGATCGACAGAAAAGGACTGAATTTCCAAATCTCCCAGGCAAAATGTCTCGCCCGCGCAAATCGAATGAAACAAGTCGCCGGGAAAAGCCCCCAGGCTTTTGATCTGCTGAATTCTCTCAAGCGTACCGGCGGTGCCATAAATCGGAATTTCATATTTTCTTGCCAACACGCCCAGGCCGCTCACATGATCGCTGTGCTCATGGGTAACCAGCACGCCTTCCAGGTCTGCTGGAGAAAGCTCCAAAGCCGCCAGGCCTTCTTCCACCCGCTTTCGCCCAATGCCCGTATCAATCAAGATGTGATGATTCTCAGAACCTATGTAAATGCAGTTTCCGCTGCTGCCGCTCGCCAAACTTACCAGTCTCATCTTCCGTCCTTTCTGCATAACGATTCTAGTATAGCAGAACTTACCTTCCATTGGCAATGCCAAAATTTTCTTTGTCAAAAGCTGCTCGATGTATGGCGTACGGTGACAATATGCACTTCTTTCTTTTCCTTTAAAACACGATAAATGACAACATAGTTTTTCACGAATACCTGACGGTAATCTCCGTTTGCATAGGCTCCAACGCATCGAATCGCACCGCGTTCTGGAAATTGTTCCAAACTAAAAATTGCATTTTCCAGTTCGGCAATTATATTTAAAGCTATACCAGATTCTAGCAGATTTTCCGCTATATAGGTATAGATATCATCCAAATCCCGGTAAGCACGGGCATAGAGTTTTACAACAAATTTATCCAAAATGTTTTCTCCTCAAGGAAGACAAGGTTTCTTTTGCATCCAACAAAACGCCGTCGGCAGCATATTCTTTTTCAGCTTCGCAAATTGCTGTATCTGTTCGTACTGTTTCTAGCATTTCCTCATATGTTTCAATACTCATAACGACTAAATCTCCATAACCGTTCTTTGTGATAAAAAGTGGTTCACGTTTTTCATGACAAAGTTCAGAAATCTCCGTGGTATTTCTAAGGTCTGTAATTGGTCTAATTTGGGGCATATGACACCTTCCTTTCTTTGTACATAATAATATCATAATTATGTACATATCACAAGACAATTATGTGGGATCATTTATACTTCTCACCGCCAGAATCGCATGAATCTGCGCTTTAGCCGCGGCAAAACTTCCCCCATTTTCAATCACGACATCGCTGACTGCCCGAAACTCCTCCTCGGACAACTGGCTTTTCATGATTTCCTGACATTTTTCGCGGGAATATCCCCGTCCTTTTTGAAGCCGTTCCAGCCGAACCGCCTCCGGCGCGTACACATACCAGATGGAATCACAAAACTCCCGGAATCCCGCTTCTACCGGAAGCGCCGCTTCCAGTACCGTCAGTTTTCCCGGAAAAAGCAGAATCCGACGGCGCAATTCCTGCTTTACCAGCGGATGCGTCAGACGATTCAGCAGCTCCCGTTTCTCCGGATTCTGAAAGACAATATCCGCAAGCTTCGGCCGGTCGATACTGCCGTCTGGCTTGCAGATCGCCTCAGAAAAAGCCTTTACCACCGCCTGATAGGAAGCCTCCCCCGGTTCCATCAACTCCCGCGCCACCAAATCCGCCTGAATCACATGCGCTCCGTATTCTTGCTCCAAAAGCTTTAAAACTTCACTTTTTCCAGATCCCACGCCGCCGGTAATCCCGATCACGCTCACCTCTTCGCCCCGCTTTCCATGCCGTCTGCGGAAGATTCCCTCCCGCAGACTTCTCTGTACACATTTTAATTTTCTTTTATTTCGCGTCCAGCCAGTTCTCTCCGATACCAACTTCCACCGCCAGAGGGACGTCGAAGGAAGCCGCTCCGCTCATCTCCTCTTCCAGCAGAGTTTTCACCCGTTCCGCTTCCTCCCTCGGAGCCTCCACCAAAAGCTCATCGTGTACCTGGAGGATAATACGGGCGCGAAGTCCTTCCTCCCGCAGCCTATGATCTACCCGAACCATCGCGATTTTCATAATATCCGCGGCGGTTCCCTGAATCGGGGAATTCATGGCCACACGCTCCCCAAAGGAACGCTGATTAAAATTGGAGGATTTCAGCTCCGGAATCGGACGGCGGCGTCCAAACAGAGTCAGGACATACCCCATTTCCCGGCCTTCCTTCACCAAACGATCCAAGAACGTTTTTACGCCCGGATAGGTTTCAAAGTATTTTTGAATATAATCGGTGGCTTCCTTCCGGCTGATACTCAAATCTTCACTCAGTCCAAAAGCGCTGATTCCATAGACAATTCCAAAATTGACGGCCTTCGCATTTCTTCTTTGCTGAGGGCTCACTTCATCTAACGGAATATGAAATACCTGGGAAGCCGTAATCCGGTGAATATCCATCTCCTCCCGATAGGCCTCCTGCAGCCGCTCGTCCCCCGACATATGGGCCAAAACCCTCAGTTCAATCTGGGAATAGTCCGCATCCACAAAAACCATCCCCTCTTCCGGCACAAATACCCGGCGAAGCACCCTTCCCAGCTCCATCCGAATTGGAATATTCTGCAGATTTGGTTCGGTGCTGCTGATCCGGCCCGTCGCCGTGATGGTCTGATTAAAGGTACCGTGAATTCGCTCATCCGGCCCGATAAAATTGGCAAGACCGTCGGCATACGTGGACTTCAGCTTTGCCAATGTCCGATATTCCAGGATTTTTCCCACCACCGGCACATGGGGCTTTAACTTTTCCAAAACATCCGCCGATGTGGAGTATCCCGTCTTCGTCTTCTTTCCGCCCGGCAATTTCATCTCGTCAAACAGAATTTCCCCCAGCTGCTTCGGGGAATTGATATTAAACGTCCGGCCTGTCATCTCATAGATTTCTTTTTCCAGAATCACAATCTGTGCTTCCAATTGATCGCCGTATTCCTTCAGCGCCTCACGCTCCACCCGAACGCCGGCCTTCTCCATCCGGTCAAGGCTAAAAATCAACGGCATCTCCACGGTCAAAAACAGTTTCTCCATGCCGGTTTCCGCCAACCGTTTCGCTAGAATCGGCGCTGCGGCAAAAGGAATTGCCGCAAGCCGGGACACATGGGTTTGAAATACCTCCGGGCTCGCTTCCGCAATCGGCGTTTTCCCTAAAAGCTCCGCTGGGGAAGGAATGGTTTGGCTGCAATAATCCCTGGCTAAATCCGCATAGTCATAGCTGCTTTTTAAGGGATTCAGCAGGTACGCGGCTACGCTTGCATCAAAATAGGACGGCTTCTCCTGCACGGGAAGCTGTTTGAGCAAATCCTTCAAATACAGAACCACGATACGCTCCGCAGTCTCCGCCAGCTGGTTCAGTTGTTCCGCCAAATAGGCTGCCGTCAAAAAACCGCCGCACTCCAGATAAACCGCCTGATCTTCCGCAAGGCCAAAAGCCAATCCCAAAAGTTCCTCCGAACCGCCTACCGTCTGTACGCTAAAGCAAGGTGTTTCTTTCAACTTGGCAAAAAATTCTTCCGCATCGCCCAATTCTTTGATTTCCCGGAAGGAAATCTCCTTTTCCTCCTGCCCTTCCATCTCCCATGCGCTGGTATCAAACCGTTTGAGCAGGGATTTCAGCTCCAAACGGCTCATCAGCTCATAGGCTTCTTTCGTATAGAGATTCCCCAGACTAGCTTTCTCAAAGGAGAATTCTACCGGCGCGGTCACGCAGATGGTTGCCAGCGTTTTACTCATCTTGGCCATATCATAATGCTCTTCCAAGGCTTTCTGGGCCCGCGGCGGCTTGATCTCCGATACATGCGCGTAAGCATTTTCAATACTGTGAAACGCTGCGATTAAATTGGTCGCCGTTTTCTCCCCGATGCTCGGCACGCCGGGAATATTGTCTGAGGAATCCCCCATCAGCGCTTTCACATCGATAAATTCTTCCGGCGTCACCCCATATTTTTCTTTCACGTCGGCGGCAAAATAATTTTCCGTCACAGTCTGTCCGCCTTTGGTCTTTGGAATCCGGATACAGATATGCTCTGTAGCGATCTGCAGCAAATCCCGATCTCCAGACACCAAGGTTACCGCCATCCCCTGCTCTTCACTCTTTTTGGCAAGGGTACCGAGAATGTCGTCCGCCTCATATCCCGGAAGTTCTAAGATCGCCACACCGCAGGCGGTAAGCATCTCTTTCATAATCGGCACCTGAGCGTGAAGTGCGTCGGGCATCGGCTTTCTGGTTCCTTTGTAAGCCTCGTACATCTGATGGCGGAACGTAGGCTCCTTCCGATCAAAGGCGACTGCCAGATACTGGGGCTTTTCTTCCTCCAAAATCTTAAAAAGTATATTCAAAAATCCATATACGGCGTTTGTGGGGATACCTTTCGAATTGTTTAATTCCGGTACACCGTAAAACGCCCGGTTCAGGATGCTGTGACCATCCACCAATACAATCTTTTCTGCCATGCTTTGCCTCTCTCATTCCGGTTTCCCATCCCCGATGGAAAAGCCTTATTTTTTGTATCATAGCACAAAACGATTTCTCTGGCAACGGATGCCCCGGAAGAAAAAGTCAAAAGAAATATCAAAAAAACGATTGACAGTCTTGGACTCCAATGCTAAAATATACAAGTGTGATTTGCCGGTGTGTCGGAATTGGCAGACGACCGCGACTCAAAATCGTGTGGAGAATATCCGTGTGGGTTCGAGTCCCACCACCGGCAGGCTTTCGCCAGGGATACGTTTGTATCCCTGGTTTTTTGTTCTATCCTGCTTCCAACCATAAGATGGGAGGCGGTATTAAGACATATCGGAACATTTTGTATTTGCAGGAGCATTCGTACTTCTTCGATTCTGGAAATTTGTATTATGAGCAAAAATAAGACTGTTTGAGCGCAGCGAGTTTCTTATTTTTGCGAGTGCTTTTCACAAATTTCCGGAATCCTAGAAGTACTTGCTCCGAAACCCTACAAAATATTCCGATATGTTTTAACGCCGCCTCCCATCTTATGGTTGGAAGCATGACAAGGACTGTTTTTTATTTCTCCCATTTATAAGGATCGAGATAATCGCTTTCCTGGAAGGTTCCGTTTTGCTGGTCTCGGATCAGCTTTCCAAAAAGCTGGCTGAACCTCGGCGCTAATCCGCCCAGATGCCCCTCCCAGTCCTGAAATTCACTTCCCGTCAACGGAAGCAGATCTCTTTTTAGATAATTCAAATTGTAATAGGGTACTCCGTATTCCTTCGCCATCTCTTTCATGTAAGCATCCACGGCTTTTTGATTTGCTAAGTCCTTTTGGTATGTTTCCTCCGGAATCGGAGTTACGAAGATCTTAAATTCAATTCCATTTTCCCGGCAAAGGGCAATGATTTTTTCCAAATACTCCCGCATCCCCTGGATATGCTCTGCCATCTTCGTTTTATCCGCTTCCCACTGGCGGGGGCAGTAAGCCTCTTTTTCCTCGTTGGGTACCGTACATCCCATAATATAACCATGATCATAACAGCCCTTTTCATATAACCCTTCCGGCTGTTTGTCCCTGTACTCCTTTTGAATCTTTAAATACACGTAGTTTTTCAACACCGGCATATTCTTCAGAACATCTCTCGTATACATCCACGGAAAAAAGACCGCCCGAAAATCCTGATGTCCCATCTGGACAAAAAAGTACTCCAATTTATTGAAAGACCATGGCATTTCCCGCATAATCGTGTTGGACTGATAATTGGGTTCCGTCAGCCAATACGTAAAATCCAGCTCATAGTAAATGGCCTTTGGTTTTTGATACTTCAGCGCGTGGCGCAGCATATAATAACTATCCTGCAGATATTCCCCGGCCACGCAGAGATTCATCATTTTTAAGCCGGACTCTTCTTCCACTTTTGCCGGCACAATTCCGCTCTGGCCATGGGAAGTTCCAATAGTAATGAGATCAAAGGGGCCTTCTTCCTCCAAAATCCGGTAGTGAACTCCCATGTAGGAAGGCTCCACCAACGCCAGATTCATCAAAAAATTCCCAAAACAAAAAAATAACGCAAACCCGATCAATACCAGTGCTTTTTTCTTTTTAGAACTGCGCATAGATAAACCCTCCGATCGGGCCGGTTTCTCCCAGCAACGGCAAAGCCAATACAAGCAGGCCATACACGATCCAGCGCAAAAGCCAGTTTTTCTCTGAGAGAGATTCCCGTATTTTTACCCCGCGTTCCTGAAGAACGCTGACTACAAATACAATCAGGCATCCAAACAAAACAACGACGATATTCTCCCTGTCAAGTCCAAGGCATGTCAGGGTTCCGTCCCGGAAAGGCTGAAGGGATACATTCTGAAAAGTCGTGCGCATCATGGTAAGCGCCGCCTTCACATCGATTCCCATGTCAAAGAACCAACTGATATTTACAATCACAAAGGTCCGAAGCATCTGAAAACCTTTCCACCACCAGCTCTGCACGGGAACATGGAGCGCGGCCAGTCCTTTTTTGTAGGCAGGAGCCATCAGATTGCTAAAAGCAATGATAACGCCGTTAAACAGGCCGTAGCAGATATATTTCCAGGCTGGTCCATGCCAGATTCCAACGACCAAAAAGATCACAATATTGGCGATGCAGACCGGTAAAATCCGCCCGGTCTTTTTTCCGAATTTTTTCTTGGCAAACTTCTCGAATTTTTTCATTCCACGGGATAAAGACAAGGGATAAAAAATGTAATCTTTCATCCAGGTTCCCAGTGTAATGTGCCAGCGATGCCAGAATTCGGAAATCGATCGGGAAAAATACGGCCGTTTGAAATTCTCATCCATCGAAATACCGAACATCTCCGCCACGCCGATCACCACGTCCATCCCGCCGGAAAAGTCCGCATAGAGTTGGATGGAATAACAGAGCACGCCGATCACATTGATCCAACCGGAATATTGTTGATAATTAGAAAAAATAAGATTGACCGTAACGGACAGGCGATCCGCCAAAACCATCTTTTTGAAATACCCCCACAGCATCCGCTGTAATCCGCGTTCCATCCGGAGCAGGGAAAACGAGCGCTGTGCATAAAGTTCACCGGCCAGACGGTCAAAACGGCCGATGGGTCCCTGGAGCAATTGTGGAAAAAAGGACACAAACAAAGCGAAGCGGAAAGGATTTTTCTCCGCCTTCACTTTCCCACGATAAACGTCGATCACATATCCCACAGACTGAAAGGTATAAAAAGAAATTCCAAGGGGCAGGAGGAGATTCCTCTCCGCAATCCCCAGACCAAAGAGCGCGTTTAGATTCTCTACCGCAAAATTAAAGTATTTTACAAAGGCCAGCATCCCAAAATCCAACAGGACCGCCGCCAGCATCACCCGTTTTTTCTTCTCTGTCTTTTCAATTCCGATTCCTGCGCCATAAGTTACCAACGTAGCAAATACCAGATAGAAAAGGATCTCTATCCCGGCGGATAAGTAAAAAAGGTAACTAAACAGCAGCAGCCACATCCACTGAGCCTTTTTCGGGATCAGATAGTATCCGGCCACAGCTGCAAACAGAAAAATCAGAAAATTTGTCGATACAAACGACATGCTATCCCCCTATGCTTTTTCTATTTGTTTTGCAGCCGTTTTACCATCTCCCACATCGCTTCCGCCGAGTTAAAATTCGCAGGAATGACATCCGCCGGTTTGATCTCAATCTCAAACTCGTCCCCCAGCTCGCTGATGATGGACATCACGTCAAAAGAGTCCAGTACCCCGTCGTCGATTAGCGTCTTACAATTCTCAAAATCCGCTTCCGGGCGAATCTCCTCCAAGATTTCCATTAACTTTTCCATTGTTTTCTCCTCTCTATTCATAGGAATGGCTTGGGCTATTCCATACATTGGTCTCAAGGGCGTCCCTAACCAGAATCTCCCCGTCCTTCTTTGTAAAAAAGAATACCTTGGGCAAATCCCGGCTCAAAAACAGGTAAATCCCTTCGGTCACGGAATATGCCCCGATCTTTTGAAACGCCAGCAAATCCCCCGGCTCCGGTTCTATAAGCGGAAGCCCCTTTACCAGCACATCGGACACCGTACATAAGGAACCGCAAAGGTTCCACAGGGATTCCGTCTCTTCTTTCCCCGCGGCCTCCGTCTTTTCCCGCAGCGGCAGATAGGTGATATCCGGTCGTTTCATCGCCATCATCTGACCATAATAATTTACATGGTGAATTCCACCGTCCAGAATCAGATAGTTTTCCCCTTCATTCTGCTTCCGGTCTACGATGGCCGTCAAATAAGTTCCGCATTCCGCGGCCAAAAAGCGTCCCATCTCCAAGGTGATTTTGGCCGACATCGCCTCTTCTTCCATAGCTTGTCTTAGGGAGCAAAGCCACTCTTCTTCCGGCGCCCATTTCTCCCCAGAAAAATAGGGAATCGGAAATCCTGGCCCAAATTCAATCTCTTCCGCCTCAAAACCGACCGTCTCCCGAAGTTCCCTGGCAAATTGGCATAGGCTATGAAATTCTCCCGCTACCTTCTCCGGCTTTTTCTTTTGCGTCCCGGAATAATACTGCAATCCCCGGAAATGAATAAACGGATATTTGTCTTTTTCCTCTAAGATCTGCTTGACCGTCTCTCGGTCCATACCAAATTGATTTCCGCTGCTGACCCGCAGCAAAACCGGCAAAGGCTGACGGTGCTTCGCGCACTCAGATAGAAGAGCCAGCTGCTGCTTTGACTCTGCGGTGAAGATACCTACGCCGCCGCTTTCTAAAATCTCTTCGATCTCCTCTTTCTTTTTGCTTACACCGGATAGCACGATCTTTTCCCGCGGAATCCCCAAGCGCTGGCAGATATGGAACTCCCCCTGGGAGCAAACTTCCAGACGGCTCACCAGCGGTTCCAAAGGCCCTGTCAAAAAGGGATTTGCTTTCATGGCATAGCACAAAGCGGCGGTTCCGGCAAAAAACGCATCGAGACGGCGAGTTCTCTCGGTTAGACAGTCCAATTCAAACACATAAAAAGGCGTCCCATACTTTCCCGCAAGTCTTCTTAACTCCTGCCCGGTCATTGTCCACCCTCCTGTCCTTCTCGTAACAACCGGTAATTGACCTTTCCATTGACGTTTACCGGCAGCTGGTCCCATCTTCGGTATTCATTGGGAAGCATATATTTGGGAATCCACTGGAGCAATGCTTTTGCGATCTGGCGTTTTTCTCCCTCGCCTACATAATGGGCGATAATGTGCTGCTTCTTCTCGTCATAAGTACAGCAGGCCCGAACAATACCAGGAATCGCGCCCATAGCAGCCTCTATCTCTCCCAGTTCGATTCGGTGTCCCATGTGCTTGATCTGGAAATCCTTCCGGGAAGCAAAAACCAAAAGTCCGTCTTCCCCGTAATAGGCCAGGTCGCCGGTCCGGTAAATCGGCTCCAGATAGCGGGAATTCAAAGGGTTTTGAACAAAGGCCTTTGCGGTTGCCTCCGGATTATTATAATAGCCAAGAGAAAGCGCCGTCCCCGCCACACAAAGTTCCCCAAGGCAGCCTGACTCTGTGACCTGCCGATTCTCTTCATCTAACAAAAATACCTTTTCATTGGGAAAAGGCCTCCCCATCGGCAAAGCCTCCCCCGGCGCAAATTCCCGATCTACAATATAATAAGCGCAGTTACAAGTGATTTCCGTAGGGCCATAGAGATTGACAAACATCGTATCCGGCAGATGGCGGCGCCACTCGTTCAGATGATTGACCGGCATGGCCTCCCCGCTGAACATCACCCGCTTTAGCTGGGAGGGCACCCGATAGTCCAATCCGCCCTTTAACGTCGTAATCAGGCAGAGCGCCGACACGGCCCAAATCAGCGTCGTCACATTCCGGTCACAAATATAGTTCAAAAGCTCCGCCGGAAAAGCAAAATACTTTTTAGGGATGATCTCCATCGTCGCGCCGGTTTTTAAAGTCGTATAAATATCTTTGACCGACACGTCAAAATCAAAAGGAGCCTGATTCCCAATCACATCTTCCGAGGTAATTCCAAATAGTTCCACAAAACAATCGATAAAGTCGATCACCGACCGGTGCCCCACGACAACTCCCTTTGGCACCCCCGTAGAACCAGAAGTAAAAATTCCGTAAAGAGGGTCCGTATCCAATGCTTGTCCCTGCACCGCGTTTAAGATTGCCTCGTCGGCCGACTCTTGTTCCAGCTCGTCCAAGGACAAAATCTCTCCGGAAAAATCCAGCGTTTCCGCCTGTTCCTTATATTCCGGAAGGGTCACCAGTACGGGAGCTTCCAACGTTTTTAAAATCGTATTTAAGCGAGCTTTCGGCTGCGTCCGATCCAGCAGCACATAAAAACAGCCGGCATATACCGCGCCCAGAAATGCCGCCATGGTGTCCACACCCTTTTCCATCAGCACCGGAATTGGACTGCGGGGCGGCGCTTTTCTCGCCAGCGCACTGCCAACTCTCTTTGCCCGCTCTTCTATCTCCCGATAGGAATTTGACTTTTTTTCATCTGAAAAAGCGATTTTATCCGGGCTTTTCCTGGCGCTTTCCTCCAGGTATTCCAGGACGTTTTTCCTCATGCTCGTTTCCCCCAACTGATTTTGTCTTCCATTTTAGCATATCAAAATAGGGGGTTCAATGACTTGGAGTAATCTTCAAGAAAGATTAAGAAGACCTTAAGATTTTCTCATTTGAGGACGAAGAAGGAGAAAGAACGATTTGAGGATTTTGATATAAATTGCAGCCACAAATCATTTTCTTTTGTTGCTTTTTTCTATTTTTATAGTATAATTAAAACATTAGATTTCAAAGGAGAAGAATTATTATGAGAAAAAGTCTACTGGTATTATCGCTATGTCTGGGCCTATTCCTCGCCGGGTGCAGCGGAGAAACAACAAAAACAACTGCCGAAGAATCCACTCCCCAGGAAACGACTCTGGTAGCCACAGAAGCAGTGACAACTGCTGCTCCAGAAACAGAAGCCGCTTCTGAGTCCACTACATTAAGCGCAGAGGAACAACACGATCTTACGGTTTCCTTATTACGACTTAGTACGGACGAAAGCAATTTAGAACGAAGCGACAGCAATACATCTGAAGTGATTGATATCCTTGTTTCCTATTATCCCAAGTTCTCGGCGTTAACAAAATGGGATGACACGCTTGACGAGTTAAATATATATTTCGGATGCGCTACCTATTTAGGAGCTTATTTTGAGCAAGGATCCAACGGCAATTTTCTATATGAACTTATTCTTGATTCTTTGGCTTATTTATATGACGAAGAGCCAGAAAATTTTGCATTGAATAATATGTTGCTAAAAACTTCCCTGGAAGACCTCTCTGGGAAAAAAATATTAGATACATCTGCTACGCAGTATAGCGAAGGGCAGTATAAAGTAGGCGGTGATATTCCCGCTGGAGAATATGT
The DNA here is from genome assembly GCF_051055405.1 of Hominifimenecus sp. rT4P-3. GTDB lineage: Bacteria > Bacillota > Clostridia > Lachnospirales > Lachnospiraceae > Pseudolachnospira. The sequence continues at coordinate 1,174,982 of NZ_CP167068.1, read as the reverse complement.
TTTATTTGCAAAGTCTACGGTTGCCGGCTATTTCTGCCTATCCAAAGATAGTAATGATAACGATATCATCACTAATGAAAATTTTTCATATAATTCCATTATTACGGTTAGAGAGGGAGAATACTTCACGCTAAAACGCTGTTATGCCGTTCCGATCGAAGAAGCAGGCGACTTAGATACCTCCCAAACAGGCACCTTTAAAATAGGCGTTCATCTCCCTGCTGGGGAATATAAAGTAACGGCGGACAATGGCAAGGGATACTACTGTGTGTATAATGACGGACGGCAGGACGATATCGAAGCCAATGACAATTTCAGCGGAAGCTCTTATGTTACCGTGTCGGATGGCCAATATTTAGTTTTGTCAAGATGCCATATTGACCAATAAAGAAAACAAAACCGGTTCCTGACAGCATCAAGAACCGTTTTTTTATTTCCTGGGTCAGTTCGATTCCGATCGCATTCCATTTTCCATTGCAATCCCGATTCCAGCATGCTATAATATGACCCAGCGAGAGGCCCTTACGGCGTCATAGAGAAAGGCTACGAAAGAAAGGAGCACTATGAACGAAAATGTTACGATTCTAAACCATCCTTTAATTCAGCACAAAATCACCATGCTGCGGGACATCGGCACCGGGACCAACGAATTCCGGCAGCTGATCGAAGAGATAGCCACTCTGATGGGCTACGAGGCGCTGCGTGATCTTCCGCTGGAAGATATTGAGGTCCGTACACCGATCGAGACCTGCCAGTCTCCTATTATCAGCGGCAGAAAGCTTGCCGTTGTACCGATTCTTCGGGCCGGACTTGGGATGGTGAATGGAATTTTAAATCTGACTCCTACCGCAAAAGTCGGCCACATTGGCCTCTACCGGGATGAGGAGACCCACGACCCCCACGAATATTATTGTAAGCTGCCAAATCCCATCGAAGAACGCACCATCGTCGTGGTGGACCCGATGCTGGCCACCGGCGGATCCGCCATCGCCGCTGTCAATTTTATCAAAGAGCACGGCGGTAAAAAGATCAAATTTATGTGCGTGATCGCTGCTCCGGAAGGTTTAAAACGACTGCAGGAGGCTCATCCGGATATTCAGATCTACATCGGCCATCTGGATCGGGGCTTGAATGACGCCTGTTATATCTGTCCTGGCCTTGGAGATGCGGGCGACCGGATTTTTGGAACAAAATAGATCGATTTTTCTATATTAGGATAACAAAAAAGTAAGACCTGCCACTATCTAGGCAAGTCTTACTTTTTTGTTATCCTTTCCGTAGCTCTTAACGCAGGAATATCTTCTCTTTATTCAGGCATACGCCTAGGACAAGATGTGATCTAAAGTATCAAACAGGATGTCCACGTCAACGGGTTTTGCCAGATGCCCATTCATTCCACTCTTTAGCGCTTCCTGACGGTCCTCCTCGAAGGCGTTGGCCGTCATCGCCAAAATCGGAATAGATGCCAATTCTTGATTCTCAAACCCGCGAATGGTTTTCGTCGCTTCATAGCCATTCATCACAGGCATCTGAACATCCATCAGGATTAACTGATAATATCCCGGCTTTGATTCTTTTAACATATTTACCGCAATCTGTCCATTTTCAGCAACCTCTACGGAAAATCCAGCGTCCTCCAAAATCGCCATGGCAATTTCCTGGTTTATTTCATTGTCCTCCGCCAACAAAATACGCCCGGTATAGCGTTTCACCGCTTTTTCCTGACTATCCGTATCCAAATCACGGTCCGCAGTCGACGTTTGGTCTTCGTTCCATTCCTGAATATCCTGCGGCTTTTTTGTTTCAGAATATAGCCGGAAAGTAAGGCTAACAATGACTTCCGTCCCGATTCCCTTCTCGCTTTCCACTTCGATGGTACCGTTCATCATATCCACAATATTTTTTGTGATCGCCATCCCAAGCCCGGTTCCCTGAATTTCATTGATCGTACTGCTTTTTTCTCTCTCAAAGGGTTCAAAAATACGTTTTATGAATCCTTTGCTCATACCAATTCCAGTATCTTTGATATGAAACTCATATTTTGCATAGCCGCTGGGCGCTCCGCTTTTTTCTATTATCTTCATCCAAATCGTACCGCCCGCCCCCGTATACTTGACGGAATTACTCAGCAAATTCAGCAAGACTTGGCTCAGCCGCAGCTTATCGCAATAAATATCTTCATTCAGGATATTTCCGGCTTCCATATAAAACTCCAGCTTCTTTGCATGGACGTCCGGCTGCAAAATATTTTTTAGTTCATGCAAAATTCCTGGTAAATGGCACGGCTTTTCATCTAAATGTATCTTGCCGCTTTCAATCCGACTCATATCCAAAACATCGTTGATCAGGCTCAACAGATGATTCCCGGAAACCATAATCTTTTTCAGATATTCTTCTACCTGATCTTTCTGCCCAATATGGGAAAGGGCAAGGGTGGTAAACCCGACAATAGCGTTCATCGGAGTACGGATATCGTGCGACATATTAGATAGGAAAGTGCTTTTTGCCCTGCTGGCCTGATTGGCCTGCATCAACGCGCTTTCCAGTAAGCTTTTCTTTTCCAATTCTGTACGAATTTCCTCATCCACACTGCGAAATCCCAAAACTACGCCGTTTTGATCTCCCCAAATTCCAGTTCTCACGGCTTTCCACTGAAAATATTCCGTCTCTCCGTTTAAAACAGCACGGTAGTTCACATAATATTGATTCTTTTCTTCCAGTTCTTTTTTTAGACATTCGATCGAAAAAGCTTGACGCAGCATCTCCCTGTCGTCCTCATGCACGAATGTCTGTATGTAATGCTCCATACTCTCCCGGAAAAAGATATTGCCGTCAAAATCTGGTACAAAAACGTTTTCCGTTGACGGATTGTTCCGGAGCAGCATACCGACTCCTGTGTTCAGTTCCAAATAGCAGACAATACTATAATCAATGCTCAAAGCCTGGATCAGTTCCATCTGCTGTCTTTCATTTTTCTGTTCCTGCAATTTTTGAGCGGTGCAGTCCAAAAGGAAACGTTGATAAAACAGTTTCCCATTTTCTTTTAACAGCTTGACCGTGCCCATTACATGCAGCAAATCTCCATTTTTATGCCTGACCCGATATTCGGTGCTGACACTATCTCCATCCGTTTTCAAACTTTTTATGCATGCCCGGAGCTTTTCTTGATCTTCCTCCAAAACTGTTCTGGCAACCATATGAAACCCGTCCGCCATCATTTCCTCCGAAGACTCGTATCCCAGGATTCTCAAGGCGGCCTGATTGGCGCTGATGATATGCTTCCCGTCCACCGTATGACGCATCACACCGCAATCAATCGTCGTAAAAATTTTCTCTAGGGTTTGGTTCTTCTGTACAATCGCCTGTTCATACATCCGCTCCTGCGTCACGTCAATCGCCACGCCTACGGTTCCCATGACGCTGCCGTCCAAATCAAACAAGGGCGATTTATAAGTCGTAAGCGTCCTCATTCCCGCCCCCGTTTGGATATGTTCCTCCGATACGCAGGTCTCCCGTTTGCTCATGACTTCACGTTCCGACTCAATACAGGCAGGATCGTCCTCCTCCACATCCCAGATATAACTATGCCTGCGTCCTTCCACCTGACGCTTCGTCTTATTGACAGTTTTGCAAAAACTGTCGTTAACTTTCTCGTGGACGCCATCCTTGTCTTTGTACCAAACAAGATTGGGAACATTGTTAATTGTAGCTTCCAAGTAATGGCTCGTTTCCCAAAAATCTTTGCTCATCTTATAGGTCTGCTGCCATCGTAAAAAACGAAAACGCACTTCCGCTTCCGACATCGGGCCAATCCAAATATCTTTCACTTCCGGCCATTCGTCCGTCAATAAACCCATCTGGCTTTTATCCAAAAGCAAAATCAGTTCCGAATCTTTGCGCTTTGCAGAAACAAGCGCACGGACTGCCCCTTCCGGATCTGTCCCCTGCAAATCAGCCAGGATGACATCTGCCTGGGCCGCCAGTGATTCTTCTAGTTGATCACTTTCCAAATAGGTATGCGTAAAATTCTCAAAGGGCGCCATTTCTTTTATCGTTTCAAACGTCCTGCATGGTTGACCCAACAAATAAAAAAGCACACGACAATGGTACATGTCGTTTCCTCCTTACGTTCCCCTTCTATTGACGAGCCAAATTCAATGGAAGGTATGGATATGTTTAGTAAAATTATACTTCAACTTTTTTCTAAAAACAAGGTTTTCACCCACAATCTGATTATTTCTTTTATCCCGGCAGGCTCTCCCTCACGCAAAGCGCCCCATATCCTAGCTGCGGATTGGGCCACTCCGTAAACCCCGGCAGCTGTCTTGCCCCGCGCTGCAAATAAGCCTTTAGTTTCTCTCCGTACAGATAGGGATCATTTCCTCTGATGATTCCCCATTCCATCAAAAGCGCCGCGCTGCCCGTCACAAAAGGCGTCGCAAAGGAGGTGCCCGTCTGCGGCCGATAACCTCCGCCCGGCGCTGTCGTCATAATTTCCACGCCGGGAGCTGCCAGATCCGGTTTGATGCGGTTGGTTTGCCTTGTATAGCCCCGGCCTGAAAAGCTGGCATAGGAATCGCGTCTGCTGTCGTAAGCACCAACGGAAATCACCTTTTCAGCCGCAGACGGAATGGTTAAAGTGGTACTGGGCGTCTGCAATAAAAAACGGGTATCCGGATTTCTCACCTGGCCGCTCGGCAGCCAAAAATCATAATCTCCCATCACAATTTTCTTTGGAACCAGCCGGAACGTCCATACTCCGCTGTCCAGCTTTTGATCTCTCGGCAGAAATTCAAAATAAATTTCCTGCGCTCCGCTGTAAGGACTTGGCGTCCCATAGTATACTAAAATTTCCGTATCGCGCGTTGGAAAGCGCTGCACATTGTCGATCCTCCGCATGGGCCCCAACACCGTTCCCCATGGCGTAATCAACAGTACGTCAAATTCATCCGCATAGGATTTCCAAAGCTGCACATTGGTGGAAATCTCATTTTCTCCAATGGCCAGCGCAATTTCCTGAATTTCCCCCTTTTTCAATACGCCCGAAGTATGGCCGCCGTCGTCGCCTTCATTTCCCGTCCCCACGGCAATCGACACCTTCCACTGATCCGCCATCGTATCGAGAAATGTTTCTACCAAAGAATTCCCCTCATGGGACCCATAGGTGTTGCCAAAACTTAAATTGATGGCCACCGGCTGGTTTCGATTTCGAGCGGTCTTTACGACATAATCTACCGCCTGCATCAGTTCTGTTGTACGTGGAAATCCGCCTTCTTCCGGCACGCCAAGTTTTACTACCAAAATGTCCGCTTCCGGAGCTACCCCGCGATATCGCCCGCCGGAAGCCCGGCCATTTCCTGCCGCAATCCCTAAAACTCCGGTTCCATGGCCGGATGTATCCTGACTTGGCAGCGTTCTATTTCCTGCCAGAGCTTCGTTGATTTCTTCCTCCGTATATTCTGTCCCAAAGAAATATCCCTCCGGAGGCCGTCCTTCGATGCTCTGATCCCAGATGCCTACGATCCTCGTCTTCCCTTCCTCCGTCTGAAAATCCGGATGCCGCCAATCCACTCCGGAATCGATCACCGCCACCAGTACGCCTTCCCCCAGCAGTCCCCGGGGACCTTCCTGCAAAGAATTGATGCAGGAGACACTGCGCCCCTGATCCACCGAATAAAATAGACGCTTTGGCTTCTCCATATACTCCACCTCAGGCAAAGCCGCAAAATCATCCACCAGTTCTTCTGGCAAAGTGACGATCGCATATCCTCCGGAAAGCAAGGAAATCCGAATATTTTCGTTTTCATAAGCGCTTAAATCGCCGGAATAGCGGACAATCACCTGCCAAGTTCTCCCATCCGGCTGATATCCCACGTCCAAATCCAAGGATTTTCTCCGCTCTTCCTCACTGGCATCCAAAGCTAAATTCAATAAGTTCTCTATTTTTTGATCCTGCATTCCATTCCTCCCACCAGTCTTAAATTGTCAATTAACATTCCGATAAAATTTCGTTCTGTTTTATGTACCGTCCACCAAGTGCAACAAATAATTATATGTGTTCTTCTAATTATATATCTCTAAAATAAAGCATTTCTGCCGTCGAAATCTTTTCACGCCCAGCGTTGATTCCCTCCCTAAAATATGCTATGCTAAAATTACTTTCCGTTGACTTTTGCAGGAGGTGATTTTCATGAACATCTGGGGACACTTTAAAACCATCACAGAACACAAACTGTTGGTGATGAAATATTGTTTTCAGGTCGGCCTTTACCGCCAGGGACTATTGCACGACCTATCCAAGTATTCTCCCACCGAATTTTGGCGCGGAACTAAATATTACCAGGGCGACCGGAGCCCAAACGACCAGGAACGACGGGTAAACGGCTGCTCGGTAGCCTGGATGCACCACAAGGGCAGAAATAAACACCACTATGAATATTGGACAGATTATCAGATGGGAACCCCTAAGGGACAGCTATCCGGCACAAAAATGCCCCTTCGCTATGTGGTCGAAATGTTCTGCGACCGCGTCGCCGCAGCGCAGATTTATAACAAAGGAGCATACACTCCCGACATGCCGCTCGATTACTTTCTAAAGGGAAAAGGGCAGATGCTGATGCACCCGGAGACCAGCGACTTGTTGGAGAAACTCCTACGGATGTTGGCAAAATACGGGCAGGCTCGTACTTTCCTTTATATCCGAAAAAAACTTCTCCCCAAAAAGAACTATTAAACTTAGAATAGGTACCACCCACTGAAAAAAGCAAAGAAATTCTCAATAGAGATCCGGGTGTCAAAAGGTCTCTGTGGGAGAAGGGCCGGAATATTTTGTATTTGCAGGAGCGTTAGTACTTCTTAGGTTCCGGGAATTTGTCTTATGAACAAAAATAAGACTGTCTGAACGCAGCGAGTTTCTTATTTTTGTGAATGCTTTTCACAAATTTCCGGAACCCTAGAAGTACTTGCTCCGAAACTCTACAAAATATTCCGGCCCTTCTCCCACAGAGACCTTTTGACACCCGGTTCTTATGGAGAATAAAAAATTCGCTCTGCGAAATTCTCGCAAAGCGAATTTTTTATTCTCCATAATACGCGTCGAACACTGCCTTTGCAATGGGCGCTGCGGTGGAACCGCCGCTGCCGCCTTCCTCCACCAATACGCTGACCACGATCTTCGGATCTTCCACGTCCGCATATCCCACAAACCACGCGTGGGTTTCCCTTCCGGAGGCAAATTCCGCAGAGCCGGTTTTTCCTGCTACGCGGTATCCGTCTCCCTCTGCCTTGGAGCCGGTCCCGTCCGTAACCACGGCCCGCATATACTTTTGCAAAACCGCGGCCTCTTCCGGAGACATGACGGTCCGGTAGTTTTCTGAAGAAAATCGTTTAATCAACGTCCCGCTCTCCGACTCTACGGATTCCAACACATAGGGCTTCACCATCACGCCCTGATTGGCCACCGCCGCCGCAATCATTGCGTTGTGCAAAGGTGTAATCGTCGTCTTTCCCTGGCCAATGGAGGTTTGGAGCACATCCCAGACAGAACTGCCATCCTTTAAGACAAAACTGCTGGCATTACTTAGCAGGTCGGTAGGCAAAGCTGCATTATAGCCAAACTTCTCGCAAAGCTTGTACATCTCTGAGAAATTCAATGTCTGTCCAATGGAAGAAAAGGCGCCGTTACAGGATTTTGCAAAGGCCGTAATCAAATCCTCCTCCCCGTGACTAATCTGTTTCGAGCAGCGAATCTTATATTCTCCCACCTCATAGACGCTGTCGCAATCAAAGGAAAAATCCTCATAATTTCCTGGATTCTCCCGGATATACTCCAAGAGCGTTAAAATCTTAAAAGTCGATCCCGGCGGGTAAAGTCCCTGGGACGCCCGGTTGACCAAATTGGAATTTTTATTTTCCTCACTGACCAACTCATCCCAGATCGCATTGATCTCGTTGGGATCATAGTCTGGTTTACTGACCATGGCTAAGATCGCTCCCGTCTTCGGGTCCATCGCTACCACCGCGCCCTTCGCGTCGCCTAACGCCTCATATGCCGCTCGTTGAAGCCGCGTATCAAGCGTCGTCTTTACCGTATCTCCCAAAGTCTTTTGTTCCTTTAATTCATAGAGAATCTGGAGCGCCGGATTGATATGCGTATTCAGCAAATAGGAGTTGGCAATGGATTCAATTCCCGTATTTCCCTTGGTGGAGTAGCCGACCACATGGGCAAACATGGGACCATACGGATAGTTTCTCGACTCCTTTCCATCCTCATCCACCTCCGTCTTTGCCAGCACTTTTCCATCGCTGCTTAGAATCGTCCCGCGAATATAGCGGTCAGAAAAAAGCTGCTGCCGCTTGCTATTGTAAGGATTGTTCCGATAGGTATCGCTTTCTTTATACGTAAAATATCCCAGATATCCAATCATAATCAGGAAAAGGCCGACGAACACATAGGTGACCAATACAATCTCCCGATTGATCTTCTTCCTGCTTCTACCTTCTTCTTTCAAACTCTGCTTCTGGATATTCCTCATCCTCCGCTGTTGCCGCCTGCTCAATCGATTCCACCTCCCTCTGCTTCATCAGATGCAGCCCCTGAATCACGCCGATGATCATCATGGTGCTGAGCACGGAACTGCCTCCATAACTAATCAGCGGCAGCGTAATCCCTGTCGAGGGAATTAACTTGGTGCCCCCGCCGATATGCAGAAATACCTGCACGCCCACCATGACCGCCAGCCCGAAGCCAACAATTTTATAAAAGAGCTCGTCCATCCAGGTCGAAACCCAAAACATCTGTAAAATAAAGCCCAGATAAATCAACACCAGGCACATGGCAAAAATCACGCCCAATTCCTCACAGATAGCGGAAAAAATGAAATCATTCTCATTCAATGGGATGGATGTCGGCACGCCCTGGTAAAATCCCAGTCCAAACCAGCTGCCAGAGCTGATCGCAAATAAGGACTGGGCCATCTGGTAGCCCTTGACATTATAATCGCTGAAGGGATTCTGCCACATCGCCACGCGGACCCGAACGTGGGAAAACAATTTGTATGCCATGACAGCAGCCGCGCTGCCGGCTCCCAGACCGCCAAAAAAGTAAAGGGGCTGTCTGGTCGCCACAAAAATCATAAACAAAAAGGACAGGAAGTACACCAGCCCGCTTCCAAGGTCCGTCGACGCCACCAGAATCAGCACATGGGCCGCCGCGATTGCGGTCGTCACAAAAATCCGCCCAAAGGACTGGCCCTTTTGAAACATCGACGCAGTAAAGAAGACAAAGGTCAGCTTCACAAATTCCGAAGGCTGTAAGGCAAACCCGCCAAAGCTGATCCGAAGCTGCGCGCCTCCATTGGTGTCGCCGATGGCCCAGACCAAAAGCAGGAGGGCAATTCCAACAGCCGCGTAAAGCCAGGCCCATTTGGCCAAAGCTTTTAGATGTTTCATGATAACCGGGATCACCAGAGTAATCGCAGCGGCAATCATTCCAAGGATGAACTGTTTCTCCGCTTTCCCTACATCCAACCTCGTTAAAACCATCAGACCAATGGAAAAAAGAAATACCATATTGCTTAAAAGCACACGGGAACTCTGGGGATAGATGGTTTTAAACAGAATAAAATAGATCAGGAAAAAGACCACCTGAATGCCGTAAAAAATCAGCATCCGGACCTCCAAGGTCTTCAGATAGATAATCAGATATCCCAAAAATTGGAGGAGAAATACCAAAAATACCTGTTTGCGGCACACACGATTCTGCCAGCGCACATCTTGCTTGCGCAGCACATAAAAATTTAGTCCAGTATAAAGCACCATGATCAAAAGCATCAGGTACTTCGAAATATCAATCACAAGATTTATCATTTATTCCACCCCTCGTGTGAAATGTCCACGGGTAAAATGTTCCGGCGGCTCTGTTTGTCCGGCCAAAAATGCCTTCAAGATACGGGATGGCTCTCCTACTTTTTCTGAGGTAAAATGAAACCGCACCCGCTCCAAAGCTGCCGCCCGGTCCAAAAGCCACAAAGGTACACTGTTATAAATCACATTATAGCAAAAAAGACACCGGTTCTCCGCCAGAAACGACGCTCCCTTTCTGTCCCGAACCGTCCGAAAGGAAAACGCCCGCGTCTTCTTCTCACACCGTCCATTCTCCGTCAAGGCTATACACTGGGCAGAAAGCATCACTGGCAGCCTCCCGTATATAACAAATTCCGTATCCGCAAACCCGCGGGCCCGGAGCTCCTTTTCATTGAGCTCATAAGGGGCCGTCAAAAGATCCGCCCCCAAGCCACGAAGAACTGCGCAGGCTTCCTGATTCCAGCTGTACATACCGGCGTCAAAAATACGCATGCCCGAAGCCTGCTTTTCCGCCAGAAAACCCGCTTCGTCCAGATTCCGGATTAAAAATCCATCCACGCCCGCCTTCTGCAGCGCGTCCAACTCTTCCTGATAGTAGGCCGCTGCCTCCTGGCGAAACACATAGGGAAATGCGTAAAAGGCCTTCTTTCCCGCCTGATGGCACCGAGCAGCCGCATCTTCCACTTCTTTCCCGGACAAGCGCTCTCCCGGCAGGTATACCGCCGACACTTCCGGAATCTCACAAAGTTCCGAAAGATGAGCTGGATTTTCATAAAGTACGCTGATAAGCATGACACCGAGCCTCCTGTATTGCTTCCACCGCGCTCCGGCGCAGGCCATTGATCGCCCCCATCGGAAGAAACACGTCCTCGTCCATCTCAATCTCAAGGCTTTCCCAGACAAAGCCGGAGCCTCCCATCTTGTCCATCTGACGAAAAACCATCTCTTTTTCCAGAGGACGATTCTTCGCCTCAGCCACGACGTCCCCAAAGACCGAAACGCTCTGATCGCCCCAGGTTACTTCTATTGTAGCAGGGAAACCTTTTAAAATCTTTACTTTTCCCTTAATCTTTTCTTTGATTTCGCCCTGCAAATATTGTTCATCCAAAAACCGAAGCCGTTCCTCATCGATGACGCGAAGTTCCGGTTTCTTTCCGGTAAACACCATATCCGCCCCGTTATGACGGCGATAGTATCCATCTGTAAAGCCGCCTCGGTCAAACAATTCCTTTAACAGCCGTTCATCTTCCGGATCCACCTGCCAATCGCCGCCCCCACTGGTCAGATACCGATCCACATACTTTCGGTAAATACTGACCACGCCCGCCGTATAGCGCGGACTTTTCATACGTCCTTCTATTTTTAGGGAGGTCACTCCTGCCTCCAAAATCTGAGGCAAAATGGCAAGGGTACAGAGATCCTTTAAATTCATCAAATTTTTTCCATTGTAAGGCAGACGGCAAGGCTGCGCACAGCGCCCTCTGTTCCCACTGCGGCCACCGATAAAACTGCTCAACAGACATTGCCCGGAATAACAATAGCACAGCGCCCCATGGACAAAGCCCTCCAGTTCCAAATCGGTCTTCTCTCGGATCGCACGAATCTCCGCAAGGGATAACTCTCTCGGAAGCACCAAACGGCCCGCGCCAAGCTCTTTTGCCAGCATGGCTCCATAGGGGCCCGCCACTGCCATCTGGGTACTGATATGGATTTCCATCTTGGGAAAATGTTTTCGGATAAAAGAAAGAACGCCATAATCCTGTACGATTACGGCATCCAGCCCCTGCCGATACAGGGGCGCCAGATATTTCCATAGTTCCTCTGTCAACTCCCGTTCCTTTAGGAGAGTATTGACCGTAAGATATAGCTTTCTCCCATGAAGATGTACAAAATCAATCGCCCGCAAAAGCCCCGTGTCATCCGGATTTTCCGCGTAGGCCCTGGCCCCAAATTTCGCGCCGCCCATATATACAGCGTCTGCGCCGGCCCGCACCGCGGCTTCCATACTCTCGTAAGATCCCGCTGGAGCCAATACTTCGATATCAGTCATGATTCTTTTCATATTTCATCTGGTTTGTGACCAGCTCGTGCTTGAGATTATAAACTTCCTTTTCCAGCATCTCCACCTTTGCCTCCAACATCGCCGCTTTTTTCCTTGCGTTAAAATAATCATCCGCCAGGTTCAGCTGTGTCAGAACGTTCTGATAATCCGCAGGCAAACGGAGAAAGCCCATGGTTTTCTTTAAGTCATTTTGTTTGCTGTTCACATAAGTTGCAATCCGCTGCAGATATTCTTCGTCCTCATATCCGCCCAGAGTATATATTTTCCCGGCAATGGTCACATCCGTATAATTCTTGTCCGCCATCTGTAAAAGCCTCCTGCGCGCCGGCATCAACTGCCTTCTGAAGACAATTATAAAGCCTCCCTTTTGAAAATACAAGTACTAGTTGTCATCCTGGGAATCCGGCATACGAAGCCCAAGATGTTGATAGGCCTTCGCCGTCGCCATACGCCCACGCGGCGTCCGGTTCAGAAAACCGTTTTGAATCAGGTACGGCTCACAGACGTCTTCCAGGGTTCCCACGTCTTCTCCCAAAGCGGCGGCAAGCGTCTCAAGGCCCACCGGCCCACCGGAGAAGTTTTCCATAATCATCATCAGTACAGAGCGATCCATAGCATCTAGACCCAAGGGATCCACCTCTAATAAATCCAAGGTTTCTCTCGCCACCTGTCCGGTCACTTCCCCGTCATAGCGCACTTGGGCAAAGTCTCGAACCCGCTTTAAAAAACGATTCGCCAAGCGCGGGGTTCCCCGCGAACGTCTGGCAATCTCCATCGCGCCATCGGCATCCATGTCCACATGTAACACCTTGGCGGAACGCAGAACGATGGTCTGCAGCTCCTGCGGCGTGTAAAATTCCAGACGGTGAATCACCCCAAACCGATCCCGCAGCGGCGCCGTCAGCATTCCCGCTCTGGTCGTAGCGCCTACCATGGTAAAATGGGGCAGCTCTAACCGAATCGAGCGGGCGGAAGCTCCTTTTCCAATGACAATATCAATCGCATAATCTTCCATCGCCGGGTAAAGCACTTCCTCCACCTGGCGGGTCAAACGATGGATCTCATCGACAAAGAGTACGTCTCCTTCCTGAAGATTGTTCAAAATCGCCGCCATCTCTCCCGGTTTTTCAATAGCCGGTCCGGATGTAATCTTCAGGTTCACCCCCATTTCATTGGCAATGATACCCGCCAAGGTGGTTTTTCCCAAACCAGGAGGCCCGTAGAGCAGCACATGGTCCAGGGATTCTCCCCGCGCCTTTGCCGCTTCTATATACACTTTTAAGGTCTCCCGCGCCTTTTGCTGACCCACATACTCTTCCAGCAGTTGGGGGCGCAGGCTATTTTCTATTTTTTGGTCTTCCTCCGTAAATTCGGTGGTAATCAGTCGCCGTTCCATCCTTCTCCTTTATCATAAAACACAGCGAAGCTGAGTAGTTTCCTACAAAGACATCCTCTTTAACGCCTGCTTCAAGATCTCTTCTACGCTCATACTGTCTGCATCCACTAGCCCGCGAACAGCCTGCAGAGCCTCGGAAGAAGAATATCCCAGAGCCACCAGCGCTTGTACCGCTTCTCCCTTTGCATCTGGCGCAGTTCCCACAGGGGCTTCTTCACGAGATAACCGCTTCTCAAAAGCCTCCTCCAGATGAAACTTGTCCTTCAGTTCTAAAATTACTTTCTGAGCTGTTTTCTTTCCCAGGCCCGGAGCACGGGAAAGGGTTTTGATATCGTCGCCAAGCACGGCGAACCGCAGATCGTCCGGCGAAAGAACCGACAAAATTCCCAAGGCTCCCTTGGGGCCGATTCCATTTACCGTAAGCAGCAAACGAAATACCTCTAAATCCTCTCGGTCTAAAAAGCCAAACAGCGAGGCTCCATCTTCCTTTACTTGAAGATACGTATGTATCTTTACCAGGCTGCCCAGAGACGGCAGCCGAGACAAAAGAGAAGCGGGAACCTTGATCTCATAGCCAATCCCAGCCGCTTCCACAATAATCCCTTCCGTCGATACCTCCGACAGCTCGCCTTTTATATAGGAAATCATATTTTCTCCCTCGTTCCTATTCTGGGTCTTATCATAGCATGGATTTTCGAAAAAAGCAATGGACGAATCCTTTCTTGACTTTTCCCCAATGACGTGATAAATTATACACTATATATTATATATTATTTATATTTGAGAAGAAGGGGGACACACTATGTCGCACACACCAGGTGAAGGAAAACACCGAGCCCAATGGGCCAGCAGCCTTGGCTTTATCTTAGCAGCCGCTGGTTCCGCCGTTGGTCTGGGAAATATCTGGAAATTTCCCGGCAAAGCCTATAACGGAGGCGGCGCAACGTTCATTATCATTTACATCATTATCGTCGCCTTGATCGGAACCACCGCTATGATGGCGGAATTTGTCATTGGCCGCCATACGCAGAAAAATGCGGTCGGCGCTCTCCGTCAGTTAAACAAAAAATTCTCCTGGGTCGGAGGACTCGGTATTTTTACCGGTTTCCTGATCTTTGGATATTATTCTCAGGTAGGCGGCTGGGTTATCTACTACATTGCCAGCTATATTATCTGCCCTAGCAAAATATTTGCAGATTCACAAGCGTTCTTTTATGAAATGTTGGGAGCAAATGGCTTCCCGTGGCTTGGTGCCATCGTCTGTCCTCTGATTTTCATGGGACTGGTGATCTTTGTCATTATCAAAGGCGTAGAAGCTGGTATTGAAAAGATCAATAAAGTTTTAATGCCCGCATTGTTCCTGCTGCTGATCGTTTTGACCGTCCGTTCTGTCACGCTTCCCGGCGCGTCAGACGGTTTGAAATACCTGCTGACTCCGGATTTTTCCAAGCTGGACTTTGATACGGTCCTCATGGCTTTGGGACAAGCGTTCTTCTCGCTTTCTCTCGGTATGGGTATCATGGTCACCTACGGTTCCTACCTGAAAAAGGAAGAAAATCTGGTCAAAAACGTTGGCCTGGTTTGCACCTTGGACACCGTGGTCGCTCTGTTGGCTGGTTTTATGATTATCCCTGCTGTTTTTGCTACCGGCGTAGAGCCCGGTATGGGCGGCGGCTTCGCCTTCATTTCTCTGGCAGGAGTGTTTGAAAAAATGACTGCTGGCCCAGTTTTCGGCTGCATGTTCTATTTATTGCTTTTCTTCGCTGCTCTTACCTCCGCGATTTCCATCATGGAAGGAACAGTAGCTTATGTCACGGAAGAAAAGAAGGTATCCCGGAAAAAGGCGACTGCGCTCATCGGCGTTTCCACCTTTATTATCGGTATCCTATACACCTTGTCTCAGCTGTATGCCTCGATCAAGGGTATCTGGTTTGATTTTGCCAACGGCGTTACCTTCCCAGGCTTTGGAGATTTCCTGGAGTTCTTAACCGACCGTCTTCTGACGCCTCTTGGTTCTCTGACCTTCTGCATTTTTGTCGGTTGGATTTGGACAACGAAAAAGGGAATTGCCGAAGTGGAAAGAGATGGGATTTATTCCTTCAAGCTGAAAAATGTATGGGCTGTTCTGGTAAAATATATCGCTCCATTGGCGATTCTGGCTATTCTGATCGGCGGAATGGTATTTGGTTTGGCATTAAGTTAAGCCAAAATCCTGTCGTAAAGCAGATAGGCATTTCCGATAGAACAAGAAAGACCCCATCGGGACTCTAGGGTTTCGATGGGGTCTTTCTTGTTCTCATAGGAAATTCATTGAAATTCTTTATTCTCCAATAAAAAACTCTTTGTTCTTACTTTACACTGCGTTCCCGCTGACAGACATGTCTGTCTCAACGAGATCTGCGTTTTCGATACCAAACACCGATAGCAGCAACACCGCTGACGGCGCAAAGCATCAGGTAAACGCCGATCTGTGTGCCGTCCCCTGTCTTCGCTCCATTCCCGACTACTACATCCACAGGGAAAGAACTCTTCGCTTCAGCGGCAGGCGTACTTTTGTGAATTGCACCATCTGGATTCTTTCCGGTCAACTCCACGCGATTAACGATAGGTTCCGCTTTTCCAGACCAATTTTTCAGCGTAACCCTTGCCTTGTACGTCAGCACATAGGTCTCCCCGCTTGCCAACTGTCCAATCGGAACCGTAATCGTACGCGTCTTCTCATCATAGACGGATTCGTCCAGAAAAATCTTATTGCCATCCGCTCTTTTCAGCAGCAGCGTGGTCGTGTTTAATTCCAAAGCGGAAGGCAGATGATCCACAAGGACCGCCTCCTGTAAAAGTGTTCCCGGCACTGCATTGGTCAGTGTAATGTCATATTGCAGCCAGTCATTGAGATAGGTAGTGCCATCCTCGTGATTTAAGTTCTTCACATGTTTTTCCAGCTGCGCCTTGGCATCGCCGAGCAATACGCCGCCCTTTGTACCACTGCTATCCGGTTTATCCAGCGGCGAAGGATATACCGGCGTACCGGTCTCGATGGTCGTAGGTTCCGACTTTGGTTCTTCTTCTCGTTTACTCCAATCCTCATAATCGCTGGGCTTTCCGCCGGTTACCCAAGCAATATTTCCAATATCCATTCCTACCGCTTCCGGTAATACAACGGCCTCAAAGCTAAGCACATAAGCTTCGCCGCCATAAATGTCACCCAGAGATACGTGGATGGTTCGGCTTTCGGACTGATAGACTCCGGCTCCCAGTTTTTCACTCGTTCCGTCCGGCCGCAAAAGCGTCAGACTGTCGATCTCCAACCGAATACCTGCCGGAAGCTGATCCTGAACGTCCACATCCATCCACAGAGAGCCTTCCGCCCGGTTGCCCACGGTAATCCGGTAAATAATCCGGTCACCCACCTGGGTCTGTCCATCCGGGTCCGTTTGATTCTCCGCTGTTTTTTTCACATAGCCGTCTGGATCAATCGGTACAACGGACAGGCCGCCTTCCGGCGCCGCGCTCGACGTCCCATCCGGCTCCTTCGGCTGGTCGGGATTGTTCGGATTATCCGGGTTGTCTGGATTATCCGGATTGTCTGGGTTGTCTGGATCATCCGGATCTTCTTTATCTAATTTTTCCAGCTCTTCTGGAGTTCTTGGCAAATTCTCACTTCCATCCGGATTTTTGCCGGTTGCCGCCGCTACATTGGTAATGTTCTCATTTTCCGGATTATCCCGGTCAATTGCCTGCGGCCCCACCTTTGCCTCAAATTGAAGCACATAAGTTGCCTGGCCGCTGACATCGCCAAGTTTATAGGTAATCGTGTGATTTTCTTCATCATAGACACGATCGGACAAATTGGTTTTGTTTCCATCCGGTCCGGTCAATACTGCGCTTCCCGCACAAAACTCCAGTCCTTTCGGCAGCTTGTCGGTAATCTCGGCACCCTTCCAAATGGAATGTGATTGCGTATTTTTCACCGTAATGGTGTACCGAATCGTGTCTCCTACGAAAGTAACATTTTCTCGATCCAGGTTTTCCGCCTGTTTGTCAATCGTAGGCATTGCCTGCCATACCGGATATACCGTCAAATCTCCGTTGGACATCCGGATTGCCTCATCTATATTGACCACATCCCCGCCAGGTTCCGTGGTCCAGCCAAGAAATACGCGCCCATTCTGCTCTGGCTCATGGGGTTCCAGTTCTTCTTCTACATTACTGTCAAAGACGACGTCCACATCTTCCGTTTTTCCTTTCGGTAAATCCTCAATGTGTATGGTCCAAGGATTCGGTTTCCAGACCGCATAGATTGGCACCACATACTGTTCGTTTGCCCAGTCGGTATTGATCTTTGTGTCTGCCTTCACCATCTGTATCCCGTCGCGGGTCAGAGTATCTTTCTGAAGGGCCCACCCTTGGAAGGTATATCCATGGCGTTCCGGCTCTTCCGGAAGAATCCCAATGGGGTCACCATTTTTATAATACAAGGCTTTCTGACCCATTGGTATACTGTTCTCCGGCAAAGGCAAGCAAACCGTATCTTTATCGTCATAGTTTCGATAAAACTGAGGAGTCACCGCCGGCAGTACGGTCAGTTTTTTGGAGGTCTCCAGATAGCCGCTGCTTGCCCCCACGTTATCCTTATTGAGATACCAGCGATAGATAAAGTAATACTCTCCGATATCGCTTGACTGTGCCGCCGCCTTACCGGTAAACAAATCCAAAAGTTCCTGGGTAACTTCCAGATCCTTCCTGCTACCGTCCGCCATTTTTTTCTGTACTTTGGTAACCACCACGCCGCCCGGCTGAGCCGCCAGATCTACCCTGGCAAACTGCTCCGGCGTATTCTGTTCCACACCTTCCAATCCCTGCTTTTGCACGTTTTGTCCCATACTGTTACCGGAAGCAAAGAACATCCCGATCCGGTGATCGTAGGTTACCTCTTTAAAGGTCAGGTAATTGATGCTTACCCGCTCTTCCACCGTCTCTCCTTTTGGCACGGCATAAATCGACGCGTCCAAACCGGAGGTAACGTCCTTCTTGTCATCCTGGGTAACCGTAATCGCCGATGTGGGCACCAAACGCAGTCTGCGCTGGCCGACCACACCATTTCGTTCCACCTGTACCGACACCATACCAACTCCCGGCGCCAGGCTGACCACAGAATAATCGTCGGCGGGATTTTTTTCATCAGAGGATTTCACCACTACAATCTGGGCGTCCTCCATACCCTCTACCCCACACTTTGTCCCGTCGCTGGTCCAGGAAATATCATAGGAACCATCGGTCGTATTGGCAAGGGTATTATTGGTCAACGGAAACAGGAACCGAAGGCTCCGCACCGTATCATAATCCGTCTGATCCACCGCGCCAAACTCATCCTCAGAAAGATTGGATGGATATAAAATTGCCGTACAAACGGACGCTTTTGAATAAGCGTCGGCTGTATTTTTATCCGCCTGTGCAAAGGTCTGATTATTGGTAAAAATTTTCAGCTGCGGATATGTTCCATCCGCCAAAACCCAATCGCTTTCCCCCGCCGGCTTACCGTCCGGAAGCGTTTTCATCAACTGCTGCGTCAGCAATCCGGCCGCGACATCTGAACCAGCAGCGGCGCAGGCGCCTGCTTTTTCCTTCATGGCCGTGGTCTGTTTATCATAATAGCAATGGTCCATGTCGATTGATCCGCCGGTAGAGCCGCCGATAAAACCACCCATGGGAAGGCTGGTATTCCCTAAATCCGTCCCCAACGCCCCCACTTCACCAGCCGCATAGCAATTGCGGAAGGTCGAGGTGGCGTTGGCTTCCTGACATCCCAGAAAACCGCCCTGATAATTTCCATTCGCCTGCATGCCGACCATCGCCGTACTATAGCAGTTTTCAAACAAATATTTGCAGGGATAATCCGAGCAAATACCTGCGCCTGCACAGAAACCGCCCAGGTTGGTGGAACCTTCCACAGACCCGGAAGCATAGCAGTTAATAAATTTGGTCACGCCGTCCCCGCCGGGCGTATACAAGCTGTCCTCCACATGCCCGACAAAGGCTCCTGTATTGTTATCCGCATAGGCTTGCACGTTGGTAAAACAGTTTTGAATCACATAATTACCAGCGCAGGAAGTAAAAGCTCCAGAGTGAGCCTGGGTCCGCATCGTGCCGTCAATGGCGTAGCAGTTCTCCACCCATCCGCTGATTGGCCCAAAAATGTTGCCGGAACAACTATTGGACATTACATACACATTTTTCGTATGACAGCGATTGGCATATACGCGGGCATTACTGCCGCTTCTACGGTAGTAGGCATTATTCACCAGTCCCCCAATGTGGCCGCTTCCGCTTACAACGGCATGTTCCAGCGCCACGTCTTCCATGGAAATGTAAGTATTGTTCATACTGCTTCCCAGAATTCCGCCTGACAGATACGCCGATGAAACGGTCAAATTTTTTACAATCAACGGTTGGCTCCAGGAACCAACCAGGCTTCCTCCCCTCAGATTGTATATGGTGTGTCCGTTGCCATCCAAAAATGTCTGACGAGAAAAGGATACCGCGGACCAGGAAATATTATCCTGTCCTCTCATATCTAAATCACTCATCAGTCGGATGTTATATCCATTGGCCATGGCGTAACGCAGCTGTTCCGGCGAATAGATATCATAATATACCACATCCGCCGTAGCCTTCTGGGGAAGTTCCAGTCTCCAACTTCCATCGCCCATCTGATTCATCTGGTAATATTCTACTTGCTCAGCGGGCTGTGCCAGCGGAATTGCCAGCGGATTCGTCGCTGGATCCCCATTCTGATTTGCTGCAGCATTGGTACCGCTCCACTTTGGTACCTCGCTCCCAGTTACCTCCCAGCCATTATTTCCATAGGACTGCCATGCCGCAAGATCTTCCGGCCATCCGGTATTATAGGCAGCCTCTGCTACAAGCGTTGTCTGGAAGAAAGCGAAGCATGCGCCAAACAGCATAAAAGTGAAGAGTATAATCCGTCTACACTTTTCATAAATCCGCTTCATATAGAGTTCCTCCTGTGCATCGTAACGAAACGGAGAAAATTCCGAAGCAATTGCCCCGGAATTTCTCTATCCTCTCAGGCGAATTCGGAAATATCCGCCTATTGCTCATCTTTTACGGTTGATCTGCTTTACTGCTCTTCTTTACAGCTGCGTCTCTTCCGCTCCACTCCAACGACGACCGCCAGGATTCCTGCAGACATCATCACCACGATAAGCGTCCCGATCGAAGATTCATCTCCGGTTTTCACCGTGTTCGAGTTTACGCCATTTTTATCTGAGGAATCACCGCCAGGATTGTTGCCATTGGGCGTATTCGAAGCCCGCCGCAGGATCACCTGAATCCGATGATCTGCATTGACAGCTTCCAGCGTCAATGCGCCAGCCTTTAGCAGATCCGGACGTTCCACACCGTCCACGATCACACTCGCTACCTCATATCCTTCGGCAATCTCCCAGGTTACGGTATAATTTTGACCTGCCAATGCCTCGCCGGTAGCAGTAATCGTACCTTTACCACCGGTAATGTCTGTTTCAACGAGATAAGCGGGGTCAGGCTTACTGCCATCAGCCGGAACAAAGATTACTTTAACCGTATGATTCACAGCAATCTTCTCAAAAGTAACTGCGCCGGCCTCTGCCAAGCTGTCTGCGTTTAGACCATCAATCACAACGCCAGCGACTTTCCAGCCTTCCGCAGCCTTCCAAGATACCTCATAGCTTTCCCCGGCCGCCAAAGTCTTGGAACTGCTAATACTGCCCTGACCGCTGGCAGCAGTCTTGACGGAAAGATAGGTTTCATCCGGCTTGGTATTCTCATCGCCGGGTTTATCTCCACCAGGCTTCTTATCATCCTCAGACGCTTTCTTAAACAGAACCTCTACCGTGTGATCCTTCTCAATATTGGCAAAGCTGTACTCGCTTGCCTTCAGCAAATCGTCGCGAACCACGCCATCCACGATAACCGCCGCAACCGAACTGCCATTTTTCGCGCTCCAACGAACGGTCTTACTCTCACCTTTTTCTACCACAGCGGAGGAGGAAATCGTTCCGTCGCCTTGCATCGAAGTCGTTACTTGATACTTCGGAATCTCCGTGGGGGTATCACCGCCATTCGTCCGAGTAAACTCTACATAAACGCTGTGATCCGCTCCCACACTGTTAAATGTAATGCTGTCGGCGCTGATCAGATCGCTCTTCTCCGCACCGTCAATGATAACTTTACTTACCTGATACCCATCGGCTGGTTTCCAAGTAACGGTAACCGTATCCCCTTTCTTCACAGAAGAACTATCCGAAATCTCACCCTGTCCGCTCTGAGAAGTGGTAATATGGTAGGACTCCTTATCGACTACACCGCCAGTACCATTGGGATCTTCCTTGATATAAATATCAATCCGGTGATCCTTCGTTACATTTTCAAAAGTATACTGACCTGCCGTAAGCAAATCATCGCGAACCACGCCATCCACATAGATGGTCCGAATCGCGGAGTCATTGCCAAAGGTCCAGTAAACCGTTTGATTACTTCCTTCCGCTACACCGTTCATCGAAGAAGAGATCGTTCCAGCTCCCTTTTCAATGCTGGTATAAATATTGTGGGTCGGAGTGTCATCCCCGCCACTAGGAGGGGTCGTTCCTTCAATCGTGACCGCTTTCGTCGGACGGAGGGTAACAATGACTTCCACATCGTCGCTCAGATCGTCAAGAACCACCTGATTGCCGGTAACCATGCCGTCTTTGGCAACGCCGTTGACCTTGACCACCACAGAATCCAGCTCATAGCCGTCTTCCATATCCCAACCTACGGTATAGGAACTTCCGTCTTCCAAAACAATACCCGGCGTTACACTTCCTACGCCGCCGCTTAAGGAAGTGGTAACCGTATGTTTCACGGTCTTATCGTCTTCACCTGTCGCTCCGATCTTTCCATAAACCACATGTACGATATGGTCCTGGCTGATCTTGGCGAAGGATACCGGTCCGATACCCGCGTCTCCATCGCCCTCCGCGCCAAAAGGTAATGCCTGGATTTCATTGCTTGGGCTTAAAGCTTCACTTTCTGCCGCTTCACTTCCACTGGTTTCCTCCAAGGCGGCAAAAACATCCGCAGCCTGCAGAGACTCAAGCGCCCGGCTCTTTACCTCCTGAGATTCCTCAGGGTTCGTTTCCTCCTCCCCAGGGTCAGGGATTTCGATCTGAGCAACGCGATCCACATAAATCTGTTTCAGCTCCCAGCCATCCGCCGGTTTATAATTGACTTCATAATCCTCACCCCAGAAAAGACTTGCTCCCGGAGTGATTGTCCCTTCTCCTTCCACGATGGTCTGAACCTTAAACAGATTCGGTTCCAAAACCACCAATACTTTGTGGTCGCTGTCGACTTTTTTAAAGTCCACTTTGGCGCTGTCGGATACGTCTTCCGTCGCAGCAACCCCATCCACATAGACCTCTTTGATCTTATATCTCTGGTTTGTCACATTCCAGGTCACGGTTGTATCCGGCCTGTCCGCTTCTCCAGGTTTCTCCTCAGGAACCAATACTTCCACTACCTGGCTGGGAGAAATGTTTCCAGGGCCGCCGGTAATTACGGTCTCAATGGTATAATTTTCCACCTTTGTACCAGGTTCAACCGGTTTTGGAGCATCCGGATCGCTCGGGTCAACCGGATCCGCCTCGAAAATCACTTCCACCTTGTGATCCTGGTTCACTGGGAAGAAAGTCGTCTCCCCCTTCTTCAGTATCGCTTCATCCGTATATTCTACACCGTCAATGATAACTTTCGCCACATGGCTGCCCGGATCCGCCGCCCATGTAACCGTGTGTGACGCACGATTTTCCACACTAGCGCTGGTGCTTATTGTACCATTTCCTTTTTTCGATGTGGTAACCGTAGAATAACCTTCGTCCACATGAATGGTAGAATCTGATTTCTTTTCAAAGACTACTTCCACATCATGATTCCGATTGATTCCGCTGAGCGTATAACTTCCATCCTGGGCCGCATCCACCAGCATTCCGTCAATGAGGACTTTCGTCACAACATATCCTTCCCCTGCCGACCAGGTAATCGTCGTATCCTCGCCGGCCTTAGCGGAAACGGAATTGCTGACCTTACAGCTGGAATCGCCTCCGGTCCGCGTCGTGGTCACCTGATAATATTCCGATTCCACAACACGCTGATCCTGGCCAAATTCCACATAAACTGTATGATTTTTGTCTACATTTTCAAAAATATACTCATTTTTAGAGAGCAGATCGTCACGAATGACGCCGTCCACCATCACATAGTTGGTATACCAGCCCTCTTCCGGCTGCCAGGTAACCTTGGCTGTATCGCCGTAATCATAGCTGCCTGTGCCGCTTAAAGTACCCCGGCCATTTTTCACGATGGAAACATCATATGTATTGATTTTCCAAACAGCATAGACCACCGTATCGTCTTTCAGTTCAGTGTCCGCGGTAAATTCTTCAAAATGATCCGGGTCTGCATCGGGATCGGTAGACCAGCCCATAAAGGTATATCCCTTCGTACTGGGATCTTCCGGTATCTCATGTTTGGCATCGTTTACCGTAGAGCCGATCGTGTAGGGATAGTCGTCCTTGTAGATCTGACTGTCTTCCTTGTGATCCGGGTGGTTCCAGTCATAAGAAACCTTCAATGAGTGGCGTACCGTCAAAGTTTTGCTGTTGGTAATATAACCGCCCTTCAAATTACCTGTCGTATACCAGCGGTATTCCAGGCGATAGGTTCCGATATCCTCTACTTCCGCATCCCTTTCCTGCAAAAGCAATTGCTTCAGTCTTTCGTCGGTGGCGATATCGAGCTCCTCATATTCGCCAGTCTCCGGATTCAGCTTGGAGACTACCACAACGGCTTTACCGCCGCCCACATCATTAGCCAAGTCGACGCCGACAATTTCACTCTGTTTTTCCTCGCCTTCTCCCGTAACCTGATATCCAAACGTAATGTCATCTGCCGGATAACCAGCGGATTTGATGGCTCCCGTATCGACATCCTGAGATTTTCCTGCTGCAAAAACGACGCTGTCACGATGATCATAGGAGATGTCATCTTTCTCCAGCCGTTCATCATTGGCTACATATATCACACGGTCCACGCCGGCACTCGACGCCAGAGAGATAACCGTCGTTGGAACCAAACGCATAAAACGTTGTCCTACAATGTTTTTGCCATTTTGAGGATTGACAATCCCGGTGTCCACCGAAACGTCCACCCAGCCAACGCCCGGTGCAAAGTTCGTCACCTCGTAGGTCTCCGGACTGATGGTAATAACCGGCAAGCCGTTCATCGCACCAGGCAGATTGCAATTGTATCCTTCCCGGACTTCCCACGAAATCGAAAGGCCGCTGTTCGGTCCATAGCCGGCCAAATCGTCATTGGTCAACGGGAACAGCACGCTGATATCCCGTACGGTATCATAGTCCTTGTCCCCATAATTTTCCAGTTCTTCCTGCGTCTTGCCCAGATTGGAAGGCTGCAGAAGCGCCGTACAAACCGAGGCCGACGAATACGCTTTGGCAATGGCCTGATCCGTCTCATTTCCAAAGCTGTCGTCTGGATTGGCGAATACAGCCAACTGGGGATACATGCCATCCTGATAAACCCAATTCTCCTCGCCAAATTCGTCTTTCATGGCATCGCCGATCATCTGTCCGGTCAGATAGCCGGTAATCCCATTATAGTCGTTATGCTTTGTAGTCGCGATTGCATATTCTCCCATACCGGAGGTCTGTTTATCATAAAAACAGTTGGTAAAACGACCCGCACCGGCATTTGTACCGCCAAAACCAGCGATCGTGCTATTTGGCGCGACCGTCTTGGTGGTGCCAACCTCGCCGGCGCTGTAGCAGTTGGTTCCTCTCGCCGTACTGTTGGAATCGCCGCCATAGAAACCGCCCATGCCAGACGCGCTGTTTTGCATACCGACCATGGAGGTGCTGTAGCAATTGATAAAAGTATCCGTCTCCGCCTCATTCCGGCCATAGAAACCGCCCACATTGGAGGTGCCTTCTACAACGCCGGCAGAGAAACAATTTTTGAAAGTATTACCCAGATGGCAGATACCGGCAAAAACGCCTCCGTCCGCATTACAATACAGTTTTACATTGGTGAAACAGTTCTCTACCCAGCAGTAGCCAGGGCAGGAAATAAATCCGCCGGAGTGGCTGACAGTAGAGATATCATAGCTGTCAATAGAATAACTGTTGGTAACCTTACAGCCGGAAGCCGGCCCCACAAAAGATCCCACACAGCTGGTTCCATAAGTGGTCACATTCCGCACATGGCACTGATCCATCTCTACATAAAACTGCTGAAAAGTAGAATCACCGGTGCCGTTCCAGGCGCTCATGATACCGCCCGTATGAGCAGCTCCATAAACCACCGAATCCTCTACGGAAACCTGCTTCATCTTACCGCCGCCCATCCAGCCGATCACCGTACCGCTGTATTGTCCGGTACATCGGGTATAGCAGTAACGAAAACGGATATTCCGCATCTCAAAGCCGGAAGTATAGCTTCTGGCTGTAGAAGCAATCATACCGCCATATGAGCCAGCGCTGACATTCATATTATAGACGGTGTAGCCGTTTCCCTCTATTGTAATATTGCCAGGATCAGCTACCGGACTCCAGGTTACATTATTCCGGCCGCCCAGGTCGATGTCGTTCATCAGCTCCATGGACCGCTTATTGGTCAATGCCCAACGGAACTGCGCCGCCGTATAGATATCCAAAAGGCCGTCGCCGTCTGCGTCTTCCGTAGCCGCCACTTCATTGCCTGTCCAGACTTCTTCTGCCGGCACGTTATTATCGGCATTGGTCGCACGCATGTCCAAAAGCTCTTGGTAACGTTCCTGATAGACACGGTCCAGATAGGTGTTCCATGCCTCGCCGGGCTGCTGCACAGCAGCCTGCGCCACGGTACCGCTGGGAACCATGGAAAAAACCATTGTCATACACAGAATCAGACTGAATGCCTTTCTCATCCTCTTCATCTTACTACGCTCCTATGTACTTTATAGTCGGGCTCACTTTATATCAAGATCAAAAAACTCCTGCAAAACACTGCTCTATGCAGATGTTTCCCAAGATATTTCTGTTCTTACCAATATAATAATTCTTCCAATTTATTATAATACAACAAATCTTATTATTTGACAACTATTTCTCAACCTTTTTTACAGCTTTCGCTAAAATATCAATCGTAACCATACTACAGCCCGGAAAATCCTTCCAAATTTCCCTTTCTACATAAAATAACTGGTAGAATAGAACATATCCTACCAGCATTGATACAAAATTTTCCGCTCATTTGACTCATGCACCCAATTTTTCTCGTTCTATTGGACGCATAAATTCACCTATTCCATCTGCTTTGCGAACTTTCTACAATCCACGGTTGCCTATTTTTTTCTATTCAAATTAAATTCTTCTTCCGCCAATTCAATACGCCGCTGAATTTCTTTCTCCGTAGGCAGTTGCTTCTTAATTTCTTCCAATCTAATGTTATCATAAGAGGCAACACCCATCGGCGTCTGGATTCCATGAAATGCCCACTGTACTTCCGTCTGATCTTTATCTTTGCAGATCAACAATCCTATTGTAGGATTTTCATCCGGAGTTCGGATAAGGTCGTTCACCGCATTTACATAAAAATTTAACTTTCCAGCAAATTCCGGCTCAAAGGAAACAGCCTTTAGCTCAACCACTACATAACACTTAAGACGAATATGATAAAACAACATATCGATCTTTCGAGTTTTTCCTGAAACTACAATCTCTTTTTGTCTTCCAATAAATGCAAACCCCGTTCCAAGTTCCAGCAAAAACCTAGTAATATTCTGCTCCAACCCTCTTCTATTGTTTTGCATATATAAAACAAAGCCTCTTCTATAGAATTACATTTTGTAATAATGTCAATATGGTGTCCCCATGGAACATATGCAAAAAAATTAGGAAAAGGAAATTCTCCAATAACTTGTTGGAGTCTTTCTTCGCTTATATTTTTTCCAATCTGCTCCTTTCTTGGTTGAATTGATGAAATCTGTGCTTGGATTTCTCCAATAAGCCGTTGGAGTTTTTCTACATCACCACCTGCATAAAACATATACCATTTTTTCATATACCAAAGATTCGTAGTGCCAAAACCTTTTATATCAGGAAACTCATTTTTTAAATCAAGACTCAGCTGTTCAACAATGCCACTTCCCCATTTCTTTTCCACTTTACGCATAACAAGATCTCGTCCCAGCTGCCAATTGAATAGGAGCTGTTCAGAATTTACTTTTATCGCAGCCCTTATCTGTGTACTTCGGAACCGTTCCTTAATATCGTGAATCCATTGCACATAATCCGAGTCCAAATGCACATCATGTGAACTTACAATAATTGGGGAATAACAAGCCTTGCTTCATGCTCTCTGATTGCATACCGCTTTTGTCCAGCTCCATGACTATCACTGGTTTTATTTCTTAATTCAGCAATCGCCCTTACTATTCTTTCCAAACCACTAAATAAGCTATTAATTCTGTTGTCAATATCGCTGCTTTGATTCAATCCGTACTTCTCTTTTATCTTTCCATAATACTGCGTCAAATCACCATTCATCTTAACATTAACTTTTTCATTTTCCAAAACATATAAGAAAATTTCCTCCATCAATGTTCTCGACTTTGTTATCACGCTATCATAATTTCCATTGGATAAATCCTCAGTACATCTTGTCCTTAAACTGTGTATATATTCCATAATTCACGATATTAAAAACTGGAGCTTCTATTAAGTTATAAACCTCTCCTTCTAGCGCAAAAAGCCCCTGAAAATACCCATTTCTTGGGATTTTCAGGGGCTTATAAATCAATTTCTCTCAGAAGTTTACTGTCCCATCTGCTTTGCTACTTCTTCTGCAAAGTTCTCTTCCTTCTTCTGCATGCCCTCGCCGGTCTCAAAACGGACGAATTTCTTCACCGTTACCGCAGCGCCGACTTCCTTGGACACCTGCTGCAGATACTTGCCAACGGTCAGATCGCCGTCTTTTACATACTGCTGATCTAACAGGCAAAACTCTTTCAGTTCCTTGTTCAGACGGCCAACGATCATCTTGTCAATGATGTTATCCGGCTTGTCGGGCATCTCGTTCTTCGCCTGGGTCTTCAGAATCTCTTTCTCCTTCTCGATGAACTCGTCGGAGATCTCGTCACGGCTGACATACTGAGGCTTCAGGGCAGCGATCTGCATCGCCACGTTCTTCAGCGCTTCCTTCACAGCGTCGTTTACCACATCGGTCTCCGCCTCTACCAGCACGCCGATACGGCCGCCGCCATGGATATAGGATACCACGCAGCCATTTTCAATTTCCATCTTCGCAAAACGGCGGATGCTCAGCTTCTCACCAATTACGGCTACTTTACTGGACAACTCCTGCTCCACGGTCTTCGTGGGATCTAACTCCCAGGGCTCTGCCATAAACTCTTCGATGGTCTCTGCCTTGGTCTTTAAGGCCTGAGCGGCCACTTCCGCTACATACGCCTGGAAATCTGCGTTCTTCGCTACGAAGTCGGTCTCACTGTTTACTTCAACAACAACGGCTTTCTTATCGCCGTCCACCAAAGTCTTAACCAGACCTTCCGCAGCAATTCTGCCGGCTTTCTTCGCCGCTGCAGCCAGTCCCTTTTCTCTCAGGAACTCTACTGCCTTCTCCATATCGCCATCGGTATTGCTGAGAGCCTTCTTGCAATCCATCATGCCAGCTCCGGTCATCTCCCGCAGCTCTTTTACCATTGCAGCTGTAACTGTTGCCATAATTAGTTCTCCTCCGCTTCGGTCTCGGTTTCTTCCGCTACAAACTCTTCACTCTCTGCTTCCAGCTCGCTGTCCACCATTTGCTCGCCCTGGCTGCCCTCGATAACAGCGTCCGCCATCTTGGAAACAATCAGCTTCACAGCGCGGATCGCGTCGTCATTTCCCGGAATCACATAATCCAGCTCTTCCGGATCACAGTTGGTATCCGCGATACCAATCAGCGGGATTCCCAGTGCATGGGCTTCCTGAACGCAGATTCTCTCTTTCTTCGGATCAACAATAAAGATCGCATCGGGCATCTTCTTCATGTTCTTGATTCCGCCCAGGTTCTTCTCCAGCTTATCCCACTCTTTTTTCAGAGCAATGACTTCCTTCTTCGGAAGTACGTCAAAGGTTCCGTCCTCCGCCATCTTCTCAATCGTTCTCAGACGGCCGATCCGGCTCTGGATCGTCTTAAAGTTGGTCAGCATACCGCCGAGCCATCTCTGATTTACAAAATACATACCGCAGCGCTCCGCCTCAGACTGAATGGCGTCCTGGGCCTGTTTCTTGGTTCCGACAAACAGGATCGTCCCGCCGTCCTTTACCAGGTTTACAATCGCATTGTAAGCCTCGTCCACCTTACCCACAGATTTCTGCAGATCGATGATATAGATCCCGTTTCTCTCTGTGTAGATGTAGGGAGCCATCTTAGGGTTCCATCTTCTGGTCTGGTGTCCGAAGTGCACGCCTGCTTCCAGCAGCTGCTTCATAGAAATTACGCTCATGTCTTTTCCTCCATTTGGTTTTTCTTCCGTGTGCTTCCGCTTCCGGAGACCTTACGGCACCGACCGGATAATCCACACACGTGATTTTTAGACCGGAAAATTATAGCATAAAAAGAAAAAATTCGCAAGGCTTTTTCCGAAAAAAATCAAGCAAAATCAAGCGGAGCCTTCCCCGTCCAGATTTCAAATCCAGACCAGGAAGGCTCCTGCTCTCCAATGGCATTTATTCTTTCCGTATAACAAAAGCAATATACACCTTTGTCAACGAAAAATAATTTTAACGAATCACCTTCA
This sequence comes from Hominifimenecus sp. rT4P-3, assembly GCF_051055405.1. Taxonomy (GTDB): domain Bacteria; phylum Bacillota; class Clostridia; order Lachnospirales; family Lachnospiraceae; genus Pseudolachnospira. The sequence continues at coordinate 1,144,763 of NZ_CP167068.1, read as the reverse complement.
CCGGACACTTCTCGGCGCATTTACCACAGTTCGTGCATTTTTCCGGATCAATAGAAGCCAGATTATTGGTGATCGTCACCGCCTCGAACTCACAGTTTTTCTGGCAGATTCCACAGCCGATACAGCCGGCCGCACAGACGGCTTTCACAGCCTTGCCTTTCTCGCGATTGCTGCACTGTACCAGGTGCTCCGCCTTGGCAGGGACCAGAACAATCAAGCTCTTCGGACAGGCCGAAGTACACGCGCCGCAGGCAACGCACTTCTCCGGGTCCACAACAGCCACACCATTTACGATGTGGATCGCATCATATTTGCAGGCATTCACACAGGAGCCGAAGCCCATGCAGCCATAGTTGCAAGCTTTGTCTGTTCCCCCAGGAATCATTGACGCCTTCTGGCAATCGTGAATTCCAAAGTACTGGGACTTCATAACGGTTTTATCACAGGTTCCGGCACAGCGGACAAAGGCGACTTTCTTATCGCCAACTTCCACTGCCACGCCAAGGATCTCACCGATGGCCTTGGCATTTTCTGCTCCGGCCGGCGCACAGGCGTTAGGAGCCGCCGTACCGGCCACCATTGCTTCCGCGCAGGCGTCGCAGCCGGCCAGGCCGCATCCGCCGCAGTTACTGCCCGCCAGATGCTCACGGACCTTTTCCACCCGCTCATCCACCTGTACGGCAAATTTCTTACCGGCCACTCCCAGGAGCAGACCGATCAGCAGGCCGACGCCGCCGACAACGGCGACTGCCAATAGAATCATATTTGCATCCATGTTCGTCTCCTCCTTAAATAACGCCGGCGAATCCGCAGAAGGCGATTGCCATCAAGCCGGCCGTAACCAGAACGATAGGCTGCCCGCGGAAGGAGCTGGTAATATCATTGTTCTCAATTCTCTCCCGGATTCCGGCCATCAACACAATGGCGATACAGAAACCAAGAGAAGTTCCAAGACCGTTGACGATGGAAAATACCATCATTTTGCCGCCCGTATAATCCGCATACTTCTGTACGTTCAGCAAAGCCACGCCAAGCACGGCGCAGTTGGTCGTAATCAAGGGCAGATAGATTCCAAGGGCGCTGTACAAGGACTGCATCATCTTTTTCAGAATCATTTCCACCAACTGAACCAGAGCCGCAATGACTAAAATAAACACAATCGTGTTCAAGTAGGTCAGATGGGCCGGTTCCAAAATCAACAGATAAATCGCGCTGCAGACTGCAGATGCGATGGTAATAACGAATACAACCGCCGCGCCCATGCCAGCCGCCGTCTCCACTTTACGGGAAACGCCAAGGAACGGACACAGCCCCAGGAACTGGCTGAGGATAACATTGTTGACCAGAGCCGCTCCTACGAGCAGTAAAATCAATTCACCAATCATTTTCTCTTATCCTCCTATTCCTCCGGCTTTTTCTCTGCGGCTTCCTTCGCCGCTTTCGCCGCGGCCGCCTTCGCTGCCTTCTCAGCCGCCAGCTTCGCTTCCTGCTCCGCCTTGGCCTTTTCAATCACCGCTTTATTGCTGACAAAGAGGCTTCCGGCGCAATTGGAACAATTTCCGCCGCAGGCAATGGTATCGCATCCCTGCTCGTTATTGGTCGCGCTGGGCGCTTTGAACTTATTCTGAAGCGCGGTCAACACGGCCAGAACAAAGAATGCTCCGGGTGCCATGATGAAAATGGCCGCCGGGGTATATCCCGGAATCTTCGTCAATACTTCCACGCCGAACAGCGTTCCGGCGCCAAGGAATTCACGAACCAGACCAATGATCGTAATCGCACAGGTAAAGCCAAGGCCCATGCCGATACCGTCAAAGAGCGAAATCACCGGGCCGTTTTTGCTGGCGAATGCTTCCGCACGGCCAAAGATGATACAGTTTACTACGATCAATGGAATATAGATTCCGAGCGCCTCATAGACGCTGGGTACAAATGCCTGAAGCATCAAATCCACAATTGTTACGAACGAAGCGATAATTACAATAAACGCCGGGATACGAACCTTATCCGGAATCACGTTCCGCAGAAGGCCGATCAGCAAGTTAGACATCATCAAAACCGCCGTCGTCGACAGGCCCATGCCGATACCGTTGATGGCAGAGGTCGTCACCGCAAGAGTCGGGCACATACCTAACATCAGGACGAAGGTGGGATTTTCTTTGATGAGTCCGTTGGTCAACGCCGATACATATTTTTTCATCTTATCCTCCCTCCTTACTTTCCTACGCCGATGCACTCATAGGCGAAATACAGGCCCGCATTGACAGCGCCGGTCACTGCTTTTGTGGTGATCGTCGCGGAGCTGATCGCATTGATCTCGCTGTCGCCGGCATCACCGGTTTTTACATAGGTCAGCTCTTCCGACTGTTTTCCGGCGAACTGGCCCTTAAAGGTATCCTTGGCACAGTTGGCTCCAAGGCCGGCCGTCTCGCTGTTGGAGATGATCTCCAGACCGGTGATCGTGCCGTCAGTGCTGATACCCAGTGACATATTGATATCTCCGCCGTAGCCGTTTGCCGTGGTAATGTCAAGGGCATATGCAATCACATTGCCGGAAGCGTCCATAGCAGGTCTAGCATCGTTGATCTCAATGCCCTCAAATCCTTTTTCCTTCAAGGCGCCGGCGCTCTGCTCTACAAGCGCTTTTAACTCGTCGTCTTCCGGAATCGTGGCAGCCTCCTGACAAACCTGTTTATAAGCAGTCTCTTTTTTCAGCTGATTCTGCTCCGCAATCCGGTCTTTGGTGATCTCATTGACAATTCCTAAAAGTGCGCTGAGGATCACGGCAATTCCAAACAGGATCAGGGCATTTTTTATAATCTTATCGGATTTCATTTATTTGCCCTCCCTTCCAAAAGCCTTGGGAAGCGTAACTTTCTCAATCAGCGGAACCAAAATATTGCCGATGATGATGGCAAAGGAAACGCCCTCGGCCATATTTCCAAAGGTACGGAACACTCCGGTCAAAATACCCAACAAAACGGCAAATACGATTCTGCCCTTCGGGGTAATCGGGCTGGTCACATAGTCGGTGGCCATGAAGAAAGCGCCAAGCATCAGACCGCCGCCGCAGATCTCGCAGGCAAGGTAGGTCAGATCAAAGCCGTGGCCGCCAAAAAGCAGCATAAACACGGCGAACGTTCCGATATATACAACCGGAATATCCCAGGTAATCACCTTGCGGACAATCAGGAACAGACCGCCGATCAAAATCAAGGCTGCGGAGGTCTCTCCGATAACGCCAGGGGTGAAGCCAAAGAACATATCGGCCAAATTCGCCGTCTCGCCGGCCTTTAACGCCGCCAGAGGGGTAGCCGAAGACACGCCGTCTACCGCAAAATTATTCATCAAACCGGCAAACGCCAGAATCAGGAAACACCGTGCGCCCAGCGCCGGGTTCATAAAGTTCTGACCGATACCGCCGTAAAGCTGTTTTACAATAATAATCGCGAAGGCTCCGCCAATGATCGGAATCCAGATCGGCACCGTCGGAGGCAGATTCAACCCTAACAAAAGACCAGTCAGCACTGCGCTGTAGTCTTTCACAGTCAAGGTTTTTTTCATCGCTTTTTCCCATATGTATTCAGAAGCCACGCACGAAGCCACGCAGACCAGCACGATCACTCCCGCATACCATCCAAAATGATAAATCCCAAAGGCGGTGGTCGGAATCAGGGCTAAGATGACGTCCAACATCAGGTTGCTGGTCGTATCCTTGCTCACCGCATGGGGATTGGTGGACACATGAAACAACTGACTCATGCCTTCTCACCTCCTTCTTTCTTTGCTTCCGCCTCAGCTTTTGCCTTTGCTTCCGCTTCGGCTTTTGCAGCCTGAGCCGCAGCCTGGGCTTTTCTTCTTGCATCCTGTACGGCGCGGCGGCTCTGCTTAAAGGACTGAGTCAAGCGCAGCTTGGCCGGACATACATAGGTGCAGGCGCCGCATTCGAAGCACTCCATACCATCCAGTTTGGCAAAGGTATCGATATCGCCACGAATAGAGCATTCATACATCTTCTGCGGTACCAGACGGCTCGGACATGCAGCTACGCAGCGGCCGCAGCGGATACAATGGCTGCTCTCATATTGAGCAACCGGATCTTTTTCCATACACAGCAGCGCAGAAGAAATCTTCGTCACCGGCACATCCAGGCTAGTCTGTGCCTGGCCCATCATCGGGCCGCCAGAGATCACTTTTTCCGGCTCGCATTTGAAGCCGTCTACATATTCCAAAAGTTCACGGTACATAGTACCCGTCTTTACAATCACATTTCGAGGTTTATTCACCGCATCTCCGGTCACGGTCACCACACGGCGCATCAGCGGCGTGGATTCGCAAACGGCGCGGTAAATAGCGATCACCGTATCACAGTTATCCACGATACATCCGGCATCGGCAGGAAGCATCGAAGAATTGATCTTTCTTCCGGTGCAGGCATAGATCAGCTGACGCTCGGAGCCTTGCGGATATTTCGTTTTCAGGACCTGAACTTCGATCTTCGGCTCATCCTTTACCTTCTCCTGAAGAAGTTTAATCGCATCGGGTTTATTATCCTCCACGGCGATTACGCCTTTTGCGTTGGGGAACAGACTTACGATCACATTCAAACCGCCGATCAAACGATCCGGCTCCTCCAACATCATCCGGTAATCGGAAGTCAGATAAGGCTCGCATTCCGCACAGTTGGCAATGATGTAGTCAATCGCATTGTCATCTTTGGGAGTGATTTTTACATGGGTGGGGAATCCAGCGCCGCCCATACCGACCACACCGGCATCTTTCACTGCAGTACGGATTTCCTCCTTTGACATCTTCGTATAATCTTTTTTCTCGCCGACGCCAGGAGCCGGGGTATACTGTCCGTCATTCTCAATGACAATGGATTCCACCATCGCACTGCTGGGCGTAAGCCGAGGCTCAATGGCCTTTACCGTTCCGGATACTGAGCTGCAGATATGAGCGGAAATAAAACCGGAGGCCTCCCCGATCCGCTGCCCCATCAAAACCTTATCGCCAACTGCAACGATCGGCCGCGAGGGAGCGCCCAGATGCTGCTGTGCCATGGGGAACACCAGATCACCCTTTGGCATAACAGTCAAGGTCGGCAGATCCTTCGATAGGTCTTTCCCATCGTAAGGGTGAATACCGCCTTTAAACGTTCCTGTACCAGTACTCATCTTCTACTCCTTTCTTCCTGTCCTCCCTCCTCCAACCAATAAATGAGGACAGCTTATCATACATCTTTATTATAATAATACAGTTTTTTTGTTTTTACAAGTATTGTTTTAAACTTGTCAAACATTGTCAATTCCTCAGATTTCCGCGTATTTACCAGCTTTTTCATGTCGAATTCCCATTGATTATTTATAAATGTCGCACAATTTTCCATGAAAGCCTCGGACGGCAGCCATAGGGAGAGATGTGCTCGCATATCTCTCCCTATGGCTATCGGACGAGCTAAGACGCATGAGCAAGTAAGGCCCCAGCCTTACTTGCGAATACGTCTGGCGATTGCGGGAGTCCGAAGGACGCAGCAATCGGCTTTCATGGAATTACTTGCATGACTCGCGATTGCAGGAGTCCGAAGGACGCAGCAATCGGCTTTCATGGAATCGCTTGTGTGTCTGGCGATTGCGGGAGTCCGGAGGACGCAGCAATCGGCTTTCATGATCTAATATAGATATGCGCAAGTCCCAATTGCCATACCAACAAAAATTCGGTATAATACCCTCAAAGAAAATTTCACCAAAAAAGAAACGGAGGACTTCATGCAATACAGAAATTTAGGAACTACCGGCCTCTCCGTCAGCGAGATTGGTATGGGCTGCGAAGGTTTTTCCGAGGATAATTGCCAAAATACCAAGCGCCTCTTGGATGCCGCTGAGAAACTCGGAATCAATTATTTTGATCTTTACACATCAGACCCGGAAGTACGCGCCAGCGTCGGCCGCGCGTTAAAAGGCAGAAGGGACAAATTTATCCTTCAATCCCACATCTGTTCCATCTGGAAAAACGGCCAGTATATGCGCTCACGAAAAATCGAAGAAGTAAAAGCGGGCATGGAAGAAATGCTTTCTTTGCTTCAGACCGATTACATCGACGTTGGTATGATTCACTATGTAGATTCCATCGACGATTGGAATACGATACAAAACGGGCCAATTTTAGAATATGCAAAAGAACTAAAAGCCTCCGGCGTCATCCATCATATTGGCTTAAGCAGCCACAACCCCCAAGTAGCTCTCGCCGCGGTCAAGAGCGGTTTTATTGAAGTTCTCATGTTCAGCATTAACCCTTGCTACGATTTGCAGCCTGCCACGGAAGACGTGGAGGCCTTATGGGATGAAAAAAATTATCAAAGACATCTCATCAATATGGATCCGGAACGCCAAGAACTATACGAAACCTGCCAGCGTTTGGGAGTCGGCATTACGGTCATGAAAGCCTTTGGCGGAGGAGACCTGCTGGACGCCTCCCTTTCCCTGGCCGGAAAAGCCCTGACCACCAATCACTGTATCCACTATGCCCTGACGCGCCCCGGCGTAGCCACCGTGCTGGCAGGAGCTCACTCTATAGAACAGCTTCAAGAAAGCGCGGCCTATGAGAATGCCACGGAAGAGGAAAAAGACTATGCGCCGGTCTTCGCCTCTTTTCCTAATATCAGCTGGGAAGGGCATTGCATGTACTGCAGCCATTGCGCTCCCTGTCCGAAACAAATCGACGTGGCAGCTGTTACCAAGTTTTTTCACTTAGCCAAAGCGCAAGGGATGGTGCCGGAAACCGTGCGGGAACATTACAATCTTCTTCCTCACCATGCCGGAGAATGTATCCGCTGCGGCGCATGCGAAAAGCGATGCCCCTTCCACGTGTCCATCATGGAAAATATGGCCCAGGCAGCAGCTCTGTTCGGAAAATAACAAACGTTTTTTCCCTATATGAAATTCCGATGTCAAAAAGCTTCTCGTAAAGAAGCCTTTTGACATCGGAATTCTATCTCTTCATTAACACCAGCCTACCCGTTTAGCCTAGCCCAGCGTCGCATCCTGCAGCGCGTCAAAGGCCGCCATACACTCGTCCACCGTAGCGCCGTTTAGCAGTTCCCGCACGATCAGGCAAGTATTTCCCCACTGCTCCACCTTCATACTCGCATTGGAGCCTAAGACATAAACGCCCTCCTCAATTCGATTGTTCAAGGGCCGCAGCGCAGGAACACAATCCACCTTCACGTTTTTGGACGGTGAAATCACCCGGTTTGTCTCCGAATAGACTTGAAGCGCTCTGTCAGAAACAATAATATCCATAATCCGAAGCGCATCCTCCGCGTGCTCGGCATTTGCGCCGATACCAAACCCGGTCATCGGCATCACCGGCATCTGCCCCCGGCTGCTGGGAAAACCGATCACCTGCATCTCAAAGTCCGTTTTCCCATAAGCGGTTTCCGTGTTTGCCGCTCCCCAGTAAGCCATGACGATGGGCGTCTTTCCCGCCAAAAAATCCGGCCGTTCCGCCTCGATCGCTTCGCTGACGCTGGCAGTCTTGGCATCGATATAGCCGCGGTCAATGAGCTCCTTGAGAAATTCAAAACCAGAGCGCATATAATCGCTGTATCTACTCTCTCCACTGTTCAAAGCGGCAATCTCCGCTTCCGTATTCCCGCCGTTGTATAAATCCGCATAAGCCTGGGCAAAAACAAAAGTTTCCAGCCACCAGCGGTTTGCGCCGATGGGCGTCTTGATTCCATTCTCTTGAAATACCCGGCAGCACTCCAAAAATTCATCCGGCGTCTGCGGCAGCTCCAGATGATACTGGTCAAACATGGTTTTGTTGACGAATAGACCATAAGCAACCACTTCCTGGGGAATCGCCACCAGCTTCCCATCCACGGTGTTCGCGGTCCGGATAATCTCCCGCAAATTCTTCGCGCTGTCAAGCCCCGATAAATCCATCAGCGCTCCCTCTGCTCCCAGAGCCAAAAGGGTATCCGGATTCAGCAGGTATAGATCATCCATATTGTTGCGCGCCCTCTCAAGGGTAACATCGTCATAGGTCTTGTCCCGATAGTCTTCCGCCGTATAGGTCTTGTAGGCTACAGTCACGCCCAGTTCTTCCTCTGCCATCGCGATCGTCAAATCTGACGCGCTCCTTGCCACATTTTTCGCGTTCGGATCCACCTTCTCCATCGGGCTGAATAGATTCACGATCCGCTCATTCTCTTCTTTCTCCGAAACCAAATTCTTTGCTTTTTCATTGTTTCCGCAGGAAGCTAATGGTAAAATCAGCAGTCCTGTCAGGCAGAGTGTGATCCATCTCTGAGCAGCTTTTTTTCCCCATTTTCTCATGGTGTCTCCTTTCGCCTGGCACATTGTTTGATTACTTTCTTTAATAGTTCCATATCCAACGGCTTTGCCACATGGGCGTCCATACCAGCGTCCAGAGCTGCCTTTTCATCCTCGGCAAACGCATTCGCCGTCATAGCGATGATCGGCACGCTCCCAGCATCGTCCCGCTTTAGAGAACGGATGGCTCTTGCAGCCTCGTGTCCATTCATTACCGGCATCTGAACATCCATCAAAATCGCGTCAAATTCCCCTTCCGCCGCCTGACGGAAACGCTCCACTGCCAACTGGCCATTTTCAACAATCTCGCAAGAGGCCCCTTCCAGATCCAAAAGTTCCACTAAGATCTCCGCGTTAATCTCATTATCTTCTGCAGCGAGGAAGTGCAGACCAGATAAATCCTCCTCCTCCCCAATCTCTAATTCTTTATTCTTATCCCCCGGCTGCGCCTCTAGAATGCGAAGTTCCAAATCAACCCGGAAAAGAGTTCCACGGTTCACCTCGCTAAAAACATCGATCGTTCCGCCCATCAAATCCACGATACTCTTGGTGATCGCCATGCCAAGCCCTGTTCCCTGGACCTTGTTTGTCGTACTGTTCTCTGCTCTGGTAAAGGCGTCAAAGATCGTTTTCAGGTATTCCGGCGTCATGCCATAGCCATTATCCTCCACCTCGATCCGGATGGATTCATATTGGCTGGATCGCTGTTTCAGCCCAATCACGCGAAACCAAATGTCTCCACCCTCCGGCGTATATTTTACAGCGTTGGAGAGGAGATTGATTAAAATCTGATTCAGCCGCGTTTCATCACCCTCCAGGTACTCGTATCGGATACCCGTCACTTCCAGATGAAACTCCTGCCCTCTTGCCTTAGCCATCGGCTGAATGATGGTCTCCACAGAGGAAATCACATCGTTAAGCGCAAATTTCTCATAGTTGAGCACGACCTTTCCACTCTCAATTTTTGAGACGTCCAAAATGTCGTTGATCAGGCTAAGCAAGTGCTGGCCGGAAGCCATGATCTTTTTTGTATATTCCCGCACCTTTAACGGATTTTCCGCGTCCTTGGCCAGGAGCGTCGTAAACCCCAGCACTGCATTCATCGGTGTGCGGATATCATGGGACATATTGGAGAGAAATGTGGTTTTCGATTCACTAGCAATCTGAGCCGCCTGCAGCGCTTCCGCCAGCTGTTGATTATAGACCTTCCTCTCTTCTTCCCGCTCTCTCCTGATTTTATCCTGTTGCTTCCAATTAAAGTAATACAGAACAATACACAGAAAAAACGCCGCCAGCATGGAAGCCACAACAATCAAAATACTCCGATTGACCGTCTGACCTTCTCGCTGGATAGCCTCGACAGGCACATATCCTACCAAAAAAATTGTCCCATCATTGACCGACCACATATAATTAAGCGCTTGTATATCTCGGATGTCATGATAGAATAGGATATTCCGACCACTCTCCAGGCACTCTACCACCTCTCTTTGAATCTCTGTGTCCTGAATGTTATTGGCTCGATAGAAATCATCCAAATTCAGATGACCTGCCTCTCGCTGTCCCATCCCCTTCGGTTTTAGAACAAACCGCTTGCTTTCGGCATCCATAATATACAGCGACGCCTGCTTATTGTAAAACCCATTGGGAAGAGATTTGTCGATCGCATCGTAAATGTATTCAGCATAAAGATTCCCGATCACCTGCCCATTTTGCTCAACCGGACATTTTATCGTGTAAGACCACGTCCCCATATAATTTATGTAGGACTGGGAAATCTCCAGTCCTTCGATTCTTCCGCCTGCAGAAAAATCCAGTTCCTCCTCGGTAAACACCTCTCCGGTGCTGGACACACCTTCTGTTTTCCCCGTCCGGATCAGCGATAGCTTCGCCATCGTTTGGTTTTTCTCAAAGGTACGCACATAAGCCTCCGGATCCTCCACTCGCGCGATCTCCTGAGCGATCAGTATCTGAAACTCTGCCTCGCTTTGCAGAATTGCCTCGATGGTACTCTGGATGAGATCAAGACTTTCGCTTAGATTCTGAATAGCAGATTCCGACATCTCCTGGGATGTTTTCTTCGATATTGCGTATATAATCGTCCCCCAAATACAAAAAATTAATACAATGGAGAGAAGCAGGGACAATCTCCTTCGTTTTTCTCGTTTGTCTGGCTTTTCTTTCATTGACAATCTCCATTCCGCTTCCTATTCCATATACATATCAGAATCATACAAGGAAAACGTCTGTTTTGCAATCACTTTCTTAAAGCTATTTTCCGGATACCACCTTTGTCCCAGCTTTTCCTTCCAGCGCTTCCAACGCTTTATCCAAGGAAGTAATGACCGCGACTCGTCCTTCTTTGGATTTCACGAACTCTACCGCCGCCTGCACCTTCGGCAGCATACTTCCCGGCGCAAATTCCTCTTCGTCCATATATTTTTCCGCCTCGGCAATGGTCATCTCCGGCAAATCCTGCTGGTCCGGCTGCCGAAAATGAATGGAAACCCGTTCCACTTCAGTCAGGATCATCAGCACGTCCGCCCCAATCGACTGGGCCACAAGCCCAGCGGCCAGATCCTTGTCGATCACGGCAGCCACGCCTTCCAAAATGCCATCCGGCCGTTTGATCACTGGCACGCCGCCTCCACCGCAAAGGATCACAATCGTAGAATCCCACAAACGCTTTAAGGTCTCAAATTCCACAATTTCCTTTGGCTTTGGAGACGGAACCACCCGGCGGTAGCCACGGCCCGCGTCTTCTTTCATCACATAGCCGCTTTCCTGCTCCAATTTCTCCGCTTCTTCCTTCGAATAAAAAATACCGATGGGCTTGGTCGGATTCTGGAATGCGTCGTCCTTCTCGTCGACAACCACCTGAGTCACCAGAGAAACCACCGGAATATCTCCGCGCCCCTCCCGATTTAAAGCTGCTTTCATCGCTTGCTGGATATGATAGCCGATATATCCCTGGCTCATGGCTCCGCAGACGTCGAAGGGCATTTTAGGCGTCACATTGTGGGCCGTCTCGGATGCCAGAAGAATCCGTCCTACCTGGGGACCATTTCCATGTACGATGGCAATCTCAAATCCAGCCGCGCTGATTTTCGCCAATTTCTCCGCCGTCTTTTTTACAACGCTCAATTGGCTTTCCGCCGTAGACGGTTTTCCCTTTTCTTCCAACGCATTGCCGCCCAGCGCAATTACTACCTTTTTTGTCTCCATAAAAAATTCCTCCTGGAAATCTTGTCTTTTTTACAGGATTCCCAGGAGGAAAACAACCTATTCGCTATTCCAAATTCAAGTGACGCGTCAACACCCAATGACAAACAAAATATCCTGCCGCAATCGTCACAAACGTATAAATAGTGGCAAACACCAACTCTACAGTTCCATATGGATCCATCACATCCATCAAAAGCGCAGAAAACAGAGACCCCACAACGCCTTCTACCAAAGAATAGCCCAGATAAATAAGGACCGCGGCCAAAATCCGCATTTTGGGAAACAGCTGCCCTACGCAGATACAGGCATAGTAAATCAGGATCGTCTGAAAAGGCGATACAATCAGTAATATCGCAGTCAGAACAATGGTAGAATCCGGCAGATTATGCCAAATATCCCGAAAAATGCCGACCAATAAACCGCGCGCCTCGTAGGGAAGCGCCGTTCCCAATATCGTCAGGCAGAACAACAAAACCAGGGTAGTCGCTATCATCCAAAAGCTTCCGCTTAACACCTTGGAGACCAAGAGCTCCCACGGCTTTACGGGCAAAGTATTGGTCAGATATCCCTCATGGGAAAACATATTTTTATAAAACCTGCGGATCACCTGCACATAGGTAAACAACTGCACGGCAATCGCCACAATGACAAAGCCTATATAGAGGAAAATTCGCATCAGCCCTACAACGCCCGCCACATGAAACGGCATCTCAAGATCAATACCGGTCAATTTCAATATCAGCGTATAACCGACCAAAATCACATAGCTCAGCACCAGATACAGCCAGGTGGCCTTACAATCATACTTCCACAGCTTTCCTAGCATCGAAACACCTCCCGGAACAAAGCGTCAATGGACTTTCCAGCCTTGAGCCGAATCGATTCCGCATCGCCAGCCTCCACAATCCGCCCATATTTCAAAAAGATCACGTCATCCAATACCTGTTCAATATCCGCGATCAGGTGAGTAGATATCAGTACAGTGGCGTTTGGCTCAAAGTTTGTGATAATCGTCCGCAAAATATAATCCCGCGCCGCCGGGTCCACGCCGCCGATGGGCTCATCCAAAATATAAAGGGACGCTCTTCTGCTCATCACCAAAACCAATTGTACCTTTTCCTTGGTCCCCTTGGACATGGTTCTCATACTCTGAGAAAGATCAATATTCAAATGTTCCAGCATCATGCTGGCCCGTTCCCAGTCAAAATCCTCATAAAAATCCGTAAAATAGTGCAAGGCGTCCTTTACCTTCATCGCAAGAGGAAGATAGGTATACTCAGGCAGGTAGGATACGACTTTCTTTGTCTGTACCCCAACCGGAAATCCGTCGATAAAAACTTCTCCCGCAGTAGGAGTCAAAAGTCCGGTCGTTATTTTAATCAGCGTCGTTTTGCCACTGCCGTTGGGTCCCAACAACCCAACGATACGCCCTCTTGGAATTTGTAGATTTACTCCGCTTAGGACGGTCTTTTGCCCATATTGTTTTGTCAGATTCCGACATTCTAAAATCAGCGTCATCCGTTCCCCTCCTGCCTGATTTGTTTCACCATCTCCAGCACTGTTTCCGGCGGATATCCAAGCGGCTCCACTTTCTTCAAAAATTCCTGAATATACTGCTCTGCTAACCGTTTCCGATAGGATTCCAAAAGCTCTGCATCCTGCGTCACAAAACGCCCGCTGGTTCTCTGGGTGTTTACCACGCCGGTCGATTCCAACTCAGCCAAAGCCCTTTGCATCGTATTCGGATTGACCGCAGCCTCAGCAGCCAAGTCCCGCACGGAGGGCAGCTTCTCTCCAGGCCCATAAACGCCTGTCACAACCCGGAGTTCAATTTCTTCCATCAGCTGAAGATAAATCGGCCTGTCTGCAATTAAATTCCAAGCCATCCGCGCTACTTCCTCCCATCACATGTATTATCATACTAATACAATTATACTATCGGTATTTTTCGTATTTGTCAAGGATTTTCATCGCAGATCATTTTTACTTTCCCCTTATCAAGATAATGCAATGGACAAAAAGTCTCTGTGTGAAGAATGTGTCGGCATATTTTGTAGGGTTTCGGAGCGAGTACTTCTAGGATTCCGGTAATTTATAAAAAGCATTCACAAAAATAAGAAACTCGCTGCGCTCAAACAGTCTTATTTTTGTTCATAATACAAATTTCCGGAATCGAAGAAGTACTAATGCTCCTGCAAATACAAAATATGCCGACACATTCTTCACACAGAGACTTTTTAGCCCCACATCATCAAGATACTACATGGACCGGATTTCCGGTTAGAAAGGCCAGCACGTTCTCGATCGTAATCTCCAACAGCTTTTTTCTTGCCTCATCCGCCGCCCAGGCAATATGAGGAGTAACCAGCAGATTGGGAACGTCCCGCAGCAAACTGTCCGGCGGCATCGGCTCCGACCCAATCACATCGCAGGCAGCCATCGCCACTTTTCCGGACAACAATGCGTCTCTCAGATCCGCTTCTACCACCAACGGCCCTCTGGATACATTCAAAATCCAAACGCCGTCCTTCATCTTTTCGATGCTCTCCCGGCAAATAATACCGGATGTTTTTTCTGTCAGCGGACAATGAAGGGAAATCACGTCGGCCTTGGCCAGAAGTTCCTCCCAAGCCGCGAATTGAATCCCTGCTTCGGCCTCATCCGGATTTGGATGGGGCGTGGTCACAAGGACATGCATGCCAAAAGCCTGGGCTAAAGCGGCGACCCTTTTTCCGATCTTTCCATATCCAAGAATCCCTAAAGTTTTCCCCGTCAGCAGTGACAGCGGGGCTTTCCAGTAACAAAAATCATGAGACGCGATCCACTCGCCCTGCCGGACACTCTCCGCGTGAAGCCCTACATGATAACAGAGCTCCAAAAGAAGCGCCATGGTAAACTGGCTGACCGACTCCGTGCCGTAAGCCGGCACATTGGTCACCACAATGCCTCTTTTGCGGGCGGCTTCCACATCCACGATATTGTATCCGGTGGCTGTGACGCCGATATAACGGAGCGATGGACACTGCGAAAGAATCGCCTCGTCCAAAACCACTTTGTTGGTAAGGACAATCTCTGCTTCCCCAATCCGCTCCCGCAAAAGTTCCAGGGGCGTGCGGTCATAAAACCGAACGTTTCCGACCGCCTTCAACTTCCCCCAATCCAGGTCTTTCATCGAATATCCATCCAGGACTGCAATCTCCAAAGCCCGTTTCCTCCCCGTTATACAAACAGTTTTGCTAAAACTCCCCAGACGCCTTGCACAAGAAGAATGAAAATGATAATCGGCAAAATCCAAGCGAAATAAAAGCGCAGCCAGGCCGGTACTTTGACGCCGTCGCCGGTATTGGCCTCCGCCAGATAATTTTTAAAGCCCCAGCCAAAGCGGCTGACACAAAACAGCAAATAAACCAGAGAACCGCCCGGCAGCAACAAGTTGCTGACGATAAAATCTTCCAAATCCAGTACGCCGGAGCCTGCTCCCAAAGGCTGAAAGCCGCTCCAGAGATTAAATCCCAGCACGCAGGGCATCGACGCAAGACCGATCACCACCACATTGATCAACGCCGCTTTCTTTCTGGACCAATGCCACTGATCCATACAGCAGCTCATAATGTTCTCAAATACCGCAATGATCGTCGAAAAAGCGGCGAAGGTCATAAATAGGAAGAACAAAGCGCCCCAAAGCCTTCCGCCGTCCATCTGATTAAATACATTGGGAAGGGTGATAAAAATCAAAGACGGGCCGCTGTCCGGATTTACTCCGTAGGTAAAGCAAGCAGGAAAAATAATCAAGCCGGCCACAATTGCAACAAAAGTATCCAGCGCAGCGATGTTCATCGACTCGCCAAGCAAGCTCTTTTGTTTTCCCAGATAGCTGCCAAAAATCGCCATGGCTCCGATGCCAAGGCTCAAGGTAAAGAAGGACTGATTCATCGCCGCACTGATGGTATTCCAGACGCCAGCCTCTTTCAGCCGGCTCCAGTTCGGCAGGAGATAAAAACTTAACCCTTCCGCTCCGCCAGGAAGCAGAATGCTGTGAACAGCCAGAACTAAAATCAGAACCAAAAGAGCCAGCATCATCCACTTAGTGATCCGTTCTACTCCCTTTTGCAGTCCCAGAGAACAGATGAAAAATCCCAAAAGAACGATGAGAAGCATCCAGAAGGCCATGGTTCCCGGCTTAGAAAGCATCTCGCCAAAGGCCGCCCCTACGCCGTCTCCATCCAACTGCTCGATTCCTCCCGCCACATAACGATAAAAATAGTACAGCATCCACCCGGCTACCGTCGTATAGAACATCATTAAGACATAGTTGCCAAACATCGCAATATAGCCGTGGATATGCCACTTTTGCCCCGGTTTTTCCAGCACTTTATAAGCTTTTACTGCGCTTTGACGGCTCGCGCGTCCCACCGAGAATTCCATCGTCAATACAGGAACGCCCACCGCGATCAGGAAAAACAGGTAAAATAAAACAAAAAAGCCGCCGCCGTGGTTTCCGACTACGAAGGGAAAACGCCAAACGTTTCCAATACCGATGGCACATCCGGCGGAAATCAAAATAAATCCCAGCCGTGACTTAAAATTTTCTCTTTCCATAGTAAATTTCCTCTCCTCCTGCAGTTTTTTCTGCATTTAGAGAAATTATAACCGAACTGCCATAAAAAGACAAGAGGCTTTCCGCCGCCCTCAGCAAAAATCCTCTTGTCCATTTTTTCTGTTCTGTTTCTATTCTTTTAAGTAGTCCTGAAGAGCGTTCATCCGCCGAAAAGCGACCCGGCGGCCTGCCGTATAGAGATCCTCCAGTTTCTCCGTATCCTTTTCGATACGGGATACCGACACCGGCGCCTCCGGACGAATCACAAAAAGCCGCCCCTCCCGCTCCAAAGCAGAAATGTCTTCCTGGATACGGTTATAATGTTCCTCCATCTGCAGTAATGCTTTTACCAACTGAGGGTATTTTTTATAATACCGGGGATAGACCGCCTGCATCGCCTTACTTGCCTTTTTCCGGTATCCTTCCTGACGGGTTAAAATCAAAACAATTTTCTGAAAACCGTCCTCCATTGCCTTTTGATAAGGAATCGGATTCGTGATGCCTCCGTCCAGGCATTCCGCGCCGTCTACACGCACCATCGGCGCCAACAGGGGCATACTGCTGCTGGCCCTTGCCGCAAGCAAAATATCTTCGCTCTCTCCCTTTTTATGATACAACGGCGTCCCAGCCGCGCAGTCGGTGGATACTGCTACAAATTGCTTTTCCGACTCCCCAAACGTGTTCCCGTCAAAGGGAATCAGTTCCTCGGAAAGTTCTCCAAACAGGAAGTCAAAGTTAAATATACTGTGGGTCTTAAGCAGGCTCTTCATTCCCAGATACCGGCTGTCATTGACATAATCAATATTGATCCGGGCCGTCCGGCGCGGCTGGTGAGAAATATAATTCAAGCCGCTCATCGCCCCGGCCGACACGCCGATCACATAGGGAAATTCCAACTCGCCTTCCATAAACACATCCAAAACACCCGCCGTAAACAAACAGCGCAGGGAGCCTCCCTCCAATACCAGGGCCGCTTGCTCCATGTTACTCCTCCTTTTCCAGTACGTCAAAAATCGAGTGGGAAATCATAAAATAAAAGCCTTCCGCCACGTCCTCAGCCGAAAGCGCGTCGCCGCTCTCCAACAGCCAGGCTTTCAAAATATTGACCACGCTGATCGCGTAATATTTCGCCACTACCTCTTTTCTCAGAATACGGACGTCCGTTCTCTCTTTTAAATGGGCCTGCTCTAAGCGTTTCTCCAGCATTTGGCAGAAATGCAGTTCCAACATGCTTTCAAAAGAGTTTTGTCCTGTGACCTGAAAGGCTTTTTTGTAAAAAGTCTTTTCTTTCTCCATCAAGACAAATAGAAGCTTCATTGCCTCCCGCTCCATCTGATGTCCCAGCATTTCGTCTACTTTCTGTAAAAGCTCCTCACAAACCACCCATTCCAACAATTCATATTTATCCTGAAAATAATTATAGAAGGTAGGGCGTATGACCCCGGCTTTATCCGTGATCATTCGAATCGTGATTTTCTCGAAAGGGTGGGATACCATCAGTTCTTTCAAACCGCCGCCCAAAAGAGCCTTCGTCATCTCTTTTTTCTGTTCCATGGTAAGTCCTTTAGAGAGGCAGACCGATTGGCGGCCTGCCTAGATTTTTGATGTATCATATCACAAAAAAGAAGGTTTCGCCAGCAGATTCACAAAATCTTAATCTTCATTTTCCTGCTTGTAATTCTGATATCCGACAGCCTGCTTTGGATGCTCCGCCCAAAGTTTGTCCGCACAGACTTTCCAATCCTTTGCGTACTCCTGGCATTTTCCGCAAAGATGCTCCGCACTTTCCGGCGACTGCAAATCCGTCGAATGAGCCCCGGTCCGGGCCACCATCTCCTGCAAAAGCTCTGGATTTTCCAGCATCGGGCATGGCCTTAGATGATTTTCATTGAACGGCTGGGCGTCCCGATACGCCATAAACAATGGCTGCTTCAGCGCTTCCAGCAGAGAAACCTCATGGATATTTGCGCTGCTGTAGTGGATAAATACACAGGGTTCCACATCTCCATTGGCGTTGATATGGCAGTAGTTGCGCCCTCCGGCAATACAGCCGCCGACAAATTCGCCGTCGTTTTGAAAATCCATGGCAAAGATCGGTTTTCCGCCTTCCATACCGCGAATTTCCCGCACCCGGTGATACATATACTCCCGCTGTTCTTTCGTCGGCATCAACTCTACCGCCGCCTCATTTCCCACTGGCATATAGTGAAAATACCAGGTAAAACGGCAGCCTTTTTCAATAATCAAATCCAAAAAACCGTCGCTGGTGACCGTTTCCAAGTTATTGCGCGTATAGCAAATGGAAGTACCGAAGATTTGCCCGTGGGCTTTCAAAAGGTCCATGGCCGCCAATACCTTGTCAAAAATCCCTGAGCCGCGGCGGACGTCGTTAGCTTCCTCAAAGCCTTCCAGGGAAAGACTAAGCGACAGATTGCCAACCCGCTTCATCTCCTGGCAGAACGCCTCATCCACCAAGGTTCCGTTTGTGAATGCATGGAACGCACAGTCGCTGTGTTTCTCACACAGACGAAGGATATCGGCCTTCCTCATCAAAGGCTCTCCTCCAGTGTACATATAAAAATAGATTCCCAGTTCTTTTCCCTGAGTAATAATCGAATCCAGCTCTTCATAGGTCAAATTCAGTTTATGCCCATACTCGGCGGCCCAGCAGCCGGTACAGTGCAGATTGCAAGCGCTGGTCGGGTCCAAAAGAATCAGCCAGGGAATATTGCAGCGGTGTTCCCGGCGTTTCTTCCGAATCGTCTTTGTCCCGTGAAACGCGGCTTCAAATCCCAGATTCAAGGCGGTCATTTTGATCACATGGGGATCGATTTCATCCAAAAGACGGTAAAAATACTTCGTCCATTTCGCGTCGTGATTTTGTATCAGGGCGCGCGCGCCTTCATAGCTTTCTTTCTGATAGATTTCTCCCATAAAATCTTCCGAAAGATCCACAAGCTTCAGCAACGCCTTGTCTCGGTTTTCCGGCTCCTTGTTCATGTACTTTAACGTCTTGTCGACGGCAAGGCCGAACGCTCCCCTTGCGGCTTTGTGTGAAAGTTCTCCCATAGCGTTTCCTCCTATTGTAAATAATTGACAGCGGCTTCTAATCCGGCTAAAACCAGCAAGATTCCTCCGATCAAATAGGCCTTTTCCTTTTGTTCCGCTCCCAGGCGATAGCCGACCCACGCGCCAAGCGTAGCGGCCAGAATCGTGGAAATCGCCAGCGCCAGCGCCTCTTTCCACAAAATGGTGTCCATGATCGCCAGGCCGACGCCGGCAAACAAAGCGTCCAGGCTGATGACAATCGCCAGAAAGCAAAGAGCCTTCCAATCGGTTTCATTTTCCCGCCGTTCTTCAAAAGGCTTCCGTTTCCAAGCCTTTCTTAACATATAAATTCCAATCGCCGTAAAAATCATAATCGATAAAACCGTTCCAACCATTTGAATGCCGGACGATTTTTGCGACACCCACGGCAAAAGACGAATCAGGCTTCCGGTCAGGAGGGCCAATACCTGCCAAAGCGTAAACAAGGAAGCGGCGCAAAAGATTTTCCATTTTTCCCAGCGAGCGATCACCGCTCCCTCACAGATCATTGCCGCGCATACGTCCAAGGACAACCCCAAGGACACCAGCAGGATCTCCCATCCATTCATAACCGTCCGCGCCTCCTATTTTGATACTCTTCATTGGCAAAAGTAACGTCTGCTCTAACCGTGTATGCTCTTGTTAATTAAAGGTATCATTATTATATAAAATTGTTTGATCTATGGAAATATTCAGAAATTATAGATGTGTTGCCGAAAAGACGACATTTTTTGCGATGTGTATTAATATAGAGCGCAGGGTAGAGGCTAAAAAAGACCTCGACGAAAAAACAGGTCGGAATATTTTGTATTTGCAGGAGCGTTAGTACTTCTTAGAGTTCGGGAATTTGTTTTATGAGCAAAAATAAGACTGTCTGAGCGCAGCGAGTTTCTTATTTTTGCGAATGCTTTTTACAAATTGCCGAACTTATAGAAGTACTTGCTCCGAAACCCTACAAAATATTCCGACCTGTTTTTTCGTCGAGGTCTTTTGATACCGAAATTCCCCAGAAAAAACGGGCAAAAAGCATTCGCTTTTTACCCGCCTCTATCAGTTTTGAAAACGCTTTAAAAATGCCTTGGTCCGTTCATTCTTGGGATTTGAAATGACATCCTCCGGACGGCCCTCTTCCACGATCACGCCGCCGTCCATAAAGATCACATGATCCGCCACGTCTCTGGCAAAGGCCATCTCATGGGTTACGATCACCATGGTCATGCGCTCCGCCGCCAGGCTTTTAATTACTTTTAAAATCTCTCCCGTCAGCTCCGGGTCCAGCGCCGAGGTCGGCTCGTCGAAAAATAGAATCTTCGGCTTCATGGCCAAAGCCCGCGCGATCGAAACCCGCTGCTGCTGTCCGCCGGAAAGCTGATGGGGATAAGCGTCTGCCCGGTCTTCCAATCCCATTTTCACCAGCAGTTCCATGGCTTCCTTACGGACTTCCTCTTTGTTCCGCTTCTGGACATGAAGCGGCGCGTCCATGATATTCTTCAATACCGAATAGTGAGGAAACAGATTAAAATTCTGAAAAACCAGGCCGAAATACTGTTGAATCTCCCGCAGTTCCTGGGAGGGCGCATACTTTGCCGTTCCATTCTGGTCCCGGACTGCATGGCGGTCTAGATAAATCAAATCCCCGCCATCCATGGTCTCCAGCATCGTCGCACAGCGCAGCAGCGTGGATTTTCCAGAGCCGGAAGGACCAATAATCGAAACCACCTGCCCTTCCTCCACGGAAAGGGAAATATCTTTCAGAACCTCTACCCCGTCAAATTGCTTTTTGCAGTGATTGATCTCTAATATCTTCATGGAAACCTCCTAACGGTAATAGTTCATCTTCTTTTCCAGCCGTCCCATCAAAAAATCCACCAGGAAGTTGAAAATGAAGTAAAAAAGACCAGCCACAAAAAGCGCGGTAATGGACTTATTCGCCGCTGCAATTTCCTTGGCCGTCGTGAACATCTCCGCGTAGGCGATCGCAAACGCCAGGGAGGTATCCTTAACCAAAGTGATTACCTCGTTGGTGATAGAAGGAAGAATCCGTTTGATCACCTGAGGCAGTATGATCTTAAAAAAGGTCTGGTATTTACTGTATCCAAGCACCTTGGCCGCTTCATACTGGCCCACCGGCATGGACTGGATACCAGAGCGGTAAATCTCCGCAAAATAAGCGGCGTAATTCAGGACAAAACCGATGATCACAGCAAAGAACCGCCAGCTGGTGCTAAGCTTCATGCCAAATACATAAAAAGGCCCAAAATAAACCACAAAAAGCTGAAGCATCAAAGGCGTGCCTCGCATCACCGCTATGTATAATCTGGTAAAATTCCGCAATAAAGGATTTTTTGCCATGCGGCCAAAGGCCACGATCATTCCAAGCGGCAGGGAAAACAGAAGGGTCCAGAAAAATATCCCGCAGGTTTTAATCATCCCTTCTCCCAGTTGTGACAGCATCATCGCCATGTCCCATATCCTCCTTTGCACAAATAGGGCGCACCGAAGTGCGTCCTACGTCTGTGTCAGTTCTTCTCTTTTTGCCTTTCCTAGACAAGAGCATGCGTCCTTGTCACCGGAAGGTAACATCAGTCTTTCAGCATGTCCGTAACGTCATACTTCTCCGCCAGCTTCTGTACGGTACCGTCCGCCTTCAAAGCTTCCAGATCTTTCTGTATGATATCGCGCAGTTCGGTATTTCCCTTCAGGAAACCAACGGCATATTCTTCTTTCGTCAAGATCTCATCTAAGCAGCGGAACTTGCCCTCGTCGGCAGCCATGTGATTCTTCGCCACGCCGATATCCACAGCAATCGCGCTGATCGCGCCGGCTTCCAAATCCATAAAGGCTGTGTTGTAATCCGCATACTGCTGCATGGAATCAAAGGTCTTCGCCAGCTCTAAACCGCCTTCCGGATCTTCCAGAGCTTTCATAGCCGAAGAATCCTTCTGTACGCCGACAACCATTCCTGCCAGATCTGCCTGCGCTTTGATCTCAGAATCCGCCAAAACGACAAACACCTGGCTGTTATCGATGTAAGGCTCGCTCCAAGTGTAATCATCCTCACGGCCGTTCATGGTAAAGCCGTTCCAGATGCAATCGATCGTACCGGAGGAAAGTTCCATATCCTTCGCATCCCAGTTGATCGGGGTCTTTACTAACTCCCAGCCTTCCAGATCGCAGACAGCCTGCGCCATCTCCAGATCAAAGCCGGTGTACTCGCCGGTGGTCTGATCCTTGTAGCCGTACGGAGGGAACTCCGCGTCGAATCCTACCGTAAAGGTTTTCTTCTCGCCGGCAGCAGCCGTAGTAGCCGCTTCCGTGGTCTGCTCAGCAGCCGTGGTGGCTTCTGTTTCCGCAGCAGCCGTGGTAGCTTCTTCCTTCGTCGCAGCAGGCGTCGTAGCATCATTACTGCTGCCGCAGCCAGCCAACATGGATGCCGCCATCAGAGCGGCCATGCCCCAAGCAAAAACTTTTTTCATCATAATCGTATCCTCCCAAAAGTATCCTCTTTTTCGAAATCGTATGGGTTATGATTCCGTTCGTTAGCAGTCTATCACACTAGCGGAATAAAGTAAAGAGAAAATTTGTTCTTTTCAGTGAATAATTTCACACCAACACTTACAGCCCCAAATCTTCCCCTACTAAAATCACTTGGATTCTCCCCGCCGCTTTGCTGTAACGGGTCGTTAAGAACTGGCAGCAAATCGTGTCCGGTATCTTGCAATTGGCGCAGGCGCCTGTCTTTTTGCAAGGGGTATTGATCTCAAAACGCTGGGCGTTGCTGGTAGCGGCAATGCTGCGGGCGCGGGAAAGGGCGTCCGCCTCTGTCTTCACCACTTTATTGATGCCAACTACCATCAGTACGTGCTCCGGGCCGAAAGCAATGGCCGCTACTCGATTGGCATATCCATCAATATTTACCAGAATTCCATCCTCACTGACCGCATTGCTGCTGGCAAGGAAGTAATCGCAAAAAAATGCCTGGCGCATCGCTTTTTGCCGTTCTTCCGGCGTTGCCGCCGCATCCCGGTCATAAATCTCCATGGTTCCCTTGGCCTTCAAGGCCCCAATCAATCCAATCTCCTGGACAGACATGGAGCCGCCCCAACTGACGGAACTTCCATCCGGAATGATGGACAGCGCCTTCTCCAGCGCCTCCTCTTTCGTCTCCACATACCAAGCGTCCATGTTTCTCGCCTTGAGAGCATCCGCTACCTTTGCTCCCAACAGACGGTTTCTCACTTTCCGACATTCCTGCATCGTCATTTCCTCCTATTTATCATATATTTATCGTTTTTATATCCTAGCACCTATCTACTTTTGATTTTGCTTTCTAAGCCACTCGATGATTACATCATAACTTTCCGGCCGATGCGGAAAGGTACACGCAGTACAATCTTTGATTTTTTTCCCGTTCTTCTCAAAATACTGCGGCTTGCCCGGACACTTTTCCCGCAGATAAAAAGGGCAAAAACAGAACAGGCAGTTCATCTCTTCGATGCCTTTATGGCAAGGATAATATTCACATTCCCGATTGGCAAAAAAACGGCTGGAATTTTTCACACAAAAACCTCCTCGTATCCTATGGATAAGCCTCCTTCAAAGGCGGCAGACAGACACACTTTCCCCCGCTACAAATACAAGCGGTCAAAGCTTTCTTTTCGGTACCGGTCCAGTCGTTCAGAAAGAGGACGGTGCTCGGAAAAAGTAAGCTCTGGATCCTGCTCTAAAATCTCCTCGGCCGTGTCCGACGCCGCCTGAAGAATCCGGCTGTCCGTAAAGATATCTCCCAGGGCGAATTCCAGATTTCCACTCTGGCGTACGCCAAATACGTCTCCCGGCCCCCGCAGCTTCAAATCCTCCGAGGCAATTCGGAATCCATCGTTGGAGTCCCTCAAGATTTTCAGTCTGGCGTTGTTTTCCCCCTCGCCGGATCCGTCCACAAAAATGCAGTACGACTGATAGCTGCCCCGGCCGACGCGCCCCCTCAGCTGGTGCAGCTGGGCCAGGCCGAAGCGCTCGGCGTTCTCCACCATCATCACCGTGGCGTTTGGCACGTTCACTCCCACCTCCACAACCGTCGTGGAAACCAGCACTTGTATTTCCCCACGGAGGAACTGTTCCATCCGCTCATTCTTTTCTTTCGCCTTCATTTTTCCATGCAGATAGTCCACATGGATAGCCGGCGGCAAGGCAGCCCGCAGCTTTTCCGTATAGTCGATTACATTCTCTGCGTCCAGGCCTTCGCTTTCTTCCACCATCGGGCAGATCACATAGGCCTGGCGCCCATCCTCGATCTCTTTTTGCAAAAAACGGTAGGCTTTCGGGCGGTAAGACACATCCACCACACAATTTTTAATGGGAAGGCGGCTTTTGGGCAGTTCGTCCACCACCGAAATATCCAGATCTCCATAGAGAATAATCGCCAGCGTCCGAGGGATGGGCGTGGCGCTCATCACAAGAATATGGGGCGTCCCTCCTTTTTGGGAAAATGTCTCCCGCTGATGGACGCCAAAGCGGTGCTGTTCATCGGTAACCACCAACGCCAATTTGTCATAAACCACTTTTTCCTGGATCAGCGCATGGGTTCCAATCACCAAATCCACCTCATGATTTGCAATAGCCGCATAGGCCTTCCGCTTTTCCGCCGCCGTCATGGAGCCTGTCAGCAAAATCGGACGGCAGGGAATCTGGTATGTTTCATAAATCTCCGTAAAGCTCTCCATGTGCTGTCTGGCCAATACTTCGGTGGGAGCCATCAGCGCGCCCTGATAGCCGTTTTCCGCCGCGTCCGTAAGCGCCAGCAAAGCCAGAATCGTCTTTCCGGATCCGACGTCCCCTTGAATCAGTCGGTTCATCAACCGCTTTCCCCGCAGATCCTGACCAATCTCCCCCCACACCCTTTTTTGCGCGTTGGTCAGTTCGTAAGGGAGCCCCTTCACGATAGCCTCCGACCAACCATTTTTCTCAAAAGAAAACGGATTGGAAATCTCCTCTTTTTTTTCCTTTAGGCGCCGGATCGCCAGGATAAAAAGGAAAAACTCGTCAAAGACCAGACGCTCTCTGGCAAACAAAAGCTCCTGCCGGTCCGGTGGAAAATGAATGGTGCGGATCGCATAGTTCCACTCCGCCAGACCATAACGGCTGCGCACTTCCGAAGGCAGGTATTCTTTTTCCAAATCTGCCTCGTCCAAAATCTGCGCCACCGCTTTCCCGATCACTTTTCCGGAAAGGCCGGCTGCAGTCCCGTAGACTGGACGGAGCGTATGTTCCATCGTCTCATAATCTTCCGGCTTATAAATCTGTGGCTGCTCCAAAGTCAAGCCAAAGCGATTTCGCACCAGCCTTCCACGAAGAACCCGCTGTTCCCCTTTGCGAAGGGTGTTCTTTAAATAGGGTTGGTGAAACCAGACCGCTTTTACCCGTCCGCTTTCATCGCCGATGGTCACGGATAGCGTGGACAAGCGTCCGAACCGGTTGGCCTGAGGAGCTGTCAGGAAAACTCCTTTCACTGTAACGATCTTTCCCTCTTCGGCTTCCCCAATGGGCGCCGCCGGAGCAAAGGCATCATAGCGCGCCGGATAATGACGCAGCAAATCCCCAACTGTCTCGATTCCAAGACGCCCAAAGGCTTCCGCCGTCTTTGCTCCTACTCCTTTACACTTGCTTACGGAATCCGTTTCCCGCACGATCTCACCTCACACTCCAAAATCAAACCGGAGAACAACCGCCTGTTTCACGGCGTCCTTTCCATTTCAAAGCGAAAACCGGGAAACCTGTCGTCAGATTTCCCGGTTTCCTCTATCTCATTCCAACATTCTTTATTCTACCGACGCCACATAGTAATAAATCGGCTGCCCGCCATAGTGAACCTCCACATCGCAGTCCGGATATGCAGTCTCCACTGCCTCCTGCATCTGCGCCGCTCGTTCTTCACTGATGTCTGCGCCATAATAAATACTAATCAGTTCCGTGTCGTCGTCTATCATGGCGTCCAGCATTTCTCTGGCCACTTCGTCGACCTCGCTTCCGACTGCAAGAAGGGTCGAGTGATCGCCAATTCCCATGATATCTCCCTCATGAATCTCCTTGCCGTCCAGCGTCGTATTCCGCACGGCATAGGTCACTTGCCCAGTCTTTACCGTCTCCATCTCTTCCGTCATGGTGCTGGCATTTTCTTCGTCGGAACGGGCCGGAGAATAGTTGATAATCGCTGTAATTCCCTGAGGAACCGTTTTGGACGGGATGACCAATACTTTCTTATCCTCCACCAACTGAGCCGCCTGCTCCGCCGCTAAAATAATATTTTTATTATTCGGGAAGATAAAAATCGTATCCGCATTCACCTTGTCGATGGCCGTCAGCATATCGTCGGTGCTGGGATTCATGGTCTGGCCGCCCTCGATGATTTCGTCTACATTCAGGCCGCGGAAAATCTCGTTCAGTCCCTCTCCGATGGAAACGGCAATAAAACCAGCCGCTTTACGGGGCTGTTCCGCCTGAGCCGCCTTTTCTTCCTGGGCAATTCGGGAAGCTTCGCGGATCAGCTTCTCTTCGTGTTCCTCCCGCATATTGTCTACCTTCATGCGGGACAAGCTTCCATAAGACAATCCCTTCTCAAAGGCAAGCCCCGGATGATTGGTATGCACGTGAATCTTTACAATCTCGTCGTCGGAAACCAACACGATAGAATCGCCGATGGATTCCAGATAGGATTTCAGCTCACGCTCATCAGCCTCGCCGTACGCTTTCTCCAAATTGATGATAAACTCTGTGCAGTACCCAAACTTGATATCTCCCAAATCCTCACTGGACGCGGTTTCCCTGGGAGATCCGGCAGAGGAAACTTCCGTTTCCACCGGCATCACGATCTCCTTGCCGAGGAATCCCTCCATAGCGCCTTTTAGGACCTGCATCAGGCCCTGTCCACCGGAATCTACTACTCCCGCTTGTTTTAAAACAGGGAGCAGTTCCGGAGTATAAGCCAAAACTTTATCGCCGTAGGCAATCAGTTCCCGCAGATAATCCTCCATCTCCATCTCGGTATCCGCAAGCTCCATGGCCTTATCGGCAATTCCCTTGGCCACCGTCAGAATCGTCCCTTCCTTTGGCTTCATAACCGCTTTATAAGCCGTTTCGGTCGCTCTCTGAGCCGCACGGGCGATCGCCGCCTTATCCAGCGTTTCCACGGTACTGATTTCTTTTGAAAAGCCCCGGAACAGCTGCGACAAAATCACGCCGGAGTTTCCTCTGGCCCCGCGGAGAGAACCGGAAGAAATCGCCTTTGCCAGGCTCTCCATGGTCACGTCTGTCAGACGCTGTACTTCCTTTACCGCGGACAGAATGGTCAAAGTCATATTTGTCCCGGTATCTCCGTCCGGAACTGGAAAAACATTCAAATCATTGATCCAGTCTTTATTGACTTCCAGATTTTTTGCACCTGCCAAAAACATGCTGCAAAGCAGTTTGGCGTCGATTGTATTTATAGACACAACAGTCTCCTCCTCACAACGGGATCAGTCGATCACCCGTACTCCTTCTACATAAATATTCACCCGTTCCACCGAAACTCCGGTAAATTCCTCCACCTTATATTTTACAGTTTCGATTAGGTTATCGGATACAGCGGAGATGCTGACCCCATAAGAAACGATCACATGGAAATCAATGCAGATCCGGTTATCCTCGATGGTTACATTGATTCCGTTGGAAAGGCTCTCCTTCCGAAGAAGTTTGACCAGGCCATCTTTCACATTTATGGAAGCCATGCCCACAACGCCAAAGCACTCAACCGCAATCGTACCGGCATATTTGGCAATGACATCGGTATCAATGAGGATTTCGCCCATCGGATTGTTAATCCTGCATTTCATAGATATCCCTCCTAGGTTTTTGCTGACACAAAGGCAAAATCGCCCGCCCTTGTAAATTTAAATAAAAAGTTTCACTCTGCATAGTAAGAGTAATTATATTATACCTATTTTATGGTAAAAAGCAAACATAATTTTTTTCAAAATCTGCTTGCAATTTACGCGTTCTTCTGATATTATATTACATGTTCTGGGCCCGATGAATTCTATCCGGCCTATTGTGGATGGCAAGGAGGTGCGGTTATGGCAAAGTGTGCTGTTTGTGGTAAGAGTGCTCATTTCGGAAATGCAGTGAGCCATTCCCATAGACGTTCCAACAAGATGTGGAAAGCGAACGTAAAATCGGTAAAGGTAAAAGTTGGCGAGACCCGTAAGAAAATGTACGTTTGTACGTCCTGCCTAAAATCCGGTTTAGTAGAAAGAGCATAAGCATCGAAAAAATATTGCTTTTTCGATCACAAGCAAAATCGAGTAAAAGGAAATCTAAAAAAGGCTGCCGCCAATAACTGTTTTTCAGTTATAAGCGATGGCCTTATTTTAGCTTCTGAGACAAGAAACCATAAAATAATACCAAAAATCACCTTCAATTTCTAGCGTTTTCCTTCTGGCTTTGCTAAACTAGTCTTATTCTATCGATTTCAGGCGTCACTGCAGGCAAGGAGGCTTTCATGCTCTATTATTTCACCCCGGAAATGGTTTTCCATAAAGAACAAGTTTACCACCGGCTGCAAATTCGGGAAAATACACGCGCTTTTTCCTATGTGGAAAGTATCTTTGATGAAATTCAAGCTCTTGCGCTGAAATCCATGGATCTTTTGTTGTGTTATCGCGTCTTTGATTCGGCGCCTCCGCTTCCCTCTTCGCTGATAAAGCCGTGGAAAAGATGGGTGGTCTGCCTGGTATCCTGTTCTGATCGGATCTTCCAGGCCATTCAAGAAAAAATGGATACCGGTGAATACTTGGAAGGGTATTTGCTCAACGACATTTCTAACGACGTTATCTTTAACGCTTCCCTTCAGCTAAATCAGCACATTCAGTGCCAGATGGAAAAAGAAGGTTTTCGGCTTAGCCGCCGTTTTTCGCCGGGTGAACCACCCGTAGAACTGGAGACACAGAAAAAACTGTTGGAACTATTACTGGAAGAAGACGCTCTCCCAGTCACCCTAAATTCTCACTATATGCTGCAACCGGAAAAATCCATGCTCTATCTGTTTGGCGCGGGTCCCGGCGCAGCTGCGGAACAGGATGAAAATCGCTGCGCTTCCTGTTCGATGCAAAGTTGTCCCTATGCAACCCTCTAATAAAATAATTTATTGTATTTTGTCTGTGTACCTTCAATTGGCAAAGGCGCACACGGTCAGGACAAAGTGTGCCCTTGCCAATGAAAGAAGCAATATAGTAAATATATTGCTTTTTTTACTTGCTTATAAATGATCTGCTCTCTCCCTCTCTTTCAAAAAATTCTAACGGAATTTCTTATTGAATAATAAAGGAGCTGTCGCTCCAGTAGATTTTATCCACCTTTTGCAACAACCCCTATTATTCCGATTTTACATTCTAACGAATCTCAATCGCTTAACGGCCCAAGAAAGCGTTAACCAGCTCTTCTCCTACCTGCTCCGCAACCTGATCGTAAACCGGCTGTACTTTC